>CAIYWI010000027.1 GCA_903929885.1 uncultured Phycisphaerales bacterium
GCTGAGCAACGACGGCGGCGCGAGCCCCCTCACCAACAACTACAACCAGAGTTGGACGCTGTCGTTCAACGTCACGATCAACACGGCCTTCGGCGTGGGCCAGCCCCGTCGCGAGGCGGGCATCGAGGTGCACAACCCCCGCAATCCGGTCTTTGGCGGTTGGACTGACGAGGGCCAGGTGCTGATCGCCAGCGACGGCGAGGTGGCGGTCTTCGGCGCCTCGATGCCCTTCACCGGCTTTGGCAACATCTACACCCTCGGCACCACCGCGGGGGTGATCTTCGAGTACTTCGCCCCGGGCGCGGTTGATCCGCTCAAGGGCGCGTACCAGCTCACCTTCATCGACGCCGTCACCGGCGTGCACAGCAGCGGCCTCAAGATCTGGGGCAACGAGGGTGATGCGCTCTACGGCATCAACTACGGCGCGAAGATCGGCCTCAAGGCCCAGAACCAGCGCAACCCCTTCATCGAGGACTTCTCCGACATCCAGTACACCAATGTCAGCGTCGTCCCCGCCCCGGCAGCCCTTGGCCTGCTCGGGCTGGCGGGCCTGGCCGCGGGTCGCCGCCGCCGGTGATCGGGCGTGAACATCTCCTGATCCGACTCACGCACCCGCGACGCTGACGTCGCGGGTGCGTGTCATTTCGCCTCGGCCCGTGCGGGCGAACACGCGGGAAGCCCGAGGTGAAGCCCGGCTTGGCAGGCAAGCTCTGGGTGCACGAGCGCCGACATGGACAATGACAGGGCTTCAGCCACCAGGTGCACCGTGGCGCCAAGATGGCGATGCCTCGGAGCATGGTTGCGGTCGTCAGGGCGCGACGCCTCGACCCTTAGCCGCGTGCCGGGCCGAGCAACTGCTCGGGGTCCTGCAGCAGCCGGATGATCTCGGCAAGGGCCAACGCCGCCAGCGCGCCGTCGACGACGCGGTGATCGCAGGCCAGCGAGAGGGGGAGCAACTGTCCCACCTTGAACGCGCCCTTGTTCACCACCACGCCCTCGCGGGCGCGGCCCACGGCCAGGATCGCCGCCTCGGGGTAGTTGATGATCGGCGTGGCGAAGCGGCCCGCGTGGCTGCCCACGTTGCTGATCGTAAAGGTCGAGCCCATGAGCTGCTCTCGCGAGGCGGTGCGGCTGCGGGCCGAGTCGGCCGCCGCCGCGATGCCGCGGCTGATCTCGAGCACGCCAAGTCGATCCGCGTCGCGAAGCACCGGCACCATCAGCCCGTTCTCGGTGTCGGTGGCGATGCCGATGTGCACGCTGCGGTGCTGGATGATGCTGGCGTCGTACGAAGCGTCGCCGGGCTTCTCGTCCACCGTCGCGTTGAGCGGGCGGAACTGCGAGGTCGAAAGCACGCGGCAGACCGCACCGGCCACGAAGGGCAGGAACGACACCTTCTCGCCGCTGGCGGCCGCCAACTTGCGGCGGAGGCCATCCAACGCGGAGACATCCGCCTCGTCCATCACCGTGAAGTGCACGGCCTGGTTCACGCTCTCTCGCAGCCGATTGGCGATGGTGCGGCGGACGCCTCGGAAGGGAATGCGGAGCGTGTCGGGCCCGCCGTCGAGGGCGATGGGCCGCGAAGGGGCCGAGCGGGGCGCCTCGGAGGCGGCAGGACGGGCCGGGGGAGCGAAGGAGGGGGCGGGGGCCGCGGACCTTGCTGCAGGAGCGGGCTTGGCCTTCGCGGCTCCGGAGGCGGCCGCTCGCACATCCTTCTCCGTCACGCGGCCGCCGATGCCGGTGCCGCTGACCGCATCGATGTTGACGCCGAGTTCCTTGGCGATGCGGCGCACCGCCGGAGTGGCGAGGGCCTTGCCCGTGTTCTCGGTGCCGGGGATCGCGCTGAGCGAACCCACGACCGTGCCCGCGTCCTCTCGTTCGGCGGCGGGTTCGGGAATCTCCTCGACCGCAGCGGGGGCCGGCGTCGACTTGGCGGGTTCGGCGACCTTCGGAGCAGCGGTCCCGCCGCCAGAACCGAGATAGGTCACGAGGGGTGCGCCGGTGTGGATGATCTCCCCTTCCTTGCCGTGGAGCGTCTTGATCACGCCCGAGCGAGGGCTGGGCACCTCGACGACGGCCTTGTCGGTCTCCATCTCGGCGAGGATGTCGAGTTCCTTGACGTGCTGCCCCTCGGCGACTCGCCACTTGAGCAGTTCGGCCTCGTGCACGCCCTCGCCCAGGTCGGGAAGGATGAAGACATCGGGATCGGATGAGGTCTGGTGGGCCATGTCGTTGTACCGTGTGGAGAGAGTGCCTGGGAGAGAGAGCGAGTGACGGAGCGATGGACTCAATAGGCCAGCGTCTGCTGCACGGCCTCGACGATGCGCTTGCTATCGGGGAGGTACTCGAGTTCGAGCTTGTAGTACGGCATGATCGTGTCGAAGCCGGCGACTCGCTGCACGGGAGCGTGCAGGTGGAGGAAGCAGTTCTCCTGAATGATGCTCGACAGTTCGGCGCCGAAGCCGCAGGTCTTGGGGGCCTCGTGCACGATCACGCAGCGGCCGGTCTTGTTGACGCTCTCGATGACCGTGTCGCGATCGAGCGGAGCGATGGTCCGCAGGTCGATCAACTCGACGCTGACGTCCTCGGGCAGGGCGTCAAGGGCGGCAAGGGCCTGATAGACGCTGGCGCCCCACGTGACGAGGGTGAGGTCCGTGCCTTCCGAGACGATCCGGGCCTTGCCGAGGGGGATCGTGTAGCGATCCTCGGGGATCCACTCGCGGGTCGGGAGGCGGTAGACGCGCTTGGGCTCGAAGAAGATGACCGGATCGGGGTCGGCGATGGCCGCCGCGAGCAGGCCCTTGGCATCCAGGGGCGTCGATGGCATGACCACCTTGAGGCCGGGCTGGTGGGCGTAGATGGCCTCGGGGGAATCGCTGTGCAGCTCGGGGGCGTGGATGCCGCCGCCCACGGGCACGCGAACGACCATGGGCACCGTGATGGCGCCGCGGCTGCGGGTGCGGTAGCGGGCGGCGTGGTTGCAGAGTTGGTCGTACGCGGGGCCGAGGAAGCCCTCGAACTGGATCTCGGGAATGGGCCGCATGCCGCCCATGGCCAGGCCGATGGCCGACCCCATGATGCCCGACTCGCTGAGCGGGGTGTCGACGACGCGTTGCTCGCCGAAGCGGGCCTGCAGGCCGTCGGTGGCCCGGAAGACGCCGCCGTTGAGGCCCACGTCCTCGCCCAGGCACATGACGCGATCGTCGAGGTCCATCTCCTGCGCCAGCGTGAGGGTGATGGCCTCGACGAGATTGCACTCGACGAGTTGCTGGCCGCCCTGATCGTCGACGCGGCGACGGAGCTTGGGGTTGAAGGGTTCCTTGGCGGTGGTGGTGCTCGACATGATGGCCTTTCGGAAAGATCGTCCGCCTCGGCGGCGGCGACTGGCGATGCACAGGGGTTCGCGACGCGCGGAGGGATCAGCGGCCGGCGAGACCGACCTGCTCGGGCGACTGCCCCAGCGAGTGGGTCCGCATGGTGCGACGCTGCACCTCAAGCTCGGGCGGGATCGTCGCGTACGTGTAGTCGAAGATGTCCGACACCGCGGGCTTGGCGATCCCCTCGGCGGCACGCACCACCTCGGAGACCATCGCCTTGCCCGCCTCGTCGAGTTCGGCCTGCTTGGCGTCGTCCCACAGCCCCTTCGAGACCAGATACTTGCGGAGACGGATGATCGGGTCCTTGCCCACCCATGCCTCGACCTCGACCGGATCGCGGTAGCGACGAGCGTCGTCGGCCGTGGTGTGATCGGCCAAGCGATACGTCACGGCCTCGATGAAGGAAGGACCGCCGCCGGCACGGGCCCGCTCGATGGCGTCGCGGCTGGCCTTGTAGACCGCGAAGAGGTCGTTGCCATCCACCCGCACGCAGGGCATGCCGTAGGCGATGGCCTTCTGCGCCACGGTGCTGCTCCACATCTGCCGCTCGCGGGGCACCGAGATGGCCCACTCGTTGTTCTGACAGAAGAAGATGGTGGGCGTCTGCTGCACGCTCGCGAAGTTCATCGCCTCGTGGAAGTCGCCCTCGCTGGTCGCGCCGTCGCCGAAGTACGTGATGGCGACGCCGGGGATGCCCCGGAGCTTCATCGCCCACGAGATGCCCGTCGCGTGGAGCATTTGCGTGCCGATGGGAATGCACAAGGGGGTGATGTTCACGCCCTGGGGAATCTGGTTGCCTCGCTCGTCGCCCATCCAGTGCAGGAGCACATAGTGCATCGGCAGGCCGTGCATCCACAGGGCGGCGTTCTCGCGATAGCACGGGACCAGCCAGTCGACTCCTCGCTTGGCGGCAAAGGCCGAGCCGATGGCGGCGGCCTCCTGCCCCTTGTTCTGCGGATAAGTGCCCATGCGGCCCGACCGCTGCAGCTTGAAGGCCGTCTCGTCGAGCGCACGGCACTTGCACATGTACTGGAACAACTCCAGGACCTGCTCATCGGTGAGCGTGTCCTTCGCGAGTTGCTCGTCGAGAACGCCATGCTCGTCGAGGATGGAGATGTGCTCGACCGTCGCGGAGAAGTCGGTGCGGATGGGCATGGGCAAGGGTAGGGCCGGTTCGCGGCGCGTCCAGTCGCGGCGGCGCCCTCCCGGCCCCCGTCCCGTCAGGAGAAGGCGATGGAGGCAAAGCGTCCCCGCTCGGCGCCGAAGTCGGGCGGCGGCGGCGGCAGTCGCAGAAGCCGCGGCTCGCGGCCGAGCCCCTCGCGAACCTCTCGCTCCAGGCGACCGGGCCGACAGAGTTCACGCGTGTTGGTCGAGGCGAAGATCACGCCCTTGGGGTTGAGCAGCGTCGCCGCCTCCTTGACCAACCGCGCGTAATCATCGACCGAACTCCACGGGGCGATGCCCTTGCGTCTCGATCCGGCGGCAAAGCTGGGCGGGTCGAGGATGACCAGGTCGTAGCGAAGCCCCTTGCGTTTCGCGTACCCGATGAACTCGAACGTATCCATCTTGGCGAAGCGGTGCGTCGAGGCGTCGAGGCCGTTGTGGGCGAAGTTGCGTCGCCCCCACTCCAGATAACGCGGCGAGACGTCGACGCTCGTGGTGACGGCCCCCGCCGTCGCCGCCGCCACCGAGAAGGCGCACGTGTACGCGAAGGTGTTGAGCACCGCCGGCGCAGCCCGACCCTCGGCCACGCGACCTCGCACCCACGAGGCGACCCACGCGCGGTTCTCGCGCTGGTCGAGGAACAGGCCGGTGGACAGCCCGTCATACGGGCGGACCTCGAGCGACCAGCCGTGCTCGCGAATGACCACCGCCTCGGGCTGCGGCTCCCCCGCCGCCGGCGCAGGATCGGTCACGCCCTCGGGCATCTCGCCGCCCATGCGGGAGCGGTCCTTTGCGAAGGGCTTGTGGTAGACGGCCCGCACGCCCAGGGTCGCGAGCGTCTCGAGCACGGCCGGAGCCTCGGCCTTGGCGTCGAACCTCGCCGGCGCGGTCCCCTCGTGCGTGATGAGCGTGGCGAACGGACCGTACACGTCGACAAGCACGCCGTCGAGGCCTTCGGGCCCTCCGGAAAAGGCGCGAAAGGCCTGGGTGCGGCCCCGGCGCAGGAGATCGGCGCGACGCTCGATCGCCGACGCCAGCAACTCGCGAAAGGAGGGAGGCCGATCGCCCACGCCTCAGGCCTTCTGTTCCACGCGTTCCCACGCGTTGAGGCCGTGACGGACGATCGCGCCGGTGGTGAGGTAGATCACCTGCTCGGCGATGTTGGTGCAGTGGTCGGCGATGATCTCGCAGGCCGTTGCCACCTCGTGGAGCGAGAAGGCGAAGTCGGCAGACATCTGCCCTCGCACCATTTTCTGCTCGGCGTCCCGCAGCAGCGCGTCCTTGAAGGCCGTCACCGCATGCTGGCTCTGGAGGACGATGTTCGCCAAGTTCGGATCGTCGCGGAGCACGGCCGTGTTCACGTCGCGGACGATGCCCACGACGCTGTTGGCCATCACGCGGAACGTTTCGGGGAAGGCCTGACCGGCCGCGCCGCCGATCTTGGCCGCCAAGACCATGTCGGCCAGTTCGACCGCGACGTCGGCCGTGCGTTCGAGCTCGTTGTTCACCTTCACGATGGTCACGACCGCCCGAAGCTGCTCAGGGTTCAGCTCGGAGGTGTCGGCCCGGTCCCGCTTGGTGGCGTCGGTCAGCAGTTGCACGCAGGCCCGCTCGAGTTCCACGTCGACCGCGTCGATCAGGTCGTCCTGATTCTTGACCCACGCCGCCCGCTCAAGGCTGCCGCTGAAGATCGCGTCGAACGCGGCCTCGAGCACGCCCTGCACCCGCTTGCCCTGAGCGACCAAGTCGCCCTTGAGGCGATGCGTCCGTTGCACGAATCCTTCGGTGTCGGTCGTCATGGGAGGGAGAGAGCGGTCTGACTCGAACCAAGACCACGCGGATGACGATCAACCGTAGGGCCCGCCGTCGGCCCGCGACGGGCCCGAGGCCGCCCGGCACGCGCCTCGATCCGGCCCCTCCACCGCTCATATGCTTTCGCGGACCATGATCACCCCCTCCCCGACCACGAAGATCGACCCCACGCACGCCCGCGGCACCTTCGTCGCCGCCGTCGCGGAGACCGCCACCAAGCCGGCGTACGTCAAGTTCGCCGTTCCCAACACCAGCTACGAGCTCCACCTTCGCGCGGCGGGCTCGATTGACGCCGCCCCGGGCAAGCGGCTCATCGGCATCATCCGAGCCCAAGCCCGACGGATCGACGCCACGCAGACCGGCGGTCAGTTCGTCGAGCCCGTGATGGGACGACCCCGTCGCGTGCAGGGCACCGTCGTCGCCGTCGTCGGCGATGCCGTGGTCGTCAATGCCGGCACGCCCATCCACTGCACCCCCACCGATCCTCGCCAGAAGGCCTCGCAGTTCACCCCCGGTCAGTTCGTCGGCTTCGACGTCCTCGACGGGGCGTCGATCGAGCAGGTTCGCTGAACTCCCCGCCCGCGTCGGCGGCATCGCCTCAGGAGACCTTCGTCCAGTGTCGAGGTCCCTTTTCGATCCCCAGCGAACCGCCGCCGCCCGCGCCCAGACCGCCGCCGACGGGGGCGAGTCGCCGTTGACGGTCACGCAACTCGCCGCGCGGATTGACGGCACGCTCAAGGCCGGCATGCCTCAGGCCGTGCGGTTCACCGGCGAAGTCTCGGGCTTTCGCGACAGCGACCACTGGTACTTCACCATCAAGGACGCGGGGGCGTCGGTGAACTGCGTCGTCTGGCGGTCGGGGAAGAAGAACGTCAAGTTCACGCCCGCCAACGGCCAGCAGGTGCTCGCACGCGGTCGCGTCGAGTTCTACGCCCCCCAAGGCCGAGTCTCGGTCATCCTCGATTCGCTCGAACCCGTGGGCGCCGGCGCGCTGGACCTGGCATTCCGAGCCCTGTGCGACGAACTTCGCGGGCTGGGTTGGTTCGCGGAGGAACGCAAGCGACCGCTCCCGCACTTTCCGTCCAAGATCGCGGTGGTCACCAGCCGCACCGCCGCCGCCCTGCAGGACGTGCTCGTGACGATGCGAAAGCGATGCCCGGCGGTGGGCGTCCTCTTGGCCGACTGCCGGGTGCAGGGACAGGGAGCCGCCGAGGAGGTGGCCGCCGCCATCCGCGAGGTGGGCAGCCGGGCGAGGGCCCTTGGCGTCGAGGCCCTCCTGGTGACCCGCGGCGGGGGCTCGATGGAGGACCTGTGGACCTTCAACGAGCGCGTGGTGGCCCAGGCGATCGTCGAATGTCCCATTCCCGTGGTGGCGGCCATCGGCCACGAGACCGACACCACCATCGCCGAACTGGTCGCCGACCTTCGCGCCGCCACCCCGACGCAAGCCGCCGTGCGGCTCACGCCCGACGCGGCGGCCTTGACGCAGCAGTTGCACTCGGTGGGCGGTCGCCTGGGCATGCTCATGCGTCAAGGCCTCGACACGCGACGAAGGCTGCTTGATTCATTGGCGTCGCGGCCGGTGTTGGCATCGCCCACGCGAGCCCTTGAGGCGTATGAGCTCGCGATCGACCGGCACGAGGAGTCGCTTGCAGCCGCCGTGCGGGCGAGGTTCGCCCATCATCGCAGCGTGCTCGACCGTCTCGCCCTCCGCTTGGAGCGTTGCCGCCCTGCGCAGCAGTTGGCCGCCCGCGCGTCCCGCGTGGCGACGATCGAAGTCAGGCTCGCTGCCGCGGTGCGCCATCGTGTCGTTCACCTGCGGGGGGCCGTTGAAGCTGCATCGCGTCAACTCGAGGCCGTCAGCCCGTTGCGGGTGCTTGAACGGGGCTACTCGGTGACGACCACCGCGGACGGACGGTTGGTGCGGCGGGCCGCCGACGCCCCGCCGGGAACCGAGATCATCACAAGGGTGGCCGACGGGACCCTGCAGTCGCGGGTGGAAGGCCGGAACCCGCAAGCCGCCCCCGCTCCCGCGCGAAGGCCCGTGCGGAACACCGGCAGCGACGACTCGCTCTTCGGCTGAGCCGCGAGCGGCGCAACCCGAAGATTCATCGTCGGGCCGGGCGGGGCTAACCTAGGTCCGTGAGCACCAACAAGACACCCAAGGATGCCGCCACTCCGGACGACCTGCCGTTCGAGAAGGCGATGGAACGCCTCGAGGCGATCGTCGAGAGGATCGAGCAGGGGGAGATCGGGCTGGAGGACTCGGTGAAGGAGTACGAGAAGGGCATGGCGCTGCTGGCGCGGTGCCGTCACATTCTCGGCCAGGCCGAGCAGAAGATCGAGGAGCTCGGCAAGGCCGCCCCCAAGGCGTGAATCCCTCCCCGGGCTCGGGCCCCTGAGCGTGCGGTCGCGTGGCGGGCATCCTCCCCGATCGCAGGGGTGGCACGGGCCCGTTCTGGTGAAGCCGAGCCGCGGCTGCCGATGGACCCAAGGAGATGCCGCAGCGGCGGCGTCCGACCCTCCCGCGACGGACACGTCCCATGCATGAACTGGCCCACTACGAACTGCTGATGACGCTGCTGAGCGTGGCGAACGTGCTCTTCGCGTGCGCCTTTGGCGCGTGCATCGGCTCCTTGGTGAACGTGCTGGTCTACCGGATCCCGCTGGGGCTGGATGTCGTGAGCCCGCCGTCGCGATGCCCCAACTGCGAGACGCGTCTGACGTGGCGGGAGAACATTCCGATCTTCGGGTGGCTCTCGCTGGGAGGCAAGTGTCGGTTCTGCCGCTCGCCGATCTCGGCCGAGTACCCCATCGTGGAGACGGTGGTGGCGTTGGCGTTCGGCCTGATCTACCTGAAGTTGTATTCCCAAGGACCGTTCCTCGGGATCCCGTTCCATGAGTTGACGCCGGCATGGGGCAAGGGCACCTTCGCCACGACGTGGCCGATGATGGTGACGGTCATGGTGCTGGTGAGTTGCCTCACGGCGGTGACGCTCATCGACGCCCGCACGTACTTCATTCCACTGGTGCTCACGTGGATTCCGGCGGGCGCGGCGGTGCTTCTGGCCGGCATTCAGTTCGCCCTGGTGACCATGGCGCCCGAGCACGAGCGACCTCGGTTCGCGACGTCGTGGGATTGGAGCATCGCCACGCCCGGCGAGAGCGGCTGGATGGCCGCCGGCACGGTGGCGGGCGCCGGACTCGGATTGCTGATCTCCAACCTCCTGCTGGCGTTCGGCGTGATTCGCCGCAGCTACCACGACTACGACGCGTGGCTGGAGACCCGGCAGCAGGAGTTGGGAATCCCGCAATCTCCCAACGACCCCGGGCTGTGGCTCGAATACCCCCACGCCCGACGCGAGGCCCTCCGCGAGGTGCTCTTCCTCGCCCCGGCGGTGATCCTCGGCGTGCTGGGCGCTCGCCTGGGCTTGGCACAGGCCGGGACGTGGCAGCACATCATCGGCATCGAGGTGATGACGGGGTTCCAGATCGATGAGTGGCACTCGAGCAATCAACTCCCGCACTGGGCCAGCGTGGCCAGCGGCGTGCTGATGGGCTATCTGGTCGGAGGCGGCGCGGTGTGGCTGTTCCGCATCCTGGGCACGCTCGTCAAGGGCCAGGACGCGATGGGCATGGGCGACGTGCACCTGATGGCGGCGGTTGGTGCGTGCCTTGGTTGGCCCACGGCGCTCATGGGCTTCTTCGCCGCCGCGTTCGTGGGGCTGGTGTGGAACTTCCGGGGCATGTTCAAGGTCTGGCGCCTGGGCTCGTTGGCCCGACGCGTCTCGACCCACCGCCACCAACTGCAGGTATTGTTGAAAGGCTGTCGCTTCGGCCGGGCGCTTCGGATGTTGTCGGGAACACCCCAGCAGATGCCGTTCGGGCCCTACCTGGCGGTGGGCACGCTGGCGGTCTGGTACTTCCAGCCCTTCATGGAGCGGCTGCTGGGGCCGATCTTCCGGCACGGGATGCGATTCACGTTGCCGTGACGGCCGTCCCCGGTCCGGCGCCTGGTTCCGCCCCATGGTCGGGACCTGATCGCACGCGCAAAAAAGTGCGCGGATTTGCCAAGAGGCGTTCACAAACCCTTGCTGCATCGGTACGATTCGCCCGCTCGGAGGAAATGAAATTCCGACGAGGCTCGAAGCGTCGAGCGTTGGCCTGCGGTGTCGTGACATCGCCGGCAGACTCCGTTCAAGGTCCTTTCAGCGGCACTTCATCAAGGGGCAGTTCATGGCAAGGTCGACCGTCATCCGTCAGATCGGCATCGGATTCATCGCATTGGTTTCGGCCACCATGGTCATGGGCGGCTTGGGCGGCTGCAACTCGCAGAAGAAGCAGACGGAGGCCGCGCTGGCCGAGGTCGCCGACCTTCGCGAGAAGGTGGCCACGCTCGATCAGGCCAACCGCGACAAGGACGGCAAGATCGCCGAACTGCAGACCGCGCTGAGCACGTGCCAAACGCAACTGGCGGCCAAGCCGGCCGAGCCGGTGTCGGCGATCGCGGACGGCAGCGGCGGGAACGCCGGCAGCCGCGACTTCTCGCAAGACAGCGACGGCAACATGCGGGCTCGCCTTTCGGGCGACATCCTGTTCGATCCCGGCCAGGCCACTCTCAAGACCAGCGCCAAGAAGACGCTCGATCGCATCGCGGGCGAGATCAAGTCCAAGTACCGTTCCAGCGAGATCCGCGTGGAGGGTCACACCGACACCGACCCCATCCGCAAGGCCAAGGGCCGGTTCGCGACCAACGAGGCCCTGAGCGAGGCCCGCGCCGACGCCGTTCGCAAGTACCTGATCAGCAAGGGCGTCTCCTCCAGCCGCGTCGATGCCGTGGGCTACGGCTCCACGCAGCCCAAGAGCAGCAAGGCCGCCAGCCGCCGCGTGGAGATCGTCATCCTCAAGTGACGGCCGCCCGAGGCGGATCACCCGAACCCATCGAACACGCGTCGCCCCGGCGACGCGTGTTTTCTTTTCGACCGCTCGACGCGGCCCACGTCGCGGCGGGCGGGATCAGGGGCGAGGCTCGGCCGAGGCGATGCGAGGTCGCCACAGCCGGGCGATGGCGCCGTGTCGCGGCGCCGCGACGCAGGCCGCCACGAACATCGCGAGCGACACGCTGGCGATCATGCCCGCGACGCTGGTGTTCCACCGCACGGCGAGCGCGTGACCGATGCACGCGCTCGCGGCGGCGATGGCACCCGCCCACCAGAGCATGCGGTCGAGCCGATCGGTCAGCAGATGCGCCGTGGCTCCCGGCGTCACCAGCATCGCGACGACGAGGATGGAGCCCACCGCCTCGAAGCTCACGACGCTGGTGGCGGCCACCACCGTCATGAGTCCGTGGTGCACGAGGGTGGCGCTGATGCCCATGCTCGTGGCCATCGCGGCGTCAAAGCTCACGATGCGGAGTTCCTTCCAGAAGAGTCCGGTCAGGCCCAGCACGACCGTCAGCAGCACGGACAGCTCGATGAACGCCTTGGGCATCGCGATCCCGGCCAGCGTGCGGGTGTCGAAGGCCACGAACTCGATGAGTCCGTAGAGCACGCAGCCCGGATCGAGATCGACCTGTCGCGCCGCGAGCGTGATGAGCACCACGCCCGAGGCGAAGAGGGTGGTGAACACGACGCCCATCGCCGCGTCCTCGGGCACCCGCCCCCACCGGTTGAGCGCGGTCGAGAGCAACGCGGTGAGCACGCCCACCCCCGACGCGCCGAGCAGCATGGGCAGCGGCTCTCGCGATCCGGTGACGAAGAAGGCCAGCGCCAGCCCCGGCAGGATCGCGTGGCTGATGGCGTCGCCCAACAGCGACATCCGCCGGAGCACCAGGAAACAGCCGGGCACGGCGCAGCAGACGCAGCAGACCACCGCCGTGGCGAGCGTCCACCAGTCGTCACTGGTATACGGGACGGCTCGCGTCGCCCCGTCGCCCGCAAGCGCCGTCGACACGCCCGCCGTCAGGACGACCATGGTGGCCGCCGCGACCGTGGACCGACCCCGTCGCGAGACGCCCGGGCGATAGTTGCCTCGGAGGTTCATGGCGTCGGCCCTCTCGCAGGTTCGGCGGCCCGGCCTTCGCCGGGCCCGATGGGGTGAGGGGAGGCGGGCACGGCGGGCATGACGACCAGCGAGGCGGGAAGCCGTCCCTGGGACGCCAGCCGGGCCTCGAGTTGGGCGATGACGCCCGCGGGGAGGACGTGCTCGATTTCGTCGGCGTCGCGATCGACGTGGTCCGACGCGATGTCGGCCTGCTCGATGAGAAAGAGCTCCCACAGGCGGTGGGCTCGAACGATGCGGGCCGCCTCGTGACGACCCTCGCGAGTGAGCACGAACCCGCCTGCGGTCTCGGCGATCAGCCCTTCTCGCATCGCGCGTCGCAGCGTCCGTCGGGCGACGTCGCGTCCCAGCGTCTCGGCACGCCAGCTCGCGTCCATGTCGCCCATGCGTTCCGTCGCCTCATAGGCGTCGCGCAGGACGTGGTGCAAGGCGATGCGTCGTCGCAGCGATCGTCGCCGCCACAGGTCGGCGAGGAGCCCCCGACGCGGAGCGGCCAGCATCGAGAAGAGGAAGATGGACGAGGCCACGAGGACGATGACCGGCCCCGTCGGCCACCCTCGCGACGCCGCCCCCTCGGGCACGGGCAGCGTGTCGCTCAGGACCGTGCCGGCAAGGCCGCTCAGGCCGCCGAAGAGGGCCGCCAGAAGCAACACCGACGAGAGGCGATCGGTCCAGAACCTCGCGGCGATGCCCGGGATCACCAACATCGCGACCATCAGCACCGCGCCCACGGCGGGCAGTCCGGCCACGGTGCAGACGCAGATGAGCGTCATGAGCAGCAGGTCGAGCAGGAAGGTGGGCCATCCCAGGCCGTCGGCAAAGGCGCGATCGAAGCACAGGAGCTTGAACTCCTTGTACAGCAGCGCGGGCACGCCGACGACGACCGCCGCCGCGATCGCGATGAGTCTTGCATCGTCGCTCACCATGCTCGCGGCCTTGCCGAAGATGAACCCGTCGAGCCCGGCGCGATTGCCTCCGGGCGTGTTCTGCACGATGCGACTGAGCACGATGCCGACGCCGAAGAACCCGCCGATGGCGATGGCGATCGCCGCATCCTCCTTCACGCGGGTGAAGGCCCGGACCGCGGCGATGAACATCGCGGCGAACATGCCGCAGACCAGTGCGCCCGCGAGCAGGCCGATGAAGTGACGGTCGCCCAGCAGCAGGTACGCGATGCACACGCCGGGCAGGGCGGCGTGCGCCGCGGCGTCGCCGACGAGACTCCGCTTGCGGAGCACGGCAAACGCCCCCACCACCGCGGCCGCGACGCCAAGCAGCGTGGCGCCCGCCAGCACCGTGCGGGTGTTCGCGTCCTGCAGGAAGATGATGCGCATCGTCTCAGACATGCCAACCTGCATTCATCGCGGCGCCGCCTCGCCCCTCGAGTCGCCGACGAGCCGACCCCGTCCGAGGCGGCGGGCTTCTCACGGCGACCCCGCCCGCCGCACGGCGTCGGCCGCCTCGTCGAGGATGGTGAGGCGTCCGCCATACGTGCGCTGGAGATTCTCCCGCGTGAAGACGCTTTCGACGCTTCCGGCGGCGACCAGTCGCATGTTGAGAAGCACCACGTGATCGAAGTACTCCTGCACCGTCTGCAGATCGTGGTGCACGGCCACCACCGTCCGGCCCTGCGCGCGAAGCTCCCGCATGACCTCCACGATGGCCTTCTCGGTGGCGGCGTCGACGCCCGCGAATGGCTCGTCCATGAAGTAGAGCATCGCCTCTTGCGCCAGCGCGCGGGCGAGGAAGATGCGCTGCTGCTGCCCGCCCGAGAGTTGGCTGATCTGCCGATGGGCGAAGTCCTGCATGCCCACCTTGCGAAGGCAGGCCAACGCCGCCTCGCGGTCCGCGGGGCCCGGGCGGCGCAGCCAGCCCAGCCTGCCGTACCGGCCCATCAGCACCACGTCGAGCGCGTCGACCGGGAAGTCCCAATCGACGGTCTCCCGCTGCGGGACGTACCCGACGAGTCTCCGCGCCTTCTTGAGCGGCTCGCCGAAGATCCGCACGTGTCCGCTCGCCAGCGGAACCAGCCCCAACGCCGCCTTGAGCAGCGTGCTCTTGCCCGCACCGTTGGGCCCGATCACCGCGACGAGCTTGCCCGAAGGGAGCGACACGTCGACATCCCACAGCACCGGCTTTCGGTGATACGCCACCGTCAGGTCGTGCACCTCCACGGAGGGAGTCTCGTCGCGATGCGGCGCGTGCGTCGCCATCACCGGTCTCCTCGCGACGCGAACCGTCGCATGTACGCCTCGATCGCGGCGGGCCTGCGATCGGGGACGACGCCCCCCAGCGCACGAGCGACCGCCTCGACGTTGTGAAGCATCATGCCGACATAGGTGCCCTGAGCCGTTCCCGGCGGGCCCATGGCGTCGCCGAACAACTCGCCCCCGACGACGAGGGCATGCCCGCGGGCCCTGCACCCCTCGACCAGCGCGTCGACCGTCTTGCGGGGCACGCTGCTCTCGACGAAGACCGCGGGCACCCGCCGCGACACGAGCGTGTCGACCAGCGTGTTGATGTCCTGCAGGCTCGCCTCGCTGTCGGTGGAGAGGCCTTGGATGCCCATCACCTCGAGCCCGTAGGTCGCCCCGAAGTAGCCGAAGGCGTCGTGAGCCGTCACCATCAGGCGGTTCGCGGGCGGAACGGAGGCCAGCACGCCCGCGGCGTACGAGTGCACCTCGTCGAGCAGCGTCTGGTACGCGAGGGCGTTGGCCGCGAAACGCTCGCCGCCGCCGGGGTCGCCGGCGATCATCGCGTCGCGGATCCGCGCGGCCACGATGCGCCACAGCGAGACGTCGAACCACGCGTGCGGGTCGACCTGGCTCGAGTCGTCGCCGAGGCGTCGGAGGCGAATCTCCGGGATGTCCTCGGTGACCCGCACGACCTTGGTCCTCGACGACATCCGTTCGATCACCTCGGCCAGCCTGCCCTCGAGGTGCAGGCCGTTGTAGAGGATCAGGTCGGCCTGCGCCAGCAGTCGCACGTCGCCGGGAGAGGCCTTGTACAAGTGGGGATCGACGCCCTCGCCCATGAGCGTGGTGACCGCCGCACGGTCGCCGGCCACCTCGCGGGCCACGTCGCCGATCATCGCGACGGTCGCGACCACGCGCAGGGAGGAGGTCGTCCCGGGCGTCGACCCGTCCGGTTCGCGGGAACACCCCACCGCCGCGAGCGCCGCCGCCGCCCCGGCGAAGGCGGCGACCCGCAGCCATCCGCGGCGAGCGCAGGCCGCGTCCGACACCCTCCAGCCCGTCCACGATCGAATCATGCGAAACACGGCCGACACCCTTTCAGGTCCACGCAGGTCGCTGCTGGCCCACCATCGGACTTTGACTCGTCAAACTTTAGGCGTCGTCGGCTCGAGGCGACCGGATTCGTCGCGTCGAGCGAGGCGGATCGGTCGCGGGGTGCGCGAGCACCCGCATGGCCGCACGGTGCGAGAGGGCGAGGGGTTGATGGCCGGGGACGGCCACGGTGACGCTTTCGGCCTCGGGAGTCTGCTCGAGGATGCTGCAGGTGGCGCCGGGCTTGAGCCCGTGTCGGGCGGCGAGGCCGAGGAAGGAGGGATCTCGCCCGTCCACTCTCGCCACCGTCGCCGTCGCGCCCTTGGGCAGCGCGTGCACCGGAATCGCCGCGACCTCGCTCAATCGTCCCTTGGCATCCGGGATCGGCGCCCCGTGGGGATCGATGGTGGGATGGCCGAGGAAGGCGTCGAGTCGCTCGATGAGCTTGGCGCTCAGGGCGTGCTCGAGCCGCTCGGCCTCGTCGTGCACCTCGGACCAGTCGAACTTCAGGATGTCGACGAGAAAGACCTCGACGAGGCGGTGGCGCCGAATGACGTCGAGCGCGAGCCGCGACCCCTTGGGCGTCAGCCGCATCCCGCCGTAGCGTTCGGCCTTCACCAGGCCGGCGTCCCTGAGCTTGTGCGTCATGGCGGTGACGGTGCCGCTGGTGACGCCCATCGCGACGGCCACCCTGGTCACGGCCGCGTCCCCCGTCGGGCTCTCCCGCTGCAGCGCGTAGATCGCCTTGATGTAATCCTCGACGGTGGCGCTGATCATGCTCCGATCGTATCGCCACGAACGCCTGTTTGCGCCGTCAAACTTCGCGCGTGGATCGCAGCGGGCCGGCCTGGTCTCCCCGGTCCGGGCGACATCGGCGGCGGCGGGCCATCGACACGGGGTCAGGGGCCGACGAAGGTGTTGCCTCGCTCGGTGGGCAGTTCGTCGCCCCGCAGGCGGAACTCCATGCGGGCCACGCGCGCCCCCGACCGGCGCATCTCGGCGCGGGCATCGGCCAACGCATGATCCACGACGGCGGGCATCCAGATGTTGTCGTCGCCGTTCTGCGGCGACGACAACCAGGCGCCCGATCCGTCCGACCGCATCACCCATTGCCCGTCGCCGCCGTGATTCGGCGAGTTCTCCAGCGGGTTCACGGCCTGGCCCAGTCGCGATCGCGCCACCACCGGCGACTTGTCGGCCAGCACCACCATGGGCGTGTCGCCGTGACGCTCGCCCCACTGCGGCTTCACGCTCGAGAACATCACGTGATAGCTGTACGACACCTCGGCGTGGCAAGACCAGTCGCCCTGCGAGGCGTCGCACCTGCAACTTCGCTCCGAGGCGGGATTGCCCGGGCAGGCGAAGTCGCGGAGCGTGGCGTACCGCAGTCGGGGCAGTTGGAAGAGATTCGCGGAGTTGGACCGCCCCGGACCGTTGCCCACGTCCCACCAGGTGGGACCGGCCAACGACGCGCTCGCCACCGGCAGTTGCTCGCGGTAGTCGGTGGCGTAGGTGCTCATCGCGCCGGCCACGGTCGCCATGTTGTTGCCGCAGGTCATCTTCATCGACTGATGACGCCACGAGGTCAGGACGGGCCAGAGCACGCTCGCGGCCAGCAGGCCGGCGGCGGCCATCGACAGCACGTCGGCCATTCGGCGAAAGACGGGACGTCCGACCGCCGGCGCGGGGGGCTCCATCGCGGTGGCCGCGATGCGGGCCAAGGTGCGATCGGTCAGGTCGCGGGAGCATCGCTCGCCTTCGCGAGGCGCGGTGACGAGCGCCCCCACTCGCATCAAGACCCCGGCTCGTTCACGCAACGTGGCGTTCACGCCATCGACGTGGAAGTTGGCGGCGGCCAACGCGTCGAGCGCCTCCTCGTCGGCCGCGACCAGCATGGCCTCGGCACGCGACCCCGACAGGCGATCGGCCTGGGCGATGGACGCCAGCGTGCGATCGACGAGCGTCGAATCGACATCGACCGCCATGCCGTCGCCCGCGGCCAGTCCCATCAGGTCGGCGATCGCGCCCGCTCGCTCGCGGAGCGAATCCGGCACCATGGACAGGTCGAAGCCTGCATCGATGAGCGCGTCGAAGGCCAGTTCGTCGAGCGCGGACAGGCGGGGCTCGTCGTTGCGAGGCCTCGAGGAACCGCGGGGGTGATGTTCGGGCTCGAAAGTCATTCGTGAACGATCCGCTGCGGCGCCTCCACCGCGGCTCCCTGTCATGCATTCACTCCGGCGCCTCGCGAGCGGCCTGCGCATCGGCCTTGGCCTTCCAGAGCCTGGCGAACGCCGCCACCGCCGAATGCAGGCGGGACTTGACGGTGCCCAGCGGAATGCCGAGTTCGTCGGCAATCTGCACGTAGCTCAGTCGCTGGAAGTAGGCCAGCAGCAGGATCTCGCGAAGCGTGTAGGGAAGAGCGTCGAGAATGCCCTGCACCTTCACGCTGGTCTCCCGTCGCTGCAAGGCGGCGTCGGGGGCCGGAATGTCAACCTCCATCAAGTCGATGAAACTCGCCGAGGGGCCCTCCCCCCCGGCGCCGCCGCCGCCGTCCATCGGGGCCGACAGATCCAACGTGCGACGACGAACCCTCCTACGCAGATAGTCGCGTGCCTTGTTCGCGGCGATCGTGAATAACCAAGGACGGAACCGGCGTTCCGCGTCGAATGTGTGGGCTGCAACGTGTGCCTGGAGGAAGGCCTCCTGAAAGACGTCTTCGGCGCCGGCGGTCTCCCCGGTCAATCGCGTGAGAAATCGCATCAGGTCGGGCTGATGTCGCTCGATGAGCGTGCGCATCGCCGTGGGATCCCCTTGACGATGCCGCTCGAAGAGGATTTCGTCGCTCGTCTGACTCACGCTCAACCGATCCGAACCGGGCCGGTCGGCCCGACACCATCGTTCACCGGGCAGGATATCCACGAACCGCCCCCGCCCTTCCGCGGACGACCGGGCCCCGATCAGGGGTACTCGATGCCGAACCGTCGCACCCCCACGCACCTCGAGAACTGCACGGCGCGGGCGCCTCGCGAAGGACCGAACTTCGACACCCCCTGGGCTCGCAGGCGCGGCGCGTGCACCCGTTCATACTCGGCAAAGGCGGAACGATCGGAAAAGACATACCTCGAAACCACCCTGATGCGGGAGTCGCCCGGATCCTCCGCATCGAGGATCACGAGTTCGGCGGACATGGCCCCGCCCCGGATCACGTCGGCCAAGTGCCCCGCCTCGAGCCAGGCGACGTACTCGGCGGCGACCTCCGCATCCGGAATGGTCGCCGTGACCCAATAGACCAACGTGTCGCCGCCCGATCGGGATTCGTCCGGTGTCATGATCGAGCATATGGGGCTGCCGACCCCGGAGTCCCATATGCTCCCGAAAAGGCCATGGATCGGCAATGGACGACCGGGGTCGGCGTTTGACCTCCCGGAGCGTTCGAGCGCATAGGAGCGTGATCGGCGTGCAGGACGACCGCAGCGACCCATCTCCTCCCGACGACGACCTCGCTTCGCTGCTCGCGAACGCCTCCCGCGGCGATCCGGCCGCGTGGTCCGATCTGGTGAGCCGTTACGCGCGTCGAATTTACGCCTTGGCCCGCAGCCGCTGCGGGAATCACGACGTGGCCGAGGAACTCACCCAGTCGGTCTTCGCGACCCTCGCCGAAAAGCTCCCCGCCGGGGGCTACGACGAACGGGGCAGGTTCGAGGCTTGGCTCTTCAGGGTTGCCGCCAACAGGGTGCGTGACCACGTCCGTCGAAGCCGCCTGCGATATGCGTCGCAGGATCCCGACATCCTCGACCGCGAGCATGTGGCTCGCGACGCGGACCCGCCCGGCGCCATCGATGCGACGGAACTGGCAAGTCTGCGGGTGGCGATGAGTGGATTGACCGAGACAGACCGCGAAGTGATTGAACTCAGGCACCACGGAGGACTCTCGTTCAAGCAGATTGCCGAGTTGCTCGACGAACCCCTCGGAACCTTGCTCGCCCGCCATCACCGGGCCCTTCGAAAGCTCCGCGAGACGATGGAAGCGATGACCCAACCCTCCCGACCCGTGACGGGGGACGAACAATGAATGACGGAATCGATCCCATGAATCACGCCCCCACGAACCGGCCCCACGAACCGGCCACGCCCGACGACGTCCGCGACGTGGCCGCGTTGCTGGACCGTGTCGCCGGCGCCACGCGGGCCCTGCCCGACGCCTCGTTCGAGGCCCGTCTGGCGATGCGGACGCGTCCCGTCGCGGCTCGTCGCGACCAGGCCCACCCTCGCACGACGCCTCACTTCGACGCGTGGGGCATGCAGCGAACCTCGCGGCCCCTGTGGGCTGCACGCGTGGCGGCGGCATGTGCCATCGCCGGCGGCGTGATCGCCGCGTGGGTGGGCATGCAGCCCATCTCGGGTCCCTCGAACGACCGCCTCGCGTCCAGCGGTTCCGAAGCCGCCACCGACGACATCGAGTGGGCCTTTGCGATCGCGGGGTTGGGCGACGACAGCGATTCCTCGCTCGATGAACTCCTGAGGCAGGCATCGCAACAGGCCGACTCGATCGACTCGACCATCCGCCAAGGCATCGACATCACCGAGCTGTTCGGTGAGGAGGACGCCACGTGACCACTTCCAACGCTCCGCTGCTCGCCGCCAACGGCCCGTCGACCGCCGCCGGTCGTCTTGTTCGCCTCGTCGTCTGCCTGCTCGCCGTGGCGGGCGGGGCGTCATCCGCGTCGGCCCAGGAGGATCAGCCGCCGCCGCACGAACAGCGAGCCCCACGCGAGGGCCGGCCCGAGCGGGCCGGCACGCCCGACGCAGCCTCGCTGCGTGAGCGTCTCGAGTCGCGGCTGAACGAGGTGCAGGAGCAGCGGCGGCAGCTCCGTGCCGCGCTCGAACGGCTGGAACAGGGCGCCTCGCCCGGCGATGTGTTCCGCGAGTTCGGACCCTTCCTGCGGGGGCAGGGCCGCGGCGAGGGTCCCGGTCGCGGCGAAGGCCAGGACCGCCCGCCGCCGCCTGATGGCATGCGAGAGCGAGACGAGGGCCGTCAGGGGCCGGGCATGCGGGGCGATGGGCGTGGCCAACGGCCTGCGCAGCGCCAGGCGCCGATCTCGGCCGAGGAACGCGAACGGCTGATGGCGCAACTGCGTGAGCACGCCCCCGACCTTGCCGCCCGCGTGGAGGCCATGCAGTCGCGTGATCCCGAGACCGCGCGACGCTTTGGCGCCCGTCTGCTCCCTCGCGTGCACGAGGCCATGCGACTTCGCGAGAGCGAGCCGGACACCTTCCGCCTCAAGATTCGCGAGTTGACCAACAGCGCGTCGGTCTTCGAGGCCATGCGGGCCTTTCGTGACGCCCCGGAAGCCGAACCGGCCGTCCGCGCCGAACGTGAAGGGGCGTTGCGTCAGGCGCTGGGCGAGCAGTTCGCCATCCGCCGCGAGATCCTCGCCCGCGACATCGATGCGCTCTCGAAGCGTCTTGACGGCATGCGCGCCGAACTCGAGAAGGGCGAGGCGGACAAGCAAGACACCATCGACATGGTCATCAAGTCCGTCAAGGAGTTCCACGACGCCATGGATCGCGAGCAGCCCCCGCCGCCCGCGCCGCCCGCGCCGCGTTGATTGCTCGACAGGCCCAACGAAAGGCCCAACGAAAGGCCCAACGAAAGGCCCAACGAAAGGCCCAACGAAAGGCCCAACGAAAGGCCCAACGAAAGGCCCAACGAAAGGCCGCAAAGTCCGAGGTCAGGAGACGATCGCGCCCGGTGCGATGTCGGACGACGGCGCGAGCAGCACCACCATGCGGGCGACATCGGCCGCGCCGTCCTTGGGGACGTTGCTGGCGGCCAGCAGCATGCCGCGGGATTCCTCGCCCCGAAGCATCCGCGGCGCAAGGTTGGCCACGATGATGATCGACCGGCCCACGAGCTGCTCGGCCGTGTAGTGCTCACGGATGCCCGCGCAGATCTGTCGCGGCGTGCCGGAACCGTCGTCGAGTTGCAGCTTGAAGAGCTTGTCGGCCTTGGGGTGGTTCTCCGCGGCGACGACCTTCGCCACGCGCAGGTCCACCTTGGCGAACTCCTCGAACGTGATCTGGGGCTTGGGTTCGACGCCCGTCTTGGGAGCGGGCGCGGGCGTGGCGGGAGCGGGGGCGGGCGTGGGCTCGGACATGGGCGAGGGCACCGGACGGGAGGATCGGAACGACCCGCACGCTGGCGCGCCGCGGGCATCAATCGCCCTTGACGCCGCCCGTCGGATCGAGCGGGACTGTAGGCGACGGCTTGGCCCCCTCGGCCTGCCTCGCGGGCTGTGGCGGCTCATCATCGCGGCCGTCCGGGTGGCGCACCCATCGGCCGTGGCGCCAGTACATTCGAGCCGCATCCACGCCGGCCCGCGTGCACACGGCCGCCGGATCCGGATCCGCCAGCGGCGTCCCGTCATCGACCGCGAGTTGCGCGGCCCACGATCGCTGCTCGCCTTGCAGGAGCCACGACTCGAGTCGCACCTGGGCCATCAGTTCCGCGGGTTGCATGGCCGGGCCGGGCGTGCCGGCGCACACGGGACACGCGCGATGTTCGGGCTGCGGCCCGCCTCCTCGCTTCACCACGCCCTTGTTGGCGCACTCGCGACAGGGCCATGCCGCCGCTTCGCGTTCGAGCCACGAGATCCCGCCCTGCACGCCGCCTCGGCGAAGCAGCGGTTCGATGGCCCGCAGCGCCTGCATCACCTCCGGCCTGGCGAGCGTCTGCCTGGCGATCACGCCTTCGCCCGCACGCACGTGCCCGAGCACGACGGCCAGACGGAAGGGCATGGCATCCACGCTGGCGGGCGGCGGCCTGCGCAGCCACGCCGGCGAAGCGGCGCCCGTCGGATCGACGAGCGCGGCGAGCGCCTCGTACCAGCGACGATCCCGCTGGACGCCCGTGGCCTCCGCCAGTCCGTGGCACGCGCTGGCCGCGATGTGCCTGTCGCCCGGCCGGCCGCGAGCCAACTCGAAGGCACGCCCGAAGAGATCGACGGCCAACCTCGTGTCGGCCGGCCCGCCCGCCGCGTCGAGCACCTCCTCGCCCAGCAACAGGTAGGCCTCGGGCTCGGAGGGCGACAGCGAGGCGAGTCGGGCGGCGAATCGCTCGGCGAGGGGCTGAGGTCGCGTGGCGGCAGGCTGCGCGGCTCCGCCGGACGGGCCCGTCGCGGGCTGCGCCATGGCGAGCGCCCCCGCGAGGAGCATGGAGGCTCCGACCGCTCGAGCGGTCGCATCGCGACGCTGGCGCCTCATGATGCGCCCTCCTGCGAGGAATCGTCGAGCCGCATGACCCAGATTTCGAGCATCAAGCGCTCCGCCGAGGCGATCTGATCGAGCACGTGCACGGCCCGCCTGCGTTCCTCGACGTGGGCTGCGAGCAGGTCGGCGACACGATCGATGCGGTCGGGGAACTCGCAGCACGCGGCATACGCCATCAACTCGGCGAGCGTCGACTGCCTCGACGCGAACAGTTGCACGCGACCGCTCGCCAGTCGCTCCCGCACCTCCTTGTTGCGAAGGATCATCGACATGCCCAAGGGCTCTCGCCCGGTGGGCACCAGGAGTTGCGCATCGCGAATCGCCGCGGTCGTCACCCGCTCGACGGCCTGTTCGGCGGGCATCGGCTGGGGGGCCGAGCCGGTCGTCGCGAGTCTGCCCGCGTAGGCGTCGGCCAAGGCCGCGCCCATCGCGTCGGCCACGGCGTCGACGCCGTCGCCGGCCAGGAGTTCGAGCGTGCGTTCCACGAGGGCCCGTCGCACCGCGACGGGCCACGAGGCGTGTCGCGGCGAGGGCAGCGCATCGACGCCTGTCAACGCCTTGACGAGATCGCCGTGACGCTGCGTGGCGGGAATGAAGGGCGCAAACTCGAGCATCGCCAGGACCACCGCGACCTCCGCGCCTCGACGCTTGAGGACCGACTGCGCCTCCGACTGCACTCGCTCGGGCGAAGCCCTGAACGCGGCCTCCACCAGCAGTCTCGCCTCCATCAGCGTGGGCGTGTCGCTGAAAGTGGAGAGCAACTGCAGACGCTCGGAGATGCGTTGCTGCGCCGCGACGAACTGCACGGCCCACGCGGTCGACTCGCGACGAAGGGCCGAGGGACGCGTCGCGGAGGCGAGAGACGCCACTCGCGTGTCGAGCCCGGCGTCGATGTCGACGAGGAGCAGATCGACCTCCCCCGCGGCCTCCACGGCGCGGGCGTCATCGAGCCCTGCCGCGACCAGGAGATGCGCTCCTTGGCTCAGTCGGGCCATGGCGACGGCTCGAGCGCCCCTGCCCAGCGTGGACTCGGCTCGCGGGGCGTCGAGTTCCGCCTTGGCGGCCTTGAGCCACGCCTCATGGGTCTTGACCCTCGAGGGGGTCGAACGCCCGGACCACGCCGCCGCGTATTGCGCCCGCACCTTGGCGCGTTCGTCGTCACGGGCGTCGGCCCTGAGCACCATGGTGGCGTCGACGCCCGGCGCGCCCGATCGGGTGGCCAGGGCGCGGGTCACCACATGAAGGTCGTCGGTGCGGACCGCGGGTTGATCGAACTTCGCGAGCAGCCACGCTCGCGACGGATCCTCGTCCCTCCACGGAATGGCGCACGCGAGTTCGGTCAGCGCCCGGAAGGTCGCCTCGTCTCGCGACGGGTCGGGCCCGGCCACGATCAGGCGATCCATCGCGCCGAGCACCAGCGACGCGGGAGACACGGCACGCGACGCTTGTGCCGCCTCGAGCCAGGTGGTCCATGACTTCATCCTCGCGTCGATGATCGCTGGATCGCTGGTGGCGGGGACGGTCGCCATGCGTGCGGCAACGGCACGCAACCACGCCGACACGCCGTGATCGAAGGTCGGTTCGCCCACGCCTCCGGGGCCGAAGAACAACGATGCCAACCCCTCGACCCGACGAACCATGGCCTGAGGCAGGTCTCGCTCGCGGAGCAGACGAGCCGCCATGCCCGCCGTGAACGCGCTGCCGATCATGTGCTCGGCCGCCGGCGGGTTGGTTCCGCGCAGCGCATGCACGCCGATGGCGTTGATGGCACCCGGTTCGTCCTGCCGACGCGTCGCGCCCGCATACACCGCGTCGATCACGGCGTCGACTGCACGAATGCGTTCGTCGGCGGCCGCGGCGGGCCACGCGTCGGCGATGGCCTCGTAGGCACGGGAGAACGCGTCGAGTGCGTTGCGATCGCCCGCGCGGAGGGCGCCGGTGGCCACCTCGAGGTTCCGGACCAGGTCGGGCCACTCCGCCACGTGCGACGGAAGCGCCGCGCGAGGGGTCGGAGCCCCCGCGGGCGTGGCGGAGGTCGAGGGGGCGTCGGCGGCGACGACGCCGGAATCGGCGGTCGGCGGGGCGGACGGGGCGGGCGTCGGATCGGCCGGACGTTCGTCACGTGCGGTCGCTTGAGAGGGAGCGGCGGCGGATGGAGGCCGCATCGAGACGACGACGACGATGACCGCCGCCACACCAAGCAGACTGAGCAGGACGCCCAAGATCCAGCCGATGAGCACGATCACGCCCCATGCGGGATCGACCGGCGGGGGCTCGGGATCGAGCACCGATCGCCCCGGCCCCGGCGGCCTCGCCGGCACGGGAGCGGCTCGCGGGCCCTCCTGCATCGTCGCGAGCCACGCGGCCAGTTGCGATTGATCGATGCCTCGCTCAAGCGCCAGCGCCGCCACGTGACGCATGACGTCGCGCGACCACCCTCCCGAGGCGGCGACGACCGCCATGACCTGAGCCTTCAGGTCCTCGGGCATCGTCGTCGCGGGCGTGAAGGCGGCGGAGCGTTCGGAGGTGAGCACTCTCGACGCCGCCGCGTGCAGCGACATGCGGAGTTCGTCGGCCTGCGGCGCGCCGCGGTCGGGATGCTCGGCGACGCGGCGAAGTCTCGCCTGAAGCGCTCCCACGATCTCCGCCTCGGACCAAGGCCCGGCGCCGTCGAGTCCCAGGAGCGAGACAGGGTCGTCGGCGTTCGCATGCTCGCCGAGAAACATCGTCACCGCGTGCGCGGCGGAGACGGGACGATCGTGGTCGGGGGTGGACGACGATGCGCTCACGGCGCTCCGCCTCCCTGGCGCGAGGCGCCGAGCTTGAGCCGCTGTTCGAGCACGTCGAACCGGGCGTCCCACGGCGGGGGCCCGTAGCCGGGCCGCAGCGTCTTGAACTGCTGAAGCGCGGCGAGGGCCTTGGCCTGATCCTGCCTCGCGAGCAATCGAATCGACTCGTGCCGGGCCTCGTACCACGCATCGGAGTCCTCCTCCGCCGAGCCGAGGATGTCGAGCCACGCCTGCACGGCCTGATCGATCTCGCCGGCCTCCTCGCCGAGCGTGGCGAGTCGGCGGAGCGAGGCGAGCGTCTTGAATCCCTTCCCGAGTTGCTCGCGATCGAGCCGCAGGGCGAGTTCCCGCATGGCGGCGTCGCCCTGCAATCGCCACAACGCCGAGGCCGCGTCGGCCACGCCGTCGCGGACGTTGGCGAGGGCTGCGGGCGAGAAGTCGGCATGGAGGAGCACCCGGGTGCCTCCGGAGACGACGCGTGCGGCGGCCTCGACATCGTTTCGATCCGCGGTCCACTGGTCGAGGGCCCGACGGAACAGGAACCGCTCCGCCGCCGGAACGAAGGGCCCGCCCATCGCTCGCAACGCCTCGAGTTCGCGGGCCTCGGCCGGAGCGTCGCGTCTGGCCACCGCGACCTGGAACCGCCGATAGCACAGTTCGTCGGCTAGCGAAGCGAGATCGACGCCGTGATACTTCGCCAGCGAATCGATGATCGTCATCGCCTCCTGGGCGGTCGAGACGTCGGCGACGGCTGCGCCCAACGCCACCTCGGCGACGCGGCGGGCGCGGTTGACCACGACATCGGCCATCCGACGCGCGCCGGCATCGTCGCTCGCCGTGGCCTCGACCACCTCCTGACGCAGGAGTTCCATCGCCACGTCGATGAACTTCACGCCCGCGAAATCCCGCGACGCCCCCGCGGCCGACTGTCGCCACGTGCGGTAGAGCCCGTCGGCCGCCACCGAGCGGGCGGCGCGATGGACGGGATCCTCGCGAGGCACCTGGAGCAGCGCGTCGATCTCGGCGGGCGTCAGCGTCCTGCCGCCACCCGCCCGCTGCAGCACCATGGCGTTGGCCTCGCGCGTGTTGGGGAACGACTGGATGAAAAGCGTCTCGAGCCGCTCCCGCCTGGAATCGAGGCCCTTGGCGCCGCCCTTGATCGCCAGCCCCAGCGACACGATCGCGTACTGCAGCGCGTTGCGACGATCGGCCTCGGGCCCGGGCAACGCGAAGGCCTGCTCGAGCGAGGTCGCGGCATCCTCGAGTCGTCCGGCGTAGTGCTGCGAAAGCCCCAGGCAGATCGTCGCCTGCAGTCGCGTCGCCGCGTGCGACGCGGCGTCGGAGGAGGCCAGGCACGCCCGGAAGAGTTCCGTGGCGAGGCGATAGGCGTTGACGATCTCCGAGTCGGCGGTCGGCGAGTTCGCGAGCTCCGGCTGTCGCTTCTTGTGCAGGTCTCTCGCGTCGTCGAAGGCCCGCATCGCTCGCACGTAGCCGTTGATGAACCCCTCCGTGCCGATGATGGCGGTGCCGTAGTGGCGCACCAGGCTCATCACGTGCCCCACTTCGCCCCGTGCCACCAGATCGGCCATCGCCACCTGGGCGGTCTGCTGCGCCTTGGCCCGAAGCCCCTCGCGAAAGTCCGGCCGCCGCAGGGCGTCGAGCGAGACGATGGCCAGTTGCCTGGCATCGGCCAGCGGCAGCGGGCGCGTCGTGCCCGAGTCGTCGCGTCGGGCCTTGGCCACCGCGATGTCGAGCTCCGACCAGCGGTCGTCGGCGGCCAGCACCACGAGCCGTCGTCGCAGGAGTTGATCGGCGACGTCCTTGGGAAGGTCCGAGGCCTGATCGAGTTCGGCGATCCAGCGGATGGCCTCGACGTGGTTGCCAAGCCGCGAACTGGCGAGGGCGCAGCCCGTCACGGCCTTGGCGATGTGGTCGTAGCGGATGAGATCGACGGGCGCACGGTCGATCGTCGCGGGCCGGCCCGGCATCGCGTTGAGGAGCACGCCAAAGTGCTCCATGGCACGGGCGGCGTGCTGCTGCTCGTCCGTCAGCATCGAGAGGTAGAGCGAGGCCCACCCGGCCCGGAACTCCGCGCGAGACCGCTGCTCTCTCAGCTCGTCGATCTGCGTGCGGACTTTCGCGAGTTCGTCCTCGCCGATGCCCGCGCGATCGCGGCGTTCCTCCTGCGTCTTGAGTCGCCCCGCCAGTTCACGTCCGAGCCGCTGGAAGACGGGCATCACCTCCGAGAGCACGCGTCTGGCCTCGGCGACCTCCTCGGGCGTCGCCAGCAGCAGTCGATGACGCTCGACCACATCCTCCATCGGCAGGTACTGCGCCGTCGCCAAGGTCAGCCGAAGCGAGGGCGTCGCCACCTCCGGCACCTTCGTCAGCAGGTCGCGACAGCGGCTTTCGATGTCCTGTCGCTCGACGGGGCTCGGATCGGCGTCGAGCATCGTGGCGTAGAGGTCGCCGAGCGACTCGGCGACGGCCCGCCTCGATTCCCCCGCTGCCGTCTCAAGCCGCTGGCGGAGCGAGGCGGCGAGCGGCTTGGTCAGGCCCAGGTCGAGCAGGAGCGCGTCCGCCGGCGACGTCGGACGTTCCGGCGCCGGCGGGGTTTCCGGCGTCTGCATCGCGGCGGCCGGCACGCCGCATGCCGCATGCACGAGGCAGCCGATGAGCGTGCGAACGACCAGGCTCATGGCTTGTCCTCCTGCCTGGTCGTCGAGGCGGGCGCCGGCGGGGCCGGGGGCAGCCGTCGCAGGGCCTCGAGGTCGAGGGCGGGGTGACCGGGAAATCGATCGGCCAGACGATTGCGGACGGCGTGCGCGCCGCGGAGGTCGCCCGACTGCGCGAGCGCCAGCGAGGCCTCCGCCATGGCCACGCCCGTCACGTACGGCGCGGCGTGCTCGTGGGTCGCCGGAATCGCGAGCAGTTCCGCGACGGCGACCAGTCGCGATTCGTCGTCTTGCTCTCGGAGCAGCGATCGGCCCACGGCGCAGCGGCACCACGCCCCCAGCCACGGCGCGGGGGCGGGTTCGGCGGCCAGCCGCGCCCGGAGGCGTTCGCGGGCCGTCGCTCTGGTCGGCGGATCGCCCGCGCGTGCCGCCACGATCTCCCAGAGCAGTCGGACGGCGTCATCGGCAGTGGCGGGTTCGGGAGGCAGCGAACTCTCGCCGGTCTCGGCCTGCATCGACGCCCGATAGATGGCGCCCACCACCGCCGCCCGCCCGGTGCGCTCGCGGGGTTGCGTTCGCATCGCGGTCTGCACCGCGGGCGTCGCGAGCCAGATGGGGGGCAGCGACGGGTTCAGGCGCGTCACCTCGTCGATGGGCGTCAGGTCGACAGGGTCGCTCGCATCGCCGCCCCGCACGATCAACCGGGGCATCGGGTCGCCCTCGCACGCCTCGAGGTACGAAAGGAAGGGTTCGATCGCGAGGGTGTTGGCGCCTCGGGCGACGCGACAGAGAAGCAAGCCGCCGGCGACGAGCTGCGCCATCGCCCCGCGGCGTCCGGCGTAGCGTTCCTCGAGCGACTCGAACAGCGGCTCGGCGCCGGCGAGGTCGCCACGCTCCAGTCGAGTGCGGGCCCGCCACGAGGCGTCGGCGGCCTGGACATGCACGGCGGCGTCGGAGGCGAATCGCCCATGGACCTCGGCCACCATGTCCCAAGGCACGCGCCGGCCCTCGCCATCGCGAGACTGTCCCACGAGCACGCCGTCGATGCCGACCCCGAGCACGGGCTCGACCACGGCGGGCATGCCGCGCCGCACGACAACTTCCTGCGCCGCCGCGGACCGCCACGGGCCGCCGACGACGGCGAACGCGGCGAACACGACATGGAACGCGAGGCGTGAGCTCATTCCGGGACGAACTTGTAGGTCCCCTTGGTCAACGCGGCGATCTCCTTCATGGAGAGCTCGCCTTGCGTGCTGCCCAGGCAGATGCAGTGGATGGGGATCTTGACCTTCTCCCGCAGGGTCTGCAGCGCGGGCATGATGTCGTTGAACTCGCCGTCGGTCATGAAGTAGACGGCGTCGGGTCGCGGCCGCATCTGGTGGATGACCTCGAGCCCGGAGAGGGGCTGGGTGCCGCCGGTGGCCACCAGCGCGCCGAACTGCGCCCTGGCCCAGCGCTTGCCCGCGTCGGAGGCCTCGCGCCACTCGGCCTTGTCGCCGATGATCATGTGATCGGTGCTGAAGGCGACGACCACGAAGGAGCTCGTGGGCGTCATGGCGTTGACCGACTTGGTGAGTTGCTCGCGGAGATTGATGATGCGCCGCCCCTCCATCGACGAACTCACGTCGACGAGGAAGGCGAATCGCGACCCGGTGGCCTCGACGCCGAAGAACGAGGCGCCCGGTCCTCCGCCGCCGGAGCCGCCAAGGCCCATCCCGCCTGCGCCCGAGGAGAGGTCGCCGCCGCCGCCCAGGTCGCCCACCAGCGTCGCCTGCGACGCCCCGCCCACCGCGTCGTCGGCGACGATGGTGTCGTCGGGTCGCATCGGATCCTGCGGACCCGATTCGGGAGGAAGGTCGGGAATCGCCGGCAACGCACCGGAGGGGTCGGCCGCCGCCTCGAGGGCGGCGAGTTCGCCCTGGGTCATCACGGCCATCTCGACCGGCCCCGATGCACCTTCGCCGACACCGTCACCGCCCGCGTCCCCGCCCTTCACGAGCACGAGCGCGGCGATCACGATGAAGCAGGCGTGGGCCGCCAGCGACATGACGAGCGCGGGCAGCATCGTCCGTCGCGCCCACGCGGGCATCGCGTCGGATCGCTGCGGAGCATCGATGGTGGCTGGGGTGGCGGACATCGCGAATCTACGCTGCGGCGTGCAGGACGCTAGGTCGGCCCCGCGGGTGGAGCGAGCGACCCGAAACGCCCGCCGGACGGGTACATCGACCGATGCGGGTGGTTCCCTGTCGCCTTACACTCCCCCATCATGGCATCCCCGACCAACGGCTCCTCCCCCGCTTCTACGACCTCGCCCCGCGCCGGTTCCCCCTCGGTGGGCCGACGCAAGCGGATCCTGCTCAAGATCAGCGGCGAGTCGCTGGGCAAGCCCGGAGGGTTCGGGATCGATTCGGGCGAGCTCGACACCATCGCCAAGGAGATCAAGCTCGCCACCGCCGCCGGGGCGCAGCTCGCGGTGGTCGTGGGCGGGGGCAACATCATCCGCGGCGCGGAGCTGGCCTCGCAGGGTCACATCCATCAGGCCACGGCCGACCACATGGGCATGCTGGGCACGGTCATCAACGGCCTGGCCCTCAAGGAGAAGCTCCTGTCGCTGGGCCAGGACTGCCGCGTGATGAGCGCCATCGAGATCCGCGCGGTGGCCGAGCCCTTCATCCGCAGCCGCGCCCTGCGGCATCTCGAGAAGGGCCGCGTGGTGATCCTGGTCGCCGGCACGGGCAACCCCTTCTTCACCACCGACACGTGCGCCTCGCTGCGAGCCACCGAACTCGAGTGCGACGTGCTGCTCAAGGCGACGAAGGTGGACGGCGTCTACACCGCCGACCCCAAGAAGGACCCCACCGCCACCAAGTACGACACCATCGCGCTCAATGACGCCATCAACCAGCGGCTCAAGATCATGGACATGACGGCCCTGGCGATGTGCAACGAGAACAAGGTGCCCGTGATCGTCTTCGACTACAAGGTGCCCGGCAACATCGCCAAGGTCGTCGCCGGCGAACGCATCGGCACGCTGGTCAGCGCGTGACCCATCCGCCGCGCCGCCAAAGGCGCGGGGGTCGCGCGGGTTCGACGATCATGTCAGGCCTTGGGCCGTCTCACGCCTTCGGGCCGGCGCCGCGCACGGCCTCGGGCATGTCGAAGGTCTTGTCGTTGTCGCGGAACTGCTGCGCGAGCTTCTTCGCCTGCACGTCGTAGGCCGCGCCGTCCTTCCACGTGTTGCGGGGCATGAGCACCTCGCTGGGCACGCCCGGCACCGCCTTGGGGATGTGCAGACCGAAGACCGGGTCGGTCTGGTACTCGGCCTTCGCGAGCGAGCCGTCGAGAATCGCCGTCACGAACGCGCGGGTGTACGAGAGCTTGAAGCGACTGCCCGTGCCGTATGGGCCGCCCGTCCAGCCGGTGTTCAGGAGCCACACGTTGGTGCCGTGCTGCTTGATCTTGGCGGCCAGCTGGTTGGCGTAGGTGATGGGCGGACGGGGCAGGAAGACGCCGCCGAAGCAGGGCGAGAAGTTGGGCTGCGGCTCGGTCACGCCCGCCTCGGTGCCCGCCAGCTTGCTCGTGTACCCGTTGATGAAGTAGTACATCGCCTGCTCGCTCGTGAGCTTCGAGACCGGGGGCATCACGCCGTAGGCGTCGGCGGTCAGGAAGATCACGTTCTTCGGATGTCCGCAGACGCTGGGGATCACCGCGCCGTCGATGAAGTCGACCGGGTACGTGACGCGGGTGTTCTCCGTGAGCCTGGCCGAGTCGTAGTCGGGAACGCGGGTCGAGGGATCGATCACCGTGTTCTCGAGAACGCTGCCGAAGCGGATGGCGTTCCAGATCTGCGGCTCGCCCTCCTTGCTGAGCTTGATGCACTTGGCGTAGCACCCGCCCTCGAAGTTGAAGACGCCCTGATCGCTCCAGCCGTGCTCGTCGTCGCCCACGAGCGCGCGGTTCGGATCGGCCGAGAGCGTCGTCTTGCCCGTGCCCGACAGGCCGAAGAAGAGGGCGGGATTGCCCCCGGTGGCCTTGTCGACGTTGCACGAGCAGTGCATCGGGAAGACGCCCGCCTCGGGCATGTCGTAGTTCATCGCGTAGAAGATGCTCTTCTTCATCTCGCCCGCGTACTCGGTGCCGATGATCACCACGCACTTGCGGGTCAGGCTCTGCGCGATGAGCACCGGGGCCTTGTACCCCAGCTTGGCCTGCTGCTCGGCCGTCAGTCGCATCTTGCCCGCGTTGATGATCGTCCAGTCCTTGCGGAACGGAGCCGGGGCCCCGGCCGCCTTGGTGCCCTGACGGATGAAGAGCGTCTGCGCGAACAGACTGTGCCAGGCCTGCTCGGTGACGACCTGCACGCCCAGGCGGTACTTGGGATCGGCGCCCGCCCACCCCTCGAACTTGTACACCTTCGGGCGGCTGTTGAGGTAGTCGACCGCGATCTCGAGGGCCCCGTCGAACTGGGCCGGCGTCAGCGGCGTGTTGACCTTGCCCCACCAGATCTTGTCGTGGATGGCGGGCACGTCCTCGAGGTGCTTGTCCTTGGGGCTGCGACCCGTGCGATCGCCCGTCAGGCACACCAGCGCACCGTTGCTCGCCAGCGTCCCCTCGCCCGCGCTCACGGCCCGCTCGACCAACTCGGCCGATGAAAGATTCGTGAAGCAGCGATGAGCGGAGGTGTCGAGGCGATCAAGGGCGGGGTTGGTCATGATGAAGCTCTCGCGTGGTCACTGTGTCCGGGCGTGGCCGTGAAACGGTTCCACGCCGAAAGGGTTCGTCCGGTCGGTCGCGGCCGCCGAGGCCGGAGGCGACATGCAAGGGTAGATTCGCTCCGTGAAACGTGCCACCGCAGGGAAGGGACCGGTTCGGGTGCCCCATGCGGGCCCGGTCGCGGCGGCAATGTCACCGAGTTCAAGGCGTTGCGCCGATGACTGCTCCATCGCTCGAACCCGCCGGAGCCGCCATGCCGACCAACGCCCTCCACGTCCCGCTCGCCCTGCTCGCGACGTCGCTGATCCTGGCCGCGGCTCCCGCCTCGCGGGGCACGCAGCCCACGCCTTCCTCGCCCGCGATCGCCGCCCCCTCGGGCTACCTGCGTGCGGCCGACTACTCGACCGCGATGGGCGGCCGCGCGGTGCTTGTGCTGCTCGACGGCGTTCCCATCTTCGACCGCTACGACGACGGGTGGAAGGAGCAGCGCCCCCACCCCCTGGCCAGCGGCACCAAGAGCTTCGCGGGCGTCGTCGCCGCGGCGGCCGTCGAGGACGGCCTCCTCACGTGGGACGAACTCGCGAGCGACACCATCACGCAGTGGAAGGACCATCCGCTCAAGAGCCGCATCACCGTGCGGCACCTGCTGAACCTCTCGAGCGGGCTCGACCCCGCCGAGGAGATCCTGCAAGGGTCGCTGGGCATGCTGCGTCGCCCCGGCACGCGGGAGCGCAGCAACGAACAACTCGCCGCCAACCGCTTCGAGGCCTCGCTCGACGTCGGGATGAATCACCCGCCCGGCAGTCGCTTCGAGTACGGGCCATCGCACTTCTACGCCTTCGGCGCGTTGCTGGAACGCAAGATCAAGGCGCGTCGCGAGAAGGACGCGACCTTTCCGGATGACTCGTACGAGTCGTACATGCGTCGTCGCGTGCTCGATCCGATCGGCCTCTCGTTCGCCGCGAGAGGACGCACCGAAGGGTCGTTCTGGGGCCGCGACCGGGCGGGCAACCTCAACCTTCCGGGAGGCGCGGGCTTCACGGCCACGCAGTGGGCCCGGTTCGGCGAGTTCATCCGTCACCAGGGGGCGGCCGAGCAGCCCGACGGCACGATGAAGCAGGTGATCGCGTGGGAGATCTTGCGCGAATGCTTCAAGCCCAGCGAGGCCAAGGCGAGCTACGGCCTGACGTGGTGGCTCCCGACCAACTCGCTGGAAGAGGACGATTCCTCGCAGCCCGCGGCCGGCGGCGGCACGTTGCAGGAACGCCTGACGCGTCGCGCCCGCGAGCGTGCCCTCGAGCGGGAAGCCGCCGCGGATGCCCCGGCGTTCCTCGACGACATGGGGTCGCCCATCGACATCTACATGGCGGCGGGGCTGGGCAAGCAGCGGCTGTACGTCGTGCCCTCGCTCAAGCTCACGGTGGTTCGCTTCGGCGCCAACGTGGCGGAGAGTTCACGATTCTCCAATGCCGCGTTCCTCGGTCCGATCATCGAGGAGGCCAGGGCGGCGACGAGGTGAGGATGCTCGCACGCGTCGCGGGCGGAAGAGCCCGCGCGGGCACGCACCGGCCGATGCGTCAATCAGGGTGACAGGATTTGAACCTGCGGCCTTCTGGACCCAAACCAGACGCTCTACCAAGCTGAGCTACACCCTGGAGGCCCGATCATAGGGACGCCCGGGGCCGGAACGCCGCCAGCGTCCAGATCGGCGGGGATCAGCGTCCGCTGACGGGCACTTCCTTGAAGAGGAGCACTCGCGGCTTGTCGCCACTCTTGACCACGTTCGAGCGATCGACGACCATGACGAACCGGCGGGCGATCGTGGGCGTCAGCACGTCCGTGGGCCCGAGGTTCTCGACGTCCGACTGCTGATACCCGTGGACCAGGAACCACGCGATGAAGTAGTCGCTTCGCGTCGTCGTGGTGTTGACCACGGCGTTGGCGATGGCGAGTTTCTCCTTGTATTCGTTGGGCATGCCGTCCGTGCCGGCCGCCTCCTCCGGCTCCGTCGCGTCGGGCAGGGTGACGTAGTCGCTCTGGTTGAGCGGCAGGTACTTGCCCGTCAGCACGCTGTCGATTCCCAACGCGCTCTGGTTGTTGGCGAAGAAGCCCGTCTCGGGCAACGAGAGCGGATTGGTCGCAAAGCCCATGTAGTCGATGCTGGTTCGCATCGAGGCCTCATAGGGATCGGCGGCTCCCAACGCGCGACCGCGATACCGGAGCGTCATGAGCGACCCGAGGGACTGGAAGCCGGGAGTTTCGCTCAGGGCGACGATGTCGGTCTCGACGCCTCGGGTCAGCACGTTGTCGACCGGGGTCGACGGATTGGCCGCGCCCAACGCCGCGTCGTAATGCGAGTAACGGACCGACTGCACGGGAATCTCGGCCCCGGCGGGGTCGTAGACGGTGCGGCTCTGCGGACGCAGGGGCACCTCGATCTTGTCGCGGTTGGCCACGAGGGTGGCCGCGAGGTCGACGGACTGGTCGATGCCCGATCCCTCGCCCCACCACCCGGGCCCGAGGCGATTGTTCGAACCCTCGACGGCCGTTTGAACCGTGCCGCCATCGCACCCGAGTTGCGGCACGTCGAGCATGCTCAGCGCGCCGGTGAACGTCACGACGTAGTGCGCACCTCGGTAGGGTGCGAGGGATGCGTCCCACCCGGTGCCGGGATTGGTCGGGTCGCCCGCGCTCACGAAGACGTTGCCTCGACCGACCATGGGCAGGGATTCGAGCGCGGCCTGCACGGCGGCGGGAGTGGCCCCCACCGGAATGCGGGCCGTCGTCCCGCTTCCGCCTCGGTCGAACCGCAGCGCGAACGTCTCGTCCGCGTCGGCGGTGATGGTCAGCGTTTGCACCTCGCTGCGATCGGCCCGGGTCATGGGGCTGAGCATGGGAAGGCACCGAGCCACCGCCAGCGGCGCGGCGTTGATGTTGATCAACCCCGGCACCGCTCGCGTCACCGACTCATCGCCCGCCACGCCCGCGCTGAACATGTCCAGCACGTTGAGCGCCAGTGGCACCTGCGTGAAGAACCTCTGATCCCTGCCGGTGCCCGGGGTGAACCGACCGTTCGCGTCGCCGTCCACGTTGAAGAAGGGCGCGAAGTCGTCAAGCACCAGATTGCCTCGATCGAACATCGGGCGGTAGGTCTGGCGTCCGGCGACCACGCCCATCGGACGCGGTTGACGCAGGACGGACGGATCGCCCGGACGCGTCGAGAGGTCGAAGCCCATCGCGCCTGCGATGGCCTCGCCGAGGGTCGTCCATCGAACGTTGAGATCCTTGTTCTCCTGGCCCGCGACGTTGACCGGGGCCTCGACGGGACCGATGCCCATGGGCAGCAGCATGTCCGCGACGCGAAGCGTCGAGTGCGTCTTGGCATTCGCGCCCGACCCGTCTCGCACGAAGAAGGTGCTCGTGAATCGCTCCGCGAGCGGACTGGCGCCGACGGGCGCATTGCTGACGATCAGCTGCGCGTACTGCTGGTCGTAGGGCGTGTCGACGTTGGGGGTCGTGGTGTTCGCCTGCATCGGGCGCAGCAGCGTGCTGGTCTCCCAGCTTCGGAGCGGGGGGAGTTTCTGCGTGGCCGAGAAGGCGATGGCCGGACAGAAGACCTCGGAGCGGGCGGCCGCCCCCCACTGTCGCAGCGACAACTGACCCGCCTTGCCGTTGCGGGCGTCAGTGTCGAAGTCCTGAGCGTTGGGGCTGTTCCACCTCACGCCCGACGTCTGGCTCTGGATCGCGTAGGTGTTCCACGACGGCACCGGGGGCGTCACCGTGAAGTCGCCCGCCGCCTTCGACTCGAGGCAGAACCCGGGCAAGGCGCCCGGAGGGATCGCGCGGTTCGCCGCGATGGCCGGATCCTCGGGACGCCGCACGGCGGCCCACAGCGTGACGCTGATGCCGTCGAGGTAGCGGCCGTCGGGCTCGTCGCTTCCTTGCACCTGCACGTCGTCCTCGGGCGAGCCCGCGGCGATCTTGAACCGGGCGTCGAGATCGATGTACGAGTTGTTCGCCTGATCCAGCGGCACGCGGAGGCGGTCGACGAGCTGATCGTTCGAATAGTCGTTGCGGACATAGGCCTGCACCGACGTCGTCGGCAGCGGCGTGCTCCCGTCCCACGTGTTGGTGGGCAACGAGATCGACTGCGTCGCATATTCCCGGGCGACGGTCGGTGAACCGGCGTTGGGCACGCCGGCACGCACGGCTCGCCACAACTGCACCTCGGTGTTGTCGATCAACTTCGCCAACGGCGCGGGCGTGCCCGTTTCGCGGAACTCGGGCTTGATCGGACGCCCGTCGATGTTCTGATGCATCAACTGGCCGAAGGCCAGCGGGTCGATGGTGCCTGAGGTGTCTCGCCAAGGCTTGAACTGTCCCTGATCGTTGGGCAGTCGCGTCTGGTTCAGCGACCCGAGCAGGCCCGCGGTCGGACCGGTGTCCGATGGGTCGATCTCGGGGATCCACACGTACTCGTCGTCCGTGTTGGCATCGCTGCCCGACTTGAGTTGGCGTTCGATGATGGCGCGAATCGCCGCCCGCTTGTTGCCGCCCGCGGCGACGAAGTCCGGATCGGCCGTCAGCAGGTTTCGCTCGAGGATCGTGCGGGGCATCTGCGACGTGGCGTACACCACCACCGAGGCCCCCGCCTTGATCGTCAGCGGCCGCGCCGTCATGTCGAGGCCGCCCGCGAGGGACGCGACGGGGTAATCGCCCGTGCCCGGATCGGCCTCCTCGGCCAGGCCCGTCAACATGAACGTTCGGCCCCCGAACTTGATGTAGTAGAACTCCCGCTGGCGGTCGAGCGCGAACGCGGAGTCGTCGCCCTGATCGATCTGCCTCGCGAAGGGAATCGCCGGCGCGGTCCCCGCGTTGTTCGCGTTGAGCGCTGCGCCGGGGTCGCCGATGGTGATGTCGACGCCGAAGGGGTTGTGAAGCCGGAACGCCACCACGCGATACATGAGGTCGTAGTTGAGTTCGGTCACGTCGGGGCGAATGTCGACGGGTTGGGGCGTCGAACCGGGATCGGAGCGGTCCCAGCCGTCGCGGCTTCCCGGGGGCGTCGCCAACTGCGGACGGTCGGTGTAGACGGTGAAGGTCGCCGCGGCCGTGACGAAGGGCTGGGGCTCGATGCCGTAGATGTTGACGGCGGGAGCCGTGAGCGAACCGCCCGTGCCGGCCGATGCCAAGCGAGTGAGCGACGAGCCCCGGAGGCCCAACGCCTCGTCGAGATCGAGCCGCCGCCCGTCGCCCGCGCCCGGCGTGCTCTCCTGCCACCAGGGGAAGGCGGGGTTGGTGTTCAGCCCGTTGTACGCGGCGTTGTTGAAGATGAGCGTCCACGGGCCCGGCGTGGCGTCGGCGTCGGCCAGATCGGCCATGTTCGCCGCCATGTGGGCGGCGGCGAGGATCGCCGGCTCGGCGCCCTCGTGGCCGTACGAGGTGGTCTTGAGTTGGTTGAACTGGCCCGACGCCCGATCCCAGGACGGTCCGAGATTGGAATAGGGCAGCAGGGCGTTGCAGTAGGTGCCGAAGATGGCGTTCATCGACGCCAGCGCGATGGGCTGGCCCGGGAAGTTCACGTGATTGCGCAGCAGCTCGGTCGCGTTGGTCTTGACTTCGGTCGGATCGATGCGATCGAAGTTGACGCCCAGACCGTCGAGCCCGCGACCGGTGAAGAGCGAACGCGCGCCGCTCACCGTCGTCAGACGCTGACGGATGTCGGCGTCGAGTTGCAGACGCGCCTTGACGTCCGCACGCCCGTCCGCCGTGGCGGTCTGGTCGCGCACGCCCGAAGCCGTGTCTCGCGCCAGTTCGAGTTCGGGGCCGCGGTTGCTGCGGAGCGGATCGAATCGCCGCGGATCGGGCGTGTTGGGCGGAATCGCGGCCACGGGCAGATCGAAGGGAAGCCGATCGCGTCCGCCGAGGACTCGCTCGAGATTCGAGAGCACGTTGATGTCGTTGCTGGCGCGGTAGGTCACCAGTTCCGCCAGGTCATCAAGGCCGAACGAGCCCGAGGACTGGAACTGCGAAATGGCGAAGCCCGAGTCATTGAGAATCTCGGCGTTGCTGCCAAGCGTGGAGGCGACCTGCGAGGCGTAATGCTCGGCGCGACGCTTGGGCAACGAGGGATAGAGCCCCTCGCCCGCGGCCGCGTTGGGCTGGAAGGCCTCGGGGCCGTGCACGTCGTTGGCATTGGTGCGGATGCCCGCCGCCGTCAACAGCGAGGCGGTCGGGAAGACCTTCAGGTTCGGCGCGCCGGCGCCGGGCGTCGGGCCGTCGGGCCCGGGCACGAAGTCCCACAGACGACGAGCCAGCGGATCACGCGTGTCGCGGTTGGCGGGCTGACCGGCGCTGTTCCAACCGAAGCGGTCGAAGGCGCCTCTCGCATACACGCCGAAAAGCGCCATGCCCCGATACTCGAGCGCCGGATCGGTCGCGCTCGCCAGCGGCACGTACGACCCCGACGCCAGCGACAGCCGCAGCGACGTGTAGGCCATCGAACCCGTCGTGTACGCGCGAACGGAGTCGTACCCCGAGTTCGCCGGCGGCGGCGTCGCGACGCTGGGCGCCACGCCCGGCACTGGTCCGTAGTTGCCCTGATCGAGCCCTCCCGGATCGGCCGTCGCCGACGGGTTCACGATCCCGTCGTAGCCGGCTTGCCGGCGCCCGAGGAGACCCTCGAAGCCGCTGGGCTTGAAGCGATACCCGTCGTACGCGTCGTGGAGCGTGAGCAGGCGACGCAGATCGACGTCCGCGGGCGTCAGGCCCACCGGGTGCGTCGCCGTCGGCGCGGCGGCAAGGTCCGTCGCCGTGTTGACGTTGATCATGCCCGAGGCGTCGATGATCCGCACGGCGAAGAAGTACCGGAACTTGCCGTCGCTCTCGAGCAGGTTGAGCACTCGCGCGGGGTCGCCCGAAAGGTCGAAGCCGCGCGAGTCGGTCAACTGCATCCAGCGCGAATCGAACATGCCGTCGCCGTCGGCGTCGGCCCATTGGTACGGCAGGTAGTACGACGTCCCCGGCCCGTTGGCCGCGCCGCGGTTCTCCTGAGCGAGTCGGAACGCGCCCCGCTGCCATGAATCCCAGAAGGCCGGGTTGACGCGATTGGCCGCGGTCACCGTTGCGCCCCACGCCGTGAACGAGCCGGCGGCCCCGTTGTTGTCCGCGTCGGCGTGGTTGTCGCCGGCCGACAGCAGCGAAAGCCCTTCCGAGAGGCGAGGCAACGCACCGAAGTCGCCCGTGAAGGTGCCGAAGCCGGGCATCGCGTTCAGGTTGCCGATGCGACGGCCCCCCACCACCGGGGCGAGGTTGTACAGGTTCACGAACTTGCCGTCGGGAGCCACGTTCGAGATGTGCAGCCAGTCCTTCTTCGCGCCCGCAGGTTCGATCGCATAGCGGTCATAGGGCGCGGAGGTGAAGTCGTTGCCGCCGGGCTTGAAGCCCAGCCACGTCGGCTCGTTGGACGCCAGCCACGGATCGCTGGGCTGCATCCTCGCCGACACCGGCCCCGTGAAGGCGGGATCGGGGTTCTCTCGCGACGGCGGCCCGAGGTTCGGGTCTCGCAGGCGCACGTACGCACCCACGGGGTTGAAGGCCGTCGCACGGTCCAACGTCACGCTGCTTCGCGTCCAGTCGGTGTAGCCGTAATCCGACGCCTCTCGCATCAGCACCGGCTCGTCGGCAGGCGCATCGGCCCGCCCCGAGCGGATCCCGCTGTTGTCGTAGTAGGTCGCCAAGGCGTCGGCGCCGATGATGCGCACCGACAGGTAATCGGCCATCTGCTGGGGCACATCGTCGAGTCGCTCGCGACGGGCGAGGGCCGCCTTCGTCCGCGTGTCCTGATTGCCCACGCTGACGTAGACCAGCATCACCACCGCCAGCAGCGCGAGCGTGCCGACCACGATCACGAGAAATGAGCCGCGACTGCGCCGATTCCACGCGGCCGGTGCGCCGCTCACGCCGCGCAAGACCGCGGCCAGCCCGGGCTCCCGGCCCTGAGCGTCCATCCCCGTCGTCGCGGGCGTCGTGCCATCCTGAGTGCTGGACATGTCCATGGCTCCGTTGCGCTGTGCTCTTCACGGCCAGGCGGGTCGTCCCCGCCGACGCCGATCAATGTCGATTCCGCCCATCCCCCGCCCGCCGCCTCACTGCCCGACGTTCAGCGGCGGATCGGCCGGCACGCTGAACACGAACTGGAAGGTGTTCTCGATGGAGGGATCCTGAGCGTCCGCGAGCGTCATCGTGACGCGGATCATCCTGGGCCACGCCCACGGAATCGCGGTCGCCGCGGGCTCTCCCGGCCGAACCTCGTTGACCTCGATGGCGCCGTTGCCGTTGGCGTCGACCTGATGTCCGAAGTCCTTCACGCCGTCGCCGCCGCCGGAGAACGTCCGGGTCGCCGAGTTCCAGCGGAGTTGATCCTGCTTGAACGTCGGATCGACCGAGCCGAAGTGGGCGGTGGTGGCGAGCATCGTGGTCGAGGGCGCGTAGGTGTCGTCGTTGCGGTTGTACCCGTAGATCAGCGTCGACGAGACCACGTGCAGCCAGGTCCTGGCCGAGTCGGGCAGGAAGGCCTCGGGCAGCGGCACCGCCGCGGGCGTGTCCAGCATCTGCGCGGGCAAACGCGGCACACGCACCACCTGCGGTTCGGCCGCCTGCGAGGTGGAGAGGACGTTGAAGGGATACGGCAACGAGGCGAATCGATCGCCGCCGTCGACGGCGCCGTCGCGATTGCTGTCGTAGCGTGCAGCGGGACCGTACCAGATCGTCTCCTTGCGGACCGAATCGACCAGCCCGTACGACCACTCCACGATGAACTCGCTGCAGCGAGGCAGGAACCCGTTGCCCGCGAGCATGAGTTGATCCATGCGCTCAAGCGCGACCTGCTGGGCCAGGGTTTCAGTGGCGGGCGAGGAGGACGGCGATCTCGCCGCCCCCGAGAGCGAGGCGATCATGTCGACCGGTTGCGACTCGACCCGCATCCGCACGCCCCAAGGATCGAGCGTGCGGGCCGCTGCGGTCACCGCACCGAAGGTCGGGCCTCCGCCTCCCTGGCCGGGCAACGCCTGCTGCATCCACAGATGCATCATGTCGAGATCGCTCGGCACGCCAGCGGGCGCGGCACCCGGATCGACCCAGGTCCACGGGTAGTAGAGCAGATCGAGTTCAAGGCCCGGGTTGGTCGACGGGTTGAACGCGTCGGGCAGGATTCGCCGAAGTTGCGGCGGGTTTCCGCCGGTGGCGGGGACGTACCCCCCAAAGCCCTCGATCACCGACTTGATCTCGCGAAGGTCCGTCGCGGCGATGTCGACCAGGCCCGACGCAAGCGAGGGGCGTCGCGGTTCGCGGAAGCAATCGGCGGCGTCGGGCAGGTTGCCGTCCACGTCCGACGGGTAGTAGCGGTTGAGCGAACGGAAGACCGAACGCGCGGCGGGTTGCAAGCCGATTTGGTAGTCGTTGTCACGCAACCGGCGGCGATCGGCCGGATCATCCGGGTCGAGCGTCTCGGTCCCGAACCGGAGCGTTCCGGGCACCTGGACCCCCGCCGTGCTGCCGGGCTTGGAGAGCAGCGTCGCGTGTCGCACGAGCGTCCACTGCGAAGGGAAGAAGTTGGGGTTGGCATCGGGAGCGCCAGTCCGCGGACGCACGCCCAGGCGGGCCTCTCGCTGCGTGAAGTCGTCGCCGTTGTTGTCGTCGACCTTGGGTTGCAGGTAGGCAAGCGGGTCCGCCACGGGATTGCCCGTGGCAGGATCGATCCGCTGCGAATCCTGACGACGCTTCTGCCCGTGGCCGTAGTAGATCATCGCCGTGCCGCTGCTCACGCGGACATCGGGGTGAACGGGTTGCCGAGCCGTCTCGAAGCGGCCGTTGGCGAAGAAAAGCAGCTGGTCAATCCGCCTTGCGCGCGGCGATGGGTCGTCGGCGTGGAGCGGAATGGCATCGAGGTTGGGATCGAACCTGGCATCGCCATCTCCGTCGGCCCACTCGTGGCGGAGCAGCAGGAACCCGTCGCGGGTCATCCGCGAGAAGTCCTTGCGCATCTGGTTCTCGACCAACCCCGCGTACTGATTGAGCAGGCTGACACGCTTGCCGCCCTTGACCGTCTTGCCCACGGCGTCGAAGATGCTCGCCAGCCCCACCGCCACCAACGCCACGGCGGCGATGGCCACGATCGTCTCGATGAGCGTGAAGCCCGACCGACCGGCTCGCAGCGCCTTGCCCGCGGCCGCCGCCAGCGTGCGTGCACGCACCGGGAAAGCACCCTCGCGCACGACATCCGACGTTCTCGACCGACCTTTCATGGACCACGCTCCATCTGTTGTCGCGGGGGAGCCGAACACATCGCTCCCTCACGGGACGGGGCACGCATCGCATGCGTGCCCCTCATGAACCGACACCTGACTTGTCATCTCGCCCGCCGGCCCGTGCCGGGCGGAGCGAGACTCGTTGCATGCCGCCGCCACCCTCCGGCCGTCATCTCCTGATCGTCACCACCGACACCGACGCCGGCACCTGCGAGGTGAACCGGATCTCCGGGCTCAGCGTCGCGCCGCCGTCATCAACCACAAGCCCGGCGGCAAACGGCGGATCGATCGTGAGTTGGACGGGCGTGACATCGCGATTCAGCCGGACCACCTCGTGCACCGCGCCCTTGGCGTCGACGAACTTCTGCCCCAGTTGCTCGAGATAGGGCCGCAGGGCCGCGAATGCCGCGGACTGATCCGTCGTGATGACGTTCAGTTGGGGGCGACCGTCTCGAGTCACGACCGCCACGCTCGCGGTGCGGATGGGCGAGTAGCGAGGCTCGGCTCCGCGGCCCACGCCGTCGAAGGTCGGACGTCCCGCCGCATCCTCCGCCACGGGCACGACCTGACGGTTGGGCGACGTCAGCACGTCGCCCAGGGTGCGGCCGCCGGGCACGCGAATGCCGGCGTCGATGCGGCGGACGAACACCGCCAGTTGAATCGTGTCGTCGTCGAGCCGCGAGAAGTTGGTGGCTACGCCCGCATTGCCCACGGGCTTCTCGCCGGCCGCGACGCGACGTGCGATGAAGTCCCACACGAAGCGAGGCTGCACTGATCCGGCTTCGGACGGCCTGGGAATCAAACGTTCGGCCAGCGGAATCTCGATGGCCTCGAATCCCGGCAGGATTCCATCGGCGCCCACATACATCGTGCCGGTCCGCGTGTCGAGGGTGATGCCCGACTCGGTCGCGGTGCCGTTGGCCGCTTCGTTGGCCTGGGCCCACCCGCCCGCGAGCGAGAAGCCGGGATCGCCCGCCAGCATGGTCCAGCCGCGCGGAGTCGCTGTTTGGTTGCCTGCGGCGTCGCGGCTGTAGACGGTGGCCGCGCTGAGAAGGGCGTGACCCCGCAACAGTTCCTCGACGGAACGTTGGATCGAGATGCCTTGCACGGCATCGGTGGCCGTCCGCTGCTGCCGAACCACCGCCGGGAAGACCGCCGCCACGCCGAGAAGGCCCAGCGCCAGCACGAAGATGGCGATCAGCACCTCCACAAGCGAAAAGCCCGAGGCCTTGCGTGCCGTCATGGGATTGGCATGGGTGTTCATCATGGGTGCTGCCCGTCCGTCCGTGCGTGTCGCCGATCCGCTCAGTCGACCACTTCCTGCGCCTGCCCCAGATACCGCTGGAGGGTGAAAATTCTCGAATCCGTCTCGATCACGTCGCCGCCGCCGTCCGCCAGTCGGCCCTCGATCCACAACCCTGTCGCCCGATTCACCGCGAGCAGGTCGGGCCCGGCGGCAAAGAGGGTCGCATCCAAGGCGGGGCCCTGGGTGGTGGCCGGATCCGCGTAGAAGGTCCCGGTCACGCGGTTGGCCCCTCGGTAGCCCAAGGACTGAGCCAACGCCCCCGTCAGACTTCGTTCGTTATACACGGCAAGTTCCGTCACGGGGCGGGCCAGGACGGAATCGATCGATACGTCACCGACAAGTTTGATCCGGTCGGCCCGTTGGGTACCCGTCAGGTTGGCCTCGAGCAGTCGATTCACCGCCGCGGCGAGGTCGGCGGCCTGATCCAGGCGCGTGGCGCTGAAGGGCGCAGTCTGCCTGAACCCCTGGGCGGCCACCGGGTCGATCACCAACGCCAACGCGCGGTTGCCTGCGTCGAGTTCACCCGTTCCGTTGCGGAATCGCACCATGAAGGTCTGGCGTTGCCAGCCCGTGGCCTGGGCGTTCGTCGCGGCCGGGTTGATGAAGTTCGTCTCGGGGAAGATCCAGTGGCCATCGGCCGAGGGACTGGTCGCGCCGCCCGCGAGCGAGTCGTACCACCCGTTGGCGTCGCCGGTCGGGGTGGCGTCGATCCCTCCCACAGTGTTCGCCGGCGTGTACGCCCGGATCCCCCAGTTGCGGGGCAACTGGATGGGAGCGGCCGTGGCCAACGGCACGAAGACCTCGCGACGCACGCCCGATCGCCCCGTCGCGGTGCCGCGGCTGACTTCATTGTCCTCGAGGAACCCCACCGAAATGCACGGCACGATCGACACTCGCCCGCCGGGTTGGAAGAAGAACACCGCGGCGGCGTCCGACGCGGGGCTCTGGATGGCGGCGTCACGCGCGGACGACAGTCCGACGCGGAGTTGGTTCTCCGCCAGCGATCGCTCCGACGACTGCACCATCGAGGTGAAGGCCGGGATGGCGATGCCGATCACCAGCACGAAGATCACGATGACCACCAGCAGTTCGGTGATCGTGAAGCCGCGAGCACGCAGGGTCATCGGCCCACCTCCACGACATTGTCCTTCTCGGCGTCGAGGCGGAACTTCCGCTCGTCGGCGGCGGGAACGGGTCTGCCCAACCGCTGACTGAGCAGCGCGAGGGGCTCGTCGCCGAACGCCCCGTCCGGACCGGCCGACACGATCGCCCAGTTCGCGTCGCGCAGTTCCGGGTTCTTCTCGATGTCGCGGTCCAGCGGCGTCGTCGGGTAGGTCGAGCCCTTGCGACCCACCATCGGCGGCAGTCGCAGGTCGTCGATCGACCGCACCTCGTACACCGTCCGAGCCCCCTGTGGATACGCAGCGCCGTTCACCCACCGATAGAACCGCACCGGCACGTTCTTGCTGTCGAGCAACTCGACTCGCTCAGGATCGGCGGGATCCTGCACCACCTGCAGGTAGCTCTTGCTGGCGTCGAGCAGCGACTCGATCTTCGAGCCGCCCGTACGTCCGCCCGGCGCACCTCCGGCACGGAGCGTGGCGGGAACGTCGAAGGTGCCATCGGCCTTGGCCTTGTAGAAGCCCGGTCCGCGAACGCCGTCGATGGGCAGATCCGACGCGGCGGCACCGCCCATCGGAAAGTCGCACGCGCCGGCAAGGTACACCGGCAACGAGCGTTCGCTGTAGCGGGCGTCGGCGAAGGGATTGACGTCCGACGGCGCAGGGAACGTCACGTCGCGGAGCACCGCCATGTCGGCCGAGGCGGGCGAGAAGTCGTAGACGGAAAAGCGGGCGGGAATCCCGCCGCCCCCCGTCACCACCGTGCGTGGCGAGGCGACGGCGCGGTCTCGAACCAGCGGCGGCGCGATGCCGCATTCCTCGACGAAGCGGCTGACGCCCATCTTCACCGCGTTGACGGCCTGCCGGTCCGTCACCGACGCCGCGTAGCGTCGGGTGGTCCTGAAGGCCACGAAGAGCAGGCCGATCAGGACGCCCAGGATGAGGACGGAGAAGAGCACCTCGATGAGCGTGAAGCCCCGCTCGATCGTGCGCCGGCGTGTGGCAAGTGGCGTGGCCATGCGTGCTCCGTGACTGTCGTTCAGACCGCGCCGCCGCCCTGGAGCGACTGGATCATGGCGACCAGGGGAAGGAACATGGCCACGACGATGGTGCCGACGATGCCGCCGAGCACCACGACCATGAGGGGCTCGAGCAGGCTGACGAGCGAGGCGACGGCGACGTCGACCTCTTCGTCGTAGTTGTCGGCCACCTTGAGGAGCATGGCGTCGAGCTCGCCGGTCTCCTCGCCGACGTCGATCATGTTGACGACGATGGCGTCGCACGTCTTGCTCTCGCGGAGGGGGGCGGCAAAGCCCTCGCCCTCGCGAATGCTGTCGTGCACGCCCTGGAGGGCCTTCTCGAAGACGTAGTTGCCGCTGGTCTCCTTGGTGATCTTGACGGCCTCGAGGATGGGCACGCCCGCGGAGACCAGCGTGCCCAGCGTGCGGGTGAAGCGGGCGATCACGGTCTTGCGCACGAGGGTGCCGAAGACGGGGATGTAGAGCAGGCCGGTGTCGGTGATGGCCCGGCCGGGGCCCGCCTTGCGGATGAGCTTCCAGAAGACCACGATCAGCGGCAGCGAGGGGAGCACGATCGCCCAGCCCGGCAGGCCCTGGCCGACGTTGGTGCCGGCGAACCAGCGGCTGGTGTTGATCAGCCAGCGGGTGAGGAAGGGCAGCGCGACGCCGAAGTCGGTGAAGATCTCCTCGAACTTCGGGATGATGAAGATCATGATGCCGGTCAGGATGAGACCGGCGATGCCGATGACCACGATCGGATACACCATCGCGCCCTTGATCTTGCGCTTGAGGCGCTCGCTCTTTTCCATGAACTCGGCGAGACGCTGGAGGATGATGTCGAGCACGCCGCCGACCTCGCCGGCCGCCACCATCTTGGTGTAGAGGTGGTTGAAGGCCTTGGGGTACTTGCCCATGGCCTCGGAGAGGGCCGAACCGCCCTCGACCTCCTCGCAGACGCCGTTGAGCACGCTCTTGAGCTTGCCGGGCTTGAGCTGGCTTTCGAGAATCTGGAGCGATCGCAGGAGGGGCAGGCCGGCATCCTGCAGCGTCGAAAGCTGCCGGGTGAAGGTGGTGAGTTGCTTCTGGCTCACGCCGCCGAACCCGAAGCCCCCGCCGGCCTTCTTGGGCTTGGCAGCGACGGCCGCCGCGTCGGGCGCCCCCGCGCCGGCGCCCTTCTTGGCCTGCTGTTCCCGCACGCTGGTGGGATAGAACCCCTGCGACTTGATGCGGGCGATGGCCTCCTCGGTGTTGCCGGCCTCGATGGTGCCCTTCTGGGGCTTGCCCGCCGAGTTGAGCGCCTCGTACGTGAACGTCGCCATGGGTCAGCTCCCTGTTGGGGCCTCGGCGCACGCCGAGGGCCTGCGTCGATCCTTCGATCAATCCTCGTCCGACATCGTCTCCCGCACCACCTCGTCGATGGTGGTCTGTCCTTCGTAGATGCCCAGCATGCCGCACTCGCGGAGCGACCGCATGCCCCGCTTGCGGGCGTGGGCCCGCAGCACCGCGGTGTTGGCCTGCTTCATGATGAGGTCGCGCATCTCGTCGTCCATCGTCATGATCTCGAAGAGGGCCATTCGCCCGCGATACCCGCTGTTGTTGCAGTTCTCGCACCCCCGCCCGCGGAAGAAGCTCTTGCCCCGCACCATGTCGGGGGTCATGTTGAGCTCCATGAGCTCCTCTTCCTTGGGCGTGTAGGGCTCCTTGCACTTCTTGCACACCGTCCGGACCAGTCGCTGGGCGACGACGCCCTCGATGGTGGCGGTGAGAAGGAAGGGCTCGAGCCCCAGGTCGACCAGACGGATGACCGAGCTGGGCGCGTCGTTGGTGTGGAGCGTCGAGAGCACCAGGTGGCCCGTCAGCGACGCCTGGACGGCGATCGACGCCGTCTCGAGGTCGCGGATCTCGCCCACGAGGATCACGTCGGGGTCCTGACGAAGGAAGCTTCGCAGCGCCTTGCCGAAGGTCAGGCCCGCCTCCTCGTTCACCTGGCACTGGCACAGACCGTCGATGTCGTACTCGACCGGATCCTCGACCGTGAGGATCTTGGTCTCGATGTCGTTGAGCTGCGCGAGGGCGGCGTACAGCGTGGTCGTCTTGCCCGAACCCGTGGGGCCCGTCACCGTCACGATGCCGTTGGGCTTGTTGATGAGCCGCAGGAAGGTCTCGTAGTCGTCCTGTCGCAGCCCGATGCGGTCGAGCGACAGTTCGACGTTGCTGCGGTCGAGGACACGCATCACGCACGACTCGCCGTAGATGGTGGGCAGGATGGCGATGCGCAGGTCGACCGGATTGCCGCCCAGCGTGAGCTCGATGCGGCCGTCCTGGGGCAATCGCCGCTCGGCGATGTCGAGGTTGCCCATGACCTTGATGCGGCTGATGATGGCCGGACCGAGCTGCTTGGGCGGAGGGACCATCTCATAGAGAACGCCGTCGATGCGGTACCGCATCTTGAACTCGTTCTCGAAGGGCTCGAAGTGGATGTCGCTGGCGCGGTCCTTGATGGCCTGCATGAGCACCAGATTGAGCAGCTTGACCACCTGGTTGTCGCTGGCGGCCTCCATCACGGCGTCGAGGTCGATCGACTGCCCCGTGCCGCCGCCGGCCTTGGTGAACTTCTCGTCGATCTTGATGTTGCTGATGACGTCGCCCACCGACTCTTGCTTGGAGTAGTGCTTCTTGATGAGCGCGTCGATCAGGCCGGCGTCGGCCACCACGGCGTCGACGTTGAATCCCATGAGCATCCGCAGGTCGTCGACCGCGCGGAAGTTGTCGGGGCTCTTGAGAGCCACCTTGAGCCGCTTGCTGGTGGGGTTGTACTCGATGGGGACCACGCCGTAGGCGCGGATGTTCTCCGAGGGCACCACGTCGCGGAAGCTCTCGGGGATGTCGAACCCCGTCAGGTTGACGTAGTGCATGCCCGCCTGGCCGGCGAGGGCCTCGGCCACGTCGGTGGCCGAGCAATAGCCCAGCTCCACCATCAGTTCGCCGAGCCGCACCTTGCGCGTCTTCTGGACCTCGAGGGCCTCGTGCACGCGCTCGCGCGTGGTCTTGCCCAGCTTGGTGAGCACGCGGCCGAGCTTCCGGCCCTTGAGTTCTGCTGGATCGATGCCCATGGAGATGCCGCTTCCTTCCGACCAGTCGCCGCGCGAGCCGCCCCGCGTCGGGACGCTCCGCCGACCAAAGCCCGCCGGCCGGACGACCCGCTCGAACGCCGCCCCGCCTTCGGGCCGGCCCCGTCAGGTCCCTTCGACCAGCATACACATCCTGTTCGGGTGGAGCGAGCCGGTTGGAACCGCCCCGCCGATGTGCCAGTTGGATATTTCTTGGCCCATCCGTTCCGTCACCGAGACGGAACGCCGCCGCGGACGAAATCCGAACGGATCCCGCCCAACCGTCGATGCCTGCCGCCGCGCGTCAGCCCGCCGCCTCTTCCTCCTCGTCCCACTCCATGCGTCCCACCGTCCTGCCGAGGCGGTGGATGCGGGCGGTGAGCTCCTGCGGGTTCTTGCTGACGTCGATCATCTCCTCGGCGCCGATCTTGCCCTGCGAGTAGAGCGACCAGAGGTGGTCGTCGAGGAGCTGCATGCCGAACTTCTTGCCAGTCTGGATGGCCGAGTCGATGCGGAAGGTCTTGGCCTCGCGGATGAGGTTGGCCACGGCGGGGGTGATGACGAGGAACTCGTACGCCGCCACCATGCCCTGGGTGTCGACGCGGGTGAGCAGCGCCTGGCTGAGGATGCACAGCAGCGCGGTCGAGAGCTGCACGCGGATCTGGTTCTGCTGGGTCACCGGGAAGGCGTCGACGACGCGGTCGATGGTCTTGGCCGCGCCGGTGGTGTGGAGGGTGCCGAAGACCAAGTGGCCCGTCTCGGCGGCTCGCACCGCCGCCTCGATGGTCTCGAGGTCGCGCATTTCGCCCACCAGGATCACGTCGGGGTCCTGACGCAGCGCGCGACGCAACGCCTCGGAGAAGCTCGGCGAGTCGTTGCCGATCTCGCGCTGGTTGCAGATCGACTTCTTGTGCGGGTGGTAGTACTCGATGGGATCTTCCATCGTGATGATGTGGCGATCCATCGTCTCGTTGATGTAGTTGATCATGCAGGCCAGCGTGGTGGTCTTGCCCGACCCCGTCGGACCCGTCACCAGGAACATGCCTCTGGGACGCCTGATCAGCTCCTGGCAGACCTTGGGCAGGCCGATCTGCTCGAAGGTCAGCAGCTTGTTGGGAATCTGGCGAAGCACGATCGCCAAGTCGCCTCGCTGCCTGAAGACCGACACGCGGAAGCGGGCCGCGTCGCCATAGGCGAAGCCGAAGTCGGTCGTGCCCTCCTCCTGCAACTCCTGCTGGTTGCGCTCGGGCGTGATGGCCTTCATCAGCGACACCATGTCGTCGGAGTCGAGCACCTTGGTCTGGAGGTTGCGAAGGCCGCCGTGGTGGCGGATCGTCGGCTGGCGGCCGACGGTCAGGTGAAGGTCCGAGGCGCCGAGCTTGACGACGGTGTCGAGCAGGCGGTCGATCTGCATCGTGGACATGGGGTTCTCTCGGGAGTTCGCCGCCGTCGCGGCATGGTGGTTGAAGTCGTCGTTCGCGGGCCTTCACCCGCCTGCGCTCTCACTGGTTGTCGATGTCGACCTGCGTGGTCTTCACGATCTCCTCCATCGTGGTGGCTCCCTTGAGCACCTTGATCTTGCCGTCGACCACCAGCGACTTCATGCCGTTGGCGACCGCCGCCTTGCGAAGGTCGGAGATCGGCGCGAGCTTGAAGGCCAACTCGCGGATGTGGTTGTTCATCATCATCATCTCGAAGATGGCCTGACGCCCGCGATACCCCGTGCCGTTGCACTCGGGGCACCCCACCGCCCCGAGCGCCTTGCCCCGCGCCTCGTCGGCCGTCATGCCGATCAGCCGCATCACCTTGGGGTCGTACTCGCTCTCGGGCGCGGGCGCCTTGCAGTGCTTGCACAGCACGCGGATCAGTCGCTGGGCCATCACCGCCTGGATCGACGAGGCCACGAGGAAGGGCTTGACGCCGATGTCCACCAGGCGCGTGATGGCGCTGGGCGCGTCGTTGGTGTGCAGCGTGCTGAAGACCAGGTGGCCCGTCAGCGCGGCCTGCACCGCGATCTCGGCCACTTCCTTGTCGCGGATTTCGCCCACCAGGATGATGTTGGGCGCCTGACGCAGCATCGAGCGGAGAATCGCGGGGAACGTCAGGCCGATGTGCTCCCGCACCTGGCACTGGTTGATGCCGTCGAAGTTGTATTCGACCGGGTCCTCGGCCGTGATGATCTTCTTGTCGGGCCTGTTCAGCACGTCCAGCGCCGAGTACAGCGTCGTCGTCTTGCCCGAACCCGTCGGACCCGTCACCAGGAAGATGCCGTTGGGCCGGCGGATCACCTTGTTGAAGAGCGCGAGGTTGTCGGGCTCGAAGCCCAGGTTCACCAGGCCGATCCGCACCGAGTCGGGACGCAGGATTCGCAGCACCACGCTCTCGCCGTGGTACGCCGGGCACGTGCTCACGCGGAAGTCGATCAGCTTGTCGTCGACCGCCAGCTTGATGCGGCCGTCTTGCGGAATCCGCTTCTCCGCGATGTTCACCGCCGCCATCAGCTTCATGCGGCTGAGCAGCGCGTTCTGCATGCGCTTGGGCAGGTTGTCGCGCTCCATGCACACGCCGTCGATGCGGTACCGCAGCCGCACCCGGTCCTCCATCGGCTCGATGTGGATGTCGCTCGCCCGCATCCGCACCGCCTCGGCGATGATGCGGTTGGCCAGTCGAACGATCGGCGCGTCCTCGTCCGTCACGTCGATCGACTTGTCCATCGACTTGTCGACCGAGCGGTCCACCGACTTGTCCACCGACTTGTCGATCGACGAGGTCATCAGCGACTCGTTGGCCGCGAACTTCTTCGCCGTGCCCTGCGCCGCCGCCTCGAGGTACCGCCGAATCTGCGTCTTGGCCGCCAGCCGCGGCTCGAGCTCCACGTTCAGCCGGAACCTGAGCATGTCGAACAGCTCCAGGTCCATCGGATCGTGCACCACCAGTTGCAGCCTGTTGCCCGTCTTGCCCAAGGGCAGGATCTGGTGCTTCTTCACCAGGTCGTCGGGGATGAGCTTGAGGTCGATCTTGTCGGCCACGCCACCCTGCGACAGGTCGACGTACTCCATGCCGAACTGGTTGGCCATGCCCTTGGCGACATCGTCCTCCCGCGCATAGCCCGACTCGACGATCACCTCGCCCAGCCGCTTCCCGCTGGCCTTGGCCGCCTGCGCCGCCTTCTCGGCCTGCTCGGCCGTCAGGACGCCCCAGCCCACCAGAATCTCGCCCAGTTTCTTGCGTGATCGTGCCATGAAAGATCCAGAATGACCCGGAGTGTCCCGGTGGACGATTCGTCCGAACAGCCAACCAACCCCGCCGCCCGGCCCGACGGGCCGACGCAGGGGGAAGGCAATGCTAACAGGCCCCCCGCCCGCCGTCCGCACGCCCTCTCACAATCTTCGCGCGGAGCCCTCCCAACACCCACCGCACGCCGTCTCGCATCAATACCCTTCCCCGCACGTTCCGACCCACGCCCGTGGCCCCTCTCCCTTCCATTCTCATCACCGCCGGGCCCACGCACGAACCAATCGACGCCGTGCGATTTCTCGGCAACCGGTCCTCCGGTCGCCTCGGCATCGCCCTGGCGCTCGCCGCCGCCGCTCGCGGATGGCCGACCACCCTCCTGCTCGGGCCTGTCCCCTCGCCCCCGCCGCCCGATTCGCCCTTTCGAGTCGAGCGGTTCCGAACCTGCACCGACCTTCAGGGCCTTCTCGTCCGTCTCGCCGCCGAAGCCGACGTGCTGGTCATGGCCGCCGCCGTCGCGGATTATCGTCCCAAGGTCAATGCCGACCTGGCCGCCACCAAGTTCAGGCGCACCGACCAACCCCTCACGCTCGAGCTCGAAGCCACGCCCGACCTCCTCGAGGGTGTCTCCTCACGCCGCCGACCGGGCCAATATCTCGTCGGCTTCGCCCTGGAGCCCCGCGCCGACATCGACCGCTCCAGCCGCGCCAAACTTGAACGCAAGAAGGTCGACCTCGTCGTCGGCAATCCGCTCGAGACGATGGACGCCCCCACCATCGAACCTTCCCTCTTCTTCCGCGACGGTCGCGTCATCGCCACCGGCGAAACCATGACCAAGGCCGACTTCGCCCCTTGGCTCCTCGATCGCATCGAGCACGAACTCCCCGCCCACTCATGAAACCCCGCCCCTCTTCGCGCAAGCCCGCTCGTTCCGCTTCTCGCGCCTCCGCGACCGCCCGCTCCGCGCGAGACCGCGGCCCGCGCGACGACGCCCGCGGCTCCGACGGCCCCGCCAACTTCCTCCCCGGCGGCATCCGCGTCGTCCACGAGGACGCCGACGTCATCGTCGTCGACAAGCCCGCCGGCATCCTCACCGCCAGCATGCCCGGCGACGACCTCGACTCGGTCTTCCGCGCCATCAAGGTCTACGCCCGCCACAAGGCCAAGCGTCGCGGCACCCAGGTGTGGATCATCCACCGCCTCGACAAGGAGGCCTCGGGCCTCCTCGTCTTTGCCAAGAACGAAGCCGCCTTCGAATCCCTCAAGGAGCAGTTCCGCGCCAAGCGCGTCCACCGCCTCTACCACTGCGTCGTCGAGGGCGAGTTCGCCCCCGTCGTCGTCGGCGAGGGCTCCGTCCCGCAGCTCCCCGTCGGCACCATCCAGAGCTACCTCGTCGAAGACGACGAAGGCATCGTCAGTTCCTCGTCTGCCGCCGCCGCTCCCGCCTTCCGTCGCGGCGCCAAGCCCCAGAGCGCCGAGCCAGAGGCCAAGCTCGCGATCACCCACTACCGCGTCGTCTCCTGCGGCGACGGCCGCAGTCTCCTCCACGTCCGCCTCGAGACCGGCCGCAAGAACCAGATCCGCGTCCACATGAAGGAGTTCGGTCACCCCATCACCGGCGACCGTCGCTACGGCTCCAAGGAAGACCCCGCCGACCGCGTCTGCCTCCACGCCACCGAACTGGCCTTCACCGCTCCCTCCAGCGGCAAGACGCTCCGCTTCGTCAGCCCCGCCCCCGCCGCGTTCTTCCGGCTTGTCGGCCGCAAAGGCAGCGAAGGCGACACCCACGAGACCGCCGACTGGAGCGTGAAGGGCCAGGAATCGCTCGCCAATCGCGCCGCCGTCTCGCTCGCCAACGCCCCCGCCGTCACGCCCACGCTCACGACACCCAACGCCGCGCCGCCCACCGACGCCACCGGCTCTTCCTGGGACCACGTCGCCGACTGGTACTCGACGCTCATCGAGGAGCGAGGCAGCGACCACCACGACAAGCTGATCATCCCCGGCACCGTGCGGCTGCTCGACCCCAAGCCCAACGAACGCATCATCGACGTCGCATGCGGGCAAGGCAACCTTTGCCGCGCGTTGGCCTCGCTGGGCGCCTCGTGCACTGGCGTCGACGCGTCGCCGCGACTGATCGAGGCGGCCGCCCGCATCCGCGTGCACGGCGCGAGCGTGCAACCGGCGTTCCTCACCGGCGACGCGCGTTCGCTGACGGACCTGAAGGTGCCGCCTTTCGATGCCGCCTCGTGCGTGATGGCGCTCATGAACATCGAACCCCTGTCGCCGGTCTTCGCGGGCGTGGCCTCGCTGCTCAAGCCCGGGGGCAGGTTCGTCGGCGTGATCCTGCACCCGGCCTTTCGCTCGCCCGGCCAGACGGCATGGGGCTGGGACACGGGCACGGGCGACGGCGCTCGCCGCGACGGCCCGCCGAAGACCTCGGCCCGCCACGCGCGCACGCCGCGAGAAGCAGCACGCCCCGCGCCGGCGGCACGCCAGTTCCGGCGCGTCGACGGCTACCTCTCGAACGGCCGTCGCTCGGTGGTGATGAACCCGGGCGCGGCGGCCACGGGCAAGGAGGCGGTGACGACGTGGACCTTCCACCGGCCGATCCAGCAGTACGTCAAGTTGCTCGCCGAGGCGGGCTTCATGATCGACGCGCTCGAGGAATGGCCCAGCCTTCGCACGAGCCAACCGGGACCCACGGCCGCCGAGGAGAACCGGGCGCGTCGCGAGATCCCGATGTTCCTGGCGTTCCGGGCGGTGAAACTACCGGGACGGTGAAACTCCAACCCATCGCATCAGCCGCGGGGCGTGCATGCACAAGTTCCGCGGGAACAGGCAGCGGCCCCGCTCAGCGGCCGCCCCGCTCCCACCACGCGAAGAAGGAGGCGATGTCGGCGCCGTCGATACCTCCGTCCCCGTTGATGTCCGCCCACGCCTGCCCACCCTCCCATCCGGCGAAGAAGGCCACGAGGTCCTCGCCGTCGACGCCTCCGTCGCCGTTGTAGTCGGCGAAGTTGAAGGTGATGGCAACACCGTTGGGCAAGGGCGTCTGGTGGATGGATCCTGCGATGGTCGCCGGGAGGTCGTACTCCGTGAACTGGCCGACGCGGCTGGCTCCGCTGACGATCGCGACCTCGAAGAGCGGGTAGCCGAACGCCGGATCGAACCCGTCGACGAACTCGACGCGGAGGGTGCCGGCGAGTCTCGCCAACCCCGATGCGATGATCGAGCCGGCCCCCCCACCTTCGCCGACCTCGCCAACCAAGGTGGCCCCCTCGGCTTGGATGTAGTCGCCTGCGACCGTGAGCGTGGCGGTCTTGACGAGGCGCAGGCTGCCGCCGCTCATCGCATACTGGGCGACGCGGGTGGTGGCGGTCAACGTGACGTCGCCGCCCTGATGGTCGAATCCGGCGCAGGTCACCAAACCGAAGGTTCGCGATCCTTCGACCACCGAGATCGAGCCGGCGCCGAGGATCGGGCCGAGCAGTTGCTGGCTGCCGGCGGCGAGTCGCAGCAACGTTCCCGCAGCGAGTTGGACCTCGCCCGTGCTCGAACCGTCGCCTTCCACCACCAGCGATCCCGACATGACGTCGATTCGTCCCGAAGACGACCAGGTGACGCCGCTGCCGACGGCCAGCGATCCAAGATCCCTGATCAGCAGGAGTCCGACGTTGACGAGGCCGCCATCGCCGTCCTGGCCGACGATCGACGTCGAGGCGGTCACGAGCATCACGCCGTCATGCTCGTTGGTCAGCGTCGCCCCGACGAGGCGGAGTTCGCCCGAGCCGATCCAACTGAATCGGGCGTGGTTGATCGCATCGAGGGCGAGAATCTTGGTGTCCGTGCCCAGGAGCATGATGCTGCCGGAGGCATGGAACGTGACGGAACCCGTGCCCTCGATGCGGCCGCCGGACCACTGCAGGTCGCCGAGGAGATCGAGCGCGGCTGCCGCGTCGATGACGCCGCCCCGGAGCGAGAGCTCGCCTCCGACGACCGAGTCGTCCGCGATCGACAGCCGTGAACCGGGATCGAGCGTGAGCGACCCCTGCGACACGAGATTCGCGAGGGTGACGTGGCCCGCGGCGGCGGTGAGCAGCACCACCGCGCCGCTGTCGATGAACACGCGATCCTCGGGGCCCGGCAGCGTGTCGTTGGTCCAGTTGAGGGGATTGTCCCAGCGGCCGTCGCCGCCGCCGCCGTCCCACGACGCCGTCACGGCTCCGACGAACACGGCAGCATCCGCGACCGGAGGCGCCGCCTCGACGTTGCCGGAATTGTCCTTGGCCACGGAGTAGAACCGATAGGTCGATCCGGCGCGACCAAGGAACTCGGCCTGCGTGAAGGTGGTGTCGACAAGCCACGCGACATAGGGGCGTCCGTCGACGGAGTAGTACACGCTGTACGAAGCGATGCCCGACCCGTCGCTGTTCTCGTCGCCCGACCATCGCACGGTGAACGTCGTGACGCCGTCGGTCGCGGCGATCGGCTCGACCCGCGAAGCGGGACCGACCGCGTCGATGGTGTTGAAGACCGGCGGCGTGTCGATGGGCGCCTCGGTGTCGAAGATGATCGTGGCAAGCGCGTCGATGCGGCTGCCGTTCGTCGCGTCGCTCCTGGGCCGGATCGAGAAGTCGACCGAACCCTGTCCCGCGCCCGAAGCGTCGTTGGGAGGCAGGATGCCGACGAACGGATCGAGCGGAGGCTGGTTGGTGGCGGGATCGATGGCCGTGAAGTCCCAGAACGCCTCGCCGGTCACGATGTTCACGCCCGCCGACACGTCGACGTAGACGCCCAACGAGTCGACCGCGTCGATCCGCTGGTAGGAGAACGACGACCCGTCGGGGATGTCGACCAGCACCGACCCGAAGGCCAGATCGCCCAGGCGGAACGTTCGCCAGTCGAGGTCGGCGTCGAGCGGCAGCGAGATGCGGATGGTCCGCGCGGCGGCCGTCGCCGTCGCCATGTTCTCAAACCGGATGCGATACGACAGCGTCGCATCGACGCTCACCCAGCGATCGGCTCCCCAGCCCTCCGGCCCGACGATATCGTTGGGGTCGGACGGTCGCGCGAAGCGGGTGGTTGCCGTGGCGCTGGGAGTGTACTCCTGCTCGTCAAGACGTCGCAGCTGTTCGCAAACGCTCCGATTCACGGAGCCGCACGCAGCTTGCCGCTTCAACCCCGCAAGCCCGTTCACGATGTTGACCGCGTTGTCGGGATCCATCGCGAATCTGAGCGAGTCTCCCAGCGTCGGCAGCACCCTGCCACCCACGTCAAGGGTGACCTCCGCCGCGACGGTGCCCGCCACCCGAGCGGTTGGCTGCATCGCTTCGAGCCTCTGGATCGTGTTTGGGGGCGTTGGCCAACGGATGAGATCCTCGACGCGATCGGCCCACGGTTTCGTCCCCAAACGCTGGTCCGCCATGAAATTCAACCACCAGTCGTACGCGTTCCAGACCGAAGCCGGCACACCCCGAAGTCCGAAGGGATCGACACGCGTCAGCGGGTCGTTCTCGACATACGCATAGAGGTTGGCGCCCCCAAGAACTCCTGCCGGGTCGACGTTGCGGAATCGGCCCATCGCGGGGTCGTATTGGCGAAGACCCATCAGCAAGGTGTCGGACGAGAGCGCCTGCACGCCGAACTCAGCCCCGAAGCCCGGCGCACCGGCTTGTTCAGTCCCGCCGGTGATCGAGCGAATGCCGAAGGCCGAGTACCGCCAGGTCGCCAGCGTCGACCCGTCCGAACCGGTCACCGCCACCACGCTTCCCGCCACATCGGTTTGATAGTACTGCTGCCAGCCGTCGACGGATCGTCCGAGTTGCGATCGACCATCCGAGACAACGCGAACGGTCGCCCCTCCGCTTGTCGTGGACGACCAGTTCGAGAGCGGAGCCGTCAGGTCGTGCACATGGGAAGTCGTACGACCGTCCAGCGTCCACGAGGTGAGCAGTCCCATCACGTTGTACGTCCCGCCGCCGATCCTCTCGCCCTCGCGCAAGGCCACGAGTCGACCGAAGTCGTCGTACGAGTAGGCGTGGTCCGTCCCCGGACCGACCCGCGACACCAGATTGCCGTCGAGGTCGTACGAGAGGACGTCCGCGCCGATCGTCAGGTATTGATTCAACGCGTTGACGGTGTAGCGGGTGCTCACGCCGTCGATGATCTCCTCGCGCCGGTTTCCGGCGGCGTCATAGGCGTACGACCGCGTGCCGTCCGGACCCGATTCGGAAACGAGCCGCCCGGCGGCGTCGTAGGCGTAGTCCCACCGCCTGCCGGCGACGTCCGATTCGCTGAGCCGACGACCCGAGACGTCGTGGGCGTAGGTCCGGCGATCGCCGAGGACGCCGTTCGCGTCGCGCCGCTCCATCGAGACGAGGTTGGCCCGGGCATCGTATTCGTAGGCCAATCGCATCCCGTTGCCGTACGTCTCCCTCGCCACTCGACCGAGGGCGTCGTGCTCGCGATTCATGATCACGCCGCCCGCCTGATCGCGAATGGTCGCGAGTCGGTCGAAGGCGTCGTACTCGTAGGCGAATGCCGCTCCGGACTGATCCGACCGGCGGATCACTCGACCCGCCGTGTCACGCTCGTACATGAGGATCGAGCCGCGGCTGCTCGCCACCCTGACGAGACGTCCCGCGGCGTCGTACGCCATGGAGAGTTCCTCGGCGGCGTTGGTCGCCCGGATCATGTTGCCCGCCGCGTCGTACCCGAAAGTGTCGAGCGACCCGTCGGCATGACGCGTCGATGTCAGTCGCGACAGGGAGTCGAAGGAGTGGACGACGAGTTGTCCGCGACGATTCGTCCATCGCGCAAGGTTGCCCCGCTCGTCGTACTCGTACCGTTCGATCGACCCGTCGGCGAAGGTCGTCGCGACGAGCCGCCCGCTCTGGTCGTAGGCGTACGAGGTGCTGTTGCCGTTGGCATCCCGGGACCATGCGACCATGGCGGATTCGCCGACGTACCCGAACCGCTCCGAACCGCCGAGCGGATCGACGACCCTGACGAGTCGACCTCGCTCGTCGTACTCGTACGCGAACGCCGACGCGTCGGCCGACACTCGCTGCACGATGCGACCGGCCGCGTCGTAACGCTCGATGTACCCCGCTCCGTCCGGCGCGATGATCTTCGCGGCCTGGGCGCGATCGTTGAGGAGCAGCGCGTAGGCGGCCCCCGTCGCGTCGGTCAGCGTCAAGCCGCCCGTCGAGTCGTAGGTGTACGTGGTCGAGATCGCCGACGGTCCCTGCCCGCGAGACGACAGACGTCCGATCGCGTCGTAGGAGAACCGCTCGATCGCCGCTCCGGGCGCGGCGATGGAGGCCAGCGATCGAACGCCCCCGCTCGAGTACGTGTAGGTCGTCGTTCCCAGCCGCGTCGAGACGGCGACGAGCAGTTCCGAAGCCGAGTCGTAGGCGAACGTCGCGATCGCCCCGAGCGAATCGGTCGCCCGCGTGATGCGTCCGGCCGCGTTGTGCTCGAAACTCATCCACTCCCCGGCGGAGTTCTCGACGCGGCTCAGCCGCCCGGCCGCGTACGTGAACGAGAGTCGCCTTCCAGATGCGTCGACGGCCGCGTCGATCAGGCCATCGGCCCTGAAGGTTCGGATCATCCCGTCGTCGGTCGCGAGCGTGAGCAACCCCCCCACGCTCGTCAGCGTCGCGCCCGTTCCGCCGCCGTCGAGACGGTATCCGCCGAGGCCATCGGAGCGGAACCGCAGCGTCGCGCCACCGACGTCGATCGTCACCCCGACCTCGGGCTCGACGACCGCGAACGCCTCGAGCGTGTTGCTCCATCCTCGTCCGAAGGAACCGAGGCGACTCCGCGAGAAGAGGTCGGCGGCGTACGTTCTCGCCAGGATGACGGGAACGTTCGCGTCCGAAGTCGCCAGATCGGTCGCGACCGCGATCGCTCCGAAGTGCAACGCACCGATGTTCTGGCTGAACTCGAAGGCGAGCAACCGACCGAAGTCGATCGTGTACTCCCCGAGCTGACTGAGCCGCGACGCGTTGTCGGCCAACGCCCGCATCATTCCGGCCACGCTCGACCCCAAGCCGGAGGTGAAGGCGGCATAGATCGGAGCCCAGTCCCCGACCGCCACGCTCGCCGGCCGAATCGATTCGCTCAAGTCGCTCCAGTCGATGGGTTGATCGACCCGGCTCATCTCACGAACGGCGAACCTCGCCTCGTCCAGAGTCGGAGTCGTCTGGCCGAACACCAGACTGAGCGAGCCCCGCGCCCCCGGCGCGAGCACGCCAGCGGGCCCGCTGCGACTGATGCCCAGGAACCCGAACGAACTGGTCGTGAAGGTCGTTTCGCCGGGGAGCCGGAACTGGACGCCGCCCTCGGCCTCCACCTCGAGCCACGGCGCGACGATGTCGGTCTCTCCGAGATTGGCCCAGTTCACCGTGAGCGTGCCCAAAGACCCAACCAGCAGGGCCGGGGGACTGGTCATCGTCAGGGCAAGACTGCCCGCGGCGCCGTTGGTCACCCTGAAGGCGCCGGGACGCTCGACGCTCGTTCCCCGCTGGGCGACCCTGAGGGCATAGTCCCCCACGACCGCGCCGCGAAGATCGAACGTCGCCCACGCGGTCGTCGCGTCGACCCACCACGTCCGCCTCGCCTGCCATGAGGATCCGTCCGAACCGACGAGGGCCACCGAGGCCTCGGGGAGGAACTTGGCCCCCGTGATGACGACGGTCGTCTCGCCGCGATTGCTGCCCGACGCCGGCGACACCGACGAGACCTCGAACGATCGAAGCGCCACGCCGATGTCAAAGCCGCCCGGGTCGTACGAAATCGTCCCCGCCGAGACTCGGCCGTAAAACGGTCCCAGAGACGCGGGATCCGGCCGGGGCGTGAACGTCACGCCCAGTAGTCCGTCGGAAAGTACGGCATTCCAAGCCTCCTCCCGGACTGTGACCCATCTGTAACTGGTGGATGCCAACTCCCGGCCCGTTCCGTCCTGAACTGACCCGACCCAGATGGGGTCATCTATTCCTTCGATGCGGATCTCGCCAGCTCCCGAGTGCATGAGTACGAGTTGCAGCGTGACGAACCCATGGGGTCGCTCGGCCGGCAACCTCACCTCGTAGTTCTCGACGACGAGGTACCGACTGATCTGTCTCATCGCCCTGTTCTGCACGAGGATGTAGTACGTGCCGGCCCTGGTCTCCTTGACCAGCACGGTCTGATCCTCTTCGTTGGGCGCCGAGATGGTGCTGTCGTAGCGATTCGGCGTCGGCATGTCGCCGTAGCGGACAAACACCTCGTTGATCGCGTCGCCATCGTCGGCGGCGAGCGTCGTGACGAGCGTCTGACCGGCGGGGACCGTCACCTTGTAGTACACGGGACCGCCGCGGGCGACGCTGTCGCCGCGAATCGACCCGAGACTCAGTTCGGGCACGTCCATCTGCACGCCGTCGATCGAGCCCGAGACGTTGTTCGCCTCGTTCGATTCCGGGATTCGGTTGAAGATGTCCGATCGAAGGATGATCCGGTACGCCCCAGGGGTCACGCCTGGAACGGAGTTGCGCACGACTTGCGTGTAGGAGGCCCCCGGCGCCAGCCAGTCGCGGATGTAGACTCTCGCGAAGAGTTGGTCGCCGACATCCCAAGTCGCGTCCGACGACACGTACAACGAGTCGTACCAACCGCCGGCGGCGTACTCCGTGCTCGCGTTGGTCACGGTGTAGCTCACGTTCATGTACCGACCGGGCATCGCGTTGGCGGGAACGATGATCTCGCCGGCCACCAGGTCCGCCTGCGGCGCGAGCGTGACGAGCATCGACTCGGGGTCGAGCGCCGCGTTGTTCGATTCGGCGTTGCGCTCGCGGACGCGTCCGCTCGCGTCGGTCAGGACGTACACGTAGAAGGGACCGGCGATCCCGTCGGGCAGCCGCACCCTGAGCGTGCGGGAATACGAACCTCCCGAAGCCAACGCACCGTCGACGACCAGTTCACTGCCCAGCACGCGGTCCTCGCCACGATCGAACACTTGATCGAGCGAGAGATACGCCGTGTCGTACCACCCCGAGGGCGAGAACGCGGCGGCGACGCCGACATTGGACACGGTGTACTCGATGTCGAACATCCGCCCGGCCACCGCCTCGGCGGGAGCCGCCACGGCCGAGACCGTCAGATCGGGCGTCGGCGCAAGCGTGATCAGCACCTGCTCCTCGCCGCCCCGCACGTCGTTGGCGACGTTGCCGGCCTGGAACACGCCGGCGCCGGTGCGGACGAACACGTGCCACCGCCCCGAGAAGTCGAGATCGATCGGAAACGATCGCGTTGCCGTGTACGACGATCCGGCCGCGAGCGAGCCCACTCGCTGGGCCGATCCCAGCTGAATGTCGCCGCCGAAAATCGGGTCGGGAGAGAGGAAGACCTCATCAGCCCACACCGAGAGGTTGGTCGTGCGCGGACCGAGATTGCGGACGGTCCACGTGACCGAGAGTTCCGAGCCCGACACCGTGCTCGCGGGCGCGATGACGGAGGTCACCGCCAGGTCCGAATAGACGGACACCACGTCCACGGCCAGCGGCGAGGAAATATTGTTGTCGTTCTGGCCGCCCTCGTACACCGCGTCTTCCCCGTCGGTTCGCACGAAGAACCAGATCCTGCCCGATACGCCGGCGGGAATCGGAACCTGCGCGGTGGCGAAGTACCGGGCCCCGACGCCCAGAACGCCCCGATGCCAGACGATGATGGAGCTCTGCGAGCGTTCGGGCGCCAAGACGATGTCGTCCGCGTTGCCCGGGATGTCGTCGATCGAAGCGATGATGACGTCGGTCCACGAGGAGGCGTTGGTGACGCCTGAACCGACGTTGCGCACCGTCCACTGAAGGAGCGCCGCGCCTCCGGAATCGACGCTCGCCGGACCGGCGATCGAATCGACGACCAGATCGGCGGGCCGCTGCAGCACCGCCACCGTGGCCGATGACGCTCGCACGTTGTTCGTCCTGTCGAGTTCGAAGACGGTCTGGCCGGCATCGGCGACCACGATCACGCGATAGTCGCCAGCCAGGCCCGTGGGCACCGTGAACTCGGTCGTCGCCAGATACGACGCCCCGGCCTCGAGCGGGGCGCCGCGGACCAACGAACCGAGCAGGCGATCGTCGGGCGACGGCGTTCCGTCGATCGACAGATAGACCAGGTCCGTCCAGTAGGCACTGGGCGTGCGGGTCGCTCCTTGGTTGGCCACCGTGTACCACACCGCCAGCGGGAAGCCGGCGACCACGCTGCCGGACGCCTCCACCGAGGTCACCGCCAGATCCGGGGGCGGCTGCAGGTTGATCCTCGTCGGCGACGCGGACGCGGTCTCGTTGTTCACCTCCGCCGCGTTCTCGTACACCACCCCGCCCGCGTCGGTCCTCACGATGAAGTGGAAGGTGCCGCTGAGCGACAGTGGCGGCACCACCGGCCACGTCATCGTGTACGACGCGCCCGATCCCAGATTGTGCGGATTGACGGACTGGAACGTCCCCAGCCGAAGGTCCGAGTCATCTCGCACCGAGTCGACCGAGAGCCAAATCTCGTCCGTCCAGCCGAACTCGACCGTCGGCCCCGGCCCCGCGTTGGTCACCGTGTAGGTCACGTTCAAAGGCACGCCGGAGAACGCGCTCGCCGGCGCGATGACGCTGGTTACCCGCAGATCCGGCGGCGGCGTGAGCAGCACGTCGATCGCCGCGCTCGCACGACGATTGTCCCCCTCGGCGTCGTACTCGAACACCGTGTTGCCGGCGTCGGTCGCCACGATCATGTACCATCCGAACTCGATGCCACGCGGGAGGCGAACCAGCAACTGGTTGGCATACGAACCCCCAACCGGCAGATACGACGGATTCTGCACCTGTCCCATCAGCAGGTCGACGTCCGCGTCGAGCACGGGATCCCTCGACAGATACACCGAGTCGTTCCAGTAACTCGAGTTCGTCGCCCCCGTCCCGACATTGGCGACCGTCCACTCCACCAGCACCTGCGAGAACGACCATGCCTGCAATGGCGTCGTGATCGACGTGACCACCAGGTTCGGCGACGGCGCCAATCGCACCGACACGGGCGTTGCGCTCACCCGCGCGTTGTCCGATTCGCTCGACTCCCACGCCTGTCCCGTCGCGTCCGCCACGACGACGCCGTAGCGAACCCCGGTGTACCCCTGCGCGAACGAGATCGTTTGCACGCGAGTCACCGACTGGCCCGCCTCGATCGTGCCGCTGAAGGCGAACGCGCCGACGAACTCGTCGTCGCCCGCCGCGGCGTCCGACGACAGGAAGAACTGGTCGCTCCACGACCCCGTCACCGGCGCGGTCCCCGTATTGGTCACCACCCACGACACCTGCACGGACTGACCGCTGAAGGCCTCGATCGGAACGATCACCGACGTCACCGTCAGATTCGAATACGGGGCCAGCGGGAACGCCACCGTCGTCTCCGCGACGTTGTTCGCCTCGCCCGTGCCGCCGTCGTTGGATTCGACCTGACGATCCAAGGCATCGACGGTCACCACGACCCTGATGTCGCCCCCGGCGTATCCCGAGGGCAGGGCGAACGTCCATGATCTCGCGGCCTGCGCACCGGACCAGAGAGGCCCCGCGACATTCGCGTCTCGATAGATGATCGCGTCGACGAGCGTGACGCCAGTCGACGACACGGCCATCACGCGGTCGAACCAACTCGAACTCGTCGGACCCGGCCCGTCGTTGCGCTCGATCCACGCCACCGAGACCGTCCCGTCCGACGCTCCGGTCACCGTCACGCCGGCCACGACCAGATCCGCCGCGAGCACGGACGCCTCGGCCACGTAGACATCATCATCGGCTTCGCCCGCCACCCCGTCCGCGTCCTGGTCCATCCGATTGCCCGCCGCGTCGAGGATGTTCGGGCCGATTCGGACCACGTAGGAGCCGGCGCCCGCCTGCGATGCGAAGGTGAATCGATAGGTGGAACCCGTCATCCTCGACACCGACGACGCCGCGATCGAAGAACCGTCGGGCCGCCTCAACACCGCATCCTCGCCCGACAGAGTCGCCGGATCAAGCACGCCGTCGAACGTCACGTCGATCGTCGAGAGGGGAGCGTCCATCACGCCCTCCCAAGTCGATCCCGTCACCCGCGGTCCCGTCAGGTCGAGCGTGA
>CAIYWI010000028.1 GCA_903929885.1 uncultured Phycisphaerales bacterium
CCTCCCAGGCGGCGGACAAGACCTTGGCCTTGCTCGCATCATTCTGAGAGGCAGCCACACTGGGGTCGCTCAAAGACCACCGGCGGCGAAGGCGGCGACGATCCCCGCCAGCTCGCCGGGACGGTGCTCGGGTTCGACCGGGTGAGCTGGGCGGTGGACGGCCGATCGGGGGTGCCCCCCTGGAACGTGAAGTCGGCATCGAACGACTGGCCGATTTTCGCGGCCACGTCGGCGTACGTCAGGTCGAGCGGGATGCCGAGCTCGCGATTGAACTGCATCGACGGGTCGGAAAAATTCTGTGACCCCACGAAGCCTCTCACGAATGCCCCGTCGCGGCTCAAGAGCATCGCCTTGGCGTGGATGTAGAGCACGTCCTCGAAGGGCGCGAAGTACGTGACCGTCCCTCCGGCCGTCGCGAGGGCGGTGAGATTCTGCTTCTTGAGCGCGGCGCCGTCCTCGTACGTCGTCACCACGCGGACGTCGACACCACGATGGGCGGCATTTTCCAACGCCTTGGCGACGATACTGCTCGCGTACTCCAAAGTGTAGATCCGCAGCACGTCGCCGGCACGAGCCTGCTCGATGAGGCCGATCTGGTACGAGACCACGTTGCCCTCGTCGCGCGGGATGAGCGAGACGAGATCCCAGTCGGCCGGGACGGCGGGATAATAGTTCCCGCCACTCGGGTAGAGCCCCCGCTGATCGATCCACCGGTTCGTCGACCCGTTCGACCAGACGAGGATCGACGATTCACCCAGGTCGTTGGTGACCGCGCGACCGTCGCAGTTGAAATCGGAGACGAAAACCCGCGCCGCCTCGGCCACGATGACCGGATCGGCGACCGTCACGTAAAAGTTGCGCTGCTTCCAGAACGGCCCGTATTCGGCGCTGGTGGCGAAGTTGCCCGACGAGATCAGCACGCGGGCCGACGCCGGCAGGCCATCCGGCGACAACGGACTGCCCGTGGCATCGACCGCGTCGATGATCACGGACTTCTGGTGCGTGATGGAGAAGTTTCCGCTGGACCAGTGGGCCTCGAGCTTGTCGGCGGCGATACCTCGGGCCAACATCGCCTCCCGCAGGCCGTCGACGAACGTGGAGTTCTTGGAAACGTTGCCGAAGCTGCTGTTGTCGAGCATGAGGCGCACCTTCACGCCCGCGGCCATCTGATCGAGCAATCCGGTCGCGATCTCGGCGTCACCGATCTGGTAGATGACGATGTCGATGCTGCGGGTCGCCGTCGCGAGCAGATCGAGGAGGGCCTGCCCCTGGTCATCCGGCTGGGCCGCGATCAGCGGGGCGGGGGTCGCGCGGGCCGTCTCGGTGGCACCGAGGATCACGGTCGTGCGCACCACCGGCATTCGCGGCCCCCGACCGCCGATCCGCAATTCCAAGGTTTCCTCCGGTTGGTGAACCCGAGGGCGCGCCAACGGCAACGAGACGATCGTCGACTGTTCGCCGGCCGCAAAGCGGGCGAATCGACCGTTGACCAGGCGCCGTGAGTAGTCGCTGGCGGCCGCCGCCGAGCCACCGACCGCCCGAATCGGCAGGCGCAGGGCTCGCGAGGTGTCTCCCGTCCG
>CAIYWI010000029.1 GCA_903929885.1 uncultured Phycisphaerales bacterium
AGCCTGGCGCCGACCAGTCGCGTCGCGGGACGATCCTCGTCGGGATCGTGGTGGCGGTCATGGTGACGGCTGCCGCGTTGGTCACGGTGGCGGTGTCGGGACGACGCGAGCAGGACATCATGGTCCGTCGCTTCGAGTCGATGCAGGCCTTCTACGCGCAGGAGGCTGCGGCCCAGATCGCGGTGCGTGAACTGATCGCGCAACAGGACGACGATGGCGATGGCATCATCGGCGAAATAGCCTCAGGCACACTGGCTTCTGGAATCGGCGTCGGGTCGAGCAAGGCGGCGGCGGATGCGACGGCCTCCGGCGCCGTGTGGACGGTCCAGCCCCGAGGCTCCAGCGGCGTGGCCACGCGGGCCGGGTCGATCGACGTATCCGTCATCAACTACGTCCCGGGCCTGTATGTCGAGTGTTTCACGCTTGGCACGGCCCCCGCCAACGTCAACTCCGTTGCATGGGATGCGACGCCGACAGCCGTGGGCATCGTGCCCAACGTCAATGTGCCGGCTGCCTCCGGCACGGCGATGTGGAGGGACGGTCCGATCGCCAACTACGCCCTTCGCTTTCGAGGCATCATCACGATTCCAACCGCGGGTTCGTGGACGTTCACCTCGCGAAGCGACGATGGATCGGTGCTTTGGATCAACGGTGTCAAGATCGTCGACAACGAGCACATCGGCTTCTACACGAATCGCTCCGGTGTCGTCACGCTTCCGGCCGGCTCCGCTTTCTTCGACCTCAAGTACTTCAACGTGTCGGGTGCGGGAGGCATGTCGATGCGTTGGTCGGGTCCCGGTGTCGCTACCTCGCTGATCCCCGCCACCGTGTTCTCATGCGATCCGCGACTGGCCGTGCCTCCGGTCGCCGGCACGACCTCGCTTTCGCTTGCGGGCGCCGCGCTCGACGGATACCAATCCATGATCGGCGCCTATGGCGGATCCAACATCACCTCCGATTTCGCGGTCCAGACCAACGCCACCGGCGCCTCGGCGTTCAACGTGACCGTCGGTACACTGGCGGGCAACGCCCTCTGCGGCGTCGGGGGCGTGCCTTCGACTGTCATCACGACGGGATCGGGCGGTTCCATCAGCGGCGCGATCGCCGCCGCCACATCGAGCGTCGCGAACATCTGGCAGGCCGGCGCTCTCAACGCGGTCGCCACGTCGGGGGCGCTGGCCGTCACGGGCATCACCACCCTCAGTAGCGACGCCCGTTACTCATCCATCACCCTCAACACGCTCAACGCCAAGATCATCGTGTCCGGCCACCGAGTGATCCAGGTCGATGGGGCATTCACCATCGGCAGCAATGGCGTCGTCGAACTTGATGCCAACTCCTCGCTGCAACTCTACATGACCGCCGGCAATCTCGCCATCTCCAGCACCGCCCAGGTGAATGCCAACACCGCCGATCCCAAGCGAGTCCAGGTGTTCTTCACCTCCGCGGGTCGATCGATGACCATGGCCAACAGCGCCGTCTTCCACGGTTACGTCTTCAACCCCGGCGGCGGGCTCACCATCACCGGCGGCTCGACGCCCGCCCCCACGTTCTTCGGCGTTTACCACGGCACCACCATCTCCACCACCAGCACCGCCCTCTTCCGCGCCGACGCTTCCTTCGGCTCGACCACCGCCAGCACCAACCTGCTGACGACTTGGCGACAAACGCAGTGAAGGCCTGCCGCCGCCGATAGACTTGCCCCGTGCCTGAAGTCACGCTCACGGGCGTCGCCATTTGCACCCTGGTCGCCTTCGTGGCCGGGGTGATCGATGCCATGGCCGGCGGCGGGGGCATCTTCACCATGCCCGCCCTCGCCGCCCTCGGGCTTCCCGTCCCCGTCGTCGCGGGCACCAACAAGTTCGCCGCCACCGGCGGGTCGTCCGCCGCCACGGTCGCCTTCCTGCTCCGCGGCCGCCTCGACCGTCGAGTGGCCCTCGTTGGCGGGTGCTGCTCGCTCGTCGGCGCGGTGGCGGGTTCGCTGTGCCTCATCCAACTCGGCAAGGTCGATCAGTCGCTCGCCAAGGGCCTCTTCGGCTCGCTGCTCGTGGTCATGGCGCTCTACATGTTCTTCCGCCCTCGCTTCGGAGGCGAAGACGCCTACGAGGGCTTCACGAGCCGCACCGTTCGGGTGCTCGTGCCAGCGGGCCTGCTCATCGGTTTCTACGACGGCTTCTTCGGCCCTGGCACCGGTTCGTTCCTGGTCTTCGTGATGGTGCGGCTCCTCCGCTTCGACTTCGTGACCGGCACCGGCAACGCCAAGGCCATGAACTTCGCCAGCAACATCGCCTCGCTGGTCACCTTCATCATCGCGGGCAATGTCCTTTGGATGCTGGCAGTGCCGATGGCCCTCGCCAACGCCGCCGGCGCGTGGGTGGGCAGTTCGCTGGCCATTCGTCAAGGCGCGAGATTCGTGCGATGGGCGTTCCTCCTCGCGGCCGTGATGATCGCCGGTCGCATGATGTGGTTTGTCACCACCGGAGCGTGAAGGGTCAGGACCGGATTCGCGCGATGCCCTTCGAACCCACCCCATGCGGACGGCCTCCTCGTCCGTGGGATTGCCCGCAAAGCCGGGCGGCGCCCACGGCTACGGCTGGTGCGCCCTTGCAGGCGGCGGATCGAGACCCCATCAGATCCGCGTCGAGCCCCTCGACCCCACCCACACGGACGCCGCCCGGAGGGCGGACGGATGTTGCCGCGGGTGAG
>CAIYWI010000030.1 GCA_903929885.1 uncultured Phycisphaerales bacterium
CCGTCGCTGCGAGTCGAGCAGGTGGGCGCGGTGGGGGACGTGACGTACAACCTCGGCTACTGGCTCGACACCGCGGCAACGGCCACCTTCACCGTGGGCATCGGCGCGGCCCAAGGCGGCGACTACGCCGTCGAGATCGATCTTGCCTGCAAGGATCAATCCGCAGGCGCGACGATGACGCTCGCCACGCCCTCCGGCGATCTCGAGTTCACCGTCCCCGCCACCGGCGGCTGGCAGACGTATCGAAACGTGCCCGTGGGCAAGACGACGCTGACGCCGGGCGTTCATTCGCTCGTGCTGCGCGCGATGACCAAGCCCGGCGAAGCCGCGGTGAACGTGCGTTCGATCACGCTTCGGCCGAATCGGTGACGAACGGCCTTCGTCGATCGCGAAGCGATTCCCGAACGTAGCCGGGGGTGGCCACGCTTCGTGGCCACCCCCGGTCGCGTATTGAAACGTGCCCCACCCCGAAGGGTCGCCGCGGAAACGGGCGTTACGTTCGACGATGCAACGGCGGCGATTGGGAACGGGTTGGGTCGATCTTTCGGAAACCCCTTCGGGGTTGCGCGTTCATCGCGTCATCCGGGGGTAGCGGCGAAGCGCCGCAACCCCCGGCTCGGTTCGGGAATCGCTTCGCGATTGGGGAATCGCGTTGGTCGGCGCTCCCCGCTCACCGAGCCAGATCGAACCGGTCGAGATTCATCACCTTCGTCCACGCCGCCACGAAGTCGTGCACGAACTTCTCCTTCGCGTCGGCGCAGGCGTACACCTCGGCCAAGGCCCGCAGTTGCGAGTTGGAACCGAAGACCAGATCCACGCGAGTGCCCGTCCAGCGGTGCTGGCCGGTGACGCGGTCGCTGCCCTCGAAGGTCTGGGCATCGTGTCCGGTGGGCTTCCACTGCGTGGCCATGTCCAGCAGGTTGATGAAGAAGTCGTTGGTGAGCATGCCCGGCCGCGTCGTGAAGACGCCGTGAGGCGAACCGTTGGTGTTGGCGTTCAGCACGCGAAGCCCGCCGATGAGCACGGTCATCTCCGGCGCGGTCAGCGTGAGAAGTTGGGCCCGGTCCACCAGCAGGTGCTCGGCCGGCACCGAGTACGTCGTCTTCGCGTAGTTGCGGAAGCCGTCGGCCATCGGTTCGAGCACCGCGAACGATGCGGCGTCGGTCTGCGCCTCGGTGGCGTCGGTGCGACCGGGCGTGAAGGGCACGGTCACCGTCACGCCCGCGTCCTTGGCCGCCTTCTCGACGCCCGCGCAGCCCGCGAGCACGATGAGGTCGGCCAGCGAGATCCGCTTGCCGCCTTGTTGCGAGCCGTTGAACTCGCTCCGCACGCGTTCGAGCGAGGCGAGGATGGCCGCCAGGCGTCCCGGCTGGTTCACCGCCCAGTCCTTCTGCGGCGCCAGGCGGATGCGTGCCCCGTTCGCGCCGCCACGCTTGTCGGAGCCCCGGAACGTCGAGGCCGACGACCAGGCGACGAAAACCAGGTCCGAGACGGTCAGGCCCGACGCGAGCACGCGCTGCTTGAGCGACGCGACGTCGGCGACGCCCACCAGCGGGTGATCCACCGCGGGCACCGGGTCTTGCCACACAAGCTCCTCGGCGGGCACCTCGGGGCCGAGATAGCGGGCCTTGGGGCCCATGTCGCGGTGCGTGAGCTTGAACCACGCGCGGGCGAAGGCGTCGGCGAACTGCTCGGGGTGCGCGAGGAAGCGGCGCGAGATCTTCTCGTACG
>CAIYWI010000031.1 GCA_903929885.1 uncultured Phycisphaerales bacterium
CATCCCACACGCGGCATTGCTCCGTCAGGCTTTCGCCCATTGCGGAAGATTCGTTACTGCAGCCTCCCGTAGGAGTCCGAACAGTGTCTCAGTTTCGATGTCGCGGGCCGTGCTCTCACACCCGCTACCCGTCTTCGCCTTGGTGGGCCATTACCCCGCCAACTAGCTGATAGGACGATCGCCGCTCCCAAGGCGGTAAACCTTTGCTCCTTGGAGATCATGGGGTATTATGGTGAGTTTCCCCACCCTATCCCCCACCTCGGGGTACGTTCGATCGCATTACTGACCCTTTCGCCACTTGCCCTTGCGGGCACGTTCGACTTGCATGTTTTAGCCATGCCGCCAGCGTTCAATCTGAGCCATGATCAAACTCTTCAGTTGATTTCCTTGAACCTCCTTGCGGAGGCTTTGATCTCAAGAGAAGAAGACCATGTAACCTGCGTCCGGTTCTTTCGAACCTTCTCGCAGGCGGTCTCCAGGAGCCCTTCGGGGGAAGGACTCCTGCCATCCATTGGCATGGATGGAAAATTGGCTTCACTCGTTCACCTCGCACCGGCTGGGTTGAAGAGCCGGTGCAAGTCTTGCACGAGAGTGAAACCGGCCTCCCTGTGAAGAAGAGGCCCGACGTCACGTTTGGCCAGCTTGTACGGGCTGACGTGACATATTTGAGGATCGCGTTCGTGATGGGCTCGTCGAAGCCCTCGGTGTGCACCGACACACGAACGCCACACTCTCGTGCGGTATTCCCAACTGTTCACTTGTCAAAGAGCTAGCCCGCTCACTCGCCTTGCGGCCTCGGAACGCTTCGCGTTCGAAGGTGGTCCGCTGCGAAATCAGCAGGGCGAGATACTAAGCGTTCGCCTTCCCCCCCGTCAAGCGGCCGCGGACAAATCGTGAGGCGAATTCTTGTCAACCAACGCCTGCGACCAGACTTGCGCCTGCGGAATGCCCCCATCTTCTCCTTCCACGCCTTCAACCCTTCCGAGACCCGTCCAGAACCCTTTCAAACTACGATCACGAGGGCCCTGCTGCCGTTGCCACGCACGCCCACACCTCCCCAGCCCCCGCTCGCACGCTCGCCAGCCGCCGGCACGCCTCCTCCATCGTCGAGCCGGTGGTCATCACGTCGTCCACCACCAGCACCAACCTTGCCGCCGACCCGTCCATCAGTCGTCGTCGCCCGAACCGCGTGGGCTGCATCGCACCCGCCACGTTTCGCCGCCGCGACGCCTCTGACAACGTCGATTGCGCCGGTCGATGCGCCCGCCTCAGCCATCGCTCGACGCCCACCCCGAGTTCGCTCGCCACGCCCGTCGCCACCACCGAGGCATGATCAATCCCTCGCACGAACCGGCGCCACCGCGATGGCGGCATCGGCACCACCACGATCTCCGGCATCGCGACTCGCACCCGTTCGATGCACTCGGCAATCGCCACTCCCAACGCCCGTCCCACCTCGTGTCCAAGCCCGCGTGCCCGCGAGAACTTGACCTCCAACACCGTGTCGCGCAAGAGTCCGTCATGCTCGCCCAGCCGGACCACCCGGTCCCATGCAAGCGTTCGCCCGCGACACGAGCGGCAACCCGCCTCTCCCGCCGGCGCGTCGCACGGGTCCAACGTTTCCTCCCCGCCCGCCGTGCGACCGCAACGACCGCAATAGCTCGCGGCGGCGTCCCGACGCCACCCGGCTTCGCGAATCATGTCCGCCCACGAAGGCCGCTCGAGCCCCAACCACGTCCGCTCGATGTCGAGCACGTGGTCTCGCCAACCCAGGATGCGTCCTCCCGATCCGGCCGCCCCGCCGCCGCTCGGTCGCGGCACGATCGCCGCCCCCGCGACGGAGGGCGCGGGCGGCCAACGGAACGCATCCTGTGGCGTGCGGTCGAGCATCACGGAACCACTCGATGATAGATCCCGCACACGCCGCCCTCTGCCCCGCGACCTTCATACGATCACGCCGTGTCGTCCGTCGCCAGCCGGGCGGACTCAGGAGCCCAACCACATGAATGACGCGGCCTCTCCGACCAAGCCCTCCACTCACGCCACCGGCGGCACCGCCCATCACCCCGGACGCGTCCCCGCGCGTCTCGCGTCGATGTGGCCCTCGGCCTCCGAGATCGGCGACAAGCCGCTGATCTGGGTCAACGGCAAGATGCTCCCCAAGAGCCAGGCGATGGTCAGCGTCTACGACCACGGCCTGCTGTACGGCGACGGCGTGTTCGAGGGCATCCGCATCTACCAGGGAAAGATCTTCAAGTGCCAGCAGCACATTGATCGGCTCTACCACTGCGCCGAACAAATCTCCTTGCGGATCCCCATCACCAAGCAGGAGATGGAGGCCATCCAGCGCGAGTGCATCGAGGCCAACGGCATCAAGGACGGGTACATTCGCCTCGTGGTCACTCGCGGCTTTGGCACGCTTGGGCTCGACCCCCGCCGCTGTCCCATCCCGGGCATCATCTGCATCGCCGACCAGATCGCCCTCTACAAGCCCGAGTTCTACGAGACGGGCATGCGTGTGGTGGTCGCCCAGCGACCCAAGACGCCCATTCCCTGCCTCGATCCTCGCATCAAGAGCCTCAACTACCTCAACAACATCCTCGCCAAGGTCGAGGCCATCGAGCAGGGCTGCGACGAGGCCATCATGCTCAACACCGCCGGGTACGTCGTCGAATGCACCGGCGACAACATCTTCATCATCAAGAAGGGCAAGGTCTACACGCCCCCGGTCGACGACGGCATGCTCAACGGCATCACCCGCCGATTCGTGCTCAGCACGCTGTGCCCCAAGCTCGGCATCGAGGCCGTCGAGTCCTCGCTCCGCATCGAGGAAGTCCTCACGGCCGACGAGGTCTTCCTCACCGGCACCGCCGCCGAGGTCATCGCCGTCAATCAGATCGACGACACCAAGATCGGATCCGGCGGCGAGGGCGCCGTCACGAAGCGGATCCGCAAGCTGTTCCGCGAGATCGTCTCGGGCCCCGATATTCCGGAGGACTGATCTCGCCTTCACCTTCCGATAACACTCCCCCCCGCCGCGAGTCGCTCGCGGCGGGTTTCGTTTTCGACCCACGTGGCCGTCGCGGCGTCGGATGGCCCGAGAATTCCCCCGATCCGGCGAACCTGGCGTGCGAACAGATGGAACGACGGGCACGTCCGGCCGAGAATCCCGGTGGGCCCGCGTCGTCAGTTGGCCCGCGAGGCGGCACGTGCCGATCGCATGGGTGTTCGCCCGCCCTTCCGGCCTCGGGGGGGCCATTGGAGTTCCCTCGCGTGTCGTCCTCACGGTTTGACGCCATCTCCCCTCGCCGCACGCTCGCGATGCTCGCCGCGACGGCCGGCGTGGCCTTGGCCTGCCGCCCCGCCGCGGGTCAACTGCGTGCCGACGAGGTGCTCGTCGTGTACGACTCGCGGATCGTCGACGGGAGCGGGGCACGCATCAGCCGCGACGTGGCGGAGTACTACGCCGGGAGCCGCGCGGTGCCCGGCGGTGCGGGGTCGCTGGCGGGCGCGCGGCCCGGCGTTCGGACGCTCGATCTGGCCTCGACCGGAGCGGCCGCGACGTCGCCGGGCAACATCTCCCACGCCGACTTCGTGGCTCGCCTGCAAACGCCCATCCGCTCGCATCTGACGGCGGCAGGCCTGACGCAGCGGATTCGGTGTCTCGTGCTCACGCGGGGGCTGCCCCACCGCATCCTCGACACCGACGCCGGCGACATCATGGACTTTCCCGGGAGCATCAGCAACGAGTACACCTCGAGCGACATCACCGCCGCGAGCGTCGACTCGGAACTGACCCTCCTGTGGCAGAACCTCTCGTCGGGCGAGAACGGCGGCAGCAGCGACAGCAAGGCCGACGGCGTCATCCAGAACCCATTCTGGCGTTCGACTTCGAGCATCGTCCACGCGAGCAACGCGAACATCACGGCCGCCAAGACGCTCTCGGCCTCGGGGACCGGACCGACCTGGGTGACAGGCGGCGCGGTCGGCTCGGCGGGGCGGCTTTCGGCGGGCGACATCTATCTCGTGTGCCGCCTCGACGGCTCGAGTCTCGCCGACGTCCGGGGCATCATTGATCGTGCCGCGGATCCGTACGTGCAACTCGCGACGGCGACCGTGCTGCTCGACGAAAGTGCGTCCAATGGCGTGGCCGACGCGGCGGCCAACTCGGAGTTCGACAATGCCGGCACCGCGTTCAGCGGCACCCGCGACGCCGACGACTACGAGGCGACGCGTGACCTGCTGATCGGCGACGGGCGTTGGACGGCGGCGAACGTGCGCTACAACGCGCTGACGGCCTTCAACCAGTTCTTCATCGGGCCTCGCCTGTCATGGCAGGCCAACCACGGCATCATGGTGACCTCGCCCGTGGTGCTGGTCGCCAGCTACGGGCTCAACCACGCGGGACAACCCCTGACGACCGCGGGCATCGAGGGGGGCAAGGTGTACGCGACGAGCTACAACTACGCGATCGGCGCGATCTTCAACAGTCTCGAGAGCTTCAACTGCCGCGACTTCGGGGGGCTTGGCACGCTCGGCTTCGCGCAGCAGCAGCAGGCATCGGCCTTCTTCGCGGCCGGCGGCACCTTCGCGGTGGGCAACGTCTGGGAACCGCTGGCGGACACGGTGCCCGACAACCGCCTGCTGGTCTCGAACTTCCTGCTTGGGTCGATGAGTTTCGCGGAGGCGGCGTGGTCGAGCATCCCCGTCCTGAGCTGGATGCAGATCGCCGTGGGCGACCCGCTGGCCCGCGTGCAGCGGAGCAGCGAGGACATCGACGGCGATGGGGTCGTCGGGGTCGGCGACTTGCACGCGTGGGAGATCGCCCCGGTCGACGTGAACCGCAATGGCACGACCGACAACAACGACCGCCTGCTGGTGGCGAGGGCCGTGCGGGCGACGGAACGCGCGACGATGCTGATGCCGCGGTGATCACGCGGACCGATGGTCACACGGTGATCAGCGGGTCGCGATCCGCCTTCGACACCACGCACTCGACGCCGGGCAGCCGCTCGCGAAGCATCGTCGCCAGCCGCGGCAGGTAGCCCCGCTCTGTGCTGGTGTGATTGCCGAGCACGACGCTCATGCCCGCGTGCAGCGCGCCCATCACGTCGTGATGCGCCATCTCGCCGGTCACGAAGACCTCGCATCCCTCGTGCCTGGCGATCTTGGAGAGCGACGCTCCCGCACCCGGGCAGACGCCGATGAATCGAACCAGCCGCCGCTCGTCGCCGTCGCACAAGGCGAAACGCACCCGGTCGCGACGCGTCCACGCCTTGAGGCGTTGGGCGAGTTCGCCGACCGTCACCGGACGGTCGAGCACCAGCCGTCGCCCCGCACCCAACGAGCGACGGGGCTGGGCGACCAGGTCGTACACGTCGATGGCCGGCTCTTCGTAGGGGTGGAAGCGTCGGAGCGTCTCGATGGCCAAGGGCAGGGCGGCACGCGAGCAGACCATCTCGAGCCGGAGTTCGTTCACCTGCTCGATCTGGCCGGACTGTCCCACCCGAGGCTTGGTGGTCGGGCCGCCGAGGAAGGTGCCGGTGCCCGCGGACGCGAAGGAACAGACTTGATAGTCGCCGATAACGCCGGCGCCGGCGGTGGCGAGGGCCTCCCGAAGCCTCGGGGCCGCGTCGGAGCCGACGAAGGTGACGATCTTCACCTGCTGGGTCGAGGCGGTCTGTGCGTGGGGCGTCAAGGCGCGGCAGTCGCCCGCGATCCGGCTCGGGGGCCCGTCCGGATCGGCGACAGAACCGCTCAACCCTTCACAGAGCCAATCCGTGATGCCTCCGTTGACGGCATCGAGAGCGGTATGGGGCGAATAGATGGCCATGCCGGCCTCGAGCGCGCGGAGGATGATGCGTTGACGGGGCGTGGCGTCCGTGATGCGGGTCAGCGGATCCCAGATGGGCGGGTGATAGGCCACCACGGCGGCAGCCTTGCAGGCGATGGCCTCGGCGAGCACGGTCTCGGTCAGGTCGATCGTCAGCAGGACCGGCCCCTGGGCGACGCGAGCGCGATCGCCGGCGAGCAGGCCGACCTTGTCCCACGGTTCCGCCAGTTCGAGAGGGGCGATGGAACTCAACGCCGACACGAGATCTTGGATCAGCATGCCCCATTGTTGGGGCCGTCGGACGCCGAACCCTGACGCAGCCCGATCCGGCGGTCACGCCGCCACAAGGCACCCCTCACGGCCCTGCCGAGCGTGCGATCGACGGCCGGATAACCCAGACTCAGGCGACGTTATGGGAATCTGGGGTGGCAAATGGCCGCAAAGGTGGAGTCAAGCGAAGCAACCCCTTGCATTTACGAGCAGGCGGCGTTAACCTGTGACTCTACGCGCGGCTTTTCCGAGCCGGGCGTTCCGAGCACGAGTCGAGAGAGAGAGACCGGATCGCCACGACGGCACTTCGAAGCGGGATGTTTCCGGCGAGTAGTTTCGCCGCCGCCGAGTGTTTCGTTTCGGCCCCTGCCGACGCACGTCGGCCTCTGTCTTGATCAACGGTTCGGCATGGCCATCGCTGCTTGGCGCAGCGATCGTCGATCGGTCGGCGACGGGTCGAGGAGCCCGGCGACGAACCGGCAACGCGATGGTGCGTCCGGGGCCTTGAACGGCCATGGAGCAGCACGCGGGCTTGAGTGTGCGGCCCGGCATCGATCCGACAGGATGGGTGGCCATGGGCGGAGAGACATGTCCCCGAAAGGGGATCAGGAGCAGGAGACAAGACATGAGCAGGAATCTTCTGGCATTGGCGCTCGTCGCCGGCACCACGGCTTCGGCCGTGGCGAGCACCGTCAACTTCACCACCATCGCGTCGGTGACGTTCAACAACAAGGGCTCGATCGACGCGCAGGGTGACGTCGACAACGCTCGCGACACGTGGGTTGTCCCCGCGGGCAGCGGCGGTTCGGTCACCTCCGTCCGCGTGCAGGGCTCGCTGACCTTGAACCAGACCGGGACGTTCGCGAGCGAGGCTCGCGTCCGCATGTCGCCGGGCGGCGGCAGTTCCTTCACCGCCTTCAACGTGCAGGGCACGACGACGGGCAGCTACTTGGGCACGATCTCCGTCGATCGCTCGGTGGCCGTCACGGCCTTCTCCCTCGCCGAGGGCGGAACCGTCGACTTCGAGTGGTTCGAGTCCTTCCAGGACGGCACCGCCGGCCTGCCCGAATCGACGTGGGACACTGTCACGTACTCCTTCGGCGGCGCGGTGATTCAGAACGGCAACTTCAGCCTTGGCTCGACCCCGGCTGACGGCGTGACCCGCTCCACCGCCGGCACGAATGTCTCGGGCGGCCTCGACTTCTACACGATCACGATTCCGCACGGCGTGACCAACCTGAGCCACTACCTGAACATCAAGACGAGCCAACCCGCCGGCGGCGCTGCCTACGACAGCGAACTGGCGATCTACGACGCGGCGGGCAATAAGATCGCCGAGGATGACGACGGCGCGATGGGCACCGGCTTCTACAGCATGCTCTCCTTCGGCGCAGCCGACCCGCTCGCCGACTCGGTCGATACGAGCAACACCGGACCCGGCGAGAACGGTGCATCCCTCCCCGCGGGCACCTACACCATCGTCGTCGGCGGCTTCAACACCGTCTTCGGCTCGACGATCGGCGGGATCACCGCCGGTACCGCCGCCGGCCCGTACAGCCTCGACGTGACCTATGTCCCGGCTCCGGGCGCGGTCGCCCTGATGGGCCTGGCCGGCCTGGTCGCCGGTCGCCGTCGCCGCTGATCCAGTTCATCCGTTCAACTGTGTCGTCTCAGGAAAGGCCCTCCGACCACGGAGGGCCTTTCTGCTTTTTGTCACAGGGAGTGAGGTCGCCACGAGGCGCCGGCCCCGATCCACCCGTGGCGACCTCGCGTCCTCGGATGCCCGCGTGGACGAGCCCTGATTTCATTCCTCGACATCGTCGGGCAGGCGCTCGATCACCACGCTGCCGCTCCACTGATCGCCGCGGTGACGCCTCGAAGGATCGAGCAGTCCGACGATGGCCACCAGGGGCGCGAGCCATTTGAGCATGTTGCGCACCATGGCTCGAGAGAGCCCCAGGCCCATCGGCATGCCCGTCTCGGCGTGCGGCCTGGCGCCGATCACGGCACAGCCCGCCATCAACTTGCCGGGCGTGCGACCGAACAGCCACTCGCACACGCCCCCTTGCACCACCAGCAGCGCGAGCACGGTCGCCAGCACCGTCATGCTGCCGCCGCCCCCCCACCACTCGGCGGTCGCGAGCACTCGCACCGGCAGGCCCCACGCGGCCGTGCCGATCACGCACGCGATCAGCAAGTCGATCGCTCCTGCCACCACGCGGCGAAGGGGGTCCGCCAAGCATGTCTGCCGAGGCAGCGTCACCGGCGTTGCCTCGAACCCCGGAGGGCGTGCAAGGAAGACGATCACCGTGCCGAGCACGATCAGCAGCAGCACGCCCATCAACCGGTAGTCTGCTGCCGACACGGGGTTTCGAGGCGCGAGCGGCGCGAGCGACAGCACGCTGCCCGACGCCAGCGAGAGTTCGCCCAGCATCCGCCCGCTGCCCAAGATCCGTGCCTGCGAACCGGACGCCTCCGGCCCGCTGGCGACGACCAACACGCTCGGAGCCACCAAGTCGCCCGAGGCCACCCCCGCCATGCCCGACGCAAGCGCCGACCCGACGTCGGCCGGGGCGGCGACGACATCGCACGCGACCTCCCAGCGAGCCCGTTCCGGCGACGCTGCATCGAGATCGAATCGCCACACTCGCCATCGGCCGCCCTCGCCGGCATCGAACGCCAGCAGGTGATGCCCGTCGGCCAGCAGGCGAGGCATCCGCGTCGTATTGGCCAGCGGATGCGAAAGACGCTTCATCCGCCACTCGCACGCCACGCGAGGCGAGCCGGCCGGGGCGTCACCCGCCTCGATCGATGTCGCCTCCTCGCGGATGCGCGTGGACGTCCACACCATCAACTCGTTCCCCTCGAGGGTCGCGACCGCCACGCCGTCGGGCAACGAAACCAGTCGCCACGGCGCCTCAAGCGACACGCGGTTGCCCTGTCGCTGGGTGCCGCGCCTGGACTGCTCGACCAGGTCTGGCGGCAGCATCACCTCCCGCCACTGGGCATCCACCATCGCCACAAGGTACACTCTCGTCGGGTCGGCTTCGAGGTCGCGCAGGCCGTGCATCAGGGCGTGCAGCATGCGGCCGCCGGCAAAGTCGATCAGTCGTCCGTCGCCGCGGAGCGATGCAGCCGCGTCGAGGCGACCCGCGGGACGGGTGACCCAGTTTATTTCCCCGCCGAGTTCGCCGGCGGGCACGGCATCGAGCGAAAGCACCTGCCTGGGGCTCCCGTCGGGCATCGCCTTGCGTTCCTCAAAGACGAGGTACAGACGTTCGCCCACGGCCGCCGCCGCCACGGGAATGGCCGGAATGTCGGCCGCCAGTCGCACCGCTCCGGGCGGCGACCCGAGAAAGAGCCGCCCGCCCCGCGGCGGCACGTGCCACACCAACGACACGCGGCCGTCGACATCGGGCGTCACGATCCATGCATGCGACGGGGTCGCGATGCTCGCCTCGCTGAGCGACGACGACATCGACCACGCCATCAGCGGGGTTCGCTCCTCCTCACGGGCAAGGACGCAAGGACTGAGGAAGGCCAACGCCGCCACCACGATCCATCGAGCCAGGCTGGTCATGGCGTGAGGCTCCGCTCGCGGTCCCCGCCGCGACGGGCCTCGCCGCGAGCGTCCTGATCGATGAAGCGCCGGACGCCGTACGACTCGATGAGGCCAGACAGTTGGAAGGCCTTGGGATTGATCTTGAGCGGCACCCGGGGCGACGCCAGCACGAGCAGCACCTTGGTGTCATCGCCAGGGATCAGCAGTTCCACCTTGGTGGGCACGCGCACCGACGTGCCGGGCTTGCCTTCCACGAAGGCCGGACGGAAGTCGGAGAGCGCGGCACCGACGGCCAACACGCCCCGACCGTCGAGCAGTTCGATGGCGATCGGTTCGAAGGTGGAGGGATCCAGCAGAAACCTGCGCACACCCCACCGCGAGGGCGTGGAGAGCACCAACGTTCGTCCGTCCGGGGTCCAGCCGATGGCCTCGGGCGAGTGCGGCTGCGGGGGCACGGGCAACACCCCGAGCAACTCGATGAACTCGAGCGGATGCACAGGAAGCCCGAAGTCCGCGGCATCATCGCGAGCGGCCTTGAGATGGGTGCCGGCTAGCGCGACGGGTTCGCTGCCGCTCAGGTCCAGCCACCAGTAGGCGAAGTCGTTCGAGCCCAAGTAGGCAGCATTCACGCCCGCCTTGTCGAGGCGGAGCGCGGTCGACGACGGAGGCATGATCGACAGGTTGCCGTCAAGTTGATCGCGGGTGCGCCCGTCGCGATCGTCGCGTCGACGATCAATGACGACCGAGACTGGCGAGGAGAGACGCGCCAACTCTGCAATCCTCGCGTTGTAGGCGGCTGCAACCCCGACATACCCGGGCACCGGCGGGAGCGACGCTGTCCGCGACGGTGCGTCACCTCCGCGATCGGGCCCGCCGGAGCACCCCGCCAAGACCGATGCCACGCACGCGACCGCGAACAGCGTTGCACCGCGGCTGCCGCGAGCACGTCGCCGAGTCGCCCCCGACGTCCCAAGGGATGGCGTCTGCATGAATCAGTCACCCGTAGCGAGGATCTGTCCGACTTGTTCGATGACCTCGGCGATGGCGGCCTCGTCAAGGCCCGGATCGACGACTTCCACCGGTGCCTGCTCGGGCACGGCTCCCCGAGGAAGCACGAGCATGAGCGCGGGCCGATCGGCCGTTCGAGGCTTGCTGCCGACCATTCGAAGCAGCCGTCGGCGAACGAGCAGCAGGGCCAAAACGTATCGGAACGAGATCTGGCGAGGATCGGTCGCCTCCCCGAGTTGTTCGAAGAGGTCGAGAAGTTCGTCATCCCCCAAGAGCGGCTTCTTGGTGGCCGGATGCTCCTGAAACGTGGATCGCCAACTGGCGAACACACGGCCGGGGCCCGCCGGCCGGGCGCCCTGCTTCCACGCGTCGACGGAGTAATCGAGCCGCTCGAGCACGCCCTCCTGCTCGCGTTCGACGAGGGTCGCGACATACCGCTCGCCCTGCTCGAATGCGCGGCCCGAGGCGGCGCAGCGGCCGGTCGATCGGGCGACCGGATAGGAATTTCCCGTCATCGACATGGGGGAACGGTACGCCGGAACGTCGCCCATTTTCGCCGCCGCCGCCGAACGTCACCCCGGCGCGGATGCGTATTGTTTTGCATGCGAGGACTGTCCAACTTCCTGCCCGCGGCCTGCAGCGGCATGATCGTGGCGACGACGGTCGCCGGTTGTTCGAGCACCCGCCCGGCGAATGAGACGGGCATGGTGATGGGTTCGGTCACCTATCGCGAGCGGATGATGATCCCGCCGAACACGACGCTTCGAGTGGTGCTCGAGGACGTCTCGCTGGCGGACGCGCCGGCCACCGTGATCGCCGAGTCGGTCCAGAGCGTGTCGACCGCCCCCCCGTACCCCTTCGAACTTCGGTTCAAGGCCGCGGAGATCAACCCCTCGCGACAATACAACGTCCGGGCGTGGCTGGTGATCGATGGCAAGGCCTGGTTCACCAGCACCCAGGCCAACCCGGTGCTCACCGGGGGCCACGGCGATGTCGTCGAGGTGCTCGTCAGCCGCTCGGGGAGGTGATTGCCCATGGGCCTCATCCGCTACCTGCTCAACAACCCGCAACTGCTGATCGTGCTCTTTTTCGTCGTGGGGCCGGTGGTGCGGGGCATCTACGAGCACCTGAAGCGGCAGGCCGAAGCCCGTCAGGCCGAGATCGCTCGCGAACGAGCGCGAATCGAAGCGCTTCGCACCGGCGGTCGAACCGACACCGATGCCGTCTCGGCTGGCGTTGCTCTGGAGCAGCGGGCGGCGCAACGGCGGGGCTTGTCCCCGGTGCCCGCCCCGCAGCCGGTGCCCGGTCGCGACGCCTCCGACACGCCAACTCGACCTTCCCGACGCGCCAGCGCTCAGCAGGCGGGTCAGCCCGCGAAGAAACGACGGCAAGCCGAGGCCACCGAACGACGAGCGCCTCGACCCGACCCGGCGGTCTCGCCGCGACAGCCAGTGGCGGCAAGGCCCCAGGCGACCCGCTCTCCCGAGGCCATCGAGGCCGCGGCGGCGGAACGAATGCTCGCGGAGGCACGCGAACAGCGAGGGTCGTCGCCGTCGAGCCTGCAACGGCAGGCCGCCAACAGCGAGGAAGCGGCCAGAGCCGCAGCGGGCGTGGCGCTGGCCGCCTCGGCGAGGTCGAACGCCGCCTGGCGCCGCGCGATCGTGATGCAAGAACTGCTGATGCCCCCCGTATCGATGCGTTGAAGGCGGGGCAGGTCGTCAGCGGCTGAACTGATCGTCTTCAGGCATAGAGGTCGAGCCGGCCTCGTAGCACCACGGGCCCGGGCCTTGTTGCATTCTCGTGCTCAAGGAACTTCCAGAAGGGGCGGGGCCTGACAAGGTCGGGGTTTGTCACCGGTGCCGGCTCCACCTGTTCGACCACCCTCGGTCCGACCGCCATGGGCGGACACAAAAGGGGCGACGGGTATGGGGGGATCACAAGCGACATCCGACGATGCAGCCTGTTCAACCGGCATGCCGCGACCGAGCGACCGAGAAAGCGGCCTCTGGCGGGGCATTGGTCGCCCGTGAGCCCCGCACCCGGGGGCGGGGCCTGTGCGGTCCGTTGCGTGGGGGCAACCGGACGGTTGGGCGGCGACAACGGCGATGCGTGGAGGCGTCGGGACCCGCCCGCGCCTTGGGCATCTACAATGCCGCCGCATGCCTTTCACGATCAAGCCTGACGAAGCCCTGACGGTCGACACCGACACCATCAACTACTTGAAGGACCACGTCGACACCGGCGACCGCTGGGTGCTCAACTTCGGTCCCCAGCACCCGGCCACGCACACGACGCTTCGGCTGGTGCTTGAGCTGGACGGCGAACGCGTGGCCCGCGTGACGCCGCACATCGGCTACCTGCACAGCGGCTTCGAGAAGTTGGGCGAGTCGCTCGATTACAACCAGTACGTGACGATCTGCTCGCGGATGGACTACTTGAGTCCGATCGCGAACGACATCGCGTGGCACGGGGCGGTGGAGCATCTCTTCGGCATCGAGATCACGCCCCGGTGCAAGGTGCTTCGCACGATCATGGCGGAGATCGCCCGCATCCAGAATCACCTGCTGTGCGTGGGGGCGGCTGGCCTGGACCTCAACGCCTTCACGGGCTTCATCTACGCCTTCAACGTTCGCGAGGACATCTACGACCTCGTGGACTACATCTCCGGCCAGCGGTTCCACCCCGATTGGACGCGGGTGGGCGGCCTGATGCAGGAGATCCCCGACGACGAGACGTTCAAGAAGCTCGTCAAGACGCTGATCCGCGAGAAGATCCCTCAGGCGGTGGCTGACCTCGAGAACCTGCTCAACCGCAACCGCATCTTCATGGACCGCACGCAGGGCATCGGCGTCCTCACGCACGACGAGGCCATCGCGTGGTCGGCCACCGGGCCCATGGCCCGCGCCAGTGGCGTGAAGCGGGACCTTCGCAAGGACTTCCCGTACCTCTGCTACGCCGACAACTGGGACGGCCAGGGCGCCGAGGCCGTGAAGTTCCAGGTGCCCATCACCACGGGTGGCGACGCGTACTGCCGCTACCTGGTCCGCGTGGAAGAGCTCAAGCAGAGCATCAAGATCATCGAGCAGTTGATCGACCGCATCCCTCCCGGGCCCACCGACGTCTTCGCCGATGCGAAGATGGCCAAGCCCAACAAGAAAGAGGTCTACGGATCGATCGAAGGGCTCATCCACCACTTCGAGATCATCATGACCAACCGGGGCTGGAAGGCCCCCATCGCCGAACTCTACTCGGCGCAGGAAACGGCCAACGGCGAACTCGGCTACTTCATCGTCGCGGACGGCGGTCCCCGCCCGTGGCGTGTCCGCGTGCGTCCCCCCTGCTTCATCAACTACCAGCTCATGGCCAAGCTCTCCGAGGGTCACATGCTCGCCGACATCCCCGCGGTGATCGGCTCCATCAACGTCGTGGCGGCCGAACTCGACCGATGATCACGACTCCGGCACGGATGCTCGCACCCGGCTCATGCGCGTTGCCCCGCTGATTCGCGTCCTCGCCATCGTCGCACTCGGACTCGCCGCCGTGTTCGTGGCGATGTCGCGCCGCAGCGGCCCCTTGGCGGCCGGCGATCCGCTCGAACTTCGAAACACGTCGGGCACCGCGATGGTCGCCGTGGTCAAGGCGCCGTCGGGCGTCACCGAGCAGTTTCCGCTCGCTCCCGGCGCATCAGCCACGGGCCGATTCGATCCCGGCATGACCCTCCACGTCTTCGTCGGACAGGCCAAGGGTCTGGCGGCTGGTTCGTGGACCATCTCGGCCATCGCAGGCCCGCTTGACATCGACGTAGGAGGCGAGGATTTGGCCGTCGGCATCGCCGCCGATGGCCTGACCAGTCAAGACGCTCCATCGCTCCACATCCATGCTCCGTGACCGTCGCGGGCGGTGGTCCGGCGGATCAAGGCCCAGGGCGGATCAAGGCCTGGGGGGATCAGGGCCCGGGGGGGATCAGGGCACCGCGACGACGAAACTGGGGTCCATGACGGCCTCAGCCTGCCCGGCTCGCTTGCGTTTCACGCCGGCCCCGTTGACGAGATTGTGCGGGAATCGCTCCATGAGCCGGGCGATCGCCGGACTGCGGAGTCGCGATTGCCGCAGGTCGTAGTCGTCGACGCCGAAGAGCCCGACCGTGACCATGCTGCGACGGGGGCCGTGGAAGTAGAAGGCCTGCTCACCCTGCCGCCGCATGTCCACGGCCGCCTTCTCGGCCGCCTTGCGAAACTCCGCGAGTTCCTTGGCCGAGGGTTCCTGGTCGTCGAGGCGGCAATAGACGCCAACCTGGAGCGTGTACGAGGCCTTGTCCGCCCCTGCCTGGGCCTTGGCATTGCGAAGGTCGTACTCGGGAATCGTGCCCGGCAGTGCATCGAAGATCGGCGGAGCCAGCATGGCTCCGGCGAACGGCATCGAGCCCTCGACCGAGAGGCCCCGGATGCGGTCGAGGTCGGCCCGTGCAGCAGGGGCATCGAGGGACGGGTACTTGCCAAAGGCGATCACGACGGCCTTGCCTCGCTCTTCCAGAAAGGCCGCCCCAAGGCCGGGCTGCGCGCGAACACGGGCGAGGGCCGCCGTGGCTTGAGGCACCTCGGTCACCTTGTCAAACCCCGCGATGACGATCGTCCAGTCCTTGGAGCCGGCGGGCAGCGTGGGCGAGGCCGCCCCTTCGCCCGAGGCCACGGAGGGCGTCGCGCCCAAGGGAGCGTCCGGAACCTCGAGGGGGCTCGGTGAAGCGGGTGCCGGCGCGTCGGCATCGCCCAACTGCATCAACTCGGCGAGCGAACGTGACTTGGGAGCCGGTGCCGCGGCGGCGGCATCCTTGGCGGCACGCTGATGGCGGGGCACGAAAGGCTTGTCCCACGGCGACGCGTAGACAGGTCCGTCGGCGGGCTTTCCCGCTTCCTGCTTGGGGGGAACGCCGCAGCCGGCAAGCATGGAGAGGACGACCACCAGACACCGCCAACGCATCCCCGGAGCGGGTTCCCCCGGTCCGGTTGCGAGCATCCCCTGAAGGGGTTTCCCGGCGACGATGAAAGGTCGAAAACTCATGAACCGCGTGCAAAATACTTGCGTCGTCCGAGGGCGATTATTCGTCGCAACCCCATGGGCGACAGCACGTTGAATGGACTTGAGGGGGACATTCGTATTTTGAAGCATTGTACCGGAGCCAGTCGATACAGATGGCGTCACCGACGGACATGGTGACCGGAACGGACGCTCGGCCCACGCGAGATACCTGAACGGCGAACGCCGCTTCGGGAGGTCGAAGGCGGGGCAGGAAGGGCGTCGCGAAGACCGTCGAAAGCGCGGAGCGCATCGATTCAGCAAGCGGCAGGCGTGGCACCGATCATCGACCCCCGTGGGCGGTGACGGGTGCGGGTTGTCAGTGCGTCCGTGCATGTCGGGGCGGCAGATGTCGCACCTCTCGAGAAAGGCACCTTGAATGTCCACGAGCATCAACCACGCGGCGGCAACGAGCGGCACGAACGGCGCCCACAGTTCGCCCCTGCGGACGAAGATGGTGCCCGCGGCGTCCTTCGATCGCGCTGACGCCCTGGTCCGCGTGGGCGCCGTCAACCTCGATGAGTTCGAGCCCTCCCGCGCCGAGTTGATCCGCTCCGTCCGGGCGCAACTCGCTCGCGGCGGGTACGACACCTTCGAGCGGCTCGATGCCGCGGCCGACCTGCTGCTCGCCTCGCTCTGACGCCCTCGCAGGATCCGTTGGATCGCCCCTGCCCCTTCAGGGCTCATCCGCCAACCGTCGTACCGCGCCGACCACGCCCTTGACCACGAGCGTGAACCGCTTGAGGTCGAGCGTCTCGGGCATGTCCGTGGCTTGGTGGTAGTGCGGGTTGCGGAAGTTGGCCGTATCGGTGATCATCACGGCGGGGCGGCCCGCGATGATGAACGGTCCGTGGTCGGATCGCATCATGTCGGGGATCGGCACGGGCATGAAGTCCACGTCGGTGGTCTTGAGGCCCGGAGCGTGCGCCTTCATCAGCGAGATGAGCGGGCGGCTGAACGACTGGTGCGTCTTGACGCCGACGACCGCGATCGTGTCTCCCACCGTCGATGGCTCGAAGACACCCTCGATCCGCTGGATGGGGCTCTTCTGGCTCCCCGGCTCGTCCGTGAAGTAGCCGATCATCTCGAGACTCATCATGCCGACGATGCGCTCGGGTGGGGCCTGCAGGGCCTCACCTTCGGAGGCAGTGACCGCCCGCTGCTCCTTGAGCCACGACGACACGTAGGACCGCGATCCCACCAGGCCGACCTCCTCGAGGTTGAAGAGCACCAGCCGAATCGTTCTCTCGCCGGGACCGACCTCCTTGAGGATGCGGGCCAACTCCATCACGCCGGCCACGCCGCTGGCATCGTCGTCCGCACCCGGGGACCCGGGCACGGCGTCGAAGTGGGCGGACACGATCAGCACCTCGCGGGGGCGGGTCGTGCCGGGGAAGTCGACGAGGATATTGCGATACAGCACCTTCTCGGAGTCGGGCTCGCCCTCGTGCCTCCCGAGATTCCGCGCCGGGCTGTTCCACGGGAACTCGTGAAAACGCGGCGTCAGCCCCAGCCCCTCGAGTTGCTTCACCAGCAGCCGCTCGGCGGCCTCGAGTCCCGCAGCATGATCCGCATCGCCCGCCCCCGCCCGCTTCGCGGGGAGTGATCGCACCGTTCGCATCAGTCGCTCGGGATCGACCATGTCGGCGGCTCGCCTCGAGACCTCGTGCGGCTCGGGCATCGGTCGGGCGGCCTCTTGCATGGCGACTCCCAGCAGGATCGTCGCGGCGGCGAGCAGGGTTGTCATGAGCAAATCACTTCGAGGGGAATCGGTCCATGGCCAACAGGGCGGCGCCGAAGATGCCCGCGTGATCCTCGAGGCGGCTGGCCACCACCTCGACCTTGCGGCAGATCTCCGGGAAGGCCAGTTTGCGCACCGACTTCTCGATGCGCTCGACGAACGGCTTGCCGACGGCCTCGGTCAGCCCGCCGCCGAGAATGACGCGGGGCAGACTCAGGATCGTCACGCAGTTGGCGATCATGACGGCCAGGTCCTCGGCGGCGTGATCGATCACCTCGATGACGAGCTCATCCTCGGCCTCGCCGCCGCGGTAGTAGCGAGCGAGCATCTTGGACTTGATCTTCGTGAAGTCGCCGTCGATCTCCTTGACGATCTGCGACTTGTTGTTGGCCTTGATGAGCCGCACGAGTCGATCGACGACGCTGGTTCGCGAGCAGTTGTGCTCGAGCGACCGCTGGCCGCGAGGGTTGTGCGGATAGAGGATCGCGTGTCCGATCTCGCCGGCGGTCATGAAGTGGCCGTAGTAGAGCGAGCCGTTGAGGATGAGCGCTCCGCCGATGCCGGTGCCGACCCAGACGCCCAGCAGGTCCTTCGAGTCCTTCCCCGCACCGAGCTTGTTTTCGCCGTGCAGGGCGACGTTCACGTCGTTGTCGAGGTACACCCTGGTGCGAAGGCGCTTGGAGAGGATGTCGACCAGCGGGAGGTTGTCCCAGCGGAGATTCACCGCCTCGAGCACCACGCCCGCGTGCGGATCCACCGCGCCGGGAGCGCCGATCCCCACGCCGCCGCAGTCCTGCAGCGTGATCTTGGCAGCCAGACATGCCTCCTCGATGCCCGCCACGATGCGACCGAGGATGGCCTCGGTGCCCTCCTCGGCCTTGGTCTTGCGTTTGGCCTCGCCGATCAGCTTGTGGTCGGGAGAGACCACGCCGATCTGCATGTTGGTGCCGCCGAGGTCGATGCCGATGAATGGTTTGGAAGCCATGGGTGCCGGAGTGAGCCGAGTGGGCGATGCGGGGTGTGCGTGTGGCAGGGAGCGGGCCGAAGGTGAACCGGGTCGGGTCAGTCGCCTCCGCCGAGCGTCTTGGGACCGAACTTGCCGGCGGTTCGCTCCATGTAGCGATCGCCCTTGCGTTGGTACTTGGTGAACCCGAGACGCTCGAGGTTCTTGTCCGAGAGCGCGCTCTTGGCCTTCATGTCGCTCCACTTCTCGGCGATGGCCGGGGCGACGATGGCGCGACGGACCTTTTGTCCCGTCTCGGGATGCTCGGTGAGGGCGTCTTCCTTCATGGACTGGACGATCTCAAAGGTCTTCCCGGTGGGGTTGCCCTTCTTGTCGAGGAGCTCGTAGACGTACGTCGGCATGGTCCCCGATGGTATGAGGCGCGCCGCGGGACTGCCGGGGCGACTCAGTACGGGATCGTGTCGGCGTAGACCTTGTCGTCATCGTTGCCGGCGACGCCGTCGGGACCGGCCGAGTGGTACTTGACCATGGTCTTGCCCGTCTTCTCCTCGAAGGAGAAGGTCATTTCCTTGCCCCAACCGTCGTTGAACGCGCCCGGCGATTCCAGATCGGCCGGGGCTTTGGGGAGCTTCTTGTTCGACTCCCGGTACATGGCGATCAGCAAGGACATCTGCTCGGTGCGGATCTCGCGGGCCATCTCGCGGCCGGAGTCGCGGGTCTGCTTCACTTGGTCCATGTAACTCGTGCCGCCGGTCTTGCCGAACATCATGATCAGCACGATGCCCACGACCAGCAACAGCGCCAGGAGCACAAGCCCGTTGCCGCGACGAGCGTGAGTCGCACACGCCAAGGAACGCTTGGTTGTCATGCCGGAAGCGTATCAGGACCGCGAACTCAGGCCTTGTCGCCGCCTCGACCGGCCTTCATGAGCCGCTCGCCCTGCTCGGGAGTCATGGAGCCCTCGGCGATGTAGGCGGCGATTTCGCGGCGGGACCGCTCCCGGGCATTGGTCTTGAGAACCCCGGCGACGACATTGAATGCCACGATCAGCACCACGCCCCCCATCACGATGCCGGGAATCAGCACGTCCTCATGGAGCATTCGGCTGACCGACGGGTCGACCTTGATGTTGACCACTGGGTCGGCCGCAGCAAGCGTGTACGCAGCGGACAGCATGGGCATGGCATGGGCTCCAAGGGTGTCGGACCGATTGACGGTTGGGAATCCTACGGGCGGAGTTTCAGGCCTTGGAGCCGGCCGCCGCGTCCATCGCCCGACGCATCGCCCCAACCATCGCCGGATCGAGTCGCGGCGGGGCCCCGCAGGGGAGCCCGGACGCCGCCGGGCGGCACGCGCTGTGGAGGGCTTGGCAGCCTGTCAGCATGAGGGCCTGAGCGGCGTTGGCGGGACGGAAACCACCGCCGGGGAGGATCTGAATCCGTCCGCCCGCCGCCTGCCGCAGTTCGCCCAGACGGCGACAGCGGGCCTCGAAGGCCTCACCCTCGCCCGGGGTGGCCCAGGTGCCCACCCCTGCGCTCAGGATGCGGGTGACGCCCAGCCCCACGAGCGTCTCGAGGGCCTCGAAGGCATCGGGCGTGAAGTCGAAGGCCCGGTGGAAGACGGTCTCGACGCCGCGGCAGGAGGCCACGAGCTCGCGTGACGCCTCGACGGGCACATGGCCGGTCACGGTCAACAGGCCGAAGACGACGCCGGCGGCTCCGGCTTCGACGGCGGCCGCGGCTTCGCGTTGCATCTCGCGTCGTTCGGAGGCGTCCATCACGAAGTCGCCGGCTCTGGGCCGGACCATGGCCATGACGGGCACGGGGCACGCCCGCACCACCTCGCGGATGATCGCCGCGGGCGCGGTGAGGCCTTGGGTGTGCAGGTCGGCGACCAACTCGAGGCGGTCGGCGCCGGCATGGCATGCGGCGACGGCATCCTCGACGCAGTCGACGGCGATTTCGAGCAACGGGCGTTGGGCGGGCGTGGTCATGTCGGTGCGTCAGCGGGAGCGGAAGATGGCGAAACGGGAGATGAGGGGCGTGCCTCGGGAGTCGGAGATGCGAACCCGCATCGACGCGGCCTGCACGGGCGTGAATCGTTCGATGCGCTTGTGGCCCACGGCCGAACCCGTGGCGACGCTGCGCCACTCGCCGTCGACGAGGGCCTCGACGACATAGCCCCGCACACGTTCGCCCTCCTCGATGCGTTCCTGGATGATCACGCGGTCGATGGGGAGGGGCGTGGAGGGCTGAATGACGAACTCGGACCCTTCGCCCTGGGTTTCGCTGACGGGGATGCCCCACTCGGCCTCGAGCGCCTTGCCGAACTCCGCGGCACGTGTCGCGTCGGCCTGCGGGATGGCGCCCGTCGTGTCGGGCGAGAGATTGAGCAGCAAGACCGCGCCGCGACCGACCGATTGATCGTGCATGCGAACGAGGTCCTTGACGCTCTTGAGGGAGGCCTCGTTGCGGGGATTCCAGAACCAGGTGTCGCGGATGCGAGCGTCACACTCGTTGGGAAGCCAGCGGTCGCCATCAGGGTCGCCGTCGGCAGCGGTGTATTCCCCCCACGGCCGCACGCCATGCTTGACGGCGTTCCACGCCGGATAGGGAGCGACGCCGATCTCGTTGCCCACCCACCGGATGCTGGCCTGCGGGCCTTGGAAGACCACCGCGCCGGGCGCGTGCCTTGCGACGATGTCGCCGACGTCGAAGACCAGCGATCCGTCGAACCACACCTCCATCATGTCGCCGTAGTTGGCGAGCACTTCCGTCAGTTGCGTTCGGAAGAGCTTCTCGTAGTCGGCCTGCTTGGAAGGGTCCTTGGTGCGCCCGCCCACGCCTGCGCCGTGTCGGCGGTCCTGCGGCGAGATGTACACGCCAAGCTTCATGTCGCGTCGACGACACGACTCGGCGAGATCGCGGAGCACGTCGGCCTTTCCGTCTCGCCACGGCATGTGGCCCACCGACCAGTCGGTGGTCGCGGTCTGCCACCAGCAGAAGCCGCCTTCATGCTTGGCGACAAAGACGATGTACTTGGCGCCCATCGATTCGGCGACGGTCACCCACTGATCGGTGTCGAGTTTGTCGGGGTTCATGGCCGCGAGGGACGTGGAGCCGTCGTCGGTCTCGCGTCCCTGCCACGTCTGCGGCGCCAGGTGAATGAACATGCCGAGCTCGAGTCGATGCCACGCGAGCTGGGCCGGCGTGGGCTTGGGTGGCGAGTCGGCGGACTGGCCGGCCGCGAACGAGGCCAGGCAGGCGACGAGCATCGCGCCGGCGCGAAGGAACGGGGCGAGGGGCGAGCAAAACTGAGACGACGGAGCGACGGGGTGCATGCGAGAATCCTCGGCGGGAGCGTGGAGACCGCTGGACGATATCATCAACCAGCCAAGGAGATCCCCATGTCGATCCGCGCCTTCGCGGTTCCCGCAAGCCTGATCCTGACGGTCTCGATGCTGCAGGGATGCACGACGCAAGGTCCGTCGTCGCATGTCGCGGGCTTTCAACCGCTCTTCAACGGCAAGGACCTGAGCGGGTGGAAGGGATTGGTGGCGGATCCTCCGACGCGGGCGAAGATGAGCCCCGAGCAGTTGGCCCAGGCGCAGGCCGCGGCGGACGATCGCATGCGGGCCCACTGGCGCGTGGATGACGGCGTGCTGCATTTTGACGGCAAGGGCGACAATCTTTGCACCATTCACGACTTCAGCGACTTCGAGTTGCTCGTCGACTGGAAGATTCCGCCCAAGGGCGACAGCGGCATCTACCTGCGGGGCAGTCCGCAGGTGCAGATCTGGGACAACCCCATCGGCTCGGGCGGTCTGTACAACAACCAGAAGCATCCGAGCAAGCCGCTGGCGGTGGCCGATCGCAAGCCGGGCGAATGGAACACCTTTCGCATCCGCATGGAGGGCGAGAAGGTGACGGTGTGGCTCAACGACGTGCTGGTCGTCGACCGGACGCCCCTCGAGAACTACTGGGAACGGGACAAGCCGATCTACCTGCGAGGCGCCATCGAACTGCAGAATCACGGGGGCGAGTTGTGGTTCCGCAACGTGATGATCCGGGGACTTGCTCGTCCCTCGGAGTTCAGGCCGACGGGCAAGCTCTGACGACGCGGAAGGCCTCGCCGGTCGACGGCGAGGGACGGACATCGAAGGCCGGAAACAAAGCGGCCCCAGGCGGGTATCCCCGCCCGGGGCCGTGATCTCGACTCAGGATGTCAGCGTCGGAGGCTTAGCAGCCACCCGCCTCCCAGACGCTGAAGAAGGCCTCGATGTCGCCGCCGTCGACGCCACCGTCTTGGTTGACGTCGCCGCAGGAGTCGCCGCCTTCCCACGAGGCGAAGAAGGCCTCGATGTCGCCGCCGTCAACGCCGCCGTCGGTGTTGAAGTCGGCGGCACAGGGCGGGCAGCCGCCGCCACCGCCGCACGAGCCGGCCACGACGACGTACTGGGTGCCAGCGATGTCGCCGAAGTTGACGACGGTGGGGTTGGCCAGCGAAGGCACGTCGACGCCGGGCAGGCCGCCGATGACCTGGTTGCTGGCGTAATCGGCGTTGCCGTTGGCGATGAATCCGGCGAGCTTGATGCACGAGGAGCCGTCCCAGCCGAGCTCGACGAGATCGATGCTGATCTCGACGCCGGTGGTGACGTTGACGGCGTCGGCGACGCTGCCGCCGGTCCCCTGCACGCCGCCGAAGTTGCTGTTGTTGATGCTGAAGCTGATGAGGCCGGGCGTGCCGACGGGGTTGGAGTTGTCGGCGGCGAGGCTCTCGGCGGCGGCGCGCGGGGCGTAGTTGGTGTACAGGTTGGCGGTGAAGCCGTCCTGGATCATGGGGTCGTTGGGGTTGCCGTTGCAGGGGACGAAGTTGCCGCGGAAGGTGACGGGGTTGTAGTCGGCCTTGTTGCCGCCGTCGTACGCGCCGTAGTCGAGGGGGCTGCCCAAGGCGTTGGTGCGCTTGCCGCCGGTGCGGAGGACGGAGCAGTCCATGACCATGTAGGGGGTGTTGCCGCCGGTCTTGATGCTCATCCAGTAGTCGGCCGCAAAGTCGGACTCGAAGGTGAGGCCGGCCATGCGGTTGAGATTGCCGTAGGAGATGTCGACGTTGTTGCCTAAGAGGACGTTCTGGCCGCCCTGGCCGTCGGCGTCGATGAAGAGGTTGAGCTTGTTGCCGCCCGCATCGCACGGCGTGCCGCCACCGGACTCGAGGTTGCCGGTGATGAGCATGTGGAGGCGACCGTTGTTGACGTAGGAGTAGACGGCGTTGATCTCGCTGCCGTTGGCGTTGTCGGCGTTGCCGGCCGGGGGCGGGCAGCCGCCGGCGACGCCGCCGGCGTTGGCGTTGTTGAGCGCGATCTGGCAGCCGCGATCGTTGCTACCCGAGAGCACGCCGCTGCCGTTGCCGGCGACGTTCGTGCCCATGTAGCCGCCCTCGACGCCGATGGTGGCGAAGTTGGGGTAGTAGTCGGGGCCGCCGCCGCCGGCGCCGAAGGTGAAGTAGTAGTCGGGAGCGAACCCGGCGTCGAAGGTCATGCCGTTGAGCTTGCCCAGGGCGCCGAAGTCGATGTCCGGCGTGTTGCCAGAGGAGATGGGATTCGTGCCGTTGCTGGCCTCGTCGGTGTCGATGAGGAGCTCGAGCTTGTTGAAGTTCGTCTCCATGTTGCCGGAGAGGAACACGTAGAGGAAGGTGCTGTCCCGACAGACGTACATGCCGTCAAGCTCGCTGCCGTTGGCGAACTGGGTGCCGCTGGTGGCGTTGCCGAAGCCGGTGCGGCAGGCCTGCAAGGCCTTGGCCGGGCCATAGACGGCGTCGAGGACGCCGTCGATGACGGGGAAGCCCCCGTCGAGCGTATTGACATTGATCGAGAGGAACTGGTTGCCGGCAAAGGCGCCGAGATCGACGCCGGACATGTTGCCGATGTAGCCGCCCGAGCCGTTGCCGCCGAGATTGCCGGTGCCGACAGGCAGGCTCGGCAGGAACTGGTTGCTGGCGTAATCGTGGCCGCTGCCGTTGATGAAGGCCAGGAGGCGCACGTTGGCGGCGGGGTTGCCGAGCAGCGAGAGGGGGATCTTGAACTCGACGCCGGTGGAGACGGCGGCGGGATCGCCGCCGGTGCCGCTGGGATCGCAGGGGTTGGAGGGGCCGGCATCGCCCCAGCCGGTGGTGTTGGTCTGGACCCACTTGGCCGCGCCGTAGAGGGCGCGTTCACCCGTGTCGGTGAAGCGGCCGTCGATGGCGCCGGATTGCGCCATGGCCTGACCGGCGAGGAACACGAGGGACGCGGCGCCGAGAACGACTCTCTTCTTCATGACGAATGCCTCCAACTGGGTTGACCATCTCTCCGACTGATGCACGGACGAAACCACGAACGTCTCGTCGCCGGACCAAACCGCCAAGCCGGGTGCTCGACGCGCGAACGCCACGCATTCGGCCACGAACGGGAACAACCCGGCGACAAGACGACCGGCCACTCGCGCGCACCGCCTGCACGAAATCCGCACGAACGGATCGCGGCGGCGGCCGGAGGACCGGAAAGCGTACTTTACCATCGGGTCGGGCCGATTCAGCGACCGATTTGACGAGATTTTCAATGCCTCGTCGCCTCGTCTCGACCCTGCTTCGCCACTCCTTCGTTTTGTAACGGTTTCACGCCGGGGAGATCACCGGGGGCCGTCGCCGGGCCTCGGTTACAGGACGCGACCGGAGGTCGTCGGGCGGCGACGAAGACGCGGGCACGGTGCTGCTCGCCACCTGCCGCGATTCGTTCAAACTCCTTGAAATCCGCACCGCGAACGATTAGCGTTCGGGCGTGTCCGCCGCGCGTTCTCGCACGGGCACCGGGCGTTTGCATCCGCCGCGCCGAGCGACGACGGCGGAACCTCGATCGGCGGTTCCGCCGTGCAGGGCGCACCCGGCGATCGCCGAGCGCGGATCGAGCGTCACGTCGAGCGGTCTCGAAGCTGATCAGGAGTTGACATCGATGAACGTCCGCCAGTCGCAAAACCTCGTCGCGTCGGCGCGTCGCCCGGGCGGCTTCACGCTGATCGAACTGCTGGTGGTGATCGCCGTCATCGCGCTGCTCATCGGCATCCTGCTCCCCGCGCTGGGCAAGGCGCGTCGCGCGGGGCAGGACGCGAAGAACCTCGCGAACCTTCGCTCGATGGGCCTGAGCATGACGCTCTACGCCAACGAGTGGAAGAACTGGTACCCGGTGATGCCCATCCCGCCCAACTACCAGAGCCAGACCTTCCTCAGCGGCCAGTTCGTGTACGGCGGCGTCGCGGGCCTCTTCAGTCTCTACCAGGTGGGCGACGGCGACTCGACCGGCCACTACGGCTACCGCGGGCTCAACAACAATCCCGACACGGCGGCGTATTACACGCCTCCCGGCGCGCCCGCCCGCACCGTCCCGCTGATGCGCAGTTACCTCGAAGGCCTGGGCATCCTGGTCAACCCTCGCGACAAGGAAGACCGCTGGTACGGCTTCCCGTACTCGCCCACGCCCACGGTCACGAGCTATGCCGCGGCCGCGTCGAAGATTCCCAAGCCGCCCGCGGGCGAGAACGATGTCGTGGCGTACAACATCTCCTACCTGTACATCGCGGGCTTCAAGACCGACGAATCGAACATCGTCACGCCCGCGCCGCTGTGGGGCGACGAGACCAACGGCCCCGACGTGAGCACGCTCGCGTGGTACGGCGGCGGCAATCCCTCGATCTTCGCGGCCTACGGGCAGGCGGCCGGCGCGGCCGGCCCCGGCGGGTACGCCCCGGTGGACAACCAGGGCAAGGAGGGCGGTTCGTTCGTCTTCACCGACGGACACGCCGAGTTCCTCAAGAGCACCCCGAGCATCCCCGTGGCCCAGGCCGAGATCATCCAGAACATCTTCTTCTCCACCGACACGCAGCGGTTCCCCAAGAGCATCAACTGCATCGATCCTCGCCGGTCGAACCGCGTGCAGACGGTCGATTGACCCGCTCCCGGCCTCCTGCCCACAGGAGCGACGGCCCCCACTACACTCGGGTTCTCTCCACACGCGCGCCTGGCGCGTCGCCCGCGTCGGGCGTCGCGTCGAGTGCGGGAGACTTCCCGATGACGCCCGCTCGACTGCTCGCCGCCGCCCTGCTCGCCTCGCCCGCCGTGGCCTCCCAACCGCCCGCGGCCGAAAGCGCCGCGCACCAACCGGTGACTCAGGAGGAGCGAGCGCCTTCGCTCTCGACCCCCGGTCGCGAGCGAAAGACGCAGGCCGTGGTCTCCTTCAACGCCGACCACTCCTTCGCCACGGACTTCGAGGAAGGTCCCGGGGAGTTCGCGGCGACCCGCGCGGGGGGCTCGATCCGCGTGGCGATTCCCGCCTACGAGAAGGCGCAGGTCGCCTTCGATGTCGGATACGACCGCTGGGAGTTCGACTTCAAGGACGCCGTCACGCTCGACGCCGCGGACGGCGAGCCGTGGAGCGGGGTCAACGACGTCAACGCCACGACGACCTTCGCGAATCGAATCGACGACAAGTGGTCGTATGTCGCGGGTGCGTTCGTGCGTTCGGCGTTCGCCGACGGGGCCGACGCGGGCGACGGCTTCACGTTCGGCGGCATCCTCGGCGTGACCTACGCCTTCTCCGACCGCTTCAGTCTCGGCGGCGGCCTCATCGCCAGCTCCATGATCGAGGAGGATTGGCGGATCCTTCCGATCGTGACCATCGACTGGAAGATCAACGACAAGCTCTCGCTGCGGACCAACCCCGGCGTGGGCCGTCGCATCCTCGGCCTGAGCTATCAGGCCACCGACGACCTGCGGCTGACGCTGGGCACGGGCTCCGAACGGGTCGAGTTCCGCCTCGAGGACGACGGCCCTTCGCCCAAGGGCGTCGGCCGCTTCAGCCGCCTGCCGGTGGCCTTCGACGTGACCTACGACCTGTCGCACAGTCTGTCGCTCAACGGCTACGTCGGCTACCTGTTCAGCCAGGAGATCGTGCTCGACGACGAGGGTGGCGAGCGCATCCGACGCGAGGATGCGGACCCCGCCTTCGGCATCGGCGCGGGCGTCAGTTGGCGGTTCTGATCGTTCACGCACTTGCGAGGATTCATCCCCATGCCATTCCTGCTCCGTTCGCTCGCTCCCCTCTCGCTGCTGCTGATCGCCGGCGCGTGCGCCCAGCGTCCAGCCCCGGTCGTCGCCGCCGTCGATCCCGCCGAGCCGATCTCCGTGGTCATCGACGGCGACACCGCCGAATGGCCCGCCGAGTCGGCGGCCATCGCCGACGAGCACTACCTCTACGTGCGATTCTCCGTGGCCGACGAGCAGTTCACGCTGCAATCCGCCTCGCGAAGCGTCAGCGTGTGGGTCGACTGCGACGCCAACGCCTCCACGGGCGCGGCGATCAAGGGTCGGGATCAGGCCATCGGCGCCGACCTGCAGGTGCTCTTTTCGCCGGGAGGTCGCAGCGGCGTGAAGCTGCTCGCGCTCGATTCCACCGGCGGGAGCCGCGAGTTGAGCAAGGCCGACTACGACCTGGTCTTCGCGCCCACCTACGCGTCGAGTTGGTACGAGATGCGACTCTGCCGCACGCCCCAGGACAAGTCGAGCCTTCCCGCCACGGGCCTCTTGGCGCCGGGACGACTCAAGGGATTCGCCGGCGTGCTCGACGGCAACGGGCTGGTGGCGGCCGCGAGCGACACCTTCACGGTGGAGACCGAGGAGACGTGCGTGGGCGGCCGACGACTGACCGCCGAGGACATCCCCTCGCCGCCCGAGGCGGGCATGCGGGTGGTCTCGTGGAACATCGAGCTCAGCAAGCCGGCGGAGACCCCCGCGCCCTTCGCGCGGGTGATCAAGGCCCTCAGGCCCGACGTGATGCTGATCCAAGAGTGGGAAAAGGGCGATGCTGCCGAGGTCGACGCGTGGTTCGAGCAGCATGTCGGCGGCACCTGGCACGTCCGCAAGGCCCCGGGCACGATGGCCACGGGCGGCGGCGTGCTGATCGCCTCCCGCTTCGAGATGGTGCCCGGCGAACCCCAGACCGTCGAGTGCACCTTCCGCAACGATCGCAACGAGCCCGAGACCAAGCCGGTCCGCGTCGTCGACGCCACGCTCAACACGCCCATGGGACCCGTGCAGGTCGCGAGCATGCACCTCAAGTCTCGCGGCACCAAGGACAGCATCGAGGATCGACGCCGCATGGCCGAGGCCCGCGCCGTCAACGCCGCCTTCGCGCAGCGCGCGTCGTCGGCCGCGGCGGCCCGTCGCATCATGAGCGGCGACCTCAACCTCGTCGGCAGCCGCCCTCCGCTCGACATCGTCCGCGCGGGGATCGACGCCGACGGCTCCGATCTCGCGCCGGCAGCCGCGATGGTGCACGGCGACGCGGCCTTCTACACCTGGCAGGACGACAAGAGCCCCTTCAGCCCGGGCCGCCTCGACTGGATCGTCTTCTCCGACTCGAACCTGAAGGAGCAGGCCGCCTTCGTGCTCGACGCCGCCCGTCTCGACGACAGCGTGCTGACCAAGCTCGGGATCGAGCGGAGCGACACCGCCGCGGCCGATCACCTGCCCGTCGTGCTCGACCTGGCGCCCCGCTGAACCGCCGCCGCTCGCATCCGCGAACCGAGTCGACGCGAAAGCAGTAGGCAACGCGAAGGGCCGTGACGCCCTTCGAGGGAGGTTCGTCGTGCGAACGCTGGTTGCCATCCCGGTCTACAACGAGGCCCGATATGTCCGGGGCGTGCTCGGTCGCGTCCTCTCCTTCTCGCCCGACGTGCTTGTCGTCGACGACGGCTCCACCGACGCGACGCCTCGACTGCTCCCCGAGTTCCCCGTGGAGATCATCCGCCACGCGAAGAACCGCGGCTACGGCAAGAGCCTTCGCGACGCCTTCCGCTACGCCATCGCCGAGGACTTCGACTGGCTCGTCACGATGGACTGCGACGAACAGCACGAGCCGGCCGCCATCCCCGCCTTCCTCGAGGAGGCCGCCCGCGATCGCGCCGATGTCATCAGTGGTTCACGCTACCTGACCGTCGCGACGGGCGACGACGCGGCCCCGCCCGACCGGCGGATGATCAACGCGACGATCACCGACGAGATCAACGCCCGACTCTTCCTTCCGCCGCGGACGCCGATCACCGACGCATTCTGCGGGTTCAAGGCCTATCGCGTCGATTCGCTCCGCCGCCTGCGACCCACCGTCAGCGGCTACGCGTTCCCGATGCAGTTCTGGGCGCAGGCCGTGGCGGCGGGACTTCGCGTGTGCGAGTTGCCCGTGCGTCGCATCTACAACGATCCCTCCCGCACCTTCGGCGGCCACCTCGACGATGCCGCCATCAGGCTGGCCCACTACCGCCACATCCTGCACCGCGAAATCAGGCGGTTGGCGGCCTCCCTGCCCGTCGAGGCGGTTCGCGGCCTCGTCGACGGCGAGTCGTCGCGCGAGTGCACCCTACCGTGCCCTGCGTGACCTCGTCGGCCGACACACCGCCCGGCACTCCTGCCATTCATCTCGCCCCGCCGCCGGGCGGCTGGGGGCTCTGGCTCCGAGAGCCCGACGCATGCGTCCGTCGAACGCGGGCTCAACTCGGCCTCGCCGAGCGTGGTCCGTTGGTCATGACGGGACATCAAGCGGGCATCTGGCACGCGGGCATCCTCGCGAAGTATCTCGCGACCGAGGCGCTGGCGAACGCGACCGCGGGCGCCGCATGGTCGCACGTCGTGGTGGATCAGGACGTGAACGATGCCGGCGGGCTGCCTGCGCCGACGGCGGATCTTCGCCGCGTCACGTTGCGCCTCGCGCCGCCCCCCCGGCCGCATCGCGTGACGGCGCATCAGCCCGCGTCGTCGCGCGCGGGACCGGTCGCGGCGACGATTCATCCCGCGGTCGCCGCTCGCGTCGAACGCATCCGCTCGTTGGTGGCCGACACGGCCTCTTCCCCGGACCTTCCCTCGCAGCTCGAAGCGATGGTGCGTCACCTGTGCGAGCCGCTGCTGAGCCTTCCGCCCGGCATCCGAGCCACGCGGCTGGCCGCAACCGAGGGGTTCCAATCGCTCGTGCGAGCGATGCTCGACGAGCCGCGACGATGCGTGGAAGGCTACAACGCCGCCGTCGCGGCGACGCCCAGGGCGAGACTCGCCCCGCTTCGACTGCACGCCGGGCGTGTCGAGTTGCCCCTGTGGCGCATCGATCCTGACGCCGGCACCAGGCACGCGGTCTTCAGCGACGAGGCGGGCGACATTCCCGCGGAGCGACTCGCGCCGCGTGCGCTGCTGCTGTCGGCCTTCATGCGGCTCTTCGTCTGCGACCTCTTCATTCACGGGACGGGAGGCGGGTTGTACGACCGGGCGACGGACGCATGGCTGGCGGAGTGGCGACCCGACTGGCGACCGTGTCCCGGTGCGGTGGTGTCGGCCACGCTGACCCTGCCCTTGGCGGGGCATGACGCGGTGCCGTCGCCGCAAGTCGTCGCCCGGGCCCGTTGGGAGGCGCACGCCGCCAGGCACGACCCGGCGCGACTGGGCGACGCGGCGGCCGCGAGCGAGCGAGCCGCGCTGCTGGAGAGGGTCCGGGAGGCCAAGGCGAGCGGCGGCGATGTTCGCGAGGCCTACGGGCGACTGCACGCGCTGCTCGCGGACGTTCGCGGGAGGCACCAACGCACGCTCGACGCGCTTGACGCGAGGGCCGCCTCGCTCGCGGAGGCGGGCGGCGCGGCGGGCGTGGTGCACGACCGAACGTGGCCCTTCGCGCTGCACGCGCGGGAGTCGCTCGACGCGTTGCAGGCGTCGATCCGCCGCGAGATCGAACGGACGCACTCCGCCCTCAGCAGCGTTCCTCTCGCGGACCGGCGGGCATGACGACCTCGAAGACCGCGCCCGAACGGTCGGAGCGGTTGCGGGCGAGGATGGTGCCGCCGTGCTCCTTGACGATCCCCTCGGCCACGGCGAGCCCCAGACCGGTGCCTCGCGAATCGAGTCGGGTGGAGACGAAGGGCTCGAAGAGGTGTGCCAGGACGGCGGCGTCGATGCCCGGGCCGTCGTCGATGACGCTGATGCTCGCGAGCGGGCGGCCCTCTCGCTCGACGGAGGCGGCCTCGATGCGCACCGAACCCCCGCCCGACTTGGCCAGCGAATCGACCGCGTTGCGGATGAGGTTGACGAAGACCTGGACCATGCGATCGCCGTCGCAGTGCGCGATGGTCGCGGGGGGCACCTCGTTGACGATGTCGACGCCGCGAGCGTCGCGATCGAGCCGAACGAGCGTGATGGCCTCCTGCACGATCTCGCGGACGGGCGCGGGGCGACTGTCGGGTGTGCGCACGCGGGCGAAGTCGAGGAGACTGAGCCCGAGCTTCTCGAGCCGGGAGACGACCCGGAGCATGAGGGCGGCGGTGGCGGGATCGACGGGCTGCCCCGCGCGGCCCTGGAGTTGCTCGACGCACCCCTTGAGCACGGCCAAGGGCGTGTTGAGTTCGTGGGCGATGCCAGCCGAGAGCATGCCCAGACTCGCGAGGCGATCGGACTCCGCGAGGTTGCGCTGCGCCGTCTCGAGGAGGTGGTTCTTGCGCTTGAGGTCGGTCGCGACGGCCTCGAGCTGCGAAAGCGCCGCGCCCAGGGCCTCCTCCTGTCGTCGCAGCTTGATCACGGACTCGTTGCGGGACCGCATGATGGCGCCCAGTTCGTCGCCGGGAATCGATTCGTCGGGGATCAGTTCCTCGCTCTTGCGGCCCGACTGCACCGCGGCATCGGCGATGAGCATGCGTTGAATGGGGGCGTAGACCGTCGGCGGCAGCACGACCACCTCCAGCGCCAACGCGACGATGGCGTAGACCGCGAGCAAGGCGACCACCAGCAGCCAGTAGACTTGCATGGCGGCGCGCCGGGTCTCGGGCATCAGGACGCCGACGACGTGAAATGCCTCCTCCGTGCCGGGCCGCGCGGGCGCGAAGAGCGCCGCCGCGGGGCCCACCACGCTCCCGCGGGCGACCACGGCTCGGCCGGGGGCGGCGAGGGCGGCCTGAACGGTCGCGGCGTCGAGTTGCAGTTCTCGAGCGCCGCCCCGTCGATGCGCGAATCGCTCGGCGATGCTCCGCTCGGTGGCGGGCATGGTCCCGTCGAGCAGGATGACGGACGCCGCGTTCTCGAGGATCACGCGGGCCTTCTCCATCTCGGCCTGCTCGACGACCTCGGTGATGGCGGGACGGAGCGCCACGAGCAGGATCGCCGCCAGCCCGACGGAGAAGAGCGTGTGGAGCACCACGAGTTTCTTGCGGATCCGCATGCCCGCCAGCAGCCGGGCGGGCCCCAGCGTCGCGGGGGCCTGCCGAACGGGTCGACGGTCGAAAAACGGGGGCATCGCGGGCACGCGATGCACCGTCGCTCGCCGGACCGGATCCGGCGAACGCTGATCGGGCGTCGGGGACGTCTCCGTCGGTTCGATGCAGGACGTTATACACTCGACCCCCATGACACACGGCGACCCATCCTCGCGGCGACGTCCCAAGGTTCGGGGCGGCAACGGTCGCCCGCCCTTCCCGCGGCCGGATCGCACCGCCCCCGTCCGCACCGCCGACGCGGCACGCAGCGCGGCGATGAACGCGCTGGCGCGGCAGGCCGCGGCCTTTCCGGACCTCGACATCGAGGGCCTCTCGCTCCCGCGACTGGATGAGCGCGATGCGGCCTTCGCCCACGCCATCCACGACGCGGCGTTGCGGCGATGGATCACGCTGGGCTTCCTCGTCGAGCGCTACACCCCGCGACCGTTCCGCGAGAACGAGCCGCAGACCCAGGCCGCGCTGCTCGCCGGCGCTGCGCAGATGATCCTGCTCGATCGCGTGCCCCACCACGCGGCGATCAACGCCTCGGTGGAATGGGTGAAGCAGGCCGCCAAGGCGTCGGTGGCCGGCTTCGTCAACGCCGTGCTGCGCAAGGTGGGCTCCCTGGTGGCCGCGCCGTCGGACGACCCGACTCGCCTTCCCGAGCGTGCCTTCCGCCCTCAGTGGACCAACCGCGCCGACGAGATTCCGCTGGCCGACGGCAGGGCCCTGGTGCTGCGAGCCGCCGTGCTGCCCGAGGATCCGGTCATGCGCCTGGCCGTCGCCACCAGCCATCCTTCCGCGTTGATCCGTCACTGGACGGCCATGCTCGGAGCCGAGACCGCCGAGCGTCTGGCGTTGCACGACGTGGCCGTGCCTCCCGTCACGCTCTTCTCGGCGCAGACCGTCGCCCCGCTGCCGGAGACATGCACTCCCCATTCGCTCGCGGGCAGCAGCGTCTTCTCGGGGTCGCGCGACGGCCTGGCGGCGTTGCTGCGAGCGCGAAACGACCTGTGGGTGCAAGACGCGGCCTCCTCGCTCGCCGTCGAGCGACTGCGCCGCCTCCGAGGCGAGGTCGACTGGGTGGCGGACGGCCTCGTCGTCGACGTGTGCGCCGGTCAGGGCACCAAGACCAGGCAACTGGCGGCCGCCTTCCCGCGGTCGACGATCGTCGCGGCCGACCCCGCCCCGGAACGCGCCAAGGCCCTCGCGGAGGTGGTGCGAGGCATCGGCCAGCGGGCACGCGTCCTGACACTGCCCGACATGCATCGCTCGCTCAAGGGACAGGCCCGACTCGTGCTGCTCGACGTGCCGTGCACCAACTCGGGCGTCCTGGCCAGGCGGGTCGAGGCGCGGTATCGCTTCGACCAGGCCCAGACCGATCGACTCGTCGCCACGCAGCGGCAGATTCTCGAGCAGGGCGCCGCCCTGCTCTCGCCCGGCGGCGTGCTCTGCTATTCGACCTGCAGCATCGACGACGCCGAAAACCGCGAGCAGGTCGCGTGGATCGCTGCACGCGCCGAACTCGACCTCATCGACATGGAACAGACCCTTCCGGCGGGCTTGCCTGGCGAGGACGCCACCCGCTATCACGACGGCGCGTTCTCGGCGATCCTGACGCGGCGCGCGTGACCGCCCGCGACGAACCGTGACCGCCGATGACCGTCGCGGACACGACCGAAGGCCGAACCGACGGGGTGCCGCCCCGGGCCAACTCCCCTGCCGGGCCGCACCGGCGGCGTACACTCGGCCACGCGTCAATCGGTCGGGTCGGCTGGCGCAAGATCCCTGATCGTTCCCGAGGCACCATCGCGACGCGTACGGCCTCGTGCAGTGAGCAGCCTGATGAACCTGATGGACATTGTCAGTCTCGCGTGCATCCGCGCCCCGCTCAAGGCGGCCGACAAGAAGGGCGTGATCCACGAGCTCGTCGACGTGCTGGCGGCGGCCGGTCGCGTCACAGACCCCGCGGCCCTCAAGGAGGCCGTGTGGACCCGCGAACAGACCCGAACCACCGGCATCGGGCACGGTCTGGCGATCCCTCACGGCAAGTGCGCGGGCATGACCGGGCTCTCCATGGCCATCGGCAAGCCCGCCACACCCATGGAGTTCGAGGCCATCGACGGCAAGCCCGTGCGGCTCATCGTTCTGCTGGCCAGCCCCCCCGACCGCACCAGCGACCACATCCAGGCGCTCGCCCGCATCAGCAAGCTCATGACGATGGACGAGTTCCGCGAGCGCATCTACAACGCCTCGTCCGCCGAAGAAATCCACGACCTGCTGCGGAGCCAGGAACGCCCCGCCTGATCCGCCGGCCCCCTCGCCCCCTTGCGACGAGGACACCCGATCATGGTCCAACCAGATGACGCCAGCGCGATGACGCCCGAGGCGGTCGACCGCTTTCTGGGCGACTTCCTGCGCGGCCGGGGCTACACGGCCAATCTCCACGACGCTGCCGCGTACTCGGCGCTCGGCCAAGGCAAGCGATTCCGGCCCATCCTGTGCATGCAGGCGTGCGTGGCATGCGGCGGCGCCGCGACGGCGGCGATGGCCGCGGGCGGCGCGCTCGAGTTGGTCCACTGCTTCAGTCTCGTGCACGACGACCTTCCCGCCCTCGACAACGACGACGTGCGCCGCGGCCGCCCGACGCTGCACCGCCACGCGGGCGAGGCGATGGCGATCCTCGCGGGCGACCTGATGCTCACGCTCGCCTTCTCGCTGCTGGCCGAGCGGGCGTCGACCGCACCCGGCCTGGTCCGGGAACTGGCGGTGGCAACCGAGGGAATGATCCTCGGTCAGGTGCACGACACGCTCGGCGGCCTCGATGCAGCGCTGACGCCTCTCGAACGGGTCGAACGCATCCACGCGAACAAGACGGGGGCGCTCATCGTGGCCGCCTGCCGCATGGGCGTGGCGTGTGCGGCAGCCTCGGGCGCGGCACCCCCGCCCGATGCCATGGAAGCCATGACGCGATACGCCCGGTCGCTCGGCATGCTCTTCCAGGTGACCGACGACCTGCTCGACGTCACGCAGACGTCTGAACACGTGGGAAAGCGGACGGGCAAGGATGCTGCTGCCGGCAAACTCACCTATCCGGGCCTGCTCGGGGTCGAAGGAGCCCGCGAGGCGGCCCGCCGCCATGCGGCGGATGCCCACGCGGCCCTCTCGACGTTCGGCGAGCGGGCCGAAGCGCTGCATCGGACCGTGAAATCGGTGCTCGAGCGAACGCGATGAGCCCGGAGCGAGTAGGACGTGGCGCCCGCGGGTGGGCGTGGCGGTGCGGCGGCATCCATCATCGCGACTCTGACGAATCCCTGACCGCACCGGCAAGGGGTGATACGCTCCTTGTTCGACGCCTCCGAGGCCCTTGACGCATGACGCTTCTCGAGACCATCAAGTCGCCCCACGATCTCCGCAAGCTCCCCGAGTCGCGGCTGCCTGAACTGGCGGCCGACATCCGTGCCGCCATCTGCGCGCAGGTGGCCAAGTCGGGCGGGCACCTGGCGCCGAATCTGGGCGTGGTCGAGTTGACGATCGCGTTGCACTGCGTCTTCGACTTCAGCTTCGACCGGCTGCTGTTCGACGTGGGCCACCAGTGCTATCCGCACAAGCTGCTCACCGGTCGGCTCCCGATGCTGCCGGGACTTCGGACTCGCGAGGGCATGGCGGGCTTCCCCGAGCCGCGGGAATCGCCGTACGACCTGTTCAGCGTCGGACATGCCGGGACGGGCATCTCGACGGCGGTGGGCATGGCGCGAGGCGACACGCTGGCGAAGGAAGGGTTCGACCCCAAGACCAATCCGGCGGGCCGCCGCGTGGTGACGATCATCGGCGACGCCTCGATCGCCAACGGCGTGGCGATGGAGGGACTGAACAACGCGGGAACGCTCAAGCGACAGTTCCTGGTGATCCTCAACGACAACGGGATGTCGATCAGCAAGCCGCAGGGCGCGCTGGCGCATTACTTCGATCGCGTGCGACTGAGCCAGGCCTACGCCGATCTCAAGAAGAGCGCGAAGGAGGCCCTGACGCACATGCCCGGCGGGCGGCGCATCAAGGGCGCGTTGCACCGCGCGACGGAGGCGACCAAGGCCGCGGTGAGCGACTCGAACTGGTTCGAGCACTTCGGGCTCGTGCAGGTGGGGCCGATCGACGGCCACAACTTCCAGTCGCTGCTGGAGGTGCTCCGCGAGGCCCGCGACACCGACCGTCCGCTCGTCCTGCACGTCAAGACCATCAAGGGCAAGGGCGTCACGTTCGCCGAGAACGATTCGAGCCGATTCCACTCTCCCTCGCCCTTCACCGTCGACGGCGATCTTGCGGAAGAGGGATGTCGCGTGGAGCTCAAGAGCGAGGGCCGCAGCTTCACGACGGCCTTCGGAGAGGCGATCGTGTCGTTGATGGAGCGCGACCCCAAGGTGGTCGCGTGCACCGCCGCGATGCCCGACGGCACCGGCGTCAGCAAGGCGCTGGCGAAGTTCCCCGAGCGCTCGTGGGACGTGGGCATTTGCGAGAGCCACGCGCTCGACATGATGGCCGGGCTGGCCAAGACCGGCTTCAAGCCCTTCCTCGCCGTCTATTCGACCTTCATGCAGCGGGCCTTCGATCAGGCCTTCCAGGAGTCGGCGCTGCAGGGCCTGCCCGTGCGACTCTGCCTCGACCGCGCCGGACTGGTCGGCGGCGACGGCGCGGTGCACCACGGATTCTGCGACATCGCCCTGCTCCGCACCCTGCCCAAGGCCGCGATCATGGCGGCGATGGACGAACCATCGCTCGTCGCCGCCCTCGAGTTCATGCGACAGTACGAGGCGGGGCTCTCGAGCGTCCGCTACCCGCGCGACAACGTCAGCGATCGCTTCGCGGGCTCGCCCTGCCCGCCCTTCCAGCTCGGCAAGGCCCGCTGCCTCACGCCCGGATTCGAGTCCTTCGACGCCGATCTCGGTTCGCCCACCCCCGACGTGGCCGTGCTCGCCTTTGGCACGTGCGCCATCACCGCCTGCGAGGCGGCCGCCGAGTTGGCCGCCGAACTCCGCGTCGCCGTCTGGGACGCGCGGTTCGCCAAGCCGGTCGACGCCGAACTGGTGCAGGAACTCGCGGCTCGCAAGGTGCCCATCGTCACCGTCGAGGATCACGGCGTCGTCGGCGGGTTCGGCTCGGCGGTGCTCGACGCGGCCGCCGCCGGCCCCCACCCGTGTCCGTCGATCACTCGCTTGGGTCTTCCGGACGCGTGGATCTATCAGGACTCCCGCGGTCGCCAACTCGCCGAGGCGGGACTCGACCGGGCGTCGCTGGTCAAGGCCTTCCGGGCCGCCGCCGCGGCTTCGGATGCCCGCGTCTGAGCCCGCGAGGGCCCCCGCCACTTCCACGTCCGGTCTAGAGTCACCCCGCACTTCGTGTTCGTCGCGCGACGATGGGTCCGCGATGCCAGGGGACGATTCCATGGGCAGGTCGGCTCTCTTTCTCGTCAACCCCAACAAGCCCGACGCGCTGGCGGCGGCCGAGGCCCTCGCCAAGGACGTCCTGCCGCACGGTCGCGTGCTGGGCACGCACCCGGCGACCAATGCCGCACCGCCCGACGACGCCTCGAGCGCGGACGTGCTCGTGGTGATCGGCGGCGACGGGACGCTGCTGTCGCAGGCCCGACGTTTCGCGTCGCTGGGCGTGCCGATGCTGGGCGTCAACATGGGGCGACTGGGGTTCCTCGCGGAGTTCGACGTCGCGTCGCTGCGGAACATGGCCTCGACGATCTTCGGCGACGGCGCGCTGGCGACCCGAAACTTCAGCGCACTGCGGGTCGAGGTGATCGGCAAGCGAAGCGCCAAGCCCCGGTTCACCGCCATGGCGATCAACGAGGCCGTGATCACGGCGGGCCCGCCCTTCCGGCTCATCTCGCTGGGGCTCGCCATCGACGGCTACGAGGGGCCCGTCGTGCGGGGCGACGGCATGATGGTGGCCACGCCGCTGGGCTCGACCGCCTACAACCTCGCGGCGGGCGGGCCGATCATGGGCCCCGACGTCGACGCGTTCGTGGTCACCGCGATGGCGGCCCAGTCGCTGGCCTTCCGTCCCGTCGTCGTCTCGTCGGGGAGCACCATCGAGATCACGATGCTCAAGGTCAACGACGAGGCCCCGGGCACCGGCACCGCGCTGGTCATCGACGGCCAAACCCATGTGCACGTGGGAAGCGGCGACCGGCTCCGCATCTCGAAGGACAAGCCCCTGCTGCGCTTCGTGCAGAACCCCCTGAGCAACTACTGGTCTCGACTGGTGGGCAAGCTCAACTGGGCCGTGGCGCCTCGGATGAACGACTGACGCCCATCCGGCCGGGCAGCCGAAGCTCGAAGGCGGCCCCGTGGGCCGAATCGATCAGCGACAACTCGCCGCCCGCCTCTCTCGCCAGCGTCCTGGCGATCGACAGGCCCAGCCCGAGCCCCGGCACGCCACCGTGTCGCTGCGACTCGCCTCGCACGAAGGGACGAAAGATCCGATCTCGCTCGGCGCGCGTCACGCCCGGCCCGTGATCTCGCACCACGAACCTCGCCTGATCCTCGTGCGAGTGCACCTCGAGGTGCACCCGACGGTCCGTCGCCTCTCTCGCGTAGCGGCAAGCGTTCTCCACGAGGTTCGAGAGCACGCGTTCGGCAACCGTCGCGTCGGCCAGCAGCGCGTAGCCCGGCACGTCGCGACGCTCGACCGCCAGCGTCATGCCCGCTCGTTCGCACGCCGGCGTGAGCGACGCCGCCACCGACTCGACGAACGGGCCCAACTCGACGCTCGCTCCGGGGGAGCGTCGCGGCAGGGCACCCAGACGCGCGTACTCGAGCACGCTCTCGACGATCCTCGCCAGCCGCGTCGATTCCTCGCGGAGCGTGCGGAAATAGGCCTTGCGGGGTTCGCCCTCGGGCACAAGGCCGTCGTCGAGCATCTGGGCGTACAGGCAGAATGTCGTCAGCGGCGTGCGAAGCTCGTGCGAAACGGCGGAGACGAACTGTCCTCGCCGCGCAGCGAGTTCCACGGCCGAGGCGATGGCTCGTCCCGCCGCGAGCATCGCCGCCGCCGCGACGCACCACGTCAGCGCCAGGGCCGCTCGCACGGGCGTCCAGACGGCGGTCGGGGGCACGGGCGGCGGGGTGGCGACGACCTCGAGCGGAATCGCCGCCAGCGTGCGGCCGAGCACGTCGCCCGTCTCGCCCGCCACCCCGCGACGCAACGGCCTGAGTTCGACGGCCGGGAAGAGGCCTCGCGCCGTGTCCAGCAGCATCGTCCGCAATCGGGGCCAGTCGAGCCAGACGCCCTGCAGCCACGACGCGTCGCCCGAACGGACGTCTCGCACCAGCACGAGGTTGAGTTCGCCGCCGGGTCCGTCGATCCATCGCACGCCAAAGTCGCCCTGGGCGATGGCCGCCCGCGAGATCGCAGGGGGCGTCGGCTCGACCGCCCGAACCTCCGCCGGCGCCCCTTCGGGCGCGGCGGCGCGATCCGACCGTCGCGACGACGCCGGCGCTCGCTCCACGGCCCGGGCCGAGGCCGCCGCCATGGCGCGGGCGTTGTACTCCTCCACCGCGTCGGAAGAAGGCCCCGCCGAAGCGTCCGTCGCCACCGCCTGCGGGATGGCGGGCATCCCCGCGCCGTCGCGAGGGCCGAACCATTGTCGCAGCGACCGCAGTCGCTCCTGCGCCACCGCGATGCCGTACGGCGTGGCGAAGATGCCCTTGGCAGCGGTCAGTTCATCGCCCTCGGGCGCCTGCGGCGACGCGAGCCGCCCCTGCGCATCCTGCTCGAAGTGCAGCAGCACGGCCCCTTCAGGCAGGTTGATCAGCGGCGAGGGCACCATGACCGTCTGGACGAGCGCAGGCGCCGCCGCGGCGCCGACGGGGTCGGCCAGCGACGCGCGCCTCGCATCGACGGGATGAAAGGGGCGATACTCGAAGTAGGGACGCGCCGCCTCGCGCGCGATGATGGGCGTGAGGGCCGAATCCATCCGCCACAGGGCGAGTCGCAGCCGCTCCTGGAACCTCGCCTCGCTCGCGGCGATTCGTTCGCTTCGCTCGAGTCCCAGCGTGCGGACGGTCACCCACGCGAGCACGCCGGCGACGATGACGACGGCGACGCCGAAGGCCAGCTTCCACCGGTGCGCCACGATCATGGCGTCGGCTCCGCGTCGGTGGCGATCATGTAGCCCTTGGCCCGCACGGTGAGGATGACGCGGGGTTCGGCCGGATCGTCGCCCAGCAGTTCGCGCAGTCGTGCCACGGTCATGTCCACGGTCCGCGTCTGCAGGCCGCGGGGGTCCAGCCCCCAGACCGCCTGCAGCAGTTCGTCCCTGGACACGGCCCTTCCGGGATTGCGAGCCAGGTAGGCCAGCAGTTGCTTCTCTCGCTCGGTGAGCGATTCGCGTCGACCGTCGGCGAAGGCGACCTCGCGACGGTCGAGATCAATCGATCGACCGGCGATGACGATCCGCCCCACCGCCGTGGGCCTCGCGGGCGAGCGTCGAAGCACCGCCGCCACGCGGGCGAGCAGTTCACCCGCGCTGAAGGGCTTGACGACGTAGTCGTCGGCCCCTTCCCGCAGGCCGCGAACGCGGTCGGCCTCCTCGCCCCTGGCGGTGAGCATGATGACGGGGAGACCCGGCTGCGCCTTGCGGATGCGTCGCAGCGCCTCGAAGCCGTCGAGCCGGGGCATCAACACGTCGAGCAGCACGAGATCGGGCGAGGCGGTGAGGGCCGCGGCGAGTCCGGCCTCGCCGTCGGCGGCCTCGACCGGTTCGTAGTTCGCGCATCGCAGCGCATCGCACAACCCGCGACGGATGGCGTTGTCGTCCTCCACCACCAGGATGCGCTGCCTGCCGTTCACGCCTGCGACCTTTCCCTCGCCGCGCCCGCCGCCGACAGAGCGTATTCCCGGCGGCCGGGTCGCCCCTCGGAGTGATACGCCCTGCGCCCGCGTCGGTGCGCAACGCCCCTGTCACCGCGACCGGCGAGGCGGCAGGGTCCGATCATCCCAGCGTCAGGCCGTCGTGGGCGAGGAAGCACCCGTCCGGGAGCGAGTCTTGCGTGACCCGGTGGGCCAGGTCGTGCGACATGTGCACGAAGAAGGTGCGGTCGGCGCCGATCTCGGCGGCGATGCCGACGGCCTGACCGATGGTCAGGTGGGTGGGATGAGCCCGGTGTCGCAATGCGTCGAGCACGAGCGTGCGAATGCCCCGAAAACGCGACCACGAGGCGGGGGGGATCGCGGAGACGTCGGTGCAGTACGCCAAGGGAAACACCTCGCGGGCGCCGGGCGTGAGCAGGCGCTCGTCGGGATCGATCCGCCATCCCAGCACGGGAAGCCGACCGTGAAGCAGGGGAATGGGCGTGAAGTCGACGCCGTGCAGTCGCACCGGGAGGCCCCGCTCGATCACTTCGGGCGACACTCGAAATGGCAGCAGCGTCGCGACGAAACTCGGGTTGACGTTGCGCTCCTTGCGGAAGATGTGCGCGTAGATGCGCTCGAGACTCTCCATCGTGTGGTCGTCGGCGTGGATCTCGACCGCCGACTGCTGCACGTCGTTGAAACGTCGGACCTCGTCAAGGCCGAAGACGTGGTCGACGTGGTTGTGGGTGAAGACGATGGCGTCGCAGCGATCGAGCCCCTCGCGGATGGCCTGCATGCGAAGATCGGGCCCCGCGTCCAGAAGGATCGTCCGGGGCGAACCGATCGCGTCCGTGAAGCGAAGGCACGCGCTGGTGCGCAGGCGACGATCCCGAGGATCGTCGCTCGTGCAGACGTCGCACGAGCACCCGATCATCGGGACGCCCGCCGAGGTGCCCGTGCCCAGGAAGGTGAATCGCATGCGGTCGGAGAATAGGGACGCTCGCGTCGACGTCCCCCTCGAAGGCGTCGGCCGGTTCACTTCCCGACGCAGAAGGACGCGAACACCCGCCCGAGGATCTCCTCGACCCCGATGCGGCCTGAGAGTTCGCCCGCGGCGTCGAGCGCGTCGCGAAGTGTCTGGGCCGCCTCCTCGGGTCGATCGAGCCGGGAAGGATCGGCCGCCTCGCGGGCCAACTCCCGCGCCTGCCGCAGCGACGCGGCGCATCGCTCGAGGGCGGCGCGATGGCGAGGCAGCAACGCCGCCAGTCCTCGCCGTCCCCGGCCCGTCACGGCCGCGTCGGCCACCGCCCGAAGCAATCGCGAGAGGCCGAAGCCGTCGAGCGCGCACACGGAGAGCCCGTCGTTGGCCGTCGCTCCGCCGCGGTCGGCGCACGTGCGAACCCGCAGCACCCGACCCGCTCCAAGGCGAGACAACGCCGCCCGAGCCGCGTCGGGGAGCGTGACGGCCTCGAATCGGCCGGTCGGATCGCACCAGAGCGCCACGTCGGCCATGGCCACGGCGGCTGTCGCGGCATCCTGCGCCACGCGCTCCAACTCGCCCGATCGCCTCGCGAGCTCGTCGTCGAGCCCTGCCGAGTCGACCAGCATCACCTCGCCCGCTCCCGGCCTCGCCTCGTTCAGGGAGAGGAGTTCCTCGATCGCGTCGCGTGTCGTGCCGGCCACCTCGCTGACCACCGATCGCTCGCGGCCGAGCAGCGCGTTGAAGAGCGTCGACTTGCCCGCGTTGGGGGCCCCGACGATCGCCACCCGCGGCGTTGCGACGATCGTCGCCGCGTCGCCCGGAGCCGCGCCGAGTTCGTGCATGACGCCCAACAGCGCGTCCAGCCGCCGCGAGAGTTCCGCGCCGCCGATGGCGACGACGTCCTCCTGATCGGTGAAGTCGATGCCCGCCTCGACCATCGCGAGCAGCTCGGCGAGCTCGGTCGCCAGCGCCGCATGGCGACGGCCGGCGCGCCCCTCGCGAAGACCCGCGGCGGCCTCGAGTTCCTCCTCATTCTCGGCGGCAATCGCGGCGGCCACGCCCTCGGCCTGCGCGAGCGTCATGCGACCGGCGAGGAACGCCCTGGCCGAGAACTCGCCGGGCCCGGCCCTCCGGCAGCCGGGGCGAGCGGTCCACGCGTCGATGATCCGTTCCACGAGGTGCGTCCGGCCGGCGACCAGCACTTCGAGAACGTCCTCTCCCGTGAAACTCGCGGGTCCGGGCATCGCCATGGCGATGACGGGGAGTTCCAGCATCGCGCAGGCGCCGGGGATCGTCACGAGGGCGCTCGAGACGCCTCGTCCGGATGCATGGGGGTGCACCAAGCCCAGGGCGAGCGGGCCGCTGGCGCGGATCAACGCCCGCGTCGAATCGCCGGGAGGCGAGGAACGCGCGATGATCGTGTCGCGTTCAGGCGGGCGAGCGGAGTCGCGACCGGCGCGATCACCGGCCATGGCTCACTTCCCGCCGCCGACCTGCGGAGTCTGGGACTTCTCCGGCTCGACGACCGCGGACGGAGGCGTCACGCTTTCGAGCTTGAGCGACTTCATGAGCCGCTCGGTCAGGTCGTCGGCCGCCACGCCCTTGATCACGGGACGTGCGAGCATCTCCTGGACCGCGCCCGGGATGTTCTTCGAGGCCAGCGCGACGGAGCCGGACTTGCTCGCGATCACGTGGGTGTAGCCCAGGCCGTCGGCCATCTGCGCGGCGGCGTCGAGGATGAGCCGGTACGCCTCGCCCACCTGGCGGGTGTTGAACGCCTCGAGCTGCGTGGCGGCATCCGTGCGGAGCTGCTGGAACGAGGCGTTCTTCTCGAGGAAGGACTTGTTGAGCGACTTGAACCGCTCGCTCTCCTCCTTGAGGTCCTTGGCCTCCTCCTGCATCTTCTTGAGCTCCTCGGCGATCGGCTGGAGCTTCTTGGCCTCTTCCATCTCGAAGGACTCTCGCTGCGACTTGTACTGGTCGGTCGAGATCATGCGTTCCACCAGCGACAGCACGTCGACGGTGGCGATGCGCGGCGCGTCGGCCGCGAGCCCGGACCCTGTCGCCAAGGCCCTGGACTCGCCCCCTTCGGGCAGGCGACCCGCCAGACCCAGCAGGAGGGCGACGGCAAGGCCGCCGTAGACGAGAACGCGTTCGTTGGTCTTCATGGCTTGTTCCGTGGAAAGCGATCGAACATTCGGAGGTTAGGCCCCGGGCCGTCGCGTCGGGACGGCATCGAGCACCTCGCCGGCGAGCGCGGCAAGGCGGGTCATGGCCGCCGCGATGTCCCACTGCTGGCGAGCACGATCGCCGGTCGTGTTGCTGATGACCCGGAGCTCCGCCGCGGGAACACCGGCCCGAGCCGCGGCCAAGAGCACCGCCGCGCCCTCCATCGCCTCGGCGACCGCGCCGGTCCGTCGAACGATCTCCACCGCCAAGGCATCGGTGCCCGAGCAGGTCGAGACCGTGGCCACCGGCCCGCGCACCGAGGCCAACGGACGCAGTGCCGCCGCCAGGCGCTGGTCGGGCGCGAGACCGTCGGATGCGTCGGGCGCCACGCCCCAGCCCATGGAGGACAGCGACCGGAAGGCATCCTGGGCCTGCACGCCCTCATCGGCGAAGACCGAAGACTCCGCGAAGATCACCGTGCCAATCGCGGCCGCCCCGGAACCTGCGGGCAACGCGCCGGCAATGCCCAGATCAATCACCGCCCCGTGTCGCCCGGCGGCCAGCGTGGCGGCGACCGCGCCCGCGGCGTTGGCCTTTCCCACCCCGGTCAGCAGCAGATCGGCCCCGAGCGCGAGGGGAACGGGTTGCCACGGCACGGGGTCGCGGGCGGGGCCCTCCAGCCCCATGCCCCGTCGCACGGCGGCGGCTTCGCTGGGTGCCGCCACCACGATGAGCAGGGCGGTCGGTCGGGAGATGGATGGGCCATCAGGCATGGGCAGGCGATGCTATCCGCTCGTGGGCCGATGGCGGGCGGGCATCCGGCCGCGAGGAAACGCCGAACCCAGCGGTGCCCGGCGACGAAGCGGGGGCTCCTCTCCCGTGCGGTTCGGAGATTGGGAGGGTCTACGATTCAGTCACGTTCAGGTCGCGTCGCCCCCGGCGCGTCGCCCGTCCGTTCGAGAGGTTCCATGAACGCCACGCGATCCATCACCGCGACCCGCTTGCCCCGCCCCCTCCTTCTCGCGATGGTGGCGGGTCTTGCCTTGGCGTCGGGTTGCTCCGACGAGGGCGAGCGAAAGGCGGCCGTGAAAGCCGCCGCCGGGACGGCGGACCGAGCCCCGGCCCGCTCGATGGGCTTCGAGATCGTGACGACGGCCAACGGAGAGCTTGAGGCCCGCAAGCGGGTGGAGATCCGCAATCCGCTCGATCAGGAGTCGGCGATCGTGCGGATCGTGCCCGAGGGCACCCGCGTGACCGCGGGCGACATCCTGATCCAACTCAACGTCGAGGAGATCCAGCTCAAGGTCGACGAGGAGAAGCTGAAGGTCGAATCGGCCCGCGCGGACGCCGAGGTCGCGAAAAACGCCTACGAGATCCAGGTCAAGGAAAACGAGATCAAGTTGCGGCAGGCGCGGCTGAAGCTCGAGTTGGCCGAGTTGGCGCTCGAGCAGTGGGAACAGGGCGATCGGCTGAAGAAGGAGCGCGACCTCGAGTTGGCGGCCGACAAGGCCGTGCTCGAGTTGCACCGGCTGGCCGAGGTGTACATGCGAGCCCAGAACCTCAACGCCGAGGGGTTCATGAGCAAGAACCAGATGGACCTCGAGGAGGTGGCGTACATCGAGGCCATCTCGGAGTACAAGACCTCGAAGCTCGCGCTCGACGTCTATCGCGAGTTCCAGCAGGTGAAGGACCGCAAGACCTTCGAATCCGACGTGGCGGAAGCCTCGCAGGAGCTCGACAAGGCGGAGCTCAACAGCCGCAGCGAGCTGGCGAGCAAGCTCGCCGAGATGAACAACTCACGCGAGCAGTTGCTGGGTCTCGAGCGCAAGCTCGCCAAGCTCACCAAGCAGCGCGACGACGCGACCATCCGCGCCGAGCGCGACGGCCTGGTGGTCTACGGCACCTCGGTCGACCGGAACAGCTGGTCGGGCCGCGGGGGCGGCGGCGGCGAATCGACGCTCACCATCGGCACCCAGGTGGCCCCCAACCAACTGCTCATGATCCTTCCCGACACCTCGGAGATGCTCGCGGCGGTGCGGGTGCACGAGAGTCTGGCGGGCCGCATCCGCAAGGATCAGGCCGTCAACGTTCGCATCGACGCCGCGGGAGGCGTGACCTTCGCGGGCCGCGTCGAGAGCGTGGGCGTGATGGCGGAAACCGGCGGCTGGCGCGACCCCAACCTGCGCGAGTACACCGTCCGCGTCGCCATCGACACGCAGGGCAACTCCAATCTCAAGCCCGCGATGCGGTGCGAGGCGAGGATCATCCTCGACACGGTGCCCGAGGCCGTCGCCATCCCCGTGCAGGCGGTCTTCAACGAAGGCCCCGTCCAGTTCGTCTACACGCCCGCGGGCGCTCGCTTCGAGCGACTGCCCATACGCATCGGGCGTCGCTCCGACACCCTCGCCGAAGTCGTCAAGGGGCTTGACGAGGGCACGATGGTGCTGCTTCGCGAGCCGAGCTCGGGCGAGGTGCTGGCGGGCAACTTCAAGCCCGACATGCTGACCGCCGCCGGCTATCGCCTCGACGACTCGGGCAAGGTGATCGCCGAAGGCGGCATGCGCGGCGGCGGTTCGCCGGCGAGTCTCCCGGCCGCGGGCGTTCGCCCCACGGGCGGTCCATCGGCAGAGCGAGGCCGCCGGGACGGCAGAGGTGGCGATGGAACGTCCCCCGGCGGGGGCACGTCGCCCGCGCCCGCCCAGTCGCCCGCACCTGCCGCCCAGCCCGCACCCGCCGCCACGCGCTGACTCGCCGTCGGCGGGCCGGCTGCATGGGAGCCGGCCGAGGATCACACGGCGGCCCTCGGCCCTTCTACACTCCGCCGCCATGAATTCCGGTCCATCGTCGAATCGTCCCGCCCGTCGTTCCGTCGCCATGCTGTCGAGCGTGGCCGCGGGCCTGCTGTTCGCAACGGCGGGTCTGTCGGGCTGCACGCAGCAGTACGCCAACTACCCCGAGATTCCCAGCGCCCGGGGCCTCAAGCAGGATCCCAACACCCCCGCCGCCGAGAGCGCGATGGTGACGGCGCTGCAGTTCGTGGCCAATCGCTATCCCCCCGGCACGCTGCGTCTTGACGCGAAGAACGCTCGCGAGGCGGGCGAGATGATCACCTCGACGGCGATGGTGGTGAACCTCCCCGTGGGTCAGCGCCAGAGCTATTACCGTCGAATCGCCCGCAAGGTCGGGCCCAACGCGGTGCCGATGACCGCCGACGTCGACCCGTCGCTGCCGGTGTATCACGTCACGCGCGTGTGGCTGCGCTTCTCGGAGGGCTGGGTCGACGTGATGAGGCCGATGCCCGAACTGCCCGCCGGTCCCGATGGCAAGCCCGTGTACCAGACCGTCACGCTCAAGATGAGCGGAGGCTTCGGTCCGTGGCGGGTGCTCCATGCCCGCGCGTGGCCGCCCGGCATCGATCCGATGCCCGAGCCGTACCTGCTGCCCGACGAGGAGCGCATCAACCAGTACGACTTCAGCACCAAGGGCAAGGGCGACTACCGCGAGCAGTTCCGCGAGTGGGAGTCCAACGCCAAGGCGCCCGCCGAACCGCCGGCCCAGGAACAGTGACGTCCGCCGGCCAAGCAAACGCAGCCCTTGCGGAGCGACTGAACGACGCCGCACCGACCGTGCGTCGCATCGCGGCGCTCGACCTGCTCCTGCTCCACTCCATCGGCGACGACGTGTTCCGTCGGCTCGTCATGGTCGCGTGTGCCGAGTCCGACGCTCGAACGCGGGTGCTGCTGGCACGGGCCGTCGAACGCCACTCGCCCGGGCGTCCGATGGCCGGCGACCTCCTTTCGGCCCTCGATGCCGCCCTCGACGCGTGCGACGAACCCTTGGGTCGTCACGCCCTCCTGCTGGCGAGAGATGCCGCGGCATCGTCTCGCGTCCGAGAATGACGAGGCGATCGGACCTGCGCCCCGCCGCATGTCGCATCGACGCGATTCCATGTGGCCCTCGGCTTCGCCGTCGCGCATACTTGAGGCTGGATGAAGGCGCTGTGGCCAACGCTCGCGTGCCTGACCGCCTCGGCCACGGCCCAGGTGGCGGTCGTGAACGCCGAGGCGATCCGCCCGTTGCTCGAGCGTGCGACGCGATCCCGCGTCGACGTCGTCGGCATCGGCGACTCCAACCAACTGCAGCGATCCAACGGATGGGATCAAGGGTGGCACAAGGCGCTCGACGAGCGGTTCGGTCTCTACGCCACGGGCTTGGTGAGTTGGGGCGAAGGTCAAGGACTCGGGGCGGGGCAGGGATACGGATACTCCTCCCTGTCGAGCGCCGGGGGCGGGTTCGTGTACGCCGGCGCACCGCCCGACGCCGCCGCCTTCCTCGATTCGGCGACATCGCTGCTCGCGCCGCACAACTACCTTCACGTCCCCGCGGGCGCGAGCGTGCCGGGCACCGCGATCGCGGGAGGCCTCTTCACGCCCGAGTGTCCCATCGGCATGTCCGGGGCGTTGCGACTGCACTTCTCGTACGGACGCTTTGAGGGCACCGGGGTCGAGGCGATCCAACCGCTGTGCCGCTACGAGGCGTTCCCCTTCGAGACCATCGCGACGGGCCCGTCGCTCTCGACGCGCTCGGGCCACGCCGGGTTCGAACTGGCCTTCGCGGCCGTCGACGTGCCGCCCGGATCTCGGGACCGTCCCATCTCGCTGCGAGCCGTGGGTCGCGGCTCGGCCATCGTCGGCCCATTCATCGCCTATCACCTCCGCGCCGAGAGCGTCGCCCGCACGCGCGGCGCGGCGTTCAGTTCGCTTTATGCCGTCGGGTCGAAGTCCTCGAACGACATGGCGCGGGCCTTGCGTGCCGCCGGCGACGCCACCCTCACGCACTACTTCGACTCGCTTCGTCGCCTCCAAGGCCCGGAGAAGGGCGTGCTCGTTCGCGTCAACACCGGGCTCAACGACCGGGTCGAATCGAGACCCTCCGTGCGGCTCGGGCTGACGCCGGGCAACTCCGCGCCCGCCTATCGCGACAACATCCTCGCCATCGTCGAGCGCGTGCAGGGCGTCTGGGCCCTCAACGGTTGGCCTGCCGAGGAGTTGCACTTCCTGCTGACTCCCTCGCACCCGGTCGCCGAACCCGACGAAGCCCCGCTCGTTGCCTATCGCCAGGCGTGCGACCAACTCGCCTCGACGCTTCCTCGCACCGCATCGGTGCGACTCGACGTGCTCAGCAGTGCGAGTGAAATGCTCGCCAACCGCTGGTATCAGGCCAACAACACCGATCGCAACCACCTCGTCGAAGCCGCCTACGACGCGCTGGCCTCGCGCGAACTCACGGCCTTGATCCGCCCGCCCTGCATCGCCGACTTCAACGTCGACGGCGGCATCGACGGCGCCGATGTCGCCTCGTTCTTCGAAGCTTGGCAGGCAGGCGACTTTCTCGCCGATGTCAACGCCGATGGCGGGGTGGACGGCGGCGACGCGGGCGCCTTCATGACGGCGTGGTCGGCCGGCGACTGCTGATCGTCTCCGCGATGGCCTCGAATGAAAGCGGGCGGACCCGGTTGGGTCCGCCCGCGTCCGCATCAGAGGATTCGATCAGGGCTCAGCAGCCGCCATTCTCCCACACCCGGAAGAACTCGGTCACGTCGTCGCCGTCCACGCCGCCGTCCTGATTGGCGTCGGCCGATGCTTCGCCAATCTCCCAGGCGTCGAAGAAGGAGGGAACGTCGTCGCCGTCGATGCCGCCGTCACGGTTGAAGTCGGCGGGGCAGGGGTAGCCCGGCTCGTCGAACTCGATCCGCTGGTTGCTCACGTCGACCTCGCCGACGCCGGAGAAGCTCAGGCCCAGCCCCGCGAAGCCGTCGTCGGTCGGCACGGGCACCGACGACTCGAGGTGCATCCGCCTGCCGGTGGCCTGTCCGGAGGTGCCGCCCAGGAGCACGGTCACGTCCTGGTCGAAGCTCACCGAGAGCCAGGGGAACTCGCCGTCGGCCCGCTTCTCGTAGCCCGCGTCGGCCTTGGTCAGCTTGCCCTGGGTGAGGACCTCGAAGCTCGTGTCCGGCGGCATCACCCGCTCGCCCGTCTGGTTGCCTTCCTCGTCGTAGAGCTTCATGATGATCACGTGCCCGCGGCAGCAGTTGCCCGCCCGCATGGCGTATCCCGAGGGCGTCCCGTCGCTGCTCCTCCGCGTAATCGCGTTGAGGTTCATTTCCGCTTCCGACCGCTTGCCCCGGCAGACGGCCGTCAGGGCGAAGGCGTCGTCGCAGTTCTCCGGCAGGCCGGCACAGACCGAGGTGATGTCGACCCCCACCGCCACCGCGCCCTGGGCACCGAGCAGCAGCCCCGTCGTCGTGCCCGGGATGATGTCCGAGAGCGTGATGCTCCCCGGGTTGGTGCTCATCGTCGCCTCCGAACCCGTCGGCGTGTGGAGCACGCCGTTGATCGACGAGGAGACGCTCACGATGCGACCGCCGCCGCGAGGACCGCTCGTGCCGCTCTGCGTCATGCCCCAGCTCCAGTCGCAGCGGGCGGCCGAGGTCGGGTCGAAGTCCTGGTCGTCGAGCGTGACGCTGTTCCCGCGGACGCGGCGACCGTCGGGCAGGATGATGTCGCAGTCGTCGTCGAACCCGAAGATCGTGTCGCCGGCCGCGGTCCACTCGACGCCGGAGAGGTTCCGGCTCGACACCGTGATGGCCTGGTCGCCTTGGAGCGTGCCGCTGACGATCTCGCCCGTCACGCTGTCGCGAACTCGGAAGTTACTGACGAGCCAGATTTTCTGCTTGTGCCCCCTCACCTTGGTGACGCCACGCTGCGCGGTCACCTCGCCGCCGGCGACCACGTCGGGATAGCCGTCGCCGTCGAAGTCGGGACCCGTGACGCCCACGCTCATCTCGGTGCCGTCAGGCGAGGCGGCGAAGACCGTCGAGTCGACGTGGAAGACCTGGCGGTCGACCCCCAGCACGTCGAACGAGACGCCGTCGCCGTTCGACTGGGGAAGCACGGTGATCGAGCCGTCCGCCTGCGTGTCGACGTGGGCGTAGTGACGCACGTCGAAGGGGATGCCCCAGAAGCGCTTCATGGGCGGGCAGGGCTTGACGCGAAGGCGGGCGGCGTCGATGCTGGTGTCGTCCTGGACGTACACGTCGAAGACGCCGTCGCCGAAGTCGCCCAGGAGGTTGGTGCCGCACACCGTCGTGGGCATGGTCGCGCCCAGATCGAAGTACAGGTTGGTGAGGGGATTGACGCCCGGGAGCCACGGCGAGGCAAGCGTGTTGAGATTGAAGCCGCGAGAGAATGTCTCGGGAGCGCCCAGGTTGAGCAGGTCGAAGGCCATGCCGTCGTTGCCGGCTCCGCCGCCGGTGGGCTTCATGCGGATGGTGAAGTCGGCGGCGATGATGCCACGGGGCAGGCCGCTGAAGGTGTGGCCCCAGCCGCGATCGATGGTTTGATCGTCGTTGTCCTTCCAGAGGAAGGGCGCGGTGGTGCGAAGCGCCGTCAGTCGCGGGCGGCGGCTGGTGGGCTCGGTGGGCAGGGCGAGATTGTCGACCGTGCCGACGGTGTAGACGCGGGTCGGTCCGTCGCAAGGACACACGCGGATGGTGAGGCGGGCGTAATCGACGGTGGTGTCGTCCTGGAGCATGACGTCCAGCGCGCCGCTGGCGTTCATCTGGCTGATGACCGCGGCGGGCAGGCTGATGAAGAAGGTCTGGTTCTGGCCCGGATTCCACGTTCCGCCGGCGCCGGGCAGGGCGCTGATGGGCGAACCCCAGGCGAAGGTGCTGCCCAGGCACTGCAGCGAGATCGAGTCGTTGAAGGGCAGATCGTTCTCGGCGCGGAGCTTGATCTCGAGCACGCCGCCGACGATGCCGCAGGGCAGATTCTGGAAGGACGTGCCGATGACGCGATTGACGGTGGCATCATCGAAGGGCTTGGTGCTGTAGGTCGACAGGAAGGAGGCGAAGATCGGCCGCGGGGTGAGCGGGTCGACCGGGGCCGCGAAGGCGTCGACGCGACCGGCCTCGTAGCAGATCGTCTTCATGACCTGCCCGGGGCACTCGGTGGGGCACGGAACTCCCTGCCCCAGCACGGTCGAGCCGAGCATGCCGGCGGCGGCGACAAGAGTGGCGGGCGAGAGGGAGCGGACGATGGGGAACGCGAGGGCCATGGGACTTCTCCTGCCCGCCGAAGCGGGCCGCTTGCTGCACCTGATCTCTCAGTTGCCTGACGTGCCGGGAGATCGCTCACCGGCGTGGTTTGTGACGGGCCACATGCCCTGTCATGCCCACACTCCGAAGCTCATGAGGTGATCTTGCACCCACGTCCCGCGTTTTTGACTTCCGGACACACAATTGCACAAGCCACGTTCCGACAGCGGCTTAGGCACCATGCGCCGGCAGGGAATAAAACCCCTCGCCAAGATCAGAGAGCTTTCCGGCTCGAACCAAGGCCTGCCAGATGCCCTGCGGGAACCCCTCAGGGGGCTGAATGCCGTCGATGGACGACTTGCGTCCCCCGGAGGTGTAGCGGCCGCCCAGACGCGACTCGTCGGCGAGGCGACCGAGCGACAATCGCTTCTCGAACGCCCTCATGGCGGCGGCGAGATCGGCCTCGCTGAAGTTCTGGGAAGCCTGCTTGGCCGCCACATCAGCGACCCGATGCTCGATGCGATCGAGCAGGGCGGCAAGACCGTCGAGGTCCTTGGTGGTCACGACCTGCTGCACGGCGGCCTGATCGGAGGTCATGCGGCTGAGCAGGCGGCCGGCGAGGGCCCAGTTCTCCGCCGCGGCGGCGGGCCTCGCCCCCGAGCGAAGTTCCTGAAGGATCGATCGCACCTTCTGGATGACGTTCATGAACAAGGGTATCGCTCGCTCGCGTCACGTGCCTGCGGGAGCGAACGCCAAGAATGCGGCATGTCCAACAACCCCCACGCCGCGATGAGCGTCGATCGCTACCTGACCGATCTGTTCGTGCCGCGCGACGACGCGTTGACCGAAGCGCTGCGGGAGGCCGACGCCGCGGGGATGCCTTCGATCCACGTGTCACCGACGCAGGGCGCGTTCCTGCACCTGCTGGCTCGCATCAGGGGAGCCCGCCGCGTGTTGGAGGTGGGAACGCTGGTGGGCTACAGCACGATCTGGCTGGCCAGGGCGGTCCCGTCGCCGCCCGAGGGATTGGTGCTCTCGCTGGAGATCGATCCGGCGCGCGCCGCGATGGCGCGGGCCAACGTGGACCGCGCGGGCATCGGCGACCGCGTCGAGATTCGCGTCGCGCCCGCCGCCGAGTCGCTGGCCGACCTCGAACGCGCGGCTGCGGCCGGCTCGCTCGCCCCCTTCGACCTGGTCTTCATCGACGCCGACAAGCCGAACAACCCACGCTACGTCGAGGCCGCGTTGCGCCTGACCGCCCCCGGCAGCGTGATCGTCCTCGACAACGTGGTGCGAGACGGCCGCGTCGCCGACGAGCAGAGCGAAGACCCCGCGATCCGCGGCACACGAACCGCCCTGTCGATCCTGGCGAACGACCCGCGGGTGCAGGCCACCGCCCTGCAGACCGTCGGAGGCAAGGGCTACGACGGGTTCGCCGTGGCGTTGGTGGTCGGGCGGGCGGATGCGACGCGCTCTTGACCCGTACACTGGTGGCGCGATGGGCGCGGGATCGGTGTCGATCCACACCGGCCAATGGCCCGCCGAAGCGCCGCTGCGGACGGCCGTGGGCGGGAGCTACTCGCTCATCACGAGCAAGAACACGCTCAAGGGCGGCTACATCAACCCCTCGCCCCCGCCGGGGCAGACGGTCGATCCCAAGCGGCTGGTCCATCTGGGCGTGAGCAACAAGGCGTTCGTCAAGCAGGTGCACGACTCGCTGCGGCCCGGCGGCGTGTTCGTGATCTACAACATCTGCCCGCCGCAGAACCTGCCGGACAAGGAGTACATCCCGTGGGCCGACGGGCTGTCGCCTTTCTCGCGGGCGATGTTCGAGGACGCCGGCCTCGAGGTGCTGGCCTTCGATCAAGTCGACCACGCGTGGGTGCTCAACTGCTTCGAGAAGCTGGGCTATGCGGAGGGCAAGCGCGGGAGGAACTGGCGAAGGCCTACTTCTGCTGGTACACGATCGTGCGGCGGCGGGAGTGAGCGGCGGCCTCGCGTTGCCGGAAAGGGGCCGAGCACGTCCGGGAACGCCCGCGAACCGGCCCGAGCGGGGCGTGGCGGCCCCCTACCATCCCGTCCAGTGCCCAGCAAGAAGCCAAGCAACAAGCCCGCCACGAAGACCTCCGACCCCGGCGACGGCGTGCGCACCGTCTCCTTGATCTCCTTGGGATGTCCCAAGAACCTCGTGGATTCCGAGAAGATGCTGGGGCTCCTGGCCGAGTCGGGGCTGGCCCCCATCTCGCACGACCCCGAGGGCGAGGGCTTCGGCGGGGCCGACGCGGTGGTGGTCAACACCTGCGGCTTTCTCGAGGCCAGCAAGGACGAGTCGCTGGGCGTGATCAAGGAGGCGATTGCCGCCAAGGAACGGGGCGAGGTCAAGCGGGTGATCGTGGCGGGTTGCCTGGTGCAGCGTCACCGCGCGAAGATGCTTGAGTGGGCGCCCGGGATCGACGCGATGGTGGGCGTCTTCGACCGCGATCGCATCGTCGACGCCGTGCAGGGACCCGGCGGCGCTCGCAAGCGGCTGGACGAAGTGAGCGACAAGCCGGCGTACTGGATCGCCGCCAACGCGTTGTCGGCGGCGAAGGATCGCGGGATGAAGGTGACGGGCCTGACCGTCAACGGCAAGGACGGCAAGGGCATCGGCTACTTCGAGGACGACTCGGCCCGTCTGCGGCTCACGCCCCGCCACTACGGCTACCTGCGCGTCAGCGAAGGGTGCAACCAGAACTGCGCCTTTTGCACCATCCCGAGCATCCGGGGCAAGATGAGGAGCAAGCCGCTGGATCGCATCCAGCAGGAGGCCCGCGAGCTCCTGGCCGACGGGGCGCACGAACTGCTCATCATCGGCCAGGACACCACCAGCTACGGCGACGACATCGGCTTTGGCTTGAAGGACGGGGGCGGACTTCCCGCGCTGCTCAACGGGCTGAGCGACACCATCCGCGACGCCACGGGGCATGGGTGGCTGCGACTGATGTACGCCTACCCGAGCAACTTCTCGAGCGAGATCGTCGACGCCTTCGCTGAACTGACCGGGAAGGGCCACCTGCTCAAGTACCTCGACATCCCGCTCCAGCATGCGAGCGATCGCGTGCTCAAGGGCATGCGCCGCCACGTCACGCGTCGTCAGCAGGAGCAGTTGGTCACGACGCTCAGGGATCGCATCCCCGGCATGGCGATCCGAACGACGTTCATCAGCGGCTTCCCCGGCGAGACGGAAGCGGACCACCAAGAACTCCTCGAGTTCGTCGAGGAGATGCAGTTCGACGCCGTGGGCGTCTTCGAGTACTCGCACGAGCCGGGTACCGTGGCCGGCACGATGGAGGAAGACCCCACGCTCGCCGTCCCCGCCGAGGTCAAGAAGCGTCGCCGCGACGAGGTGATGGAACTGCAGCAACGCATCGCCTTCGAACAGGCGGCGTTCCTCGCCGAGCAGTTCGACGAGCACAAGCCCACATCGAGCGGGGTGCAGTTCGACGTCATCATCGACGAGGCGATGCAGACCAAGGGCCGCAAGACCAGCGGCGTGAGCGAAGGGGGCGGGCTCTACAAGGGCCGCACCTACTTCCAGGCCCCGCAGATCGACGCCGTCACGTACGTGCAATCGCCCGAGCGGCTGTCGCCCGGCGAAGTCGTGCGGTGCACCGTCACGGGCAGCGACGGCTACGACCTGATCGCCAAGACGGCCGCCGCGATCGAGAAGCGGGTGGGCCTTCGCGTGCTCCGCAAGTGAGACGAGGCGATCGCGTCGCGGCCGCCCGCGTCATTCGAGCGCCATGCCGACGCTGCTCACCATGCCCTGGCTCGACTCGTCGAGGGCGGCGACGTAGTTGAATACGTGCACGCGGGTGGGCTGCACGAGCTTCACGGCCGCGCACATGTTGCCGATGCTGCACCAGTGCGTGGGGTTCTGCTGCCACGCCATGCTGGCGATGAGCTCGTCGGTCTTGCCGTTGGCGAGCAACTGGATCATCTCGCGATCGTGGTTGAACACGCCGTTGCGGAACTCCTGAACCTCGGGAGCGTCGCCGGAGACTTCGCGATCGTCGCCGAAGGCGCGACCGACGTGACTGAGGTCGGCCGACGACACGATCAACGTGCGTCCGGGCACCGAGGCCAGGGCGGATCGCATCGCCGCGATGAACGCCTCGAAGGAGACGCCCAGGCCGTCGTAGCTCTCGCCGTTGTTGACCGTCGGATCGTGGATGAGCACGCCCATCACCGGCGGGAAGGCCCCCCGCTCGTCGGCCCCCAGGCAATGCTGGAGCCAGGGAATCTGCAGTTCGATGCTGTGCTCGCGCTCATGATCGAAGCGATGGGCGAAGACCCGCTCGCCCGCCTGAGGCCCGAGCGCCGAGCGGAAGGCGGCGATCAGATCCGTCGCGGCCTGACAGACGCCCAAGGGCGACTCGAAGCCCTTGTCGCACGCGCAAACGCCCGTCTCCTGGCCGAAGTGGTTGGTGCCCAGGATCAGGACGCGGTCGGGACGGGCGAGCCCGCGAAGGCGGCCCCAGACACCCGCGTAGTTCACCCAGCCTCGCTGATAATCGATGTGAGGGACGATGATGCCCTTGGGCAGCGACTCAAGCACCGGCGCGTTGGGATCCTTGAGCGCCTCGGCGATCCACTGATCGAAGACCTCCCGCATCCGTCGAACGCCCATGCCGGTGCGATACTCGTCCGACATCTCGACCGGTGCGCTCCGCTCGGCCTCGGGCCGCTGCATCCGCACCCAGTGCTCGGCCAGCGAGTCCGCGAAGGCCGCCGTCGACGCCGGGGGCAACACGGGCGCGCCGTCGAAATCGGCCCGCATCTTGGCCTCGATGGCCTCGAAGACCGGGCCGAAGAGAAGCCCCGCCTCGTCGAGTTGGCCGATCAGGAACTCGAGCGGCTCGCGCGTGAGGCCTCGCCCCACCGCCGCCACGATCTCGTCGACGGTCCGCTGGCCGTCGAGCATGGGCAACACCACCTGGAAGGCCATCGACGTGAAGACCGCCTTGTCGGAGATCTGCCTCGCGTCCGCCAGTCCGAGCGCCGTCTGCTCGCCGATCTGGGCCGGAAAGCCCCGAACCGGACGCAGCCGCGGACGCTGATGGTGCGACGCGGCGGGATTGAAGACCGAACGGGGCTGGCTGGGCATGTCGCTCATGGTTTGGGGAGTGTAGGGATCGACGAATCCTGAACCGGCCGGCAAGGTGACCGGCGACAAAACAACATCGGCTCCGGGAGACCCCGGAGCCGACGGTTGATCAGCAGAACATCCGAAACCGAGCCCGCACGGGCGGGGGAGGGACGCAGAAGGCCTCAGGCCTTCTTCTCGCCCTCGGCCGCGGCCTTGGCCTTGCGCTCCTCGACCAGCTTGCGGTCCTCGGCGCGATCGGCCTCCCAGGCCTTCACGTCGACGAGGCCTCGCTTGGCGAGGAAGTCACGCATGGTGTCGCTGGGCTGCGCACCCTTGGAGAGCCAGTACTTGACGCGCTCGTCGTTGATCTCGAGTTGCTTGGTCGCGTCCGGAGCGAGCGGGTTGTACCAGCCCAGGTTCTCGATCACCGGACCGTCGCGACGGGCTCGCTTCTCCACCGCGGCGATGCGGTAGAAGGGGCGGTTGCGACGGCCGTAACGCTGCATGCGGATGCGAACCAAGGCGAATCTCCGATGACTGGTGATCGAGGTGCTGACCCAACGACCCGCCCGACGCCTCGAACAAGGCACCGACGGGCCTTGATGCTAGGCGCGAGGCCGGAACGGGAAAAGCCGCCTCGCCCCTCGCCCGGCCGCAAGACCCCGTCACCCGCTTTTGTTCGTGTTCCGATAGGGTTCTCGGGGTCGAAGGCCCGTGCTTGCCCCTACGCTGGCCGCCATGACCATGGTTGAGCCCCTTCCACTGACGCAGGATGTCGATGGCCCCCACGCCGGCATCTGGACCCTCACCCTCGAGCAGCCCGGCAAGCCGGTGGTGGTGCTCGAGGAAGGGCTCATCCGGCGGCTCGAGGCCACACTGGCCCTCGTGCCTCGCGACGCACGCGGGCTCGTCCTCCGAAGCGCGAGCGAACGCGTCTTCGTCGCCGGCGCCGACCTCAAGGCCATCTCCGAAATGAGCGACGCCCAACTCGAGGAGTACCTGACGTACGGATCGAAGGTCTTCGGGATGCTCGGCCAACTCGCATGCCCCACCGTGGCCGCGATCAACGGAGCCGCACTCGGCGGCGGGCTGGAGCTGGCGATGCACTGCGACGGTCTGGTGGCCGCCCCATCGCCTTCGGGCAAGCCCTACCCCGTCGGGCTTCCGGAGGCGGGCCTCAACATCTGTCCCGGATGGGGAGGCACGAACCTGCTGGGCGCGAGAATAGATCCTGCGTTGGCCCTTGAACTCACGATGTCGGGCAGGACCTTGCTCGTCGACGACGCGAGGGAGAAGGGGTTGTTCGACGCCTTCGCGCCCGCCTCGGCGGACCTGCTCGCGACCGCCAAGACCTGGGTGGGCCTCCCATCGCTCCGCGCGGCGCAGCGGGACGGTGCCCCGGCGCACTGGATCGGTCGCACCAACTCGGCGGCCAGCAACGCCCGCCGCGACGTGGCCAAGGCCAGCTTGCACGCGTGCGCCTCGATGCTGGGCGCTCACCAGGCCGAGTCGCCCGCGGGCGCGGTGCTCGCGGCGGCGCACGCCGGCCTGGCCGAGGGATGGCAGGCCGCGTTGCGTCGCGAACGGCGAGAACTCATTCGCCTTCGCAACTCGCCCGAGGGCAAGGGCGCGATTCAGGCCTTCCTGACCAAGGGCAAGTGATCGCCCGGGGCGCGTGATGGCCCGTGGCATGGGACTGAAGCACCGATGCCGCGTCGGCATCAGGGCTCGACCCGCCGGGCCATCTCGATCATGGTCGAAGGACTCTCCGGATGTCCCGTGTGGGCGCTGAGCAGGGCCGTCTGCGCCGCCACCAGCGAGCGATCGAGCGGAACCGGCCCCGTGTCGGGCCCGGCGGCGCGGAGCAGGCGGGCGATCTCGAGCCCGATGCGAACGCCGACACTCGGCGGCTGGGCGCGGGCGGCCGATCGCACGGTGCCGTCGGGCGCGAGCCACTCGTGGCCCGAGTCGTCGATGCGGAAGAGCCCCTGCGACGAGAGGAGTTCGACCGAGAAGGCGTCGGTCGGCGCCGAGTCGCTCAGGTGCATCGTGGCGGCGCGACCGTCGGGGAATCGCACGATCGCGGCGAGATCGCCGTCGATGGCGCGGAGCGAATCGGGCGGCGCCGAGGCGCGGCCGGTCGAATGGCCGCGCTGGACGCGACAGGCATCGATCCACGCGACATGTTCGAATCCGGGAAAGAGATGATCGAGCAGGTCGAAGCCGCCGACGAGTCGCGACGCGAGCGAGAGTCGTCCGGGCGACGCGTGCACGCGGACGACGGCCGAACGGGGCGTGCCGAATGCCAGCAGCGTCTCGACGGACTCGACGAAGGCGGGCGTGCGGGTGGGCATGGCGAGCAGGCGCATGGCTCGCTCGAGCCCGGCGATACGGGCCATCGAGAGGGGGCCGCCATCGAGGTCGAGATCATCCTGAGGCCGCCACAGCCGGGCGAGATCGAAGACGCTTTGCGGGATGGGATCGAGACAGAAGAGCCGCACGCCTCGCTGCCAGGCCTGAACCAAGGCGCGAAGGTCTTCCGGGCGGCTGCCGAAGTCCCCGGCCGAGGCGATCAGGAGGGCACCCCCCTGCATCGAGGCGAGCATGGCGCGCAGGTCGGTCGCAGGGGCGGCGTCGAGCGCGCCGGCGACCGCGCCGGTCTGGCCGTTGGCCCAACATCCCGCGGCGACCGGATCGAGCGACGCGGCGTCGGCGATCTCCCGCACGAGGGCGACCTGGGAGGGCTCCGCCCACACGCACACGGGAGGATTCCTCGGGAGCGACTGCATCGGTCTGAGCGTAGGCCGAACCGGGCCCTACGCTCACGGGCCGACGATGTACCAGTTCCTGCTCACGAAGCGATATCTGGTCAGCAAGATCATGCCGCTGCTGGCGGCCGTGGCGGTCATTTTGTGCACGGCGATGGTGCTGGTGGTGTGGTCGGTGATGAACGGGTTCCTGACCATGCTCATCAGCAGCGGCCGGACGATGACGGGCGATGTGGTGGTGTCGTGGCCGAACGCGGGATTTGCGCAGTATCAGGAGTTGATCGACGACCTTCGCAAGGAACCGCTGGTCAAGGCCGCGGCACCGGTGATCGAATCCTTCGGCCTGATCGCCCTGCCCGACGGCGCGAAGAAGACGGTGCGGGTGCGGGGCGTCGAAGGTCCCAGCTATGCGCAGGTGACTCGCTACGAGGAGACCTTGCACTGGCGTCCGATCTCCGAACCGGTGGAGAAGGATGTCGATCGCGAGGATCCGCGTCTTCACTCGATCTCGGGCACGTCCTGGGAGGAAGTGCTCGACAATGGCCGCCGCTTGGTGCGCAAGGGCGAGTCGGGCAGGGTCGAACCGGCGATGGTGATGGGCATCGAGGTGAGCGAGTTCAACCGGCGGCAGATCGGGGGCTTTTACGTGCCCCAGCAGGCGTATCAGGCGCTGCCCAACGGTGAATACGCCTTCGTGGATCTGTTCATGCCCCGCGACGGCAAGGTGCTGCTGAGTCTGGCGCCGCTGGACGCCAGCGGCCGCGCGGTCGAGATGGTGAGCCGGAATCTGGCGGTGGCCAACGAGTTCCAGAGCGGGGTGTTCGACGTCGACAGCAGTCTGGTGCTGATCCCGCTGGAGGTGGCGCAGGACATGCTGCGGATGAACGCGGCCCGTCGCGTGGTGAAGGACCCCAAGGCCAAACTCGCCGCCGGCGACGGGTTCGACGACCCGGCGGAGAAACTCGTGGAGGAGCCCGCGCGGGTCACCGACGTGCTGGTGCGCGGGAGCATGGACGTTTTCCGCACCCAGGACGCGATGCAGCTTCGGGCCGCGGTCGAGCGGGTGTACGAGCGCTTCGCGGAGCGTCACAAGGGCGTGGTGCCGCCGGTGCACTCGATCAACATCCTGACGTGGGAGCAGCAGAACCGGACGATGATCAGCGCGGTGAAGAAGGAGACGGTGCTGCTGCTGGTGCTCTTCATGATCATCTCGCTGGTGGCGGTCTTCCTCATCCTCGCCATCTTCTGGTCGATGGTGGCGGAGAAGACCAAGGACATCGGCGTGCTGCGGGCGGTGGGCGCGAGCAGCGCGGGCGTGGCGGGGCTGTGGGTCTCGTACGGGCTGGCCATCGGCATCGTCGGTTCATCGCTCGGGCTGTGCCTGGCATGGACGATCGTCGCGAACATCAACCCCATCCACGAGTGGCTCGGCCGGGCCATGGGCATCGTGATCTGGGATCCTCGCATCTACTACTTCGTCACCATCCCCAACAAGGTCGAGCCGGACAAGGCCGTCATCGTCTTCGTCGCCGGCGTGCTCAGCAGCACGATCGGCGCGCTGGTTCCCGCCGCCCGCGCCGCCCTGATGCACCCCGTGAAGGCCCTGCGATTCGAATGAACGACGGCCCCGCCAGCTCCGCCAACCCCGCCGCGTTGCGAGAGACCGCGTCCGACGCGTGCCTGCGCGTCGAGAACCTGCACAAGACCTATGCGCTGGGACGCGTGAAGGTGCCCGTGCTTCGCGGCGTGGACCTGTCGGTGGCCGAAGGCGGGTTCACCGCCATTCTGGGCGCCTCGGGCTCGGGCAAGAGCACGTTGCTGCACCTGATGGGCGGACTTGATCGCCCCGATCGTCCCGCCTCGGGAGTCTCGTCGATCCGCTACAAGGGCCGCGAGTTGGCGGGCGCGTCGCGTTCGACCCTCGACGCCTATCGCGCGAGGGAGACGGGGTTCGTCTTCCAGTTCTACCACCTGCTCCCCGAACTCTCGGTGATGGAGAACATCCTGGTGGCCTCGATGGTCCGCTGGGGCCTGGCGTGGCCCGCGCACCGCGGCGCGGCGACCAGGGCCGCCGAGGAACTCGTCGAGCACGTGGGCCTCTCGCACCGCAAGCGCCACCGCCCCGCGGAACTCTCGGGGGGCGAGCGTCAGCGCGTGGCCATCGCCCGTTCGCTCATCAACGAACCGACGCTGCTGCTCGCGGACGAACCCACCGGCAACCTCGACCAGAAGACCGGCGAGACGATCCTCGAGATGCTGCTCTCGATCCGTGCCGCACGGCGGCTCACGATGGTCGTGGTGACGCACGACGAGCGGACGGCGGCGAGGGCCGACCGCGTGGTGCGACTGGTCGACGGCCGCGTGGCGAAGGCCTGAACGGCACTGCGTGTCCGCTCAGGCCCCGGCCGACCGGGAGGCGAGAATGTCGGTGAGCACGTCGGCCTGATGGTCGGCGTGATAGCTCGAACGCACGAGCGGCCCGCTCTCGACGACCTTGAACCCGCTGGAAAGGCCCTTGTGCTTGAAGGCCGCGAACTGATCGGGCGTGACCCAGCGGTCGATGGGCAGGTGATTGCGGGTCGGCTGGAGATACTGGCCGATGGTGAGAATGTCGCACGAGCCGTGCGCCGTCGCGGTGCGCTCCTGCACGTCGCGCATCATCGCCTCGACCTCCTCGTCGCGTTCGCCGATGCCCACCATGATGCCGGTCTTGGCGACCCCTCCCTGCTCCTTCACGCGCCGAAGCAACTCGACCGAGCGATCGAACTTCGCGCTGGGTCGCACGGCCGGATACATGCGACGGACGGTCTCGAGGTTGTGGTTGATGATGTGCGGGCGAGCGTCGATCACCATCTGCAACGCCCCCCAGTTGCCCTCGAAGTCGGGAATGAGCACCTCGATGCTCATCGCGGGGCACGCCTCGCGCGTCCGCATGATCGTCTCGGCCCAGATGCCAGCGCCGCCGTCGGGCAGTTCGTCGCGATTCACGCTGGTGATCACCACGTGCTTGAGGCCCATCAGCGCCAGGCTCTCGGCCACGCGACGGGGCTCGTCGCGGTCGAGCACGGGCGGGCGGCCGGTCTTGACGTTGCAAAACCCGCACGCGCGGGTGCACGTGTCCCCCAGGATCATGATCGTCGCCACGCCGCGCGACCAGCACTCGCCCATGTTGGGGCAGCCGGCCTCCTCGCAGACGGTGAAGAGCCGGTGCTCCTGCATGATGCCCTTGAGCCGCCGGTAGCCGGGCCCGCCGGGGACCTGGGCCCGCAGCCAATCGGGCTTTCGCTTGACCGCCAGTTGATCCTTGCCCGCGGCGTTGTTGAGCACCATGCCCGACAGACTCACCACGGGCGGGTCCACCACGCGGAGCGGATCTCCCCCGAGCGGGCGGGGATGCCGCGCGAGCGTTCGCGCCATCACCGGATCTGCGGCGGACACCGGAACCGGTTGGTTGGGCTTGTCGTCGGGTGCCATGTGGCCTGGAGTTTAGGAAGTCGCCCAAACCTCGCGGAGCGACGCGACGTACGCCTCGTGGGGATTCCTCCCGTGGGGTCGGGCGCCGGGCGGGTTTCACCCACCCGTTCCGGGGAGGCGTGGAGGCAGCCCGAACGGAATGCGATCGGACCACCCGTGAATGGCATGCGCCGCGCGGGATGTTCGATAAAAACGGGAGTGGGCTTTCAACGGGCCCCTCTTTCCCGGTCGATGCACACCTCCGACGGACGCGCCTGGTTCTACGATCGGGCCGCACGCGTCGGTCTGGATGTGCCCTCCCGTGAAGGTGGGGCGTCAAGTTCGATGCGTGTTCGGATATCGAACACGCGGCATCGCGCATCCCGCGAAGGGGTGCGCATGGCGGATCGAGCCCGGGAACGGGCGGGAGTCATTTGTGGCGGACCATTCGAACGTCGACCTTCGCAACACCGCAACCCCCGTTGCCCGCACCCGCGTCGGCACGCGGCTGATCGCCGCGCTGGCCACGGCGGCGGGTTCCCTGGCGGTGCTCGGCGGCTGCCAGGATTCGTACATGGACCCGAGCGTGGCGGGCCGCTGGGAGCACACGCCCACCGTGGTGCCGGTGCTGGACCGCATCGCGACGATCGAGGACGACGACGGCAAGCAGGTCGAGTATTCCGACCCGCTGCCCGAGGACCTGCTCCCGCAGGCCTTCATCTACACGATCACCTCCGGCGACACGCTTGAGGTCACGCTCTACGACCTGATCGTGTCCGACAAGCCGGACACGTACCGCGTGCTCGTCGACGCCAAGGGCATGATCGACCTGCCGCAGCTGGGCCGCATCAAGGTGGCCGGCCGCACGGTGGAGCAGGCCGTGGCGGACCTTCAGCAGGCGATGACGCGACTGGTGAGCAACCCGTTGGCGCAGGTCACGGTGCTCGACCAGCGAGGCGCGTCGTACAGCATCGTCGGCGCCGTGGATCGCGGGGGCATGTACGCCATCCCCAACGCCAACTACCACCTGCTCGAGGCGCTGACCTCGGGCGGGCGTTTCGACGAGAGCGTCGAGGACATCTTCGTGATCCGACGGATCTCCCTCGAACCCACCGAGGTCGAGCCGCCCGCGGACGGAGGCTTGGCGCCCGCGATGCCCGCGACGCCGGCCGATCAGGGCAAGAAGCAGCCCACCGGCGACGACCTTCTGAAGGTGATCGACGAAGTGACGGGCTCGACGCCCAAGGGGTCGGCGCCGGGCATGATGACCGGTCGCCAGCCGGCGACGCCGGCGGCCCAGGAGCCTCCGATCGACCTGCCTGGCGAGACGGCGGCGAAGGCCAACACGCAGGCGCCGATGCCCGCGGTCGATCTGGTCGACAGCGGCGTCAAGGCGAGCGGCGCGGCCGCGAGCGAGGCGCCGGCGTCTCGAGAGACGGGCGGCCAGTGGGTCTTCCTCAACGGCAAGTGGACGCAGGTCAACGCCTCGGCCTCGGGCGAGGCGGGTCGTCGCGACGCGCAAGGCGAGAAGGCGACGATGACGCAGCGGGTGATCCGGATCCCGGTGCAGGACTTGCTGGCCGGCCGTCAGCAGTACAACATCGTGATTCGTCCGGGCGACGTGATCCGCGTGCCCTCTCCGCCGCAGGGCCTGATCTACATGGCCGGCCAGGTGGCCAGGCCCGGGCCGATCAGCCTTCCCTCGACGGGCGGCCTGACGCTGCTGCGAGCGTTGGACGCGGCGGGCGGCCTGGGCTCGATCGCGATTCCCGAGCGAATCGACCTGACCCGCATGATCGGACGCGATCGTCAGGCGACGATCCGCCTCGACGGCCGGGCGATCGCGGAGCAGACGCAGCCGGACGTGTACCTCAAGGCCAACGACCGCATCAACGTGGGCACCAACTTCTGGGCGCTGCCGCTGGCGGTGGTTCGCAACGGCTTCCGGGCCAACTACGGCTTCGGATTGCTGGTGGATCGCAACTTCGGCAACGACATCTTCGGACCGCCGCCCGAGGCCGTCCGCGTGAACTGACGCGGGCGTTCGGGCGAGTCGGGGGGGGGCGGCGCGGGGGAGCGGGACGGGTCGCCGCGAGGCGAGAAGGAATGGTCGTCGCCATGGCGGGCGGCAACCGAGCAGCGAGGCGCACGAGGCGATGACCAAGGGCGTGAAGGGCGAATGTCGACGGCCGGGAAGGAACAACCACGACTGCTGGGGCCGACTGGCGCGGTCATGTCGTGCATTGCGCTGGCGGCCTTCGCGGCGATGTTCTTCCGCTGGATGCTCAAGCAGCACGAGCACAGTTGGGGCTCGCTGGAGGACTGGGGCCACGCCTATGTGATGCCCTTCCTGGCGGGGTATCTGGTCTGGCTCAAGCGGGCGGACATCGCGGCCGAGCGGGTGCGTCCATTCTGGCCGGGCATGGTCCCGTTCCTGCTCGGGCTGATGAGCTATCTCTTCTTCATCGTGGGCGTCCCGAACCACATGCTTCAGGGATGCGCGATGGTGCTGACCCTCCTGGGGCTGGCCCTGATGGTCACGGGCCCGGGCATCTTCCGGCACCTCTTCCTCCCGATCCTGTTCCTGCTCTTCGCGATCACGATCTCCGAGCAGATCATGATCAAGGTGACGTTCCAGCTGCAGCTGATCGCCAGCAAGGGCGCGTGGCTGATGCTCAACATCGTCGGGGGCCTCTTCGGATTCCTCGTTGATCTCGAGGGCAACACGCTGACGGTGGCGGGCGCGAAGCTCAACGTGGCGGAGGCCTGCTCGGGCATGCGGATGGTGGTGGCCTTCTATGCGCTGGCAGCCGCGGTGGGCGTGATGGGCTGTCGCCACTGGTGGCAGCGGATCGCGCTGCTGCTGCTCGCCGCGCCCGTGGCGATCTTCATGAACGTCGTGCGGGTGACGGTGCTGGGACTGCTGTCGCTCAAGGATCCCAACCTCGCGGCGGGCGACGCGCACATGATGATCGGCACGCTGCTGCTGGTGCCGAGTCTGGCCCTGTTCCTGGCGGTGGTCTGGACGCTCAATCGATTGGTCGAGGACGACGCCGCGACCGGGGGAAGCGTCGCATGAACGCCTCGGCCCTCCGCAACCCGGCCTTCTGGGCGGGCGTGTCGATCCTGACCGTCTCGTCGATGGCGATGAGCGCGGCCATCGGGTACTTCCGCATCTACCTCAAGAAAGAGCCCATCAACGCCCCGATGGGGCGACAGGTGAACGCGATTCCCGTCGAGAGCGAGTCCTTCTTCCGCGTGGGCACCGACCAGCGGCTCGACAAGGACATCGAGGAGGTCCTGGGGACCTCCAACTATCTCTCTCGCCACTACATCGAGCGTTTCGCGCCCGAGGGCCGCGAGCCGCGACTGCTGCAGGTGCATCTGGCGTACTACACGGGCATGATCGACACGGTGCCGCACGTGCCCGACCGGTGCATGGTGGGCGCCGGAATGCAGCTCAAGGGCATCGTCGGCGACCTGCCGATCCCGCTGGACCGTTCGCGGTGGACGCCCGACGATCACGTGCCATCCCACCTGATCGGGCGGATCCACCGGGTGCGGACCAGCTACAACATGGGATCGGACAACAAGCCCGTCCGCGACGCGAACGGGCGATTGGTCGAATACACCGACCTGCCGGGCACGCCCTTCCGGCTGCCCCGCGATCCGGAGAAGATCCGGCTTCGCACGATGGAGTTCGAGGACCCGCAGGGCCGCAAGCGCTTCGCGGGCTACTTCTTCATCGCCAACGGGGGCACGGTGTCGCGGGCCGAGGAAGTGCGGCTGCTCGCGTTCGACCTCAGGAGCAGCTACGCCTACTACCTGAAGGTGGAGTTCCAGAGCGAGCAGGTGGAATCGGGCGAGGAGCTGGCCGCGTTGGCGGGGCGGTTCCTCGACGAGAACTTCGCGGAGATCATGCGGTGCACCCCCGACTGGGTGGAGGTGGAGCTGGGCGAATACCCGCCGGACAACCCAGCCCGCGGCCGCGGCGGGCCGATGAAGGACGAACGGGGAGGCGAGGCGACGGGCAGGTGATCGGGGCGGCGTCGGGCGCAGCCCGACGGCGGATCCGAAGGAGTCGACAGCGATGGCAGGC
>CAIYWI010000032.1 GCA_903929885.1 uncultured Phycisphaerales bacterium
AGATGACGTCGCCGGTGACGACCTTGCGCTGGCTGCCGGATTCTTCGATGATCGCGTACATGGGACCAAGCTCCAATCGTTGCTGTCCGGAGCGGTGCTCCGGGCCTTGATGCTAGGTGGGGGCCGGTGCCGGGACAACTGGCCGAGCCGCAGGATCAGGGGTGGCTGGCGACCCTTTCGGGGCGACGCGAGGCGAGTCGATACCGACCGGAACTTGAATACGGCATCCGTACGGATGTTGCGGCGGGTTGCAGAGTCGGCGGGGCGGGGTTCATTCGGGCGAACGAACAGCCGAAAACGATCTATCCTCCCTCTCTTTCCCGGACCCCCACGGGGAGGGAGGATGACCGGGGCCCTCGCGGAGGGTCCCGGCCGCAGCCGCCACCCGCCGACGAAGAACGACCATGACGACCAATCGCCGAGCGCTCATCACGGGCATCACCGGACAGGACGGCTCCTATCTCGCGGAGTTCCTGATCGACAAGGGCTACGAGGTGCACGGGATCATCCGTCGCTCGTCGAGCTTCAACACGGGCCGCATCGACCACATCTATCTCGATCCGCACGTCAAGAGCGGCAAGCTCAAGCTGCACTACGGCGACCTGTGCGACGCGAACAACCTGTCGAAGCTGATGCGCGAGTGCGAGCCGCACGAGGTGTACAACCTCGGCGCGCAGTCGCACGTGCGCGTGTCGTTCGACATGCCGATCTACACGGCCGACACGGTGGCGATGGGCGCGTTGCGGCTGCTCGAGGCGGTGCGCGACCACCAGCAGCAGTCGGGGCGTCAGGTTCGCTACTACCAGGCGTCGTCGTCGGAGCAGTACGGCAAGGTGCTCGAGACGCCGCAGACCGAGAGGACGCCCTTCTATCCCCGCAGCCCGTACGCGTGCGCGAAGCTGATGGCGCACTGGGCGACGGTGAACTACCGCGAGTCGTACGGGCTTCACGCCTCGTGCGGCATCCTCTTCAACCATGAATCGCCCCGCCGCGGCGAGACGTTCGTGACGCGGAAGATCACGCGGGCGGTGGGCCGCATCAAGATGGGCCTGCAGGACAAGGTCTACCTGGGCAACCTCGACTCGAAGCGCGACTGGGGCTTCGCGGGCGACTACGTGAAGATGATGTGGATGATGCTCCAGCAGGACAAGCCCGACGACTACGTGATCGCCACGGGCCGCACGATCACGGTGCGCGAGTTCGCGGAGATGGCCTTCCGTCACGCGGGGCTCGACTTCACTCGTCACGTGGCCTTCGACCAGCGGTACCTGCGTCCGGCCGAGGTGGACCTGCTGCTGGGCGACCCCGCCAAGGCCCGCGAGAAGCTCGGATGGGTGCCAACCACCACGGTCGAGCAGCTCGCGGCGATGATGGTCGACCACGACGTGGAGCTCGCCAAGCGGGAGCGGACGCTCCGCGACGCCGGGCACTCGATGCCCGACACGGCCGGCCACGATCAGTGAGCGTGCCGCCTCGGGCGAGCGTCTCGGATTCCCGGACCTGCATCGAACCGACGGCCCGGCGGCGTCGAACTACCCTTTGTCAGTGGCGTCGGCGCGTGACGAATCCCCGTGCCTTCGGTCCACCGAGAGGAGCGTTGTTCACTTGGCGTCTCGAGCCCCCGTTCGCCTCCGTCGCGCCTTGGCTGCACTCGTCCTTGCCGCCGCCTCGTCGGGCGGCACGGCCTTCGCGCAACTGCGTGTGGTGGCGTGGAACCTGACCAACTGGGACGGCACCGATCGCATCGCCGACGTGCAGACGGCGGTCTACGGCGCTTTCAACGGGCGGAGCATGTCGCCCGACGTGATCCTGGCGCAGGAGTTCGAGACCGCCGCCGCGCTGACGGCCTTCCTCAACGCGCTCAACGCCGCACCGGGAAGTCCGGGCGACTGGGCCGCAGCCCCCTTCGTCACCGGCCCGGACACGCAGAGCGTGTGCCTGTTCCGCACAAGCAAGGCGACGCTGGTGGGCAACCGCACGTGGACGATCGCGCTGGGCAGTTCCTCCACCAGCGACCAGCCCCGCCACACCTATCGATACGACATCCGTCCCGTCGGGTACGCGGCGGCGGCCGCGACCATCGCGATGTACAACGTGCACCTCAAGGCCGGCAGCGCATCGACGGACAACGCGCGTCGCCTCGTCGAGACCCAGCGCATCCGCGACAACGCCGAGGGCGTCGACACCAACGGCGCGGGCACCGGCAAGCCCGCGGGCTACCAGTTCCTCGTCGGCGGCGACTTCAACACGCAGTCCGCCTCGCAGACGGCCTATGTCGAACTCGTCGGCTCGCAGGCCAACAACGCGGGCCGCTTCTTCGACCCCATCAACACGCCGGGCTCGTGGAACGGCAACGGCACGTTCCGTTTCATCCACACGCAGGACCCCAGCGGCCTGGGCGGCATGGACGATCGCCACGACCAGATCCTTCTGGGCGCGGGGCTGATCGACGGGCAGGGGCTCGACTACATCGGCAACCCCACCGTCGCCTTCAGCACCACCACGTGGAACGACCCCAACCACTCGTACCGCTGCTGGGGCAACGACGGGTCGAGTTTCAACGCGTCGCTGACCACCACCGGCAACACGCAGGTGGGCCCGGCCATCGCCCAGGCGCTTCGCAACTGCGCCACCACCTCGGGCGGCCACCTGCCCGTCTTCCTCGACCTCCGCGTGCCCGCCAAGATCACGGCGCCCGCCTCCATCAACTTCGGCACCGTCATCATCGGATCGACGCAGGAGATCTCCATCAACGTGGGCAACGGTGGCGACGTCGCCAAGTGGACCATCAACGGCATCGCGACGCTCTCCTACTCGATGAGCGCCTCGGCGGGCTTCACCGCGCCCTCCGGCCAGCGCACCGACGCCCCGGGCGGCTCGCTCAACGCGCACGCGATTGCGCTCAACACCTCGACCCCCGGCATTCGCAACGGCACGCTGACCATCACGAGCAACGACGTCGACACGCCCACGCTGACGATCCCCATCACCGCCACGGTCGTGGCCCCCAACCAACCCCCGGCCGCGAACGCCGGACCGGACCAGCAGGTCGAGGACGCCGACGGCGACGGCGCGGAACAAGTCACGCTCGACGGCTCGGCCAGCACCGACGCGGACGGGACGATCGTCTCGTACGTGTGGCGAGAGGCCGGCAGCGTGATCGCGTCGGGCATCGCGCCCGTCGCGTCGCTCGCGACCGGCTCGCACGCCATCACCCTGACCGTCACCGACGATGACGGCGCCACCGCCTCCGACAGCGTGGTCGTGACAGTGACCGCGCCGTGCATCGCCGACTTCAACCTCGATGGGGGCATCGACGGGGCCGACTTGGCCGACTTCTACGCCGCGTGGGAAGCCGGCTCGAGCGTGGCGGACGTGAACCAGGACGGCGGCATCGACGGCGGGGACGTCGAATCCTTCATCGTGCTGTGGGAAGCGGGCGGCTGCTGAGGGGCATGAGCGACGCGATCGTCGCGCCCAGCGCGCCGCCGATCACCACGTCGCTGGGGTAGTGAGCCCCGAGCACCACGCGTGCCACTCCGACGATGCACGCCAACACGATCATCAGGGGCGTCAGTCGCGGATAGAGCCGCGCGATGACGACGGCCAGCGCGCACGCCGCCGCGGTGTGGCTGCTGGGCATCGACCACAGGTCGGAGGGCCCGCGCCAGAACTCCCACGCGTGCATCGTCACCGTCTGATCGCCCTTCGCGAAGGTGTGCTCGCTCCACGGCCCGAGAAACAGGTACGGCTCGTCGAGCCGGGGCCGCGGCCGCCCCACGAGCACCTTGAGCGCCCACGCGGCGGCGGCGGTCGCGAGGATCGCGAACGCGGCGCGAGGGAGCACGCGCCGCCTGGCCGGATCGAGCAGGGCGATGGCCGCGGCGACGATGAGACACGATGCGACCGCGCCGAACTGCTGGACGAACTCGAGTTCGCGTCGCAAGTCGCCGCCGATCTTCACCGACTGGAAGAAGGTGGCCACGTGCCGATCGGCCGCGAGGGCCACGGGGAAAGCCAGGAGCACGGCGACCCCGAGCATGGCGCGAAACCGCCGAAAGGCGGCCGGGGCGACCTCGAGGAGTTCGTGCTGTGCGACGGCGGGTGGGGTCATTCGCGTGGATGCCGCGGATTCACTATCCTGTGGGCCCGTGGACTCAAATGCGTCGCAATCATTGGCTCGAGACGACGCTCCGGCGCAAGGATGGTCGCGCGGGCGAACGTTGCTTGCGGGACTGGGGCTTGCGTTGGGGTGCCTGCTCCTGCTGCTGCCGGGGTTCTTCACCATCCCGGCGGTGGACCGCGACGAATCGCGTTTCGCGCAGGCGAGCCGCCAGATGCTCGAGTCGGGCGACGTGGTGGTTCCGATGGTGGTGGGCACGCCGCGGCTCAACAAGCCCCCGCTGATCTACTGGGCGCAGTCGGGCGCGACATGGCTGCTGACCGGAGGCGACGCGTCGCGCGACGCCATCTGGATGTACCGCGTGCCGTCGCTGGTGGCGGCGGTGGGCATGGCGTTGATCGTCTGGCGGATCGCCCGTTCCTTCATGAGGCCCCGGGCTTCGCTCTTGGCGGGCGTGTGCACCGCCCTGGCTCCGGTGATGGCATGGGAGGCCAGACAAGCCAGGGCCGACATGGTGCTGGTCCTGTTCACGACGGCCGCGATGGCCGTGCTGTGGAGCATCATGCGAGACCGCGATCGCACGAGGGCGTGGAAGCCGCTGCTGCTCTGGACGCTGACGGGGCTGGGCGTGCTGACCAAGGGGCCCGTCACGCCGCTGGTGGTGGTGACGTGCCTCATGGCGGTGGCGGCGACGACGAGGCGCGTCGACCTGCTGCGGCGCGTTCGACCTGTGCTGGGAGTCGTCGTGGTGGTGGCGGTGGGCGCCCCGTGGCTTCTGGCGGTGATGGCTCGCGTGGGTCCGGCCGAATACTGGCGGCTGGTCTTCGACGAGACCCTCGGCCGTTCGATGGAGGCCAAGGAAGGACACTGGGGCCCGCCGGGGTATCACCTGCTCCTCTCGCCGCTGCTGCTCTTCCCGGCGTCGCTGGGCATCGGCGCCGGGCTCGCGGCGGCGTGGAGAGCCGTCAGCGAGGCCGTCGTCTCGCGACGCGGCCGCGTCGCCGACCACTCAATGCCCGTGTCGCCCGCGCTCTTCCTGGCGTGCTGGCTCGCGCCCTCGTGGATCGTCTTCGAACTCGTGAGCACCAAGCTGCCCCACTACACCATGCCCCTGACGCCGGCGGCGGTGATGCTCTGCGTGCACGGCATGACCGCTCGCGAGCCGTGGGCGACGGCCCTCCGCGGCGCGACGTGGGCGAGGTGGGCCCTCCGCGGCGGCATCTTCGCCGCCATGCTCGCGTGCCTCTCGGCCTGGCTTCTCTCGGCGAGCACCATCGACGACGCGACGCTGCTGCACGGACCGAGCGTCGCCCTCATGCTGCTGTACGGGGCACTCTCCGTCGCCGCCGCGCTGTGGATGTTCCGCCTGCTGCGCGCCGGCCGGCACGCGGGCGTTCTGGGCGTGGGTGCACTGCTCTTCGGACTCTCGAGCGCGACGCTGATCGGCTCGCTCGATTCGATGACCGCAGCGTGGACGAGCCGTCGCGTCATCACGATGCGAGCGGCGGTCGACCCCGGCGGGACTCGCCCCTTCGCTGCGGTGGGGTACGACGAGGACAGTCTCATCTTCGAGTCTCGGGGCCAAGCCCGGCGCGTCACCATCGACGCCCTGCCCGCGTGGCTCGTCGAGCATCCCGACGGGCTGGTGTGCATCACCGAGCCGCTGCTGGGACAGGTGCCGACGCTGCGATCGCTGGCCGCCACCCGCGGGTTCAACTACGCCAAGGGTCGTCGCGTCGAGGTGGTGCTCGCGGCACGGGCCCCGGACAAGCCCGTCACGCCCGCCGCTCCTCCTCCAGCAACACCTTGATGGCCTCGGCGAGGCGACGATACTGGGCCTCGCTGTTGTGAAGCTGCGCCGAGATGCGGACGAAGCGGTCGGGACGCGAAGGGAGCCCCCAGAAGGGCACCTGGATCGAGAAGCGGCGGAGCATCTCATCCTGGATGGCGTCGTGGTAGACGCTGGTGCGCTGCGCCAGCTGCAGGCGACGGGCCTCGTCGTGCGGCGGTAGGATCATCGTGCAGATCGCGCCGATCATCGAGTCGGGCGCGGGAGGCGTGATGCCCAACTCGCGACAAACGATGTCGCGCCCGGCCAGGCACAGACGGCGGTTGCGCTCCATCACCTCGGCGAACCCGCCCGGCAGCAGGCCCGACATGAAGTCGATGGCCTCGGGGATGCACATGAAGGCGGTGTAGTCGGAGGTGCCGACGTACTCGAACTCGGTGAGGAACTGCGAGCGGCCGGGCTTGGGCTTCTCGGCGTTGTTCGAGAGCGCCAGGGGCCGGATGCGGGGCTGCAGGTCCTTGCGAACGTGCAGGAAGGCCGAGCCCTTGGGCGAGCAGATCCACTTGTGGCAGTTGGCGGTGTAGAAACTCGCGCCCAGCGCGCCGAGGTCGAGCCCGGCGACCATGCCCGGCGCGTGCGCGCCGTCGACGAGGGTCATGACGCCCCGACGCTCGAGTTCGGGCACGATGCGTTCGACGGGCATCACGAGCCCCGTGGGGCTGGTGACGTGACTGAGCAGCGCGAGTCGCGTGCGCGACGTGACCTTGGCGAGCAGTCCGTCGATCATCGCCTCGGGCGACGGGCAGGGGAACGGGAGTTCGGCGGTCACGACCTTCGCCCCCGAGCGGCGTGCCGCACGGCGCAGGTTGTTCTGGCACGCGGGGTACTCGTGGTCGTTGGTGAGCAGTTCGTCGCCCGGGGCGATGAGCCCTTCATCGACGAGCGAGTCGAGCACGGTGGCGACGGCGACGGTGGCGTTGGGGACCGGGGCGAGGTCGTCCCAGTCGCACCGAAGGAACGCGGCCAGCGACCGTCGTGCACGATCCACGAGGCCGGCGAAGTCCTGGACGAAGAAGCGGATCGTCTCGGCCTCCATCCTCGCGCGGAGGGCATCCTGTGCGGCCATGACGACGCGGGGCGTGCCGCCGAAGGAGCCGTGATTGAGAAAGCAGATGCCGGGATCGATGGCCCAGTGCCGGGCGAACTCGGAGGGGGCGGGGAGCATGGCGGAGGGTACGAGGGGCACGAAACCTCCGCAGGTTCCTTCTTCGCCCGCACGGGCGCACCACGGCTGCGACTGACATGCCCTGGCGAGCGGAACGATCTCCTCACCGCATGCGTCCCGCCTGCGACACGACGACCGCGGCCATGATGAGGCCGAAGGCGATCCAGTCGGTGACGCGGAGTTTCTCCTTGAGCACCAGCGTCGAGAAGACCGCGAAGACGATGATGGTCACGGCCTCCTGGATCACCTTGAGTTGCGGCGCGGTGAAGGGGCCGCCGAAGGCGACGTGGCCGAGGCGGTTGGCCGGCACCTGCAGGCAGTACTCGGGCAGGGCGATGAGCCACGAGATGCCGATGGCCGCGAACATCGACCATTCGACCTTGCGGACGTGGTAGTACCACGCCGTCGTCATGAAGA
>CAIYWI010000033.1 GCA_903929885.1 uncultured Phycisphaerales bacterium
GAAGCCCAACCCGAGGGCGGGCCGCCGCCACGAGCGCCGCATGTTGCTGCCGGAAGAGTTCGCCTGGCTCGTCCATGCAGTGCCCAACGAGCCGGAAATGCTCGGCATGACCGGCGCTGACCGCTTGCTCCTCTACACACTCGCCATCCAGACCGGGCTTCGAGTTGGCGAACTTCGGTCCCTCAATCGCTCGTCATTGTTCTTGAAGAAGGACCCCCCGTTTGTCTTGGCCAAAGCCACAGCGACGAAGAACGGGCTGCCGGCGCATCAGTACATCAAGCCAGACTTGGCTGCGGAACTCCGCCGCTATGCCGAGGCCCGTCCCGCCGAAGCCTCTCTCTTCCCGCTCCCTGAAACTGGAATCGCCAAGGTGCTGCGCTCCGACCTCGCCGCCGCCCGTCGAGCATGGCTCGACAATGCCAAGGAAGACCCTGCCCTGCTCCAGAAGCGGGAGGGCAGCGATTTCTTGTTGGCACGAAATCACGGGGGCGAGTTCTTGGACTTCCACGCCCTCCGCCATACCTGCGGAGCATGGGCCGCTCTGGGCGGCGCGCACCCCAAGGCCGTCCAGACCCTCATGCGCCATTCGAGCATCATCTTGACGATGGACACCTATGGCCATCTCTTCCCCGGTCAGGATGCCGAGACGGTTCACCGCCTTCCCGACATGACCGTGGCCCCAGCGGAACTTCGCCTGACTGGGAATCAGCCGGAAGCGGGTCCGAACAGTCCCCAAGAATCCCAGCATCTGGCCCAGCACACTGAGCGCCGCCCGTTGCCATCCGTTGCGACGGAAATCGACGACCTTCCAAACGACCATGAAGAGGTCGAGGCTCAAAAGGCCTTGAATTGTGCGGGAAAGTGCGACGCTTTGCGAGAGGGTGCGTCGGATTTCGAGAATGCCCCCCGAAGGACTCGAACCTTCGACCCGCTGATTAAGAGTCAGCTGCTCTACCAACTGAGCTAGGAGGGCGTGTGTTCGGGGCGCTTCCGCCACGAAGGGGGCAAGTATAGGACGGTCACCCCCTGCGATGGCAAGCCGTTGGAGGTCTGCACGGCCGTTTTTCGCGCCGGGTAGGCTGCTGAGGAGAGGAATCTGTACGGGGGCATCCGGTTCAGCGCGGCCGCCGCTGCCACGCTTGCGTCAGCACTGCTCGGAAGTCGGGGTGGGCCAGGCGGATCATCGCGGCGGCTCGCTCCGAAAGCGTCAGGCCGTGCAGATTCGTCGCCCCGTGCTCAGTCACGATCCACTGGACGTGCCCCCGCGTCGTCACCACGCCCGCGCCCGGAGTCAGTTCCGGGACGATCCGCGAGATCGTGCCGCCCGCCGCCGTCGACGGCAGCGCGATAATCGCCTTGCCACCCGGCGAGAGCGTCGCCCCGCGGATGAAGTCCATCTGCCCGCCGATGCCCGAGTAGATGCGATGCCCTATCGAATCGGCGCATACTTGGCCCGTGAGATCGATCTGGATCGCCGAGTTGATCGCCACCATGCCCGGGTTCAGCCGGATCAGCGAGGTGTCGTTGGTCCGATCGCAGGGGTGGAACTCCACCAGCGGGTTGTCGTTCACGAAGTCGAAGACGCGTCGGCTGCCCACCACGAAACTCGCCACCAGCCGCCCTTGGTGAATGCCCTTGCGGGCGTTGGTGATCGCGCCGGCCTCGAAGAGATCCACCACACGGTCGCTGAACATCTCGGTGTGGATGCCCAGGTCCCGGTTGGTCCGCAGGCGCGTCAAGGCAGCGTCCGGCACTGCGCCGATGCCCATCTGGAGGCAATCACCGTCGGCCACCAGGTCGGCGATCAACTCGCCGATGCGCGCCACTTCCGGCGTCTCCGGTTCAGGCGGGTGCTCGTGGAGCGGGCGATCGGTCGTCACGTGGGCATCGGGCCGATGCAGCGGAACGGCCGAGTGGCCGTGAGTGCGGGGCATCCGGGCGTTCACTTCCGCCAGCACGAGCGTCGCGTGGTCCACCGCGCTGCGAGCGGCATCGACCGAGGTGCCAAGCGTGCAGAGGCCGTGCCGATCCGGCGGGGAGAGTTGCACGAGTGCCGCGTCAAGACGCACCGCACCGCTGGCGAAGAGGGAGGGGATGTCCGACAGGAAAATGGGCACGTACTCGGCCCGCCCCTCCGCGATGGGGGCGCGACAACCCGGGCCGGTGAAGAGCGACACCGACGTGAAGCGTCCCGCGTGCTCAGGGGCGGTGAACGCGAGCGGCCCCATCAGGTGCAGGTGGTAGAGACGCACGCCCTCGAGGTCGGTGCGGCGGGCCATGGCCTCGAGGAGTGTCGTGGGCGTTGCGCTCCCGCCATGAACGAAGACGTTCATGCCGCTGCGCAATTGCGACACCACCTCGTCGGCGGAACACGATCGGCGGGTGGCAGGTTGATCGGACATGAGGGCCCCCGTCTGCAACCATGATCGCGGCGGACCCCGCGCAGGGCCGGTGCCGCGTCCGATCACGATAGCCGCCGCGGCGACGGAACCGGGCCCGCTCCCTATCATTCCTCCCTTCGCACCAGCGCTCCCGGCTGGTGCAACACCTCGTCCCCGTATTGCGGAGTCCCGTAGCATGCACAACGTCCTGGTTCTCGGCGGCGGCAAGGTCGGCAAGTCGGTGGCGGAACTCCTCCTCGCTTGCGGCAAGGGCGCGTATCGAGTCACCTTGGCCGACCGCGACGCCAAGAACCTGCACGAAGCCGAGGCCAACATTGCACGCCTGCGCTCGCGTCTTCCCGCCGGGCGGGCCGTGGAGTTCGTCGCCAAGCAGGTTGACGCGACCGATCGTGCGGCGGTCCGTGAGTTGCTCAAAGGCCAGCACTACCTGATCTGCATGCTCCCCTTCGACCTGGTGAAGGGCATCGCCGAGGACGCCAATGCCGCGGGCGTGAACTACTTCGACGTGACCGAAGACGTGGAGACGACCGACGCGGTGAAGGCCATCGCCGACGAAGGTCGCGCGAAGGTGGCGTTGGTGCCCCAGTGCGGCTTGGCGCCCGGGTACATCGCCATCGCGGGGTACGAGATCGGTCGCCAGTTCACGGAGATCCACGACCTGACGCTCCGCGTGGGCGCCTTGCCCCAGTTCCCGACCAACGCCCTGCACTACAACGTCACTTGGTCGACAGCGGGGGTGGTGAACGAATATTGCGAGCCGTGCAACGTGATGCTCGATGGGCGGATCGTGAAGGTTCCCGCCCTCGAAGGGTTGGAGCACTTCTCCTTCGAGGGTGTCGAGTACGAGGCCTTCTACACCTCTGGCGGGATCGGATCGCTCACGGACACGCTGCTGGGCGAGAAAAAGACCAACCCCGAGAGTCGCATCGCGTACAAGACGATTCGCTACCCGGGGCACCGCGACCTGATGAAGTTCCTGCTTCAGGACCTTCGACTGGGCGTGGAGCATGCCGCCCCGACGGCGGGAGGGCGGGTCTTCGATCGTCGCCTGGCCATCGACCTGCTCGATCACGCCGTCGCCCGCACGCTGCAGGACGTGGTGATCGTCTTCATCAACGGCATCGGCATGCGTCACGATGGCGAGACGATCCGCCGCGAGCAGATCAACTTCAAGCGGGCGATCCACGCGACGGAGATCTTCGGTCGCGTGTGGCCGGCCATCGAACTGACAACCGCCGCGGGGGTGTGCGCGATGGTCGACCTGCATCGCCTTGGCAAGCTGCCTCAGAAGGGCTTCGTGAAGCAGGAAGACTGTTCGCTGGCGACCTTCAACGAGACGATCTTCGGGCTGGCGTATGAGCGGCCGGAAGGGATCGAGACCGCGGTTCGTGGGTGATGGTGATCCCTTATCGCGAAGCGATTCTCGGCATCAGCCGGGGGGGGCGACGCATCGCCGCTACCCCCGGTGGCAAGGCCCAACGCAGCCCAACCCCGAAGGGGTTTCCGGGAATCAACCCATCGCCATCGTACTTGACACCATTGCGTCGTCGAACATCATGCCCATCCCGGCCGGGGAACCCGCCGGGGTCCGGCTTGGTTGAGCTCCGCGACCGGGGTGCCGGCGAAGCACCTCCACCCGCGGCTACTTCCGACAATCGCTTCGCGGTTGGGAACGGCGACATCATTCCCCTGGCAGTGCGGGGCGGCTCACTTCGCGAAGCGTCGTTGTGGCTTGGGCGACTTCTTCCGGAACGTCCAGCGTCCCGGCCAACTCCGCCGTGTCTCGTGCACCCGGCAGCAAGCGGTTGTTGAACGACCCCACGGCCTGGTTGTAGCTCTTGGCCGCAGTCTCGAGCCCGCTGCCCACCTTGCCGAGGTGGTCGGCGAAGGTGACGATGCGGTCGAGGAGCTCCTTGGCCTTGTCCCCGATGGCGCGGGCGTTCTCGTTGATCTTGGCCTGCTCCCATTGCATGGCGCAGGTGCGAAGCAGGGCCAGCAGGGTGGAGGCGGTCGTGATGATGATCCGCTTCTGCAGGGCTTCCTCGTAGATGGTGGCATCCTCCTCGAGCGCCGCGATGAGGCCGCTTTCCACGGGCACGAAGAGCACGGTGACTTCGACGCCCGCGTCGAGCGCCTTGGCGTAGTCGCGAGACGCGAGGGTGCGGACGTGGGAGCGGAGGGCCTGCGCGTGGGCCGCACGGCGGGCCAGCCGATCGGCGTCCGACAGCGCAGGATCAAGGGACTCGAAGTAGGCGACCATGGGCACCTTCGCGTCGATGGGCACGCAGCGATCGCCCGGGAGGTTGACGGTCATGTCAGGTCGCAGGCGAGCGCCTTCGTCATCCTCGATGCTCGACTGCTCCGAGAAGTCGACATTCTCGGTGAGCCCGGCGAGTTCGGCGATGTTGCGCAGCGAGATCTCGCCCCAGCGGCCGCGTTGGCGATTGTCTCGCAGCGCCATCGACAAGGTCTGCGCGGCGGACGAGGCCCGCTGCTGAAGGTCGGCGATCTGCTTGAGTTGCTCGCCCAGCGACTTGGAATCTCCCTCGCGTTTCTCCGAGAGTTCTCGAACCAGCGCCTCCTGCTTGGCGATCTGCTCGCGAAGAGGCTTGAGGGTCTCGTCGATGGATGCTTGACGCGACGCCAGTTGCTGCTCGCTCAGCTTGGCGTGGCCGTCGAACTGCTCCTTGGCTTGCCTGAGGAACGATTGGGAAGTGGCCTGGAGCACGTCCGCTCCGGCGGCCTTGAACGTCTCGGTGAGCTTGGCTCGGGCCTGGTCGATCTCGGCCTTGAGCTCCACCAAGCGCTGCTCTCGTTCGGCATGCTTGGTCTCGAAGGCGCGGAGGTCTTCACGGGCCTTTGCAAGCTCGGCTTGAACCGACTTGTGTTCCTGACCGACCCGTTGCTGCTCTGCACGCGTTTCGGAGAGTTGCGTCTGAATCGCTGCGAGCGTGGCCTTCGCCCCCGCCTCGCCTTGTTGCGATTGGGTGAGCTGGCCCCTCAGCGATTCCCGTTCGGTGCGCGTGGCTGCAAGTTCGGCGCGTGCGACTTCCGCATCGTGGAGGGCAGACGCCGCATCGGCGCGAGCCTTCCACTTCGCCACGACAAATCCGACGACCCCTCCGACCAAGGCTCCGCCGACCAACCCGCTCAGAAGTGAGAGTGCATCCATGCGGGATCCTAAGGGCCCGAACGAATGATCGAGAGAGAATACCCGCGGATCACTGACAGGTTTGCCACGGGCCTTGATGGGCGACGCTTCCTCGCCGCGGCCAGGCCGATTGCGGCTTCAGGGCGTCAGCAGGAAGTTCCGCATCATGCCCATGTCCTCGTGGGCGAGGTTGTGGCAGTGATACATGAACAGGCCGGGGTACGCTCCATGGCGGACCAGAATCCGCACCGTCTCGCCGGGCATGATCAGGAAGGTGTCTTTCCAACCTTGGTCGACCAACCCGTCTTTCACCGTGTTCCAGTTGGCAAGGCCGGTGGGGGTGACGGTGCGGTCGAGGATCTGGAACTGTCGCCCATGGAAGTGAATGGGGTGGGGGACGACCATCATTCCCGCCGTGTTCGTGACGGTGATGACTTCGAGCGTCTCGCACCTGGCGACCTCATTGGGCGCGACAGCCATCATGTCGAAAAGCCCGCCGTTGAGGGTGAATCGCATGCCGCCGCCACCCGGTCCGCCGCCGACGGCGTTGATGGCGTACACCTTTGGGTTGGTCGCGTTGACCGCGTCCTCGAGGCGGAATCGCTCAATATGCGAAAGTCTCGCCGGCAGGCGGCGATTTTCGAACGCCGGGCGGTCGATCGAAAATGTCATGATGTCGACCGGACTGCCCTGAAGCGCGTTGCTGGAGAACGCCAGACTCCGAAGCGGGATCCTCGCGCCCAGGGGCTTGTCGCGAAAGTCGGCCCAGATGTCGACACGCTCGCCGGGCGAGAGCATGACATACGGATACTGCCGCGGCGCATCGAGCAGGCCTCCGTCGGTTCCGATGACCATCATCGGCGTGCTGTCCGCGAAGGCGAGTTTGTAGATCCTCGACACGGATCCGTTGAGCAGACGCAGCCGATAGACCCGGGTCGCCGCGGAGTGAACGACATCGGCCTTGCCGTTGACGAGGATTCGGTTGCCCAGAAACCCCGGGACCATGCCCGGGTTGTAGATCCGCTGATTCGACGCATCGAACGTGGCATCCTGGATGCACAGGGGCAGGTCGTACTGGCCGGTAGGCAATCCCGCCGCCGCTTCCTCCTCGTCGTGGACGATGAAGAACCCTGCCAGCCCGGCATAGACCTGATCGGCGGTGGCCATATCGGGGTGCGGGTGATACCAGTAGGTCCCGGCTCGATTGATGATGGGCAGCCGATAGGTGGCGGTGGCGCCGCTGTCGATCGACAGACGCGGATGCCCGTCCACCTCGGAGGGCACATCAAGCCCGTGCCAATGGGTCACGCTGGGGATGCCCGTGTTGTTGGTCAGGCGGACAGTGACCACCTGTCCCTTCCAGGCGCGAAGCGTGGGCCCGAAGTAGGACCCGGGCATGGCCACGGCGGCGTCCGGCGGTCCGTGACGGACCGCGGCCGAGTAGGAGAGACCGTTGGTGAGCGGGCCCGGCAGGATCGAACGAGCGGCGGGGCCCTTGGACAGATCGATCTCGATCTCGTCCCACTCGACGGCATCCGCTGACACGGCCACCTTGGCGGACGGCTGGCCCGCCGCCGGCGTGATGGCGGCCACCATCGCCGCCAACGGCATCAAGACGGACATGCCGCGTCCAAACGCTCGCATCACTTGCCGCATCGGCGAATCTTGATTGGGGAACATCGGGCATGCATACGACCCACGCGGGCCGCGGATTCACTTTGCATTGGTGCACGCACTGCCGCCGATGGTTCCCATTGACCGATCGGACGATGCCCTGACGGTCGAAAAGGTCGCAAGGAGTTTGTTCGGATTCGGTGGCGGTCTTGGCGATGCCGCCAAGTTCGGGCCCAGACCGGTCACCGTGTCACGCCGTCTCGCGCCGCCAGCCGCTTGGCGATTCGGATGCCGCTATCGAGTGCGCCTTCCATGTAGCCCACGAACTTGTAGCACGTGTGCTCGCCGGCCAAGTGCAAACGTCCGGCGGCGTGCGCCTGGGCCATGAGCGGCCCCACGGTGGTCACCTGGCCCGGAGCCGGGAATGAGTAGCTCGCCATCACCCAAGGATCGTTGGGCCAGTCCATGTAGCGGGTGTTCGCGACATGCTCCTTGAATCCCGGATAGAACGACTCGTAGGCGGCGGCGAAGGCCGCCTCCCGCTCTTCCTTCGACATGCGGAGCGCCCGCTCGACGGAGGGGCCGCCGGCGAATCCGACGAGGCACGCGCCACCGTTGTCGGGCCCGACCTCGCCCTGCGCGTCGGTTCCGTCCCACGTCATCATGTGCAGGCCGTCCGAGAGGGCGTACTGGCTCCGCTTGGGATCGAGCGCCTCCCAGAAACGCGTCTTGACGTGGGCGAAGTGCTTGGCGTTGAGCCCCATCTGGGGCATCATGCCGCCGGGCAGGGTCGGCGACAGCTGGATCTTCCTCCACATGGTCGGCGGCACGGCGAGCACGACATCATCGCACTCGAGCGTCCGTCCGTCGCGGGCCTCCACCAGCATGCGGTCGCCCTTGAGCGTGATGGCGCGAACCGGCAATCCCGTCGTGATGCGGTCGCGGCCGACGCCGTCGGCGAGGTGGCGGCCGAGCGCGTCGTTGCCGCCCTTGCAGCGGTACACCTCGCTGTCCGACCAGTACTTGTCGAGCCCACCCCCCTTCACGGCGGCGAGTTGCCCGAGCAGCGACTGCTTGGAGGCGTCCTGCCCGTTGTCGGAGGTCTGGTTGATCCACATCGCACGCTTCACCTGCGACGAGACGTCGAGCGAGTTGATCCACTCCATCGTCGACATCTTGTCAAGGGTGGCGGCATCGCCCGCCGTCCACGGTTCATCGGCATTGATCGATTCGGCCATCGCGTTCATGCCGGCCAGCGCGCCCTCGAGTTCCTCCCACAGGGCCGCGCCTTCCCCGGCGGCAAGGGGCTTTCCATCGATCACGACGGGATACTCGCACTCGCCTTCGTCCTCGGTCACGTCGAGCCACTCAAGCCCGAACTTCGCTGCATAGCTCACCCATGCCGGATGATTGCTGCCGATGAGCTCCGCGCCGCCCTCGATGTTTCGGCCCTGAATGTACTCGTTCTTGTTGGCGGCATTGAACGACAGCACGCGTCCGCCCACGCGTTCGCGGGCCTCGAGCATGGTGACGTCGTAGCCGGCCGCCTTGAGTTCGAAGGCGCACGCCAAGCCGGCGAATCCCGCGCCGATGACCACCACTCGCTTCTTGGAGTCGCGGCCCAGCGGCATCAAGCCGGCAGCCGCGCCCGACGAGAGCAGAAGGCCCGCGGACGCCGCGAGGGTGGCCTTCAGGAAGTCGCGACGGTCTTCGGCGGTGCGACGGGGGCCGTAGCGGGAAGCGAGCTGGGCGATGAGGGAGCGGGCCATGGGTCTTCTCCGTGTGGGTGGACCGGGAAAGGCCCGTCGCGGCCGTTGGGTCGCGGCGGGATGCGTTTCATTGACGAGATCACTCGTCGTTGGTCGGGCCGACGGCGAGCATCCAGAGCTTGAAGAAGTTCATGATCTGCTGCTTGGTCAGCTTGTTCGCGTTGAGGCGGTATTCGACCTTGCTGCTGGTGACAGTCTCGCCGCTCATCGTGTCAACGTAGGTGATGCGGCCGGTGAGGCAGGGCACCGAGTTGTCGACGGCGAAGAAAGCGTCCTCATCGCTCATCTTCTCGAATGCCGCGGCCTCGGTGGAGGCTGACTTGTTGGCATTCTCGTTGAATCGCAGATTGAAGTCGTAGTAACCCTTGCCGTTGGTGGCGCGATCGGCATCCTCGATCCACTTGATGGTGCCGGTGACGACATCCTCGACCTCCTTGCCGTCGAGCGTGTAGCGGAAGCGAATCCCGTCGGTCAGCCAGTTGCCCGTCTCATAGTCGTAGTCGAGACGTCCGTTGACGGCGGTGGTGGGGTAGATTTCCGCCGGCCCCTTGGCCAAGCGAATGTTCTCGAACCGCATGGGGTCGGACTGCTTGACGACCACCTCGACGGTCTTGTTGCCCACGAGCCGCTTGAAGGAGTATTGCGCGAGACCTTCCTTCTTCTCGGCCTTGCCGATGAGGCGGCCCGCGAACTTCTCCTCAAAGCCGGTGGCCTTGCCGGTGGTGTCGACCTGGACGCGGAGGGGACGCTCCTTGGCATTGCCGCCGGCGAGATCGAACGCGCCGCTGACCGGGTCGACGGGGATGAGCCCGACCCACTTGCCGACGACCTTCTTCTGCTTGAGGTCCTTGGGATTAAGGACGGCCATGTCGACCGAGTAGGTCAGCGAGGCCTCCTGCTTCTTGCGCTGGATGAGCTTGGAGTAGAGATTGGGGTAGCGGTTGATCTCCCCGCTGAACTGGGTGGTCTTGGCGACGTTGAGCGTGAACTTGTAGACGTCCTTGACGCCGACGGCGGGAGAACCCTCGCGGAGATCGCCGGATGAGTCGAGGTTGGTGCGGGTGTTGAAGGTGATGTCCATCACGCCGTTGATCACGTCATCCTCGGTGATCTGCTGGGCGTTGGCGGGCGAGGCGACGAGGGCGAGCGACAACGCCGCGGACGTGACGAGCGTCGCGAGACTGGAAACGAAGTTCATGCTGGAGTCCTCCCTGCAAACGTGATGAGCCGGAGCAAAAGCACCGTGCTGCCGCCCCGAATCACCCGACTATAGGACCATCTGGTTGGGAAAGAGGCGAAGAAGGTTTCGGACGAGTCCTGCGCCTCGCTGCCCTTGTCAATTGCACGAGCGTCATGGAACGCCGCGGCCTCAAGCATCTGGCGCCGGGCGGCGTCAGTGACTCAGGGCCGAGGAATGCCTCGGCCAGCCCATCAATCCGAGATCCCGCGACCACGGCATCGCTCCGGTCTTGATTCCCACCAGGCTCTCGAGCATGATCCGACGAAGCAACCCGACGCGGCACATCGGTCCCATGCACGCGTCCCGCGGCAGGGACAGCAGCGACCATCTCGATTGGAAGACGGGCGTCAGCCAACGAGACGCCAACTGGTAGTATCGCACGTTCGCGCGGCGGATGCGATCGCACCGGATGAGCGATTCGGCGATCCGGGTTGGCGTCGGATGGTCATCGGGCGAAATGTCGGCCACGGACCGGGCGAGCGCGTGAGCGTCGAGCAGGGCGAGGTTGACTCCTTGGCCGAGTTGCGGGCTCATGGCGTGGGCGGCATCACCGATGAAGATCACCGGGCCGTCGCACGTTCGCGACATCACGACATCCATGTACGCTGCTCCGATGAGTTGGTCGGTGCTGGAGAGTTGGGCGAGCACGGGGTCGGCCCGATCGGTGAGGGATCGGACCGAGGCCTTGAAGGCGTCGAGGCCGGCTGCTTGAACGGCGTCGAACTGGTCGCGACGCACCGACCAGAACACGCTGACGGTCGGATGTTCATGAGGGGCGACACGACCGGAGGGAAGGAAGCCGATCATGCCGCGGGTGTCGCGATACACCTGTGAGAGCGTGCGACCGTACGCGAGTCCGGGATCGTCAGCGACGAACCACAGGGCTCCGTACGGATAGAGCGAGGCACGCGTGACATGTTTCGATTGGCCTCGCAGCAGCGACTTCGCCCCGTCGGCGACCACAAGCAGGTCGAACGTGCCGAGGGAGACGTCCCGAACATCGAAGAGTTCGACGCGACCCGAAGTGTCGACGACATACCGGACGACGGATACGCCGCTGAGCACGCCGATGCCAACTCGCTCAGTTTCTCCGAGCAGCGTGGCGAAGAGTCCGCCGCGATGCACGCCCATGCCGACGAGGTCGGCGGCAAGGTCGGCATATCGCACGTCGAGCACGGTGCGGCCTGCGTCATTGATGCCGAGGAGTCGTTCGACCGGCGTGGCGAGGTGTCGGATTCGATCGCCGACACCGAGTTGATCGAGCACCTGCATTCCGGTCGGCTGCAGCAGCAACCCGGCGCCCACGGGGGCGAGGGTCGACGAGCGTTCGAAGAGCGTGACGCGGTGGCCGGCGCGATGGAGGAACAGGCTTGCCGCCTGTCCAGCCGTGCCGCAGCCGACGATCGCGACGTGCATCCCAGAGCGTACGGCGGATGCGGCACGTGCTCCGCCAGTGGGGGCATCACTAGGGGCATGAGGCCAGTGGCCGCGATCGCCCACATTGCAAACACCTACGAAAGCAGCCCTTGCAATCGCAAGGGCTGCTCGAAGCGGAGAGGGGGGGATTCGAACCCCCGATACAGACGAGCTGTATACTGGTTTTCGAGACCAGCGCGTTCAACCACTCTGCCACCTCTCCGTGAGGTGTTCCGGTTCCATCGGTCATGGAGCCGGTGCGGCGTGCGTGCCGCGGGGATGATTATTGCAGGCCAACGCCGAGAAGCCAGTGCGGGGCCACCGCCATCGGGGGTTCTTGTGCTGCTGACGGGTCCGAGGCAGCCGGCGACCCGGTTCAGCGTCGAGGCCGGCCGCCGCAGGCATGGGCCACCGCCGCGAGGAGTTCTTCGGGTTCGCTCATTCGGCCTTCGCCGACCTCGCGGCAGGCCTGCCACCCCGAGCCCGGCCCCACGAAGCGAAAGCCGTCGGCCTCCAGCGTCGTCAGGTTCCGTCGCGTCGCAGGCTGATTCCACATGACGACGTTCATGGCCGGGGCCAGGAGCACGGGGGTCTTCGTCCGGTCCACCGCGCTCAGAATCAGCGATACCACGTCGTCGGCGCGACCGGTGGCGAGACGCGCCAAGCAGTCCATGGTGCACGGAGCCACGAGCACGGTGTCGAGGCGGTTGGCCAACGCGATGTGTTGCGGGTCCATGGCGTCGTGGTGGTCCCATGGACTCACGTGCACCGGACGCGCCGAAAGGGCTTGGAAGGTGAGCGGAGCGACAAACCGGGTGGCGGCAGGAGTCATCGCCACGGTGACGCGGGCGCCGGCTTGGGCCAGGCGACTGACGACGGTGGCCGTCTTGTATGCGGCGATCCCGCCGCATACACAGACGAGCACCTCGCGTCCTTCGACATGCGGGCGCAACGAGACGTTCTCAGCCGCGGAAGCGGGAGCCGAGGATGCGAGCGGATCGGTCATGGGAGCCCGTGCCGCGTGGGCGGAAGGAGATCAGACGTACTGAGTGACCTCGAAGGCCGAGCCGTCGAAGTCGAGGGTGATCTTGTCCTGAAGGATCTCCTCGATGACCAACTCGAGGTCGGAGCGACCATCGCGGGGCACGAGGGGACGGGCGCCTTCCATGAGCTGCACGAGCCGACGCTGGATCAGCGTGCACAGCTTGAAGCGGCCGCCGACCTTGTTGACGATGAAATCGCTCTTGAGTGCTTCGATCATGGTGAACCTGGGACTCCGTGAAGCGGACGAGGAAACCAGCGAGGGAGCGACACCTGTCGCGGGCGACACGATCGCGGTGCGAAGCCGGGTTCGAAGGCCCGTCTTCGCGAGCGGCGCGAAGAAGCGTCAAATCCGCGACGGAGAGGTAGGCGCGTCCGTCGGTGGCTGATATGATATCCCCGTCCCCCGAGAGCGGCCTGCCAAGGGCCTGCCGAGTGCGGCGAGGGCCGTTGCCTTGGGCCAGAGGCCCCGGGTGCATGCCCGCGACATCGGCGTGAAGGGTCCGTGGCCAAGTCAGTTGCGGGGTGGGAGCGGCCATCGTGGTCGCCGTGTCGATTGCAAGGCAGATTGATCCACGCGGGGTGCCCGCGTGGATGGGTCGATCCTTGGCGAGGTCCCTCGCCGCACATGGTGCGTGGTTGGGCACCCCCTGTCGTGCTCGGAAACTGGCACAGGTCGACGTGTTCGGTATTCGTTCATTCATCGCCGGGTGCCTTGCGGGGTGCCAGAGGCGGACCGGCGGGGCGATTGGCGCCCTCGCAGCGGGCCGTCGCAACCCCCGCCACACCCCTTGGGACGACGACGCATGACGTGGAGCAAGGGTGATCGTGTGATGCACGCCTCCAAACCGGAATGGGGCGTCGGCGAGGTTCTCTCGGCCGAGCCGGCCGCTGCGGGCGTCAAGTCAGCGGGGTCGCCCGGCACCGATGCCCAGCGGCTGACGATCCGCTTCGAGCGGGCGGGCACGAAGGCCATCTCCACCGAGTTTGCGGAACTCAAGCCGCTGGGCGACATGCCATTGCGACGGACCGCGCTGACCGAGGAGGGCCAGGTGTTCAGTTTCGCCCCAACCCCGACGGAACTCAAGGAACTCATGACCAAACTGCCCGACGCGGCGACAGATCCATTCCTGTCGCTGGGCAAGCGGTTCCAGGCCACGCTCGACCTTTACCGGTTCGGAGACACCCCCGCGGCGTTGCTCGACTGGGCAAGCATTCAGACCGGGCTGAAGGACCCGCTCACCCGGTTCAACCGGCATGAGTTGGAACAGTGGTTCACCCGGTTCAAGATCGAGGCCGACGACCACCTGAAGAAGCTGGCGAGAGAGATGCGGAAGGCGGATCCCAAGGCCGTGGATGTCGCCGCTGCGTCGGCCGGGGCTTCGGCGAAACACGCGCTGCGTCGCATCGACTACGGCCGTTGAGAATTCACCACATCCGGCACGCTTGGCGCGAGGACCGCAGGTCGGCTCGGATCTGAAGACCGTGAACCCGCGTTCATGGCGGCCGCCCGGGCTTCTTTATGGGCCGTTGCGACCGCCGATGTCCGACGCGATGGCTGGCATGCCGTTCGTATTCCCCTTGATGCCGGCCCGTCTGCCGCGGCGACGTGTTGTCGTCTGCGGCGTGGAGCGGGCGTGCGGCCAACTCAAGAGGAGAAGAGAGCCATGAACGAGCAGGATTTCCAGAACAAGCTCGGTGAACTCATGAAGCAGATCGAGAACCTTCCGCCGTCGGAGCGGGGCCCCCTTGAGAAGCTCGCGGCCGAGACCCGCGAGCGTCACGAGAAGATGAAGAAGACAGTGGGCGAACTGCAGGAGTCGCTCGACTACCTGCGGCTGAGCGTGAAGTACCTCGTGTTCGACCTCGAGGCCACCCGCCGCGAGAACGACTACCTTCGCAAGTTGATCGAAACGCGTTCCTCCCAGGATCAGACTCCCGACAACGAGGCGGCCGACTGAGAGCGGTCGAGCGCCAGCCGCGCGTTCCCGCGCCGCCGCCGATCCCAGGCACATCACCGATGACACGCACGAGCGTCGTTCCCGAGAGGTTCGGGTGCGACGCTTGTGCGCGCTACCCTGAGGCCCGAGGGCCCTTAGCTCAGCGGTTAGAGCGCTCCACTCATAATGGACGCGGTCGCTGGTTCGAATCCAGCAGGGCCCATTGGGGC
>CAIYWI010000034.1 GCA_903929885.1 uncultured Phycisphaerales bacterium
CGACCCCGAGGTGCGGCTTGTCACCGTGCTCGCCAGCATCCAGAGCGGCAAGACCTTGCTGGCGCGTCTGCTGACGTGCCACATCGCCGCCCGCGCTGCCGGCCCGACGCTCATCCTGCAGGACAACGACCAGAACGCGCGTGACTTCAACCTGACAGCCCTGCGTCCGCTGTGGGACAACTGCCCGCCCGTGAAGGAGCGTCTGGTGCCCGAGATGGACCGCTCGTCGACGAAACCGTTCCAGGGGATGACGGCGTGGGTGCTCGGGGCGCACAACGAGAAGAACCTTCAGCGCCGCGCGATTCGTTGGCTCATCGGGGACGAGTGCTGGCTATGGCCGAAAGGGAACATCGGCGAGGCGTCAGCGCGCGTGACGGCGTTCGGCTGGATGGGCAAGCGGCTGTTCATGTCGCAGGGGGGCATCGCCGGGGACGACTTCCACGTCCTGCACGAATCGACCGACCAGAGGGACTGGAACTTCCGATGCCCCAAGTGCGACCACCTTCAGCCGTGGATCTGGGAGCAGGTCAGGATGCCCGACGAGGCGAAGGGTCCCGCCGGCTGGGACAAGGCTCGGGTGGCGGCTGGCACGACGTACGAGTGCGCGAAGTGCGCGGAGCGTCTGCCGGACACGGGCGGGACGCGGACGGCCTGCAACGCGCGCGGGCAGTTTGTGGCCACGGCGCCGGCGACTCGCTCGGGCTACGTCGGGTTGCATTGGAACTCGCTTGCCTCGATGAGTTGGGGCGACCTTGGCGTCATGATGATCGAGGCCAAGGAGGCGAGCGACCTTTACGGCGATGAGGAGCCGCGACGCATCTTCAAGCAGAAGCGGCTCGCGATGCCATGGAGCGAGGACTACGGCACGATGCTCACCGACGTGCGTGCCAGCGACTACAAGCTGGGCGACCATTGGGAGGCCGAGGCTTGGGTGACGGCGACCGGCGGCAGGACGAAGGTGATGGAGCAGAAGCCAGAAGGCGACCCCGGGGCCGTGCCGATGCGGACGATGGGTGTGGACGTGCAGAAGGGTCACTTCTGGGTGACCGTCAGGACTTGGTCTGCCAAGGGCGCGTCCCGTCTTCGCTGGTTTGGTCGGGTCGAGACCTGGCAGGACATCGAGGCCTTGACCGTGAGGCACGGCGTGCATCCGGCGATGGTGCTCGTGGACTCGGGCGACCAGACGCAGCTTGTCTACGCCGAGTGCGCCAAGCGCAACTGGAAGGTCGCCAAGGGTTCGGGGCAGGAGGACTTCGCCATCGGGCAGAACAAGCGCCGCTTCTATTCCGAGCCTCAGGCAGTCATGGTTCCAGGGCTTAGGAACCGCGCCCGCCTGATCTCCTTCTCCAACCTCGCCATCAAGGACATCATCCACGGCCTCCGCGCCCGCCGCCTGCACACCTTCGGGGTGGACGCCCCGCCCGAGTACGCGGAGCAGATGGACGCCGAGGTGAGGGTCAAGGACCGCCGGACGGGCAAGCCCATGTGGATCCTGCCGCAGGGCAAGAAGGACAACCATGCGCTCGACTGCGAGTGTTTGGCGGCAATCGTCGCTATCAGATGGGGAGTTGTGGGTTCGCAGGCCGGCGGTCCCGAGCCGGTGACGGAGGTTGACAACGGATGACCGTTGGGTTCGATTATTTGCGGAGACGGTCTCGCTGTGCTCATGGCTGGCAGGCTGGCGGTGGGCGGGGCCGTCTCCTCCTCCCTTTTTACGATTTGCCATAGTTAACATGGCAGCCTCCGGCATCTTCATCGGCTTGTCCGAGTCCGACATCCTCGCGATCCGCGACAAGGCGGTCTCTATGCTCAAGGAAGGAAAGACCATCATGTCCTATTCCGACACCGGGACTTCCGTCTCGAAGCAGTTTGTTATGCCCGTGAAGGAGGTCCTGGCGGAGTGCCGGATGGCGCTTCAGCAGCTCGACCCCGAGACCTACGGCCAGCGCCGCACGGTCTTGCGCTCGAACTGGGACAACTTCACCGGCTTCTGATTTATGCCCGCCCGCAAGCCCAGCATCAAGGTCCCTGTCCCGAAGCCTCGCGGCAAGGGTAGCCAGCCGAAGGCGTCCGCCTCGGTGTTCGGTGCCTACAACGGGAACGACACGAACGGCCGCAGGTCGTACCTGTTCCTCTCGCCCGCGCAGGACCAGCGTCGAGACCTGACGCCCTCGCGTCGCGCGGACTTGGTCAAGAAGATGCGCCACGGCGAGCGCAACTCGGGGCTTCAGCGGCAGATGGTCTCGGACCTCGTGTTGTACACGGTGGGCGACGGTATCCGTCCGCAGGCCCATTCGACCGACCCTGCCTGGAACATCGCCGCCGAGGCTTACTTCGCCGAGCGTTCGCGCCGCATAGACATCACGGGCCGCTACTCCTTGAACGACCTCCTGCGAATCGCCGAGCGTCGCTGGGTCGTGGATGGCGACTTCTTCCTCGCCAAGGTGCGGGACGGCGCCGGCGCTGCCAAGTTGCAGGGCATCGAGGGGCATCGGGTGGGCAACCCTGTCGGGGTGCCTGTTCCCGATCGGATGCACGACGGCATTCAGTTCGGCGCCTACGGCGAGATTGTCGGTTATAACATCTACCGTTCCGACGGCTCGTCCCGCCTCATCCTGGCGAACGCCATGATGATGGTTCACGACCCCGAGTTC
>CAIYWI010000035.1 GCA_903929885.1 uncultured Phycisphaerales bacterium
GCCTTGAAGGGGCTGTTGAAACCGTACTTCCACCCCTTGAGCGTCGAGAGGATCGGAATGTTCTGCGTCTCGAGCGTGTAGGTGCCGGGCTTGAAGACGTCGGCGAGCTGGCCCTCGTTGATGAAGACCGCCGACTGCCCCTCGCGGACGACGAGCTTGGCGCCGTACTTGATCTCGTTGTTGTGGCGCTCGAAGCGGTAGACGAGCGTGTCGCGGGAGTCGTCGAGCCACTCGACGATGTCGATCAGTTCCCCGGTGAGTTTCTTCCAGATGCTCAAGGCGATCCTCCTGTGGCGACCCTGGGTCGCCGTGCCATCCATTCATCGGAGACAACCGCCGCGGGTTTCACCCGGGGCGAGGTCTCACCGTCGCCGCATGCGGTGCACCCAGCACCCGTACTCGATCATCGACTTGACCAGTTCCCACCTCGACGAGGGATAGCCCGCGCCGAAGGCGGTGTGCAGACGCCATGTCCAGTAGGCCCCGCGGAGACGAAAGCCCGAGATCGCCGCGAGGCGAACGAGTTGCCACAGGCCTCCGACCACGTTCAGCATGCGCGAAGGATAGCGACCGGATGCGAACGGGGACGACGCTCGCCCCGACACGGGAAGCCCCGCCGCCCATGCGTCCACGACGGCGGCGTCGCCTGCTCGGTCCGCGGGACGTCGCGTTGCCCGGACCCGTCATGAAGATCGATCCGAACTCGCAAGCGATGCGCTCATCGTTCGATCGCACGATCTGCATGAATCGAATGCGACCTTCACGGCACGCGCCGCGTTCTTGTTCGAACTCCAGCGCATTCTTCTTCGGCGATGATCTCATCGGTGCAAGTTCGTGGTTTCAATAGCGGGTTCCGCGACGGGCGTGCGAACGTCGTCGCCTCCGCGGAGCGAGGAGATTCCTTGAGGAGACACGACATGCGATTCGCCTTGGCCTTGATGACCGTTTCCGGATTGGCCGCCACCGTGCTCGCGCAGGGCGCGGGCCTGACCGGCCCGAGCACCACCGCGTCGGCGTACATGGTGCCCAGCAACCCCACCTCCGGCGTTCGATTCACCTCGATCGCCACCGCGCTCAACACCGAGTTCCACCGCAACCTCGACACCGGCGCGTCCGACTACCGCCTCGTGGGCATCCCCGACGGCATGGGCATCTACCGCGACGCCGACGACCTCGCCAACGACACCTTCAGCCTGATCGTGAACCACGAACTCGGCGACGCCGATGGCAGTGTCCGCCTGCACGGCAACCGCGGCGCGTTCGTCAGCCAGTGGAAGATTCGCCGCGGCGACCTCAGCGTCGCAGGCGGCCGCGACCTCTCGACCGAGTACAACCTCTTCAACCTCGCCTCCAACACCTTCCAGACCTTCAACGCCTCGAACCCCATGCCCGACTATGTCCAGACCGCCGCCAACCCGCAGGGCTGGGGCTCGGTCAACACCGACGGCATCGGTCGCTTCTGCGCCGGCGAACTCGCCCCCGTCTCCGCCTTCCGCTTCACCGACGCCAACGGCAACACCTTCGGCACCCAGGAACGCCTCTTCCTCAACGGCGAGGAACGCGGCGACAGCGGCCGCGCCTTCGCCCACGTCGTCACCGGCGCCGACGCCCGCAAGTCCTTCGAACTCCCCGACCTCGCCGACTTCAGCTGGGAGAACGCCGTCGCCAGCCCCTTCGCCCAGCGCAAGACCGTCGTCGCCGGCACCGACGACAGCTCCCCGGGCCAGGTCTACTTCTACGTCGGCGACAAGCAGCAGTCCGGCAACGACATCGAGAAGGCCGGCCTGATGGGCGGCAAGACCTACGGCCTCCGCGCTGCGGGCTTTGCCACCGAGGGCGCCGCCCCCATCAACGTCGCCTTCGACATGGTCGACCTCTCCGCCTCCCAGCGCGACGCCGGCTCCACCTTCCAGGCCGTCAGCAACGCCAACAACGTCACCAACTTCGCGCGTCCCGAGGACGGCGCTTGGAACCCCCTCAACCCCAACGAGTTCGTCTGGGTCAACACCGGCAACTCCGCCGCCCCCAGCCGCATCTACCGCGCCCTCTTCAACGACATCGCCAACCCTGAGCTCGGCGGCACCGTCACCATGCTCGGTCAGGGCAACGACCTCACCAGCTTCTCGGGCGGCTTCACCTCCGCCACCGGCGCCACCGGCGGCGCCAGCTTCGACAACATGGCCATCAGCCGCTTCGGGCAGGTGCTCATCCAGGAGGATCCGGGCAGCAACGACCGCCTCTGCCGCCTCTGGCTCTACGACCTCGCCGCCGACAGCATGCTGGAGGTCGGCGTCGCCGACTCGTTCTTCTTCGGCGATACCAACCCCTCGCTCCCGGGCGTGCAGGCCCTGCTGACCCGCGACGAGGAGTCCAGCGGCATCGTCGATGCCTGGGACATCATCGGCCCGGGTTGGTGGGTCCTCAACATGCAGGCCCACTACGGCATCTCCGGCGAACTCGTTCAGGGCGGCCAGCTGATGGCCGTCTTCATCCCCCAGACCGTCCCGGCCCCGGGCGCCGCCGCCCTGCTCGGCCTCGCCGGCCTGGTCGCGACGCGTCGTCGCCGCTGATTCGCCACTCGGTTTCCAACGTAGTCTCAGCACGGCCGCGCCTCACGGCGCGGCCGTGTCTTTCCGGCACGAACCCCGCCATCGCGCCCCTCGCCCGCGAGCACGCTCGCTCAGCAACCGGCCTGCCACAGGATGAAGAACGACTCGATGTCGCCCCCGTCGACGCCCCCGTCTTCATTGACGTCGGCGAGCGGGTCGGCCACCTGAAATGCGGTGAAGAAGGCCTCGACGTCGCCGCCATCGACGCCACCGTCCTGGTTGAAGTCGGCGATGCAGGGCGCGTCGTCGAATCGCACGTAGAAGGCCTGCTCGAGGCCCTGAGGGTTTCGGCCTTGACCGACAATCGTCTTTCCGTCATTCGACACGTCGGTGGCAACCAGCAGTTGCCACCCCTGCAGGTCGATGTCGTACTCGCCCTCGAGTTCCTGCTTGAGATCCCTGAAGCCTGTGCCTGCTCGCCACACGAACGCGGTGGTGCCCGGGAATCCGAATCGCAGCGCTTCGCCCACCACCACCGACCCGTCGGCGTTCACCGCCCTCGCAAACGAACTGCCGTTGGCTCCCGGCGCACCCTCGTCGAGCAGTTCGATCCCGCCGGCGGCCGTCCAGCGGAACGCCTTCATCTGGAAGCCCTCGGCGATGACGCCGACCGCGACCGAACCGTCGAAGTTCAGGTCGTTCACCCCCTGGAAATTGCCGTCGATCAGCGGCGAGATCAGTTGCGGAGTCGTGCCGTTGATGACCACCGGCGCATAGGTGTCGAACGAGTTCATGCTCGAACCGATGCTCCGGGCCGCACCGCCCACCACGCGGCCGTCGCCGCTGATGGCGTTGAAGTAGTAGTACCCCGTCGGCACGCCCGCACTCCGAGGCAACACCGTGGCCTGGCCCGTCGAGGGCCGCAGCGTGAACATGTCGGCCGGGTCGGGATAGATGCCACGGATGCCCACGTACGTCTGCGCATCATCCGACATGCCGAAGAAGAGGCTCGTCCAGACACCCCGCTCGTCGACCAGCAGGGAGAACAGGTCCTCGTATCCGTTCTGGGCCGACCATCGCCACGTGTCGCCCAGGATCACGCCGCCGTCCGACGAGACGCCCACCGCCGGATACAGCCCGCCCAAGGGTGGCGTGATTTCCTGCACCGCGCCGCCCGGCGACCATCGCCCGATCGACCGCGGGATGTACCCGCTGATGAATCCCGGCGGGTAGACCGGATACGCCACGACGCTTCCGTCGCCGCTGACACGCACGCCCGACCAACCCCCCGAACCACTGACGATGCAGACGTTCTCGTTGCACGCCGGCTCGGCGCCAAGGCCGGGGATCGGGATGAACTGGGCGGTCTGGGCAACGGCGGAGCCGCCGATCAGCATCAGGGACAACGCGGCGATGGAACGAGCCATGGTGGGGTTCTCGGGGTGCGCGGGCTTCGGAGATATTGGAATAGATACGTCGCCGCCGCAGGCCCGGATGCACGCCCATCGCCTGCGATGGAGCGAACCAGCCGCGGGCCCGAAAGCTGCACGGCTTTGAGGGCGGCCGGGGCGACAGAATCTCGCCCGATTCTCGCGAATCGGCGTGCGTCGGCGCGTCCACTTCCCAACCCGCCCGGACGACCCAAGAACAGCCGAGGTGCGCAGCGAGTCCATGAGCAAGCCCCCGGCACGAGCGCCGGTGCGCACGCGAGCACGTGCCCAATCGCGCATGGTCGTCCCCTGCCGTGGGCTCCACCCGCACCCGTCGAGTCAAGGTCGCAGAATCACCGCCCGCAGCCGACGCAACCGCCCACCCCCACGCCCGTGAGCATGGAGTTGGCCGCCCCCAGCGCGGGGTCGTGGAACCAGAAGGTCGGTCCCGGCCGCTTGCTCGGCGCGATCTCCGACAAGTCCGACGCGTCGTACACCCGGCCGTTGGCCACCGTGTACCGCACCGAGTCGGTGTTGCGGATGTTCTCGAGCGGGTTGCGGTCGAGCACCACGAGGTCCGCCAGCTTGCCCGCCTCGATCGAGCCCAGGTCCTTGTCAAGCCCCACGTAGAAGGCCCCGTCGAGCGTGGCGGCACGCAGCGCCTGCATCGGCGTCAATCCGCCCATCTGCAGCAGCCACAGTTCCCAGTGCGCGCCGAGCCCGGCCAACTGGCCGTGCGCCCCCACGTGCGCCTTGCCGCCCGCGTTCACGATCGCCGCGGCGATGCCCGAGCACCGCAGCACGTTGTAATCCTCGTCGGGCGCGGTCGGACGCCGACGCGCCTTGGGGTCAACGAGCTGTCGCGGCACGAACTGGAGCAGCCGCTCGTGCTTCCACACCTCCGTGCGGTCGTACCAGTAGTGCTCGCCGTCGAGCCCGCCGTACGCCACCAGCAGCGTGGGCGTGTAGCCCACCTGCGTCGCGCCCCACAAGGTGCGGGCATCGTCGTAGATGCGCTCGACCGGCAGCGTGTGCTCGACGCCCGTGTGACCGTCCACCACCATCGTCATGTTGTGCTGATAGAGCGAACCGCCCTCGGGCACCACCATCATGCCAAGCTCCCGCGCCGCCGCGAGCACCTGCTGACGCTGCTCGCGACGGGGCTGGTTGTAGCTCTTGACGCTGAAGGCCCCCACCGCCTTCATGCGGCGAAGGTGGAACTTCGCATCCTCGAGACTCTCGACCTCGGCCTTGAACGAGCCGGCCGCGCCGTAGAGGATCGTGCCCGTCGAGAAGAGTCGCGGTGCGGCGATCAGCCCGGCCTTGCCCAGTTCGCTCGCCGCGAAGAACGAC
>CAIYWI010000036.1 GCA_903929885.1 uncultured Phycisphaerales bacterium
GAGCGGAGCCATGGGCCGGAGGGCGTTTGGCCCTGATGATCATTGAAGCGAGATTCCGCGTTCAGGAAGTCGATCCGCGCATGCCAGCCCGCTTCGGGCGTCCCCTCGTTGAGCCGTGGGCGCGGCCCGGCTCTGCGGGCCAAGCCCCCGGCGGTGCTGATACGCGCGGTGGGTCGTGCGCTGTTGTGATCGTCGGTCCATGCACCTCGCGCGCGTTGGCACCCGCACCCCGGGTCTCGCCCGCAAAGCCGGGCAGCGCCGTGGGCTACCAGTTGGTTCGCCCGTAGAGCCGGCGGTGAGGATGCGGGCGAGTTGCACGCCATGAAGCTTGGCCAAAAACGACAAGGGCCCGCGATCATGTCGCGGGCCCTTGCATCAGATTCGGATGATGAACCGACGGGGGTGTCGGATCACTTCTTGCCGAGCCACTTGTCCCACAGGCCGGCGTAGTTGTCGACGTTCTCCTTGGTCACGATGGAGAGGTCGAAGTGGTTGATGACATCCTTGGGCGTCTTGTTCGCGTGGATCTTGTCCACGAGGAACTTCACGCTCTGGTAGCCCCAGCCGTAGCAGTCCTGGCCCACGAGCACCTGCACTTGGCCCTTGCGGACGTAGTCGAGCTGCTGGGGGAGCGTGTCGACGCTGACGACCTTGGCCTTGTCATAGACGCCGTCGAGGGCGTTCTCGGTGAAGAGGGGCCAGCCGCCGACCATGGCCCAGCCGGTGATCTCGGGGTTGGCGTTCTGGACCTGCTGCACGGTCTTGGCGGCTTCGGGGGCGGTCTCGGCGTGGTAGTAGGTGTCCTTGATCTTGATGCCGGGGTGCTTGGCGAGCTCCTCGCGCACGCCGCGGACGCGGGCCTGGAGGTTGGGGGCGTTCTGGTTGCCCGCAAGGATGGCCACGACGCCCTTGTCGCCCATCACCTTGGCGAGTTCGACGCCCACCTGGCGGCCCGCCGCCACGTCGTCAATGCCGTAGTAGGCGAAGCGCTTGGAGTCGGGCGCGTCGGAGTCGAAGGTGACGACCTGCACGCCCTTGTCGACGGCGGCGTTGATGGCCGCGGTCAGGACCTTGGCGTCCGAGCAGCTCACGGCGATGCCGTCGGCTCCGCCGGCGACGAGCTGCTCGATGAACTGCGCCTGCTGCTGGGCATCCTCGTTGTTGGGGGTGCGCCAGTCGACGACGACCTCGAGGCCCAGTTCCTTGCTGAGGTCGACGCCTGCCGCCATCGCGCCCGTGCGGGCCGCCTGGAAGACGGGGTTGCCCTGGCTCTTGGCGATCACGCCGATGGTGTACTTCTTGCCCTTGCCCGTCGGCGCCGTGGCGGCGGCGACCTTCGAGGCCGCCTCGTTTACGACCTCCTTGGTCTTCTCGGCCGCCTTGCTCGCCGCCTCCTTGGCGGCATCGGCGGCCTTGCCCGCCACTTCCTTGGCCGCGTCGGCCGACTTGGCAGCGGCCTCCTTCACGGCCTGGGTGGCCTCGCCAACCTTCGTCGGCGTGCCGTCGGGATTCTTCTGCTCGCAGCCCGTCATGCCCAGCGAGACGGCGGAGAGGGACGTGGTCAGGGCCAGCAGGCCCGCGGCGACGCTCAGGAATTTCTTGGCTTTCATGGTGTGTGCTCCGGAATGATGCGGCCATCGTAGCGGCCGCCACGGTTCAGGTGGCCCCCGCATCCTTCCCCGCTCGCCCGGGGAATGCCTTGCTCGCACAGACTTGGGGATCGGCGTGAAACGGTTTCATGGCGATCCGACACACGTCCGGCGGCCATTCGGTGCAGTCAAGGGCGACGGCGCTCGGCGAGCATGGTGGCGATGGCCTCGGGCATGGCCAGCAGTTCCTGCTCGAAGACGCGTGCGGCGAGCGTCTGCGGCGTGTCGCCTGCCAGCACGGGGCACCGACGTTGCAGGATGATGCGGCCCTTGTCGTACTCGCGAGAGCAGACGTGGACCGTGCACCCCGACTCGCGGTCACCTTCGCGGAGGACGGCCTCGTGCACGTGGTGGCCGTACATGCCCGGCCCGCCGTGCCTGGGAAGCAGCGAGGGGTGGATGTTGATGATGCGGCCCTCGTACGAGGCGGGGATGGGCAGCAGACGCAGATAGCCGGCGAGCACGACGAGATCGATGGAATGTGCGTCGAGCAGGGAGGCCAGCGTCGCCTCGGGAATGTCGCCGGGGATCACCAGCGTGTGGAGGCCGCGGCTCTTGGCGTGATCGGCGCCGGTGCAATGGCGGGAGGCGACGACCAGCGCGATGTTCGCCGCAAGGGTGCCGGCGAGGATGCGGTCGTGGATGTTGAGCATGGTGCGCCCGCCGCCGGAGAGGAGCACGGCGAGTCGAGGCGTCCGCGAGGGGTCGTCCATGGCGGCGTTCACAGGGCGGCGACGGCGTCGGCGACGTCCTTCTTGATGACGAACATCTTGAGGAGCGCACTGATGCGAAGGACGCCCTCGAGCTCCTCCGAGAGGCCGCAGAGGACGAGGCGTCCCTTGTGTTCGTCGCACGATTTCTTGAGACGCACGAGCATGCCGATGCCCGACGAGCCCAAGAGGGCGACCTTGGAAAGGTCGGCGACGATGCGCCATTGAGCGAGCGGGGCCACGGACTCGATGTCGGTCTTGAGCGGGCCGGCCTCGAAGTCGCCGATCTTGCTGCACTTGAAGGAGGCCACGAGGGCCTTGCCCGACAGCGAGGTCGCGAGGTTGAGGTTGTCGATCATGCCGGGGTTCGCCATGGCGTCGAGAGGGTACGCGCGGGGGCGATGGCGGGGGCGTTCATTCGTGCCGGAGCGCGACGATGGGATCGAGCCGCGAGGCCTTGATGGCGGGGAACATGCCGAAGATGACCCCCGTGCCCGCCGAGAAGGCCACGGAGAGGATGATGGACCACATCGGGGCTTCGGCCGACGAGACGGGGGAGGATTCTCCGCCGAAGGACCGCATGGCGAGCACCACGCCAAAGCCGATGGCCAGGCCGACGGCGCATCCGAGGAGACAGAGGGTGATGGCCTCCACGAGGAATTGGAGGAGGACGACCTCGGGGCGTGCCCCGATGGCCTTGCGGAGGCCGATCTCGCGGGTGCGCTCGCTGACCGAGACGAGCATGATGTTCATGATGCCGATGCCGCCGACGAGCAGGGAGATGGAGACGACGCCGGCGATGAAGACGGTGATGCCGGTGGCGACCTGCTTGAAGCGGCTGATGGCCTGTTCGATGGCTTCGACGCCGAAGGTGTCGGGGTCGGCGGGGGCGAGGTTGCGCACCCGCCGCAGGTGGGCGCGGATCTCGGCCTTGGCGTCGTCGAAGAGCTCGGGGCTCTTGGTCTTGGCGATGGCGTAAAGGCGGGGTTCTGGCCGGATGGCGGTGCCGGTGCTGAAGGGGATGAAGATCTCGGTCTGCGCCTCGTTGCCCCCGAACATGGGCGAGACCTGCTTGGTTTCGACGACGCCGACGATGAGGAATCGCCGGTCGGCGGCGAGGATGGTGGTCCCCGACGGGTCGGCGTCGAGCCCGAGTTCCTGGATGGCCTTGTCGTTGACGAGGCACACCTGCCGCCGCTCGTCCTCGTCGACCTGCATGAGCGCGCGGCCGCGGATGACGGAGCGATCCTCGATGGCGTGCCACGACGGGCGGACGCCCTGGATGTTGACGAACTGCTGCACGCGGTCGCCGGCCTGCACGGTGGCGTTGATCTGCATCACCGGCGTGAGCGTCTCGATCGAGGGGCACGAGGTGGGGATCGCCTCGAGCTGCGGGAGGGTGATGCGGATCTGCCTGAAGGAGAAGCGGTCGCGCTGGTTGGGGGGCATGCGCGGGAAGACCCACACCTTGCTGGCGCCGAAGGCGGAGAACTGGTCGAGGACGAACGTGCGGAAGCCCTGGCCCGCCGCGGCGAGCACGATCACGGCCGAGACGCCGATGACGATGCCCAGGGTGGTGAGCATGGCCCTGACCTTGTTGGCCCAGATTTGCTGGATCGCCAGCACCACCGTCTGGATGAGCAGTCGGACGATGATCACGGGGCGACCTCCGTTCCGAGCGAGACGGCCTTGGCTTTCGCGACCTCGAGGGCCCGGCCGAGGAAGGCCTGGTGAATCGGATCGCTGCGAGTGGGATGGTCCGAGACGATGCGACCGTCCTTGAGCCGCACGATCCGCTCGGCATTGCCCGCCACGTCCTCCTCGTGCGTCACGATGACGATGGTCTGCCCTTCCTTGTGAAGGGCCTTGAAGAGCGAGATGATCTCGTCGCTGGTGGCCGAGTCGAGATTGCCCGTGGGCTCGTCGGCGAGGATGATGCTCGGCTGGTTGACCAGCGCGCGGGCGATGGCCACGCGCTGACGCTGACCGCCCGAGAGTTGGTTGGGCTTGTGGTGCATGCGGTCGGCGAGCCCCACGCGCTCGAGGGCCTTGGCGGCCCGGCGACCCGCGCCCCAGAAGAAGCGCCTCGAGTAGGTCAGGGGCATCCGCACGTTGCCCAGCGCGGTGGCCCGGGGGAGCAGTTCGAAGGACTGGAAGACGAAGCCGATCTCCTCGTTGCGCACGCGGGCGAGTTGGGCCGCGTTCATGCGGTGCGTGAGGCGATGGTTGAGCTCGTAGGTGCCTGCGGTGGGCTGATCGAGGCACCCCAGGATGTTCATCAACGTCGACTTGCCGCTGCCCGAGGAGCCCATGATGGCGACGAACTCGTTGTCGGCGATGGTGAGGTCGACGCCCCGGAGGGCGTGGACTTCCTCGGAGCCGATGCGGTAGACCTTGGTGATGCCCTTGACGACGATGCTCATGGCGTCGCGGCCTTGGTCGAGGCCGTCGCGGCGGACGGTGCCGAGGGGGGCGTCTCCTCGAGTTCGACGCGCTGGTCGTTCTTGAGCGTCTCGAGGATCTTGAAGGGGCCCGAGATCACCTTGACGCCGTCGTCGAGGCCCGCGGCGATCACGGTGTCGGTGAGGTCGCTGGGGCCGGTGCGAACGGCCATGGGCCTGGCCTTGCCCTCCTGCATCACGAAGACCACGCGGGCGAACTTCTTGGTGCGGTCGACGAGCGGGTTGCCCGCGACGGTCGATTCCGGCAGGTCGTCGATGGCGCGGTCGAGCACGGCCTGGCTGGGCACCTTGAGCACGTCGCGGAAGGTCTCGACCTGGATGTCGGCGTTGGCGGTCAGGCCCGACCGCAGCACGAGGTCGGCGGGCTTGTCGATCAGGATGTCGGTCTCGAAGTAGGCCGTGCCGTCCTTGTCGACCTGACGCTTGAGGCCGATGTGGTCGACGGTGCCCGTCATCGGACGCTCGGGGTAGGCGTTCACGTACACGCGAGCCTTCTGCCCTTCGCGCACGGGGGCGATGTTGGCCTCGTCGATGCGTGTCTTGAGGAGCATGACGCCCAGATCAGCCACCTCCATGATGACCGAGCCTTGGTTGTTGAGCGTGCCGATGACGACCAGTTCGCCCACCTCGGCGTTGAGCTTGGTGATGACGCCGTCGAAGGGGGCCTTGATGGTGGTGTTCTCGAGGTCCTTTTCGGCCCGCTGGATGTTGGCACGGGCGATCTCGATGGCGTGTTCGGCGACCGACAGGCTGCTCTGGCCGCGCTTGAAGTCCGTCTCCGCCGCGTCGAGCGCGGACTTGGCGACGTCCTTGGTGGCGTGCAGTTCCTTGAGTCGGTTGTATTCGACCTGCAGATTGGCGAGCGTCGCCCTGGCGCCCTCGAGCCGGGCCTCCTCGCTCTTGAGCTGGGCCTTGGCGCTATCGAGCAGGGCGGCCAGGTCGCGGCCGTCGAGACGCACGATCACGTCATCCTTGCGGACCGCCTGTCCCTCGCGAAAGGGCAACGCGATGATGCGGGCCGAGACCTGCGCCGAGATCTCGACCTTGGTCTTGGGCTCGACCTGTCCGGGCGCGGAGACCGTGCGAACGAGATCGCCCCGGGCCACCGTCGCGAGGCGCACCTTCGCGGCCTGCGCGCCGGGCTGGTACTGCTCCTGGAGTTCCTTGAGCTTGCCGCTCGACTGCAGCCAGTACCCCGTGCCCACGCACGAGCCGGCCAGCAGGAGCACGATGAAGAGAATCCACTTCCACACGAGCGCTGGTCTCCAAGCCCCGGAGTTGTCGTCCGGAGCCATGCGGATCTCGCGCGGCGGGGGCCGGGCGAAGGGCGAATGTTAGGAGCGATCCGACGCGTGCTTGGTCGTGGGGGCCGCCGCGGGCTCGATGCTCAGCGCCGCGCCGCCGAGGATGAGCATGCCGCCCGCGCCGGTCAGCCATCCGATCCGCTCGCCGAGCAGCGCAGCGCCCACCAGCACCGTGGCCAGAGGTTCCACCAGCGAGAGGGCGCTGGTGCGGACGGGCCCGAGGATGGCCAAGCCGCCCAGCAGGCACGTGATGGCCACCACGCTGCACAGCAGGGCCAGCCCGGCGATGCCGGTCCAGGCGACCGCGTTCGAGGGCAGCGGGTCGCCCGAGGCCAACGCCACGCCCGCGAACATCGCCGCGGCCGAGGCCATGATCACGAACGCGCCCTGCAGCGGGCCCTCCCAGCGTTTCGCCATCGCGCCGCCGGCGAGCACGTAGCCCGCGTAGATCACCGCCGTGCCGATGCCCAGGGCGAGCCCGGCCCAGCGTCCCGTCCCCTCGCCGTGCGCCGCGTTGATCGTCGGCAGGATCGTCAGCGCCATGCCCGACGTGCCGATGGCCAAGGCGACGGTGGTGCGAGGCGTCGGCCGCGTGCCCAGCAACCACCACGACGCCAGCGTCACGAACGCGGGGTAGGTGTACAGCAGCAGGGACACCAGCCCGCCCGGAAGGAACAGCAACGCGCCGAAGTAGCAGTAGGCCTCGCCGAAGTAGCCGACCGCGCCCATGGCCACGTAGCACCACAGCGTCTTGCCGCGCGGCAGGGGCATGCGACGCCACAGGATGATCGCCAGCAGCGTCGCCGATGCCAGCGAGAACCGCAGCATCAGCATCATCGCCGTCGAAACGTCCGGATCCGATCCCGTCACCCAGCGCTGAAGCAGGGGCATGAACCCGAAACTCACGCTCGCCGTGGTGACGAGCAGCACGCCGAGCATCGCGCGAGCGGGGCGGTCGGCGCCCTGGGCGTGGATCACTTGATCGACTCCGCCGGCGGCTGGATCGTCTTGAGCCGCTTGGCGGCCTCGACCACCTCGAGGGCGAACTCGTTGGGCACCGGAATCACGAGGTGATACTGGGCGAGCGTCCACCGATCGCCGTGACGGACAAGCACGCCCGTGCCGCGACACTCGCCGTACTTCTCGTTGGCGAGCCGCTCGTCGAACCATGCCGAGTCGGCGGAGGGCGACACGAAGATGTTCCGCTCGAGCATCGAATAGGTCCAGCCCCGGCCCTTGGCGAAGATCGGCTCGCAGAAGGCGCGGAACTGCTCGAGCGGCCATCGCTCCGATGCGTCGGTGCCGAAGAAGACGAAGTCGGTCGAGAAGTGCGAGAAGTAGCGGGCCATGTCCGCCTTCGACGCCGCGTCGTGGAAGTCGGTCAGCACGGCGTCGACGTCGCGTCGAATGCTCGAAACGTCCTTGGTGTCGTTCATCGGAGCGGCTCCCGAAGCGGTGCGAGCGATCAGGTCGAACAGGGCGGAGGGGGGCGTCGAGAGCACGTGGCCCGCGCCTCGGACCACCTCGACCTTTGCGGCGATGCCCGCTCGTGAGAGTCGTTCGGCGGCACGCTCCACGCCTGGCTTCCACGCCGCATCATGTTCGCCGACGAGCAGTCGCACGCCCAACCCCTTGGCCTTGGCGAGATCGGTGTCTGCGATGTCGCTTGCGAGCAGGCCGGGCAGCACCACGATCGAGCGGAACCGCCCGGGCGAGAGCAGCCCCACGGTGAGCGCATCGCTCCCGCCGTTGCTGACGCCCGCGAGGTGATGCCTCCCGCCCCTGATTCGGTGGCGCCGGGCCACGTCGTCGGCCACCGCCCACGCGGCGTCGGGCCTCGAGGCGAAGTACGACGCGCCGGCCGGGGAGATGGGGGCGGCCAGCAGCCACCCGCGGGCGGCGGCCTCCTTGCTCCAGTACCGGTCGAGCGCCTCGCGGACCATCGCTTCGTTCTCGTCGCCCGGGGGGAGCACGAGCAGACTCTCCGCGTCCGGACCGACATTCGCCGGGACATGGAGCAGGTACTCGATGCTGGTGCCGTCGGAGGCGGACACTCGAACACGCTCAGGTTCGATGCCCGCGGCAGGCATCGTCACCAGCGCCATCGCCATCCCGGTCAAGAGTGTGGATCGCATGGCCCAGCGTATGGGGCCGTGACGGAGGCAGAAAAAAGCCCGATGCCTGTGGGCATCGGGCTTTTGAGACACAACGTGGTGTATGAACGATGCTGCGGACCGAGCCGTTCGCGGGCTCAGGCGCGGCGACGACGAGCGGCGGCGAGGCCACCCAGGCCGAGCAGCGCGAGGGCGCCCGGGGTGGGGGTGGTGAACTCGAAGCGGTGGCTGAGGGCGCCGCCATTGGCGCCGCCGAAGGTCGAGCTCTGCGTGCCGATGGTCGGCGCGCCGGCCGCCAGGAACCAGCGGCCGGAGCCACCGTTGACGGCCGAAATCTGCATGACGCCATCCTTGGGGATGTCGACATTGATGCCGGTGATGGTCCAGATGAAGTTGCCGCCCTGAGGCAGCGCGAGCTCGAAGCTGTTCACCAGCACGGCGGAGACGCTGTAGATGTCGAAGCGGAGCGCCTCGCCGGCGTTGGTGACGCCGCCGACGAATCGCATCGACTGGAGCGTCTCGACCGGGGCCGTCATCGTCGAGGCGTAGTCATCGAAACCGAGGCTGCCCGGGGCGGCCGGGAAGGCCGAATAGGGGCCGCCGATGGCCGAATACACGACGGCGCGACCGGCGAAGCCCGGCTCGGAATCGAGCGGGGCGGGCGTGGCGACGATGTTGGCGGATGCGGCGTTGGCGAGTGCCGCGAGCGCAAGCACGGAAACGATCTTCATCTTGATCTCCTCTCTCTGATCCCTTTCGGGACCGCCCCGGCGGTTGGAAACAGGGGCAGTCTCGTCTCTCGTCGCGGTGCGCCACACTGACACGCCGCTCGAAAAACCGTGACACGACATCCTTCGACGTCGCACGGCCGACGGTTCCCATTGTGCTCCGAAACCTCGCGGTCGTCAAGGTTTGCGCGCAAAAGCGGGTGGTTATGAGGCGTGGCGACGAACGATTATTCCGCGTGCGACATGCGGGGAGCGTTACCGGACGGGGCGATGCCGTGCTCGCGAGTCAATCGCCGTGGAGGGTGCGGAGCCGGGTGCTCAGTCGCAGCGTGAGGTGCACCCGTTCGTGCTCGTCGATCCACTCCTGCAGCGTGGAGGCGAGTTCGTCGGCGGGCAGTTCCGCTCCGGGCAGCGGGCACGAGGCGCCCAGGGCCTTCGCGGCCTTGGCGCGAAGGCGTGAGAGCGTCTTGTCGCCCAGCAGCGAGACGAACTCGAAGTCTTCCGAAAAGAAGATGACGGTGGGCACGCGATGGCCGCCGCAGATCTTCACCTGGTCGGCCAGATCGAGATGGGCGTCGCGATTGAGGAATCGGAGCCGGATGCCCGGCGAGGCGTCGCTGCCCGCCTTGGCGGGGTGTGCTTCCTCGATCTTGGCGAGCATCGGGCACTGGTGGGCGCAATCGCCGCACCACAATCCCGAGGAGACGAGCACGTTCACGCGGCGATTGAACGAAGCGACGAGCGTGCGCTGGCTCGCCGACAGGGACACGCGCGAGTGCGTGGCCTTCCACATCGCCTGCTGATCGGGCGTGCCCGAGGCGACGTAGTCGGCGTAGGGGAGGGCGGCTTCGAACTTCGAGCGGAGAAACTGGGGAGCGAGCATCGGTTCAATCCTCGGTGAAGTCCTGCGGGTCGACGAACCAGAGCAGGTGATCGACCTCGCGCGGGTGCAGCATCCATGTCGCGCCCGAATCCGTGGGGCCGCGGTAGGAGCGGGGGACATCCATCCAATACGCGTCGGTCGACGGCAGCGATGATGCATGCCCATCGAAAAAGACCGCGTTGCGGAGGCGAAGGGAGTCATGCGAGCCGACCTTCTGGGTGCCGCACTCGTTGTCGTCTCGCACGACCTGACAGCCGAACTGGTAGTCCGTCCTCGCGTCGGCGTGGCCGTGTGAGGGGACCATCGCGGACACGTTGTCCATGAGCGAGACGATTCGGTCGGTGCGGACGATGGCGTCGAGCCGTCGCCATGCCGGCAGGCCGTATCGGCGGTCCCACGGTGGCAGGCTGTCGGAGAGCAGGCGGAGCGTGCCGCGAGTCTCGTCCTGATAGACGGTGTTGAAGGCCCACGCATTGGGAGCGTGGTGAAGGATGCCGTCGTGGGTCCAGGCCCGGAAGTCGTCCTGGTCGAAGGGCAGATCCGGGCATCGCCATGCGCCGGTGGGTTGGGGGTGATTGGCCGCACGAGCGAGAAAGGTCGTGCCCTCGTGTGCGGCGAGAATGGAGTTGATCTGCCGTGCGCCTGAATCGATGTCGCCGGTGGGACTCGCTCGGGTGAGCCACAGGAGCTTGGGCGGCAGTGCATCGCGGAAGTCCATGGCATAGGACATCACCGCGAGCCCTTGCTGGCGAACATTGGAGAGGCACTTGGTGGCCCGCCCCATGGCTCGGGCCTTGCCCACGGCCGGAAGCACCAGCGCGATCAAGAGCGCGATGATGGCGATCACCACCAGCAGCTCGATGAGCGTGAAGGCGCAACGACCGAGTTGGCGACGGTGCACGAAACGCATCGGCGGAGGCGCCTCAACCGCAGCCACAGCCGCTCGAGCACCCGCCCTTGCGGGCCGGCGCCGGTTGCGCGGGCCCGAGCATGCGGTCGAGCTTGCGGGTGAGGAACTTCGCGTGGTGCTCGAGGTGCCACGTGGACGATGCGATCATGCGGCGGATCGACACCGCGCCCTTCTGGGGGTGCATGGCTTCGCGGGCCAAATCGGCGTCGGAGAGGGTGAGCAGCCACTGGCCGGCCCACTGGCGAGTGGTGTGGATCACGGCCATGTGGCCGCCCAAGGCCTGCATCACTCGCGCCCGGTCGCCTTCGGCCGTGTCGGCGTAGCCCTCGTGGGCGTTGCCGTAGAGGTTGCGTTCGACGAAGGCATCCTCGTCCCAGACCGACAGGAGCGGATTGTCCTCGGCCGCGGCGCGACGCATGCGGTGCACGGAAGCCAGATCGGCATCGGCGCAGTGGCCGACGAGCACGCGGACCGGCCACAGGCCCACGCCCGCATCGGGCAGGAATCCCATGTCGATGTCGCGTTCGGTCAGTTCGAAGACGCGACGATCGAAATTCTCGATGCCGCGGCGGTAGCGTGCGATGAGCTGGAGGGTCGGGAGCGCTTCGAGTTCCTCGACCGTCATCGGGCTCAGGGGCTTGGAGGCCGCTCCGCCGCAGCAGGAGCCGGCGTTCTCGCCCTTGCAGCATCCCGAGCCGGCCGCGGCCGACCCGGAGGTGTCGCAGCACGACTCGTCGGAGCAGCAGGCGGCGTCATCGGACCGGGCGTCTGGATGGGATTGGGCCATGCGGAAGGATAGGGAAGCCCCTCCCGGCCCGTCCGTACGCCCGTACGCTCCATCAATGCCCGACGCTCCCCAACCCGACGACCGGCGGCTGGCCCTCCGCGTGGTGACGATGCCCGAGGACACGAACCAGTACGGCACCATCTTCGGGGGCGTCATTCTCAGCTACATCGACCAGGCGGGCTTCGTCGAGGCACGCCGCCACGGCGTTCACCGCTGGGTCACGGCGGCCATCGACCGCGTCGAGTTCAAGGCGCCGGTGCAGGTGGGCGACGTCGTCAACTTGTTCGCCACCACGACGCGACTGGGCACCAAGAGCGTCACCGTCCGCATCGAGGTCGAGGCCGAGCGATTCGACACCGAGCGTCACGTGGCCGTCACCGAGGCCCACCTGACGATGGTGTCGGTCGACGCCTCCGGCACGCCCATCCCCTTCCGCTCGCCGCCCACCGCCTGAGCACCCATGGCGACCCTTTACATCATCGACGGTTACGCGGCGTTCTTCCGCTGCTATCACGCCATCCGCTCGGCGATGACCAGTCCGGTCACCAAGGAGCCCACCAACATGTCCTTCGGGTTCGTGGGCATGCTGCTCAAGCTGCTCAAGGCCGAGGGGACGAACATCGCCGCCGCCGGCGGTCGGCCCGATTACGTCGCCGTCGCGCTCGACGTCGGCGGCGACAAGGGCACCTTTCGATCGCAGATCTACCCGGAGTACAAGGCCCATCGCGACGCCCCGCCCGAGGACCTCGCTCCGCAGGTCGATCGCTGCCTCGCGATGCTGCGGGCCGTCGGCGTGCCCATCGTCGCCTCGCCGGGCTTCGAGGCCGACGACGTGATGGCCACGCTCGTCGAGCGCCTGAAGGCCTCGCACCCCGATCTCAAGGTGCGGCTGGTCTCGAAGGACAAGGACCTCAAGCAACTGCTCGACGGCGAGCGCGTGCAGCTCTTCGACGTGCACACCGACACGCCCTTCTCGCAGGCCACCCTCGAAGCCGAGACCGGATTGCGGCCCGAGCAGGTGGTCGACATGCTCACGCTGATGGGCGACGCCTCCGACAACGTGCCGGGCGTCGAGGGCGTGGGGGAGAAGACCGCCGCCAAGCTCATCCGCGAGTACGGCTCGGCCGACGAAGTGCTGCGCCGCGCGGGGGAGATCAAGACCAAGCTGGGCCCCAAGATCCTCGCCGCCGCGGACATCATTCCGCTGGCCAGGCGGCTGGTGACGCTCCGACGCGACGTTCACGTCGAGTTCGATCTCGACGCGGCGAGGGTTGCGTCGCTCCAACTCGACCGGCTGCTGCCGGTGCTCAAGGAGTTGGGATTCAACCGGTATCAGGAGGAGGTTCGGGCCCTGACGGGGGCGACATCCCCGATGTCGTCGTCGATCGCGGGGGCGGCGACGTCCGCTCCGGTCAAGCGACGACCGGCCGGGCCCGATCCGATGGTCGGCGGCCTGTTCGACCAATCGGCCGCCTCGACGCCGCCGATCATCGCGGCCCAGGACGGGCGTTACGAGTGCATCGCGGATGTCGCGGCCCTCGCCTCGCTGGCGACGCGCCTCGGCGGGGCCGCGTGCCTCTCGATCGACACCGAGACCACCGCGCTCTCGCCTCACCTCGCGAAGCTTTGCGGCATCAGCCTGAGCATCGAGGCCGGCTCGGGCTGGTACATCCCGGTCCGGTCCCCCTCGCCCGAGTCTCACCTGACGCAGGCTGTCGTGATCGACGCCTTGCGGCCGGTGCTGGAGGACGCGGCGGTGCCCAAGTGCGGGCACAATCTCAAGTTCGACATCAACATCCTGCGTGCCGCGGGCGTGACGCTCCGCGGACTGTGCTCGCCCGGCGGCTTCGACAGCATGGTCGCCAGCTATCTCATCGACGCGTCGCGTTCATCGCACTCGCTCGACGCGCTCGCCCTTGCGTTGCTGGGTCGGAGCAACATCTCGCTGTCGCAGTTGGTGGGCTCGGGCAAGCAGATGCGGACCTTCGACACGGTGCCGGTGGATCAGGCCACCCAGTACGCCGCGGAGGACGCCGACGTGGCGCTCCGCCTGCGCGGGGCGATGCAGCCGGAGATCGAGTCGTTGGGGATGCGGGCGCTGCTCCATGACGTCGAACTGCCGCTGGTGGAGGTGCTGGCCGACCTCGAGTACGTCGGCGTCAAGGTCGACGGCGAGGAGTTGGACCGTCAGAGAGAGCGGCTGGTCGGTCGCATCGAGGCGCTTCGGGCGCAGCTCGTCTCCGAGGCGATGGCGAGCGTCGGTCGCGAGTTCGATCCCGACAGCCCGCGGCAGCTGGCGTCGGTGCTCTTCAACAGGCCCGAGGACGAGCCGCCGGGTCTGGGGCTGCGTTCCGCGAAACGCACCAAGACCGGATTCTCCACCGACGCGGAGGTGCTCGAGGACCTGGCCGAGGACGAGGGGGGCTCGACGCCCATTCCGCGGCTCGTTCTCGAGTATCGCCAGCTCACCAAGCTCGTGTCGACCTACCTCGTCGCGTTGCGAGAGGCGATCAACCCGATCACGGGCCGGGTGCACACGAGCTTCAGCCAGACCGTGACCGCGACGGGACGCCTGGCCTCGAGCGATCCGAACCTGCAGAACATCCCGATCCGCACCGACGTCGGGCGCGACATCCGCCGGGCGTTCGTCGCCGAGCCGGGCCACGTGCTCATCACGGCCGACTATTCGCAGGTGGAGTTGCGGCTCCTCGCGCACCTGTCGCAGGACCCCGCGCTCATCGAGGCCTTCCGGCGCGACGAGGACATCCACACCGCCGTCGCCGCGGAGATCCACGGGGTGGCCGCGTCGGAGGTGACCCGCGAGCAGCGGAGCGGCGCGAAGATGGTGAACTTCGGCATCGTCTACGGCATCACGCCCTTCGGGCTCGCCAGGCGCCTGAAGGTGCATCAGGAGCAGGCGGCGGCGATCATCGACGGGTACAAGCGTCGCTTCAGCGGCATCACGACGTTCCTGCAGGAGTGCGTCGAGATGGCCCGGTCGAAGGGATATGTCGACACGATGCTCAAGCGTCGCCGGCTGATCCCCGACGTGCAGTCGTCCAATCCGGCCAAGCGGGCGCTGGCGGAGCGACTGGCGATCAACAGCGTGGTGCAGGGGAGCGCGGCCGACCTCATCAAGCTCGCGATGGTGCGACTGCACCGGCGCATTCGCGAGGCCCGCCAGGGCGACGCCCTCTTCGGCACCCGCATGCTGCTCCAGGTGCATGACGAACTCGTCTTCGAGACCCCCGTCGACGCCGCGCAGGACGCGATGCGGGAAGTGGTCGAAGGCATGGAGCGGGCGATGGACCTTCGCGTGCCCCTCCGCGTCGATGCGCACGCCGGCAGGAGCTGGTTCGAGGGCAAGTGACGCGTGTCAGTCGCGGGGCGGCGGCGCGCCGATCCGCGACCAGGGCGTCAGGCCCCGAAGGCGGAGGGCCAGATCCGCGACGATGCGTCGATCCGACGTGATCGAGAAGTGGCTGATGGGCCGCGCGTACCAGCGATCGACGTCGAGCCACAGCGGCGTCGTGCCCGGCGGCGCCGTGTTGGTCGCGCCCACCATCCAGTCTCGCAGCAGCGCGTAGCAGGTCAGTTCGCCGATCGAGCCCGGCAGCGAGGCGTCGAGCCCCGCAAGAAGCGTCGAGCCCGGCGAGAGCTGGATCGCACCCGCGTCGGGACGGACGTGCCGTGTGATGAGCGCGCCGCGGTGGGGCGAGGCGAGCGTGAAGAGGCGCTCGATTCGCGCCTCGCCGCGGGCCGCGAGATGACGGGCCACGATGCCGCCCATCGAGATGCCCGCCACGTCGAGCGGCTCGTCGGCCCAGCCGCCGCGTCGAAGGGCGGCGGCGGCGACGTCGGCGGCCGCTTCGACCGTCGTGGCGAAGGGATAGCTCACCACCAGCGTCCGATCGGCGAACGCCGCGTTGAATCGGCGCAGCAATCGGGCCAGCGTGAGGCCGGGCACGGCCGGCGAGTGATACCCCGACAGGATCAACAGCCGCCTGGCGGCGCGTTCGCCTTCGCCGACTCGAGCCAATGTCGCCGCCGCCTCGGGCGCGACGCGGAAGTCGGGGTTGTCGATGAACGTCAGGGCCATCGTCGACGTCGGTCATGGTATCGGTTCGCCCGCCAAGGGCCGGCCGCAGCCGCTTCCTATCCTTGAGGATGCTGCGAATCATCCGTTCCGTCGTCGTGGCGTGGGTCGCGGTGAACTGCTTCCACGCCGTCGCCTCGGCACAGGACGCCTGGTCTCGCTACGCACGGGTGGTGGAGAGCGACGAGGGCAGGCGGCTCGTGCTCGAGATCGGCTCACGCACCTTCCGTTCGCCCAAGGAGGGCGGGCCGGTCGTCCATCTCGTCGGCGCGGTGCACATCGGCGACGCGGGGTATTACCGCCAACTCCAGGAGTTCCTCGACGCTCAGGACCTGGTCCTCTTCGAGGGCGTCAAGCCCGCCGGCATCGGCAACGACGCGGCCGACGACGCGACGAGGGCCAAGCTCACGTCGTCGCGTCAGCGGCTTCTCGCCGTGCTGATCGAGCGACACCGGCAGAAGCACGGGGCCTATCCCGAGACGCTCGACGCCATGCGGAGCGAACTGCTGGGGTCGGCGGCTCGGCTCGCCGCCGCCGCCGCGACCGACGGCTGGGGCCGCGATCAGGCCTATCGCACCGACGGGTCGCCCATCGCGACCTTCGACGTCGTCAGTCTCGGATCGGACGGCGCGGAGGGCGGCGAAGGACACGCGGCCGACCTGCGGTTTTCCGCCCAAAAGCCCCTGAGCCGTCGGGAGAAGGCAGCCTCCGGCCAGGGCATTCAGTCGCAGCTGGCGTCTGCCCTGGGACTCAAGTTCCAACTCGAGGCGATCGACTCCGCGCGTCCGTCGTGGCGCAACAGCGACATGAGCATCGATCAGGTGCAGGAGCGGCTCGCCGCGTCGGGCGCGTCGGCCGACGCCCTGTTCAGCCTGCTCGACGGCACGTCGCTGACCAGCCGCTTCGTGTCGGTGCTCCTGGGCTTCATCAAGGCCAGCCCGCCGATGGCGATGAGCGTGAAGGTGATGCTGGTGGAGACGCTGGCGAACGCCGACGCGATGCTCGAGGGGCAGGCGGGGGCGGGCGGACTCGACAAGATGACGAAGGTCATCATCGTCGACCGCAATGCCGCGGTCTTCGACGACTTGGCGAGCGTGCTCGAGCGCGAGCCTGGCGTCAAGTCGATCGCGATCTTCTACGGGGCCGGCCACCTGCCCGACATGGAACGACGCCTCACCGAGGAGATGCGCTTCTCCTTCGATCATGATCGCTGGTTCCAGGCCATTTCCCTCGACCTGACGTCGCAGCCGGGCGCAGCGGCGCAGGCCAAGTCGCTGCGGGCGACCATGCAGCGCATGGTCGAGCAGCGGCGCAAGGCGGCCGAGCCCAAGTGAGCGGCGGCGCAAGCGGGAGGGAACGGGCTCCGACTCAGCCCGGGATCTGCGAGATCTTCTCGATGACGATCGGTTCGACCGGCACGTCGCCGTGGTGTCCGTGCGACTTGGTCGCGACCGCGACGATGGCGTCGACGACCTCCATGCCGGACGTCACATGTCCGAAGACGGCGTAGGCCGCGCCGTCGGGTTGTGCCTGGTCGAGGAAGGCGTTGTCCTTCACGTTGATGAAGAACTGGCAGGTCGCCGAGTCGGGATTGCCCCCGAGTCGCGCCATGGCGATGGCTCCCCGCTTGTTCTTCAGGCCGTTGCGCCACTCGTTGCGGATGGGCTGCTTGGCGGTCTTCTGGCGCATGTCGGGCGTGAAGCCGCCGCCCTGGATCATGAAGCCCGGGATGACTCGGTGGAAGATCGTGCCGTCGTAGTGTCCTTCCGCCGCGTAGGTGCAGAAGTTGGCGACGCTGACGGGCGAGGCTTTCTCGTCCAGTTCGAGGTGGATGTCGCCCTTGGACGTCTTCATGAGGATCTTCATGGGTGATTCCTGATTGAGAGTGCGAGGCGGGTCGATGGTAGCCGCGGGCGGACCGACAAAAAACCCCCGTCGCTGGGCGACGGGGGTCGAAGTCGAAGGGGTGATGGAAGCGTCGATCGGACGGAGGCCGGCTCACTTGGCGGCGGGAGCCGTCGGAGCGGTCGGTGCCGCGGCGGGAGCGGCGGCCTTGTCGGCCTCGGCCTTGGAGATGCGGCTGACCTTCTCGATCACGACGGGGGTGGCGGGCACGTCGCCCGCGCCGGTGCGGACGGCGCGGATCTTGTCGACCACGTCCATGCCGCCGATGACCTTGCCGAAGACGGCATAGGCGGCGCCGTCGCGGGGTTGATCGAGGAAGCCGTTGTCCACGACGTTGATGAAGAACTGGGAGGTGGCGCTGTCGGCGACGTTGGTGCGGGCCATCGCCACCGAGCCGCGGACGTTCTTGAGGCCGTTCTGCCACTCATTCTTGATCGGGGGATCGCCGGCCTTCTGCTTGAGGTCGGCGGTGAGGCCGCCGCCCTGGATCATGAACCCGTTGATCACGCGGTGGAAGATGGTGCCCTCGTAGAACCCCTTGTCGACGTAGCGGCAGAAGTTCTCGGTGCTGATGGGGGCCTTCTCGCCGTTGAGTTCCATGTAGATGTCGCCCATCGATGTCTTCATGTGGATGTACACGAGCGGCTCCTTCGCGGGTTCGGCCTTGGCGGGCGCATCGGTCTTGGGAGTCTCGGGCTTGGCGTCGGTCTTCGGGGCTTCCTGCTTGGCCGGTTCGCCGGTGACAGGACTGGATGCCGGCGGCGTCGCGGGGGGCTGGGCCGCGGTCTGGGCGATGGCGCCCGTCGTGCAGACGCACGCGACAAGCAAGGTGGAACGCATGAGAGTCTGGATGTTCATCGATCGTGCTCCAAAGGGGATCGGCGGCGGTTGCCGGTCGGACATCGTGCTCGACGCTCCGCCCTTCCGTGGGCGGATCGTGCCGGAGGAATCGTACGCAGCGGTTCGCATCGGCATCCGCGGAGGTCGCGGCCCCGAGTCGCTTCGAGGGCCGATGCCTCGCTTGGTCACGGCTGCGCAACACGCGAGAACCGCATTTCATGCGCCGAGTACAACCGGGTCGATACTGGACGGCAACGCGCCGTCCGACCATGCCCGGCGTCGGCTGTGACGCACGAACCTCAGGGGAGTTCCCGCCCATGTGTGCCTTTACCCGCGCATCCGCTCTCGTCGTTCTCGCGGTCATCACCGGAGGGGCGCTCCCCTCGTCGCTGGCCGTCGCGGCCCCGCTGGCCCCCGCCGCGGCGGCGGGCGAGGTCAAGCCCAGCCAACTCCCCATCCGCACCATCACGCTCTACCGCTCGGGCGTGGGTTCCTTCCAGCGTCGCGGCGAGGTCGAGGGTTCCACGACCGTGCAGCTTCGCTTCGACACCGATCAGATCAACGACCTGCTCAAGTCCATGATCGTCCTCGACCTGTCGGGCAAGGGACGGGTCGGGGGCGTCAGCTACGCCTCGCGCGATCCGCTCACCAAGCGGCTCGCGAGTTTCGGCATCAACATCGCCGACGAACCTTCCCTGAGCGTCATCCTCGGACGCCTCCGCGGCGCGCCCGTTTCGATCACGACCGCCGACGGCACCTTCAGCGGCACCATCATCGGCGGCGAGACCCGCCCGCAGGCCACGGGCTCCGCCACCACGCCTATCCCCGTGCCCTTCGTGAACATCCTCACCGAGAAGGGCATCAAGTCGCTCAATCTGTCGCAGGCCACGAACATCGACATCCTCGACGCCGACCTCGCCAAGGAGCTGCAGCGGGCGCTCGGCGCCGTGGCGGAGCACCGGGCCGACCGCAGCAAGGCCGTCGACGTGACCTTCAACGGCGAGGGCAGGCGGGAGGTCGTCGTCGGCTACGTGCAGGAAACCCCGGTGTGGAAGGCCAGCTACCGGCTCATCCTCCCCGAGACCGAGCAGGGCCAGCGCGAGGGCGACGCCTCGTCGAAGGAACGCCTGAACAGCAAGCTCTCGATGCAGGGGTGGGCCATCGTGGAGAACACCACGGATGAGGACTGGACCGACGTCGATTTGGCGTTGGTGTCGGGGCAGCCCGTGGGCTTCCGCATGGATCTCTACCAGCCCCTGTACGCGGCAAGACCGCTGCTCCCGGTGCCCACCGTGCAGGGAGCGTCGCCACGCATCTTCGAGGGGGGCACCGGCGGTGACAAGGCCGGGGCGCCCGAGGCCGGGGCGGGTGGGGCCGTGGCACGGAGCGGAGCCTCGCTCGGAAAGGCCGTTCGCAATCGCATGGAGGTGGCCGACGCCATGGCGGCCCCCATGGCTGTCGAGGGGGTTCCTGGCTCGCCAGGCAGGCCGCAGGCGATGTTCTCCGCCGGGGAGATGATCGAGTATGGCGCGGCCCCGCAGGCCACGGCCGCCGACACAGGCGAGATCTTCGAGTTCCGACTCGATCACCCCGTCACCGTCGAACGCCAGCGTTCGGCGATGCTGCCGATCATCGGCTCGCCCATGTCTGGTCGTCGCGTGAGCATCTTCACCGTCGGCTCGGGTTCGAGCCACCCGATGCACGGCGTTGAACTCCTCAACGACGCGGGCATCGAGTTGCTGCCCGGCCCCATCGCCGTCTATGACGGCGGCACCTACGCGGGCGACGCCCAGATCGGCCACGTGCCCGCGGGCGACAAGCGGCTGCTCGCCTACAGCGTCGATCTCGAGGTCGACGGTCGCGTCGAATCCAGCCAGGCGGCGCAGGTGCAGAAGCTGCGCATCACCCGGGGCATGCTGGAGATGACCTCGCTCGCCACGAGCACCTCCGTTCATCGCTTCACCAACAAGGATGCCAAGCACGGCCGCACCCTGATCGTCGAGTCGCCCCGGGACCCCTCGTGGACGCTCAAGCAGCCCGCGAAGCCCTACGAGACCACCGACTCGCAGCACCGCTTCGCGATCGATCTCGAGGCCGGCAAGGCCGCCGAGCTCAAGGTGGTGCAGGAACGGACGATGTGGCAGCAACTCGAGGTCGTCACCGCCGACATCGAGTCGCTGCTGGCCTACCGCAAGCAGGGAGCGGCCGTCTCCGAGCAGGTGGTCGAGGCCGTGCGTCGTGCAGGGCAGTTGTCCGCGGCCATCCGCGCCGTCGAGGAGCGATTGGCACGCCTTGCCGCCGAGCGTCAGGGGATCGGCAACGATCAGGATCGCCTGCGCCAGAACATGGCGAGCATCGATCGGGCCAGCCCCCTCTACGCCAAGTACATGACCAAGCTCACCGAGCAGGAGACGCGGATCGACGCGATGGGCGAGGAGCAGCAGCAGGCCGAGAAGGATCTCGTCGCCGCCAGAGCCGCACTGGACCAGTATCTCGCGAATCTCGACGTGGAGTGACGGCGCGCGGGAACCGGCCGCAAGCCGACTCGCGAGCGATCGTTCAGAGCGACCCTGCGTAGGCCTTGAACGACTCGCGGAACCCCTTGGGCGACAGGTGCAACTCGGCGCGAACCTTGTCGAGCGAGGCCGTGGCGTCCTGTGCGCCCATGCGGGCCATCCCCGCGTCGAAGGGCACGGCGTCGCCCAGGCCCAGGCGGCCGGCGACCGTGGCGGCCGTCGCGGCGAGTTCGGCCGGGATGCCGAAGGGATGGATGGAGTCGGCGTGGATGGCGTCCCGCATGAAGCCGAGCATGGAAGGCCAGTCGAGCGTTTCGGAGCCGACCAGGTTGTAGACCTCGCCGACGGTCGCGGCGTTGGGCAGGCTCGAGACGAACGCCGCGGCGACATCCTCGACGGCGACGGGCTGGACCTTGGGGTCGACGTAGGTGACGCCGCCCAACGGCACCCGCTTGTCCTCGACGCCCCGCTGGAAGTACGGCGCGAAGAGGTAGGGTGGCTGCTGGCGGCGGAGGATGCTCGTCATGAGCTGCACGAACTCGCCGTCCTTGCCGTGGATCAGGCCCGGACGGAAGATCGTCCAGTCGAGCGTCGACATCCGCACGATGGTCTCGGCCTCGAACTTGGTTTTCTGGTAGTCGCACACGCCGTTGGGCGTCACGCCCAGGGCGGACATCTGAAGGTATCGGCGCACGCCCGCCGCCTCGCACGCCAGCACCAGCGCGCGGGTCGCCTCGACGTGCGACTTGCGGAAGGTCACCGCAGCGCCGGTGGCGACGTGACGCGTCTCGCGGATGATGCCCACGAGATTGATGCACGCCTGCGCACCCTTGACGAGTTCAGCCACCTTCGAGGCGTCGAGCACATCGCCGACGACCAGCTGGACCTTGCCCGAAGCGCCCAGCGAGGGGAGGGTGCGGCGTGCCTTCTCGCGATCGCGAACCAACGCGCGCACCGAGTAGCCCTTGGCGACCAGTTCGGTCACGATCGCTCGGCCGACGAAGCCGGTGGCGCCGGTCACGGCGACAGTGGTGATGGCGGCGGGGGCGTTCATCGAGTCGGAGGGGGTGCTCATGGGTGGTGGTTGTCCGGGTGCGAGCGTCAAGGATACGCCTCGGAGGCGTCGGCGGCCCCTCCCGACCGGCATGAGTCGAGGCGGTCGCGGTCTACCCTTGATCGATGCTCCGGGCCATCGACCTGTGCGTGTCGCACCAGCCGGGCCGCCTCGTGCTCGAGGGGGTGACGCACGCCTTCGCGACCGGAACGCTCACGGTCGTGCTGGGCCCCAACGGGGCTGGGAAGTCGACCCTGCTTCGCACGCTGATGGGCGTGCTGACGCCGGTGCGAGGTCGGGTGCTGCTGGGCGAGCAACGCGTCCATGACTTGCGGCCCGCCGAGCGAGCACGGCGGCTCGCCTACATCCCTCAGCGGAGTGAGGCGATCTTCGCCTTCTCGCTCGCCGAGATGGTCGCCATGGCCGACGTTCGCGGCCGAGTTTCGGACGTGCATGGGGTCCTCGAACGGGTCGGACTCGCCCCGTTCGCGCATGCCGCGTTCGCGTCGCTGAGCGCGGGCCAGCAGCAGCGGGGGCTGGTCGCTCGTGCGATGGTGCAGTTAGGCGACGGCGACCTTTCCGGCTCGGTGCTGCTCGCCGACGAGCCGGTAGCGTCGATGGATCCGCGGCACGCGGTGGCCACCATGGGGCTTCTCGCGGGCCTCGCGTCCCGCGGCGCGACGGTCGTCGCGGTGGTGCATGATCTTGCGTTGGCCGGCGCGTTCGCGACGCACGCCGTGCTGATCGGCGCGTCGGGCCGCGTGGTCGGCGCGGGAGCGGCGACGGACATGCTTGATGGCGAGACGCTCGGTCGCCTGTACGACGCCCCGTTCCGCCGGGTGGTCGCGACGGAAGGGCCCGACGTGCTGGTGATCGATGTCGCTCGCGTGAACGCCGCTCAGGGCGAGCTTCGCGGCGCAAGCTCGTGACGCTGCAAGTGCAGGAGCATCTCGCGAGGGAACCGTCGCACCCGGTCGCTGCGAAGCACGGTGAAGTGATCCGCGCCGGGCACCAGTTCGATGGACCCGAACTCGACGTCGGGGGCCTGCGGCGGGTGACGGCGATCGAGCTCGGTCTTCAGCAGCCGCACGGCCTCGTTGAGGTGGAAGCTGTCCGCCTCGCCCACGACCAGTCGGACGCGGTCGCGGAGGAGCCGGCCCACCGAGGCAGGATCGGCCACGAGACGCGCCGAGATGTCGTATGCCCGCATGGACTCGGCGACCGCGCGATCGATGGCGCCTGACACGGGATCGAACAGGGCGGCGGGATTGCCGCGCTGGTTGCGGGGCCCGAAGGCGGCCATCCACGAATCCCATTGCTGGCCGGAGGTGTTGTCGGGGCCCAGGACGTCCTCCTGTCTGGCCTCGCGTTCGACCGTCATGACGCAGCGGCCGCCGGCGCGATAGCTGCCCAGGGCGATCACGCGAGGCCTCCCGCCGAACTGCACGCGCACTTCGCCACGATCGCCGATGTCCACGGGCGCGAATCTGCTCTCGCGGAGGGGGTTGTTGAACGCATCATCCGACTCGACGAGTTGGTACGCCGACTTCTGGCCGTAGATGTCGATCAGTTGGAATCGCCGGAAGTCCACGGGATCGGGAGCGGTGGACCAGCACGCGCCGAAGGTTTCGGGACGCGTCAGCGTCAGCCAGAGCGAGGACCAGCCGCCGCTCGAATGGCCGGTGACGATCCTCGCCTCGGGGCGTGACGCAAGATCGGGGAACTTCGCCTCGATCGCCGGGATCAACTCTTCGACCAGCGCTCTCGCCCACGGGCCGTTGTTCGCCGAGTCGGCGAAGAGGGTGTGGCCGTTCGGGCTTTCGGGGTCGAGCATGATCAGCCGGGTGGAGGCGGCCACTTCCGCCTCGACGCCCGTCGACGCGGCTCGAGCGGAGGCGGCCCGGATGACGTCGACGTGCCTGCCGCCGAATCCCGGCACGACGTAGATGGCGCCGAGCTTGGCGCCCTCCCGCGGCTTGACGGGCGGGGCGACCGCCGCGCGGAGAGCGACCTCGCGTCCGTGGAACTCGGCGAGGAGTTTCGACTTCACCTCGACCAGCGACACGCCGAGTTCCGCCGCCCGGGCGGCGGGCCACTCGAGGCCTTCGGTGACGCGGTCAAGCGAGAGTTCGACCACCGGCGAGGCGCCGGGCTTGAAGGTGACTTCAACCGCCTTTCCCTGGAGGTTGCCGCGGTCCTTGCGCCACGAACTCGACTGTCTTGTGGTGATCAACCGGGCGGCGACGCGGTACGTTCCCGAGAGTGCGTCCAGTGTGGCGAGGTTGGCGATGTCGAAGGTCGCCGGTTCGATGCTCGCGCCGGGGGCGAGGTCGTTCACGTCGGCTCCGAGCAGCGGCTGGGGATTGTCCCAGAAGGGCGCGTCGTTGGGGTCTTCCTGACCGGGAGCCCCGGCCGCGACGCCGACGAGCCCGATGACCAGGCGACCCGACACCGGGCCTTCGACCGTCGGCGCGAGGGTGACGCGGAACACCGGGCCGGCGAGCACGTCCGCGGCCATGACCGCAAGCAGGGCGAGGGAGGCGAGCAATCGCGACATGGCGGGAGTGTAAGACCCCGCCCGCGGCCACCGGCCTCATACCCTTCGACACCATGCAATCGCGCAGACCAACTCGTCAGGTGATCGTGGGGGATGACCGCGTCGGCCGCGTGGCGATCGGCGGCGGGCTCCCCGGGGCCGACGGTCGCCCGACCACGCCCGCGCCCGTCAGCGTCCAGACGATGACGGCGGGATACACCCACGACATCGATGCGTGCGTTCGCGAGATCCACAAGCTCGCGGCGGCCGGAGCCGACATCGTCCGCGTGGCGGTGCCGGAGAAGAAGGACACGGAGGCGTTGCGGCACATTCTGCCCCAGGTGCGGGTGCCGATCGTCGCCGACGTTCACTTCCACTTCCAGAGGGCCCTCGAGGCCGTGGAAGCGGGGGTCCACAAGATTCGGCTCAACCCCGGCAACATCCAGGACAAGGCGCAGGTGGTCGAGGTGATCCGCGCGTGCAAGGCCAAGGGGCTTCCGATCCGCGTGGGCGTCAACGAGGGCTCGATCATCGAGCGCAAGGACAAGCAGAAGCGGATGCGAGAGCTGGGCACGGTCTTCAGCGAGCACAAGCACGGCGCGATGCTGGCCATCATGATCGCCAAGCTCGAGGAGTACCTCGACATCTTCTACGAGGAGGACTTCCGCGACATCACCATCTCGGCCAAGAGCATGGACGCCTCGCTGGTGGTCGACGCGTACACGGAGATCTCGCGTCGCTTCGAGCATCCGCTGCATCTGGGCGTCACCCATGCGGGCCCGCGCGAGACGGGCGCGATCCGCAGCATCGCCGCCCTCTCGGGCCTCCTGGTCAACGGCGTGGGCGACACGCTCCGCATCTCCTATGCGAGCGATCCCGTGTACGAGGTGGAGGACGGTCTCGAACTGCTGTACGCGCTGGGGCTCCGCCCGCGCAAGGGCGTCGACCTGATCGCCTGCCCGACGTGCGGCCGCATCCAGGTCGATCTCTTCACGCTGGTGCAGGAGGTTCGCAAGAAGCTCGCGGCGGAGGTCGCGGTGCCCATGAAGGTCGCCGTGATGGGCTGCATCGTGAACGGCCCGGGCGAGGCCGAGGGGGCCGACGTGGCCGTCTTCGCCGGCGATCGTCGCGGCATCATCTACGTGCAGGGCGAGCGCGTCGCCAACGTGCCCGAGGATCAGATCCTCGCCAAGTTGCTCGAGGAGTGCCTGGCGTTCCAGGCCCGCGTGCTCGCGGGAGAGGCCAAGCTCGGCGAGAAGAAGGTGGAGATCATCCCGCCCGATCCCGTCGGCGAGTTGGGCAGCGGGTGGGAGAAGGTCGCGGCGGGGCAGGTGCAGCAGGTGACGATCGGCCGCACGGACTGAGGCGGGCGTGCTCGTGTCCGGACCGTGCCGGGCTTGCGTCAGGCCGCGATGTTGCCGGTGGCGGGAGGCGTCAGCCAATCGGTCCAGACGACTCGGTTTCGCCCCGAGTGCTTGGCCTTGTACAGGTTGCGATCGGCCTGCTCGACGATGGCGTCGGCCGTGCCCGTGTTCGATGCGGTCGTGCCGCTGATCCCGATGGACGCGGTCAGTCGCCGCTGCGGGTGGCGGGGCCATTCCTCGAGTTCGATGGCGTGGCGGATGCGTTCGCCCATCACCGCCGCGTCGGCCGGGCAGGTCTCGGGCATGACGATCACGAACTCCTCGCCGCCGTAGCGGCAGACGAGATCGTGATTGCGGCAGCACCGCTGGATGATCTTGGCGACGCCCTGAAGGGCCGCATCGCCCGCGGAGTGACCGAAGGTGTCGTTGATCGACTTGAAGTGATCGATGTCGAGCATCGCCACGGCGAGGGAGTGACGATGGCGTGCCGCACGCTCGACCTCCTCGGCCCATCGCTTGTTGAAGAAGGCGCGGTTCCACAGCCCGGTGAGGCCGTCGACCTGCGCTCGCTGGGCGAGCATCTGCACGAGGTGACGCATCTTGAGCGCCTGGCGGATGCGGACGCGGAGTTCGGTCATCTCGAAGGGCTTGGTCACGTAGTCGACCGCGCCCAGATCGAAGGCCTTGACCTTCTCGTGGGCGTGCTGGTTGCCCGAGATGATGATCACCGGGATGTCCTGCGTCGCCGCGGAGGCCTTGAGTTCCTTGAGGACGCCCAGGCCGTGCACCGAGCCGAGTTCGAGGTCGAGCAGGATCAGCGCCGGAAGTTGCGACGCGGCCAGGGCCAGCCCCTCCTCCCCCGACGTGGTGCCGAAGAAGTCGAGACCCTCGGCGCGGAGCCGCACCGAGATGAGACGATGCACGTCGATCAGGTCATCGATGATGAGGACCCTGGGTCGCGCCTCGGGTTGGGGTGCTGCGTCGTGCGTCATCGGAACCGGCGGACGGTGAAAGGTGCGAACCGCGAGACCTGCGCCGCGTCAGACGATCACGCGCTTGCACAGGCCGGTGAGCTGATTGACCGACTCGACGAGTTGCGTCAGACTCTGCTGGGTCGAGATCGGACCGGACTTCACGACGTCCTCCACCTTGGCGGCAGCCGTGCCCACCGTGGGGAATCCGTACCCGGCCGACGCGCCCTTGAGCTGGTGCGAGATCCGGTGCACCACGTCCCACTGCTGGGCCTTGAGCGCCTCGGTCAACGCCTGCATCCGCTGAGGCAGCTCGCCGACGAACATCTCCACCAACTCCCGCATCTCGGGATCGCTCGCGAACTGGCTCCGCACGGGCGGGCCCCCCGTGGCGGCGGGAGTGGTCGGCGTGTTGGGGGTGGGCGAAGGCGTGCTCATGCTCGGGGTGCTCCTCGTCGGTTGCATCGGCCCGACCTGCGTCCGAGTTTGGCGTGAGCCGCCGGATCGCCCCTCTGCACCCGGCGATGTCGGTCTGTGACGGTCGTGACGACCCTGGGGGCCGTCGCCGCTCGCTACACTCCGGCCCCCGGTGCCGGGGATCGCACGCCCCGGTTTGGCCGCGGGCCACTTCGAGCCATGCCATGACCCTCCAGACAGCCCCTGTCTCCACCGCCGCCAAGCCGCTCAAGGTCGCCGTCGTGGGCGCCGCCGGCTACAGCGGCGCGGAACTCGTCTCCCTGCTCCTCTCGCACCCCGCCGCACGCGTCGTCGGCCTCTTCGGCTCGGCCAAGCGAGAGGAAGGGGGCAAGTCGCAACGCTTCTCGGAGATCTTCACCCGCTTCCGCGGGCGGCTCGACCTCCCCGTGCTGGCCACCGACATCGACGCCATCGCCCGCCTCGAGCCCGACGCGGTCTTCCTCGCCACGCCTCACGAGGTGAGCGAGTCCCTCGCCGCACCCCTGCTCAAGGTCGCGCCGTGCGTGCTTGACCTCTCCGCCGCGTTCCGTTTCAAGGATCCCGCGGCATACCCGGCTCACTACGGCTTCACCCACTCGCACCCCGACCTGCTCGCCCATGCCGTGTACGGCCTGCCCGAGCTCTTCCGAAGCCAGATCCGCGGGGCCTCGCTCGTCGCCGTCCCCGGGTGCTACCCCACGTCGGCCATCCTGCCCTTGGCGCCCCTCGCGCGGGCGGGCGCCATCGCCGCCGAGGCCTCTGGCACGCCCCGACGCGTCATCATCGATTCCACCAGCGGCGTCAGCGGCGCGGGCCGCGCCCTCAAGCAGGGCTCGCTCTTCTGCGAGGTCAGTCTCCAGCCCTACGGCGTCTTCTCGCACCGCCACAACCCCGAGATCGACGCGTACGCCAACACGCCCACGCTCTTCACGCCCCACCTCGGCGCGTACGAGCGGGGCATCCTCTCGACGATCCACGTCGATCTCGCCCCGGGCTGGGACCGGGCCCGCATCGAGGCCCTCTACCACGAGGCCTACGGCGACGAACCCTTCGTGCGTCGCTGCCCCGCCGGCGTGTGGCCCTCCATCGCCGACGTTCGTCACACCAACTTCTGCGACTTCGGCTGGGCCATCGACCCGCGCCAGCCCCACATGATCATCGCCAGCGCGGTCGACAACCTCGTGAAGGGGGCGGCGGGCCAGGCCGTGCAGGCCATGAACGCCCGCTTCGGCCTCGACGAGCGACTCGGCCTGCTTTCCTGCGAGGCCGCCTCATGACCCACACCCTCGGATCAGGACCGGTCGTCATCAAGATCGGGGGCACCACCCTCGAGGAGCAACGCTCGCAGCCGGGGCTCTGGAAGTCCGTGGCCTCGCTCGCACGCCGCCACGCGGGTGGCGTCATCCTCGTGCACGGCGGCGGCAAGGCCGTCGATCGCCACCTCGCCAAGCTCGGGTTCTCGACCGAGCGACGCGAGGGCATCCGCATCACCCCCGAGGATCAGGTCGAGCAGATCGCCGCGGTGCTCGCGGGCAGCGTGAACAAGTCGCTGGTGGGGTCCCTGCTCGCGGCGGGCGCGATGCCCGTGGGCCTGTGCCTGGGCGACGGCAACGCCGTGCCCACCCGCAAGGCCACCCGGTACGCCTTCGACCCCGGCCGCGTGGGCGAGATGGCCGGCGGGGGCGACGGTCGCCTCCTTCACACGCTTGTTCGCGAAGGGTTCCTGCCGGTCCTCTGCTCGATCGGCATCGATCGCGAGGGTGGGTTCCTCAACGTCAACGCCGACGATGCCGCCGCAGGGGCGGCGACGCTGCTGGGGGCGTCGGCCCTGGTCCTGCTCACCGACGTGCCGGGCGTGCTCGACGCCCAGAAGCGGGTGATCCCGGAGTTGGACGGTGCTGCGATCGAGTCGCTGGTGCAGCAAGGCGTGATCAGCGGCGGGATGATTCCCAAGGTCCGGGCGGCCCTCGAGGCCTCCTCGGCCAGCGGCGCGCCCGTGGTCATCCTCGACGGCAACGCGCCCGCGGCCCTCGAGGCGTGGATCGACGCCAAGCCGGTCGGGACGCGTATTCTTGGGGCCCCACGCCCGGGCTGAATGCGTCGGATCGCTCCGGACGCACCCAAGGCCTGGGCTGAACGCCGGAGCGTTCCGGTCGGCCCCTCCCCATTCGGCACACGCGGCAGCAGGCAGGTCATCCCCATGGCAAAGAAGGCAACCAAGAAGACCGCGAGCCGCACGAGCGCGAGCCGGAAGACCGTCAGCCGCAGCACCGCGGGCAAGAAGGCCGCCCCCGCCCGCCGTACCGCTCCGAAGACGTCGCTGGCCGGTCGCGACCTGCTCACCCTCTCCGACCTCACGCGCGACGAGATCCTCGCGATCTTCCGCACCGCCCAGCGGTGCAAGCGCGACATCAAGCCCTTCCGCAAGGCCCTCGACGGCCGCACCATCGTGCTGCTCTTCGAGAAGGCCAGCTTGCGCACCCGCATCTCCTTCGAGACGGGCATCAACGCCATGGGCGGCACCTCGCTCTACATGGACCACGCCGCCCAGAAGATCGGCGAACGCGAGGCCGTCAAGGACTACGGCCGCAACCTCGAACGCTGGGTCGACTGCGTGGTGGCCCGCGTCTATGCCCATCGCACCTGCGAGGAACTCGCGGCGTGGTGCGACATTCCTGTCATCAACGCCCTCTCCGACCTCTACCACCCCTGCCAGGGCCTGGCCGACCTCTTCACGCTCTGGGAGCGTCCCGGCGGGCTCGAGGGAGTGCGGCTGGCGTGGGTGGGCGACGGCAACAACGTCTGCCACTCGCTCATGCACGCCGCCACCATGCTGGGCGTCGACATGACCGTCGTGACGCCCAAGGGCTACGAGCCCACGCCCTCGGTGGTCGAGGAGTGTCTCGCCAACGCCCGTGCTCAGGGCAGCACGCTGGCCTTCAGCCACGATCCGGCGGCGGTGGAGGGGCACCACGCCGTCTACACCGACGTGTGGGTCTCCATGGGCCAGTCCGACCAGGCCAACGAGCGCCGCGCCGTCTTCGCCGAGTATTGCGTCGACGTGTCGCTGATGAGCCGCGCTTCCAAGGGCGTGACGGGCAAGCGGTTCCCGCACGGTTCGCTCTTCATGCACTGCCTCCCCGCCCAGCGAGGGGTCGAGGTCACCGACGAGGTGATCGACGCGCCTTCCTCCATCGTCTATGACCAGGCCGAGAACCGCATGCACGCACAAAACGCGCTGCTGCTGCACCTGTTCGGCAAGGCCTGATCGTCCGTCACCGTTCCCGTTCGATTCCGTTCGCACCTCCATCGACGACCCGACACCATGAAGAAGAAGATCGCGCTCGCGTACTCCGGCGGCCTTGACACCTCCTGCATCGTTCCCTGGCTCGTCGAAAACATGGACGCCGAGGTGATCTGCGTCGTGGGCGACGTCGGCCAGGGCGCCGACGAACTCGTCGGCGTCGAGCAGAAGGCCATCAACTCGGGCGCCAAGGAGTGCCACGTCGTCGACCTCAAACGCGAGTTCGTCGAGGACTTCGTCTTCCCGACCATCATCGCCGGCTCCATCTACGAGGGCCGCTACCTGCTGGGCACCGCCATCGCCCGCCCCGTGCTGGGCAAGGCGCAGGTCGAGGTCGCCAAGAAGACCGGGTGCACCGCCGTCGCCCACGGCTGCACCGGCAAGGGCAACGACCAGGTTCGCTTCGAGTCGGCGTATGCCGCCCTCGCGCCCGAGCTGGAGATCATCGCCCCGTGGCGCGACGATCGCTGGAAGCTCTCGGGCCGCCTCGCGATGCTCGACTATCTCAAGGCCCGCAACATCCCGACGACGGCCTCGGCCACCAAGATCTACTCGCGCGACCGCAACCTCTGGCACATCAGCCACGAGGGCGGCTCGATCGAGAACCCCTGGAACGCGCCCCCCGAGGACGCGTACATGCTCACCTGCAGCCCCGACAAGGCCCCCGACCAGTTCGAGGATGTCACCCTCCGCTTCGAGCAGGGCCGTCCTCGCGCCCTCAACGGCAAGGCCATGAGCGGCGAGGAGATCATCGCCTCGCTCAACGTCACCGCGGGACGCCACGGCGTCGGCCGCGTCGACCTCGTCGAGAATCGGCGCGTGGGCATGAAGTCGCGAGGGCTCTACGAGACCCCGGGCGGCACCGTCATCGTCGAGGCCCTCCGCGGCCTCGAGGAGCTCGTGCTCGACCGCGAGACCCGCCACTACCGCGATCACCTGGGCCTCACCTTCGCCGAGCTCGTCTATGACGGCCGCTGGTTCACGCCCCTCCGCGAGGCCCTGTGGGCATGCGCCTCGAAGATCGCCGAGAAGCTCGACGGCGAGGTCGTGGTGCGGCTCTTCAAGGGGCACGCCACCGCCGTGCAGCGCCGCAGCCCCAACTCGCTTTACGCCGAGAACATCGTCACCTTCGAGCAGGGCGAGATCTACGACCAAAAAGACGCCGGCGGCTTCATCAAGCTGCTCAGCCTGCCCGAACGCATCCGCGCCCTCAAGGCCCGCGGCCAGGCCAAGTGACGTTCCGTCGAGTTCCGCATCAGGAGTGAACCCGCCATGGCCCTCTGGGGTGGTCGATTCGAGTCCGGTCCCGACGCGCTCTTCAAGCAGTTCAACGACTCGCTCCGCTTCGACTATCGCCTCGCGAGGCAGGACATCGCCGGTTCGGTCGGCTGGGCCAAGGCCATCCGCCGCGCCGGGGTGATCTCCGCCGAGGAGCTCGCCTCGCTCGAGGCCGCGCTCGCCGGGCTTGCGGCCGAGGTCGAGGCCGATCCGACGCTGCCGGCCAGGAGCGACGCCGAGGACATCCACTCGTGGGTCGAGTCGCGCCTCATCGAGAAGGTCGGCCCGCTGGGCAAGAAGCTCCACACCGGCCGCAGCCGCAACGATCAGGTCGCCACCGACCTTCGCTTGTGGACGCGCGACGAGATCGACGCCCGGCTCGCGGAACTGCGCGACGCCAGGCGATCGCTCATCGACCTCGCAGCCCGCGAGGCCGGCACCGTCGTCAGCGGCTACACCCACCTGCAGCGGGCGCAGCCCGTGCTCTTTGCGCACTGGGCCTTGGCCTACGCCGAGATGTTCGAACGCGACGCGGCACGCCTGCGAGACGCCCGCGCTCGCGTCAACGTCTGTCCGTTGGGCTCGGGCGCGTTGGCGGGCACCGCCTATCAGGTCGATCGCCAGACGCTCGCTCGAGACCTCGGCTTCGCCGAGCCCACTCGCAACAGTCTCGACGCCGTGAGCGACCGCGACTTCGTCATCGAGACGCTCGCGGCGTGCGCCCTGATCGCCGCCCACCTCTCGCGACTGGGCGAGGATCTCGTCCTCTACTCCTCGCAGGAGTTCGGGTTCGTCGAGATGGACGACGCCGTCGCCAGCGGCTCGTCGCTCATGCCCCAGAAGAAGAACCCCGACGCCGCCGAACTCATCCGGGGCAAGGCCGGTCGCGTGAACGGCGCGCTCGTCGCGCTGCTCACCACGGTGAAGGGGCTGCCCCTCGCGTACAACAAGGATCTCCAGGAGGACAAGGAGCCCCTCTTCGACGCGATGGACAACACGTCTATGTCGCTGCGGATCGTGCCCCGCATGCTCGACACCATCAAGGTGCGGCGAGAGGCGTGCCGCCGTGCGGCGGCGGGGGGCTACTCCAACGCCACCGACCTCGCCGACTACCTGGTGTCCAAGGGCGTGCCCTTCCGGCAGGCCCACGAGGAAGTGGGGGCGGCGGTCCGTCACGCCATCTCGCGGGGCAAGGCCATCGAGGAACTTCCGCTCGAGGAGTTGCGCCGGTTCGCGCCCGCCGCGGGGCCCGACGTCTTCGCGTACGTGGCGATCGAATCGGGCATGGCCCGTCGCGAGGTGTTCGGCGCCACCGGCTCGACGCACGTGGCCAAGGCCATCGAGGCCGCCCGCGCGAGACTCTGA
>CAIYWI010000037.1 GCA_903929885.1 uncultured Phycisphaerales bacterium
ACCCCGAGGAGCGCCAAGCGAAGATTGAGGCCTACCTGCAAAAGGCTGAATTCGCTTCGCTGGAGGAACTTGCGCAACACGTGGGCGCATCGGTTTCCACCGTTCGTCGCGACGTGGCCGCATTGGAAGCCTCCCGCCCCATCCGTCGCACCCATGGCGGTGCCCGCTCGCTGCAGCCCTCGAAGAGCGATGAGTTCGTCTTCAACGTCCGCGACACCCATCAGGTGACGGAAAAGGACCTTTTGGGTGAGGCATGCGCGGCGCTGATCGAGCCGGGCCAGAACGTCATCATCGACAGTGGCACGACCTGTTTCCACGTCGCCAAGCGGCTCGACGACAAGGTCGCGCAGATCATCACCAACTCGCTGCCGGTCGCGAACCACTTCTCCGCCAGCGTGCGGCACGAGGTACACCTCTCGGGTGGAGTGATCTATCCGCGCCTCGGCACACTCGTCGGTCCCCATGCGGTGGAGACGTTCTCCCGCATGCACGCCGACGTCGCGATCCTCAGCGGCAGCGGCATCTCGGCCGAGGGCGTCTACAACTCGCACGCGCTGATCGTCGACATCCAGCGCGCGATGATGAAGGGCGCAGCCAAGGTCATCTTCTGCCTCGACCACACCAAGTTCGGCCGGCGCTCGACGTTCTTCCTGTGCGACTTCGCCGAAGTCGACGTGATCGTCACCGACGCCAAGGCCCCTCCCGACCTCGTCACCACCCTGCGGGCGCAAGGTCTGCAGGTGATCGTGGCGGGGACGTAGGAGGTAGCCAACCGTCCCACAGGCCCCGACCGCCCCGAGTTTCCTCGGCGGTACCCACCCTGAAACTCCTCCGTCGACGGCGCAGTCGCGATAACCTGTCCCTACCGAGGAAGCACAGCCTGCTCCCTGGACCGAGATGCCTGTCCCTTGCCGGCTAGGACAGCCTCCGCGCCGTCAGTCTCCGTTCACGGCCAACGCACGCACCCGGGCTCCGGGGCCAACCTTGTCGCCGGGATACACGATGACCTGCTCGCCCTCGCGGAGCCCGCTCGTGATCTCGGTCTGCACCCCATTGGAGCGGCCGGGCTGCACGGTCCGAAGCACGGCGCGCCCGCCCTCCGCCACGAACGTCCGCCACTCACCGCCCCGTCGGAACAAGGCCCCGGCCGGCGCCTGCAGGGCCGAGGGGCTTTCCCATATCACAATTCGCGCCTCGACCCGGTAGCTGTCGCCGAGCGTGGGCCGTTTCCCAACCGGATCGGTGAAGTCGGCGATGACGTAGACCCGCTGTTCCTCAACCCCGAGGGCGGAGATCTTGGTGAAGGCGGAGGGCTCCACGAGGCGAACCCGCGCGGCGAGCGGTTCGGATCCGCCCCATTGCTCCAACATCACGCGCGCACCGGGTTGGATCGCGACGCCGTCGCGCGACAGCACTTCAATGCGCACCTCAAGGTCGGCCGGATCACCCACCTCGAGGAGCGGAAACCCACCGGCAACCATCCGCGCGCTCTCCTGCATGACGCGCAG
>CAIYWI010000038.1 GCA_903929885.1 uncultured Phycisphaerales bacterium
AGCGTCGAGAGGATGGCCAGCACGAAGAAGATGAAGCCCGCGTTGACCTTGCCGAACTCCAGCGTGTACATCGACTCGCTGGGCTCGATGGGGGAGAGCGTCATGCCGTGCACCAGCCACTGCACGATGTGGGCCGCGATCAGCACGTTGATCAGGATCAGCACCACGGCCCGGCGGCGGGCGTTGCGCGACGTCTTGGGCGTGCGGGCGTCGAGAACCGGCAGTGAAATCGGCTTGGACACGGGCGAATCGTAGGGGCGAGGCGGCTGTGTGCCGGCGACGGTTCGTGCCTGCGCCGACGCGTGCAAGCCCAAAAAGAACATCGGGCGACCCCCTCGCGGATCGCCCGACGTCCGAAGTGTGCATCAAGGAGTCGTGTCAGGCAGCGACGCGGCTGACGGCCTCGATCTTCTCGACGACGTCGCGAACCTGGAAGGGCTTGCGGAGGAAGTCGTCGAAGCCGGAAAGGCGGAGCGTCTGGGCCTGGCCGTCCGTGACCTTGCCGCTCATGGCGACGATCTTGGTGAACTGCAGCTGCTCGTTGCGGCGCACGTTCTCGGCGAAGGCCTTGGCGTCCGCGTCGGAGAGGTGGATGTCAAGCAGCACCACGTGCGGCTTGAACTTCTCGCATTCCATGCCCGCCTGGAAGGCGGTGGTGGCGGTGTGAATCTCGTAGCTGGTCTGCTCGGTGAGGATGCGATTGAGCGTCTCGACGACATCCTTCTCGCCGTCGACGATGAGCACGCGGGTGCGGCCGCTGGTCATGCCCTCGAGGGGAATGCCGTGGGCCCGCATGAACTTCATGAGTTCGTTCGCCGGGATCCTCCGGTCGCGGGAGCCGGGAATGCGATACCCGCGGAGGGCTCCCGTGTCGAACCACTTGGAAACGGTGCGCGGGGCCACGTTGCAGATCTTGGCCACTTCGCCCGTCGTAAGGACTTCCTTGTCGAATGCCATGCAGCACCTCGATATCACGACCAGGTCCGGCGATCCGAGTTGCCTCGGGGCGGAGAACACACGCCTGCCGTGGCACAGGAATCGGCATTCGCCAGTCACGTATTCAGCCCGCCCGTCAGAGTCGCGCCGACATTCCCGGGCCAAGGATGTGAAGATGTGCCGGTCGTGCCGCCTTCAACGCATGCAACGACGCCGCAAAGGCCACATCATCCGCGCACGCGGTTCCCTCGGCCCGGGGAGCGTCCCCGCTTGGCCCGTGGATTGCACGGCCATCGACGCGTCACCAGAGGATGACGATCTTCCCGAACTGCTCCGCCGCCTCGAGCCGCGCGAAGGCCTTGGCCCCCTCCGACGCCGCGAACGTCTGGTCCACCGGCAGCGACGCCTTCCCCGCCCGGAAGAGGGAGACCACCTCGCGAAACTCCTCGTTGCTTCCCATGGTCGAACCCAGCACCCGCAGCTGGTTCCAGAAGATGCGGGCCAAGTCCGTCGTCGCGTCGGGGCCCGACGTGTTCCCCGGCGTCACGTACGCGCCTCCCCTGGCGAGCGACTTGATGCAGTTGAGGTGCGTGGCCTTGCCGGTCGAGTCGACCGCCATGTCCACGCCGCGCTTCCCCGTCCACGCGCGGACCTCCTTGCTCCAGTCCTGCCCTTGGTCCAGCACGCACAGGTCGGCGCCCAGCGTCTTGGCCCGGTCGAGCTTCCAATGATGGCGGCTCGTCACCGCCACCGGGCAGGCCATGTGCTTGGCCAGTGTCAACGCCGCCGAGGCCACGCCCCCGCCGATCCCCGTGATGAGCACCGCCTGCCCCGGGCGAAGGCCGCCCTTGGTCATCATCATGGAATAGGCCGTCAGCGAGCAGAGCCCGAAGGCCGCCGCCATCGCCGGATCACACGAATCGCCCACCGGCGCAAGGTTCTCCACCGGCGCGTTGAAACGCTCCGTCAGCATGCCGTGGTGGTGCTCGCCGATCAACTCATACTGCGGCGCGAGCGTCGAGGCCGGCGGATCGTTCGGTCGCGAGGGCGTCGCGATTCGCATCGCCGCGTTCACGATCACCCGCCGACCCACCCATGCGGGGTCGACGCCGGAGCCCACGGCCTCGATGATGCCGCACGCGTCGCACCCGCTCACCCTGGGGTACGTCAGTGGCACCCCGGGAATGCCCATGCCCACCCACAGATCCATGTGGTTGAGCGCGGTGGCCAGCGTTCGGATCTGCGCCTCGCCCGCACCCGGGGCTGGCGGCTCGGGCCAATCGCTTCGGAACTCGACGTTCTGGGCGACCGGTGCGCCCTGACGGGTGGTGACAATGGCTCGCATGACGCGATGGTAAGGCCGTCGGCGATTCCCAAATGAACAACGAGGCGCCATGGGCGCCTCGCTGAGGGATCATTCGATGCGTGGTGAGGCCTCAGGCCTGCACGTGCTTCAGGCCGCGACGCTTGTCGCGGAGGCGGCGGGACTTGCCCGTCCGCTCGCGGAGGAAGTAGAGCTTCGCGCGACGAGCGTCGCCGCGACGGACCATCTCGATCTCGGCGACCATCGGGCTGTTGAGCGGGAAGATGCGCTCGACGCCGATCTCCTCGACGATCTTGCGGACCGTCACCATCTCGCCGATGCCCCGGCCCTTGCGGGAGATCACCACGCCCTGGAAGACCTGCTGGCGCTCCTTGTCGCCTTCCACGATGCGGAAGGAGACGCTGATGGTGTCGCCCACGCCGAAGTTCACGAACTTCTTGCCGGCGACGAGTTCCGCGTTGAGCGATTCGAGCAGTTGCTGAGACATGGTGCTACCTCGGAAATGCCGCCGACGAACCGTGACGGGTCGTGATGATAGCCGTTGCCCCCGCCCGTGTCACGCCTCGTCGGGGCCGCTTCATGCCCTTCAATCCGTTCAGGGCCCTAACAAGTCGGGGCGGCGGGCCTCGGTTCGGGCCAACTTCTGCTCCAGCCGCCACTGGGCCACTTTGCCGTGGTCGCCGCTCATCAGGATCTCGGGCACTTCGCGCCCCATCCATTCTCGCGGCCGCGTGTAGTGGGGGCAGTCGAGCAGTCGCCGTCCGTCGGCCTCCTGGCTGAAGCTGTCCTGCAGGTTGCTCTCCTGGTCTCCGAGCACGCCCGGAAGCAGGCGGACCACCGCGTCGATCAGCACCATCGCCGCCAGTTCGCCTCCCGACAGCACATAGTCGCCGATGCTGACTTCCTGCGGGGCGAGCGCCTCGATCACCCGCTCGTCGATGCCTTCATAATGCCCCGCGATCAGCAGCAGCCGGGGCAGGGTCGCCAGTTCCTCCACCAGAGGCTGGGTCAGCGGTCTGCCCTGCGGCGTCAAGAGGATGCGGCGCGTCGGACGAGGATCCATCGCCTCCACCGCCAGCACCGCGTCCCACAAGGGCTGGCACATCATCACCATGCCCGGGCCGCCCCCGAAGGGCCGATCGTCCGTCTTGCGGTGCCGGTTGGTGGTGTACGCGCGGATGTCCGTGGCGTGAATCTCGACCAGGCCCGCCGCCGCCGCACGCCCGGGAATGCTCACGCCCAGCGCGGCGGGCGGCTGCGTCGAGAACATCTCCGGAAATGTCGTGAGCATGTCGATCCGCATGCGGTCACCACAGCGTATCCGCGACGCCCAAGAGCCCCAGCACGCAGCTCACCACCCCGTTGACCGTGAAGAAGGCCATGTCGAGCCCCGCCTCGCCCCGCTTGGCCACGATCGCGTGCTCGAGCGCCAGCAAGCCGCCCACCAGCGCGACCGCCACGCCGAACAGCCACGAGAATCGGGGCTCGCTCCGCAGGGCCATCATCAGGCAGCCATATCCCGCCATGTGCAGCCCGCGACTCGCCCACAACGCGCCCCGCGTCCCCAGCCGGGCCGGGATGCTCGACAACCCCGCCCCGCGATCGAAGGCCTGATCCGCCAACGCGTAGATCACGTCGAAGCCCGCCACCCAGCACAGCACGAAGCCCGCCAGCCACCACAGCGTGGCCGACGACGACAGAAAGGAAGGATTGACGGCGATGGCCGCCGCCAACGGGCTCGCGGCCAGCGCGCCCCCGAGAAAGACATGGCACAGCGCCGTGAACCGCTTGGTCAGCGAATAGAAGGCGATCCACGCCAGCACCGGCACGCTCAGGCGCAGCGGCCAGGGATTGTCGAAAAAGACCAGAAAGAGGGACGCGAAGCCGACAAAGGCAGCCGCACACACCCCGGCCACGGCCCACCCCGTGCGGGCGTCGAGCCGCCCCGAGGCGAAGACGCGGCGCGACGTGCGGGCGTTGCCGGCGTCGAAGCGACGGTCGGCCAGGCGGTTGAAGAGCATGGCCCACGTGCGGGCCAGCACCATGCAGACGACGACCAAGGCCAGCGCCCCCGCGAAGGGCCGCCACGTCGAGGCGTCGAGCGTGCCCGCCGCCAGGAAGCTCGCCAGGACCGCGAAGGGCAGCGCGAAGATCGAGTGCGAGAGCTTGATGTCGGAGGCGATGAGCCGCGCGGCTGCGAGCATCGG
>CAIYWI010000039.1 GCA_903929885.1 uncultured Phycisphaerales bacterium
ATGTAGACGGGGAATCGCCGCAACTGGCGTGACGCCCGCACCCACCGCGAAGCGGTGTCCGAACGTAGCCGGTGGTGGAGGCGTTTCGCCGACACCACCGGTTGATGCGACCAAACGCGCACGACCCCGAAGGGGTCGCCGTGGGAACGGTCGGCGCGTGCGTCGACACGTCGCGGTTCCCGTGCGGACGCCGGCGATGTCAGGGCATCGCTTCGCGACGGAGACGGACACCCGCCGCGGCTCAACGCATCACCCCCGGCTCTTGGCGATCTCGCGCAGCACCACGTCCTTGGTGTACGAGTTGGCCTTGAAGAAGTCCGTGCGGCCCGGCCCGTATATCACGAGAATCGGCGGGCCCACCTCCTTGAGCGCCCGCATGTAGTCCCACGCGGGGTTCGGCGAGCCGTCGGGCAGCGTGCGGGCCGTCAGGTCGGCCTTGATCGCCACCACGTCCGGCCGCGAGAGTTCCGCCTGCACCTCGTCCTCGTTCAGGATGATCTCGAAGGCCTTGCAGTTGAGGCACCACTCGGCGGTGAAATCGACCACGACCACCTTGCCCTCCGCTCGCGATCGCTCGAAGAGTTCGGGCGTGTAGGGCTTCCACAGGCCGCTGTCGGCGCCGGCCTTTCCCGCCGGCACGTGCGACTCGCGGGCCAGGTCCGTTTGGTAGCGGGCGAACTGCACCGCCGTGCCACCCACGATGAGCCCCACGATGGTGAACACCACCCGCGGCACCATCCCCGCCTTGATCTGCCAGAGCCGCACGATGAGCCACCCGCTCGCGACGACGCTGAAGGCCGCCGTGAACCACCAGTGGATCGTCTCCCCCAGGTGAGGCGACGTGACGAGCAAACTGCGGATGCCGACCCCGATGAAGAACGAGGCCACGGCGAGCATGAGCAGCGCCATGGTCTGCTTCATGAGTTCGCTGCCCGCGCCGGCGCGGGGCACCTTGTCGACCCATTGCGGGTTGGCCGCCAGCAGCACGTAGGGAACGGCCATGCCGAACCCGATGGCGGTGAAGACCAGCATCGTCACCGGCGCGGGTTGGAAGGCCGCCCAGCCCATGGCGGTGGCCGCCAGCGGCGCGACGCACGGCGTCGCCAGCACCGCCGTCAGCACGCCGAAGAGGAACGACCCGTGCAGCGTGTCGTGGCGGGGGTTGATCGCATAGGCCCACCCCGGCACGTTGAGGTTGAAAAAGGTGCCAAGGAGCGAGAGCGACATCACGATCATGAGCACGCCGATGCCCACCGAGAACCACCACGTGCTGATGATCTGGCTCGCCGACTTGAAGCCCGTCGACAACGCGATGAAGCCGCCCAAGGCGAGCCAGAAGGCCACGATGCCCGCGCTCATCACCAAGCCCAGCATCAACGTGCGACGCTTGGTCCCCGCCGCCTGCGACAACGCCACGATCTTCAAGGGCAGCACCGGCAGCACGCACGGCATCACGTTGAGCAGGAAGCCGCCGCAGATCGCCAGGCCCAGCAGCAACGCCATGCCCGTCGCCCCGCGGGGGTCGATCGAGAAACTCCAGCCGAAGAAGGGAAACTCCAAGCGGCCCTCGTCGGCGCCGGGCGTTGGATCCGCTTTCGCCCCTCCGCTCGAGCCGCCCGCGGCGGTCGCGTCGATCGTCGTGGGCTTCCACGTCGCAAAGGGCGCCTTCGAAAGGTCCGGGGCCCTCGCCGCGGCAGGGTCCACGCGGATCGTGACCTTCCCCTGGGCCTCGTCCGGAGGCAGACAGGTCTCCTCGTTGCACGCCTGGAACTCGGTCGCGAACGACACGGTCGCCTCGCCCGCGACGCCCTCGCCGATCAGCAGCGGCACGATCGCCACCGCGACATGATCGAACACCCCGTACATCGCGGGCTTGTCACCCAGGTTCACCCTGATCTTGATGGGCTCGGGCCACTGCACCGTACCCACCGTCACGCCCGGCGAGGGCGTGACCTTCAGCGTCGTCGGGTAGGGTTCGAAGTCCCCCAACTCGGGGGGAACCACCGGCGACTGCGTGTGGATATGCCACCCCGAGTCGTGGGTGTACGTCACGGCCACCAGCACGATGCTCCCAGGAGCCGCGGCCGCACGGTCGGCATCGAACGCGACCGACACCGCCCGGGGCTGAGCCCATGCAGGCACAGTGGCCGGCCCGATCAGGCAGGCCAGGAAGAGCAGTAGTGCGTGCGCCCAAGGCGTTCGGAGGAAGGCAGGTCTCATGGCGATGGAAGGGTAGTGGGGGCGGCGGTCGGGCCGGGTCGCGGCGCAGCGGGTCCCGAAATCAAGGGGGGGCCGTATCGCATCCGATACCAGACCGGGTCGTCCCGCGCCCGTGCGGGGCCGGACCGCCCGTGAAGGTCACCCAAGCAGGAAGTACGACCGCCTCATGTCGGATGTTCTGGACCAAAGTTCGATCGATGCCCTGCTGGCCGCCGTGGAAACGGCGCAGGTGGAGGAACAGTCCCCGCCCGGGGCGATCTTCGGCCGCATCAAGCGAGACCCCGACAACACGGACATCAAGTCCTACGACTTCAAGCGGCCCGAGCGCGTCAGCAAGGACCAGATGCGGGCGCTCCAGACGCTCCACGAGTCCTTCGCCCGAAACTTCGGCGCGGCCCTCTCGGGCTTCCTTCGCACCATCGTCGAGGTCCGCGTCGCCGCCTGCGAGCAGATGACCTACTCGGAGTTCACCGCCGGACTCCCCAACCCCACGTCGTTCAACCTCGTCGACGCCGAGGGCCTCGAGGGGCACATGTGCCTCGAGCTCAGCCCTCTCATCATTTATCCGATCATCGACCGCCTCTTGGGCGGCGACAGCTCCGACCTCTTCATCCCGCAGCGGCCCCTCACGCTCATCGAGGCCCGCCTCATCAGCAACGTCACGCGTCGCGGCCTGCAGGCCCTCTCCGAGGCGTGGGCGAGCATCAAGCAGCTCGAGTTCCGCATCGGCGCCTCGGAAAGCAACCCGCAGCTCGTCCAGATCGTCCCGCCCAACGAGGTCGTCGTCGTCATCGCCTTCGAGATCAAGCTCGGCAACCGCGCGGGCACGATGAACCTCTGCATCCCCTACAACGTCATCGAGCCCATGGTCGAGGAGCTCTCGAGCCAGAACTGGTTCGCCGTCACCAAGAGCACCAAGACGAGGGAGACCGAGCTGCAGCTCGTGAAGAATCTCACCCGCGCGCCCCTCGAACTCACGGGCCTGCTCGCCACGACCACCATCTCGATGAAGGATCTCCTGGCCCTCTCCATCGGCGACATCATCGTCACCGAGAAGTCCGCCTCCGCGCCCATCGAGGTCTGCGTCGAGGGGGAACGCAAGTTCTTCGCCAACCTCGGCCAGTTCAAGGGCAACCGGGCCCTCAAGATCACCGGCGACGCCGTCAAGGAAACCTGACGGCCCCCTCCGAACGCCGCGTACCCTTCCGGGCGTGGCAAAGAAACCCAAGCCAGTGCGGGAAGTGACCGTCTCGGGCCCCGATCCGGACAAGTTTCTTCCCACGCCCCCGCCTCTGTGTCGAGGCGAGTTCATCGGCCAGCATCAGGCGTGGCAGCGCCTCGACGCCGCCATGGCCGCCGGACGCGTGCACCACGCGTGGATCTTCCACGGCCCCAAGGGCGTCGGCAAGTTCACCGCCGCCCTCACGTTCGCCTCCCTGCTGCTCGACCCCGCCACCGAGGCGAACGCCTCGGGCGTGCACGACTCGCCGGGCGATTCCGACACTCGCAGGCAACTCCGGGCCGGCACCCATCCCGACCTCTTCGTCATCGTCAAGGAACTCGCCCGCTTCCACGAAGACCCCAACGTGCGCGACCGCAAGCTCACGTCGATCCCCGCCGAGGTGATTCGCACGTTCCTCGTCGAGCACGCGACCCTGCGGCCCTCGATGGCCACCGAGTCCATCGCCAGCCGCGTCTTCATCGTCGACGACGCCGACCTGCTCAACATCCACGCCCAAAACGCCCTGCTCAAGATCCTCGAGGAACCGCCCCCGGGCGTGGTCATCATCCTCGTCACCTCCGCCGAGCAGGAACTCCTCCCGACCATCCGCTCTCGCTCGCAGCGCGTCTACTTCGGTCCGTTGACGAACCCCGACATGACCGTGTGGCTCGAGCGAGCGGCCGCCGCACGTGGCCGTGACGAGCCCGACGAGCCGATGGCGCCCGAGGAGATCGGTTTCCTGACTCAACTCGCCGCCGGTGCGCCCGGCGTCTTTCTCGCAGCCCGCGACGGCGGCATCCACGCCTGGTGGAAGCAACTCGGTCCCATGCTCGTCGCCGCCGAAAAGGGCCAGTACTCGCCCGAACTCGGCGCCCTCATGGCCGATCTGGTCAACAAGTGGGCCGAGGCCTGGGTCGACGAGCACGACAACGCCAGCAAGGAGGCGGCCAACAAGGATGCCGCCGCGTGGATGTTCCGTCTCGTCGGCAGCTATTTGCAGCGACGCCTCGCCGAGATCGCCAGGGCCAACAAGGGCCCCGAATCCCTCGAGCCCATCCTCGCGATGTTCGAGCGCCTGCGCGAGGCCGAATCCGAGATCGACGCCAACGTGCAGGCGGCGTTCGTCATGGAAAAGCTCTCGGGCGAACTCTCGCTTCGCCCGTGATCCGTGATCCGTGATCCATGATCGTCAACTCGTCGACGCCTGATGCGATTGGGCCCAATGCAACAGCACCCGGCAACGTGCGCCGGGTGCATGAATGAACGTGGGGAATCGGTTCAGAGCGTGGCCGAGGTGTACGGCAGCAAGGCCATGAAGCGGGCCCGCTTGATCGCCTGCGAGAGCATCCGCTGCTCGCGGGCCGAAGTCGTCAGCCGCTTGCGGCCCAGGATCTTGCCGTTGGGGCTCATCAGCTTGCGAAGGTTCTCGACGTCCTTCCAGTCGACGTGGAGCACGCCCTCGCCGCTCTTGGTGGTGACCGAGGACTTCTGGGCAGGACCGAAACGCTGGAACTTCGACATCGCTGGCTCCGTCATGGTCATCGGCCCGGCCATGGGGCCCGCCACAAGGCAGGTCCCGACCGGGCGACGGTGGGCCTCCATTCTAGCGGGTCGCCCGGCGTGCGACCACCTCCGCCCCATCGACCCGCCGCCCTCACCGGCCCGCGTGCCGATCAATCGCCATGGATCCTGGGCCCTTCCAGACCACGAACAGCGTCGCGAGCAGCAGCACGCCGTTGCGGATCACGTGGCACACGCCAATGGGGCCCGTGCAGGGACGCTCGAATCGCCCGAAGCACCCGCACGTCACGTTCATGTCGCGGGCCAGCACCGAGACGATGCCCGCCACGAAGCCGATCAGGATCGCCGCCAGAAGCAACGCCGCTCCCCGCGTCCAGTAGCCCGCCACCAGCATCACGCCGATGATCAACTCCGTCCACGGCACCGCGAAGGTCACCAGACGCACCGCGTGCTCTGCCTCCGCGGGGAAGATCTCGAAGGCCTTCACCGAGAAGGCAAACCCCTGAAGGTCGCCCAGTTTCATCACGCCCGCGAAGATGAAGAGCCCGCCCAGCAGGATTCGCACGATCGCGACGATCAGCCCCGTCGCCGCGGGCGGCTTGGCATCCGTCATGGCGCACCTCCCGTCACTTCGTAGCCCGCCGCCTTCCACCCGGGGAAGCCGTCGGTCATCACGTAGCAGTTGCGAAAGCCCAACGCGTTGAGCCGGATCGCCACGTCGTGCGAGGCGTGACAGTCGCCCCCGCCGCAGTAGATCACCACTTTCGCTCCGGGATCGAGCACGTCGAGGGCGGCGGGCCGCGAGCCACCCTCGAGCGATTCCAGCGGCAGGTGCACGGCCCCTTCGACGTGCTCGGCCGTGAACTCGGCGAGCGACCGAGCATCGACGAACATCACGCCCTGCTCGTAGAGCGCGCGTGCCTGGGCCAGCGTGATGTCGCCCTCCTTGCCGGTCGTGGCGGCCGCGACCGCCGACGACGCCAAGGGCGTCATGCCCGTGGCGGCCGCGGGTGAGGCGTCGGGCGCAAGATCCGCCGGGGCCAGGGGCTCGGGGGCGGCGGGCTTGAGGGAAATCGGCCGCGTCAGCGAGTGCACGCCGCCGAAGACCACGCCCAGAAACGCGATCGTGCAGGCCCGGTGGAGGTCAAGGTGCAGTGGCAAGGTCGCTCGTCCGTCGAAAGGGTCGGAGATCTCTATGGAAGAACGCCCCGGCGCATCGCGCCGGGGACGTTCACGGGAGTCGCTTGAGGGGATGATTGGCCCGGACTTGTGGGACGGCGAGTGATGTCAACGCCGTCAGGAACAACTCCTGGACTCGATCACTCCGGAACCAGGAAACTCGGGTTGGGCTGACCGGTCGGCGCCGGCGGCGCCACCGGCTGGGGCTTTTGGCGAATGAAGCCGTAGTAGGGCACCTTCACCTCTTCCTCGCCGGCCATGTTGGTCTTGAGGATGATGTCGCCGCGGAAGGGCGTGGTCTGGGTCGCCGGCGCCTTGCCCGTCAGGGTCACCACCCACGCCGCGGGCGTAGTCGTCGTGTCCTTGGCCACCTTGATGTCGAACACCCTCGCGCCCGGGGCGCCTTGAGGGTTGGAGGGCGTCGGCATGAGCGCCGGAACCTCCGTCGCCGAGGCAATCTCGAGATTGCTGTTGTCGCGAGCGGTGATCCGGATCGACGTGTTGATGTCCTGGCCCGGCGTCAAGCCGCCCAGCGTCACCCGCTGCGGCTCCACCTTCACCTGTCCCACCACCTCGCCCAGCACCATGAAGTTCAGCGTGCGAGCCGGATCGTTGGTGCGCACCACGCACTGCGTCTGCACCTGGCCCACCGGCGCGCCCGATGCCAGCGAGATCTCGACCGGATATTGCACCACCTTCTCGCCCTCGAGCGTCGTCTCCACCTTCTGGCCCACCTTCGCGTTCACCTTCGAGTCGTTGGGCGTGACCTGCGTCACCTCGAGGTCGAGCTTGCGCGACGTGATCGTCAGCGTCGTCTTGCCCTCCGCGCCCCGCTGCACCTGACCCAGCGTCGCCACCTGCGGCTCGGTCATCACCGTCGGCTTCACCTCCGACTTCACGCTCAGCACCACCTGCGGCGACTCCGCCGAGTTGGTCGTCACCGTCACGTTCGTGCTCTGCTTGCCCCGCCGGTTGTGCGGGTTGTACTTCACCGTGATCTCGCCGCTCTCGCCGGGGGCGTACGTCTTCTTCGCCAGCGCAGGCACCGTGCAGCCGCACGAGCCCTGAAGGTTCGCGATCTCCAACTGCGCCGTGCCCGAGTTGGTGAAGCGGAACTTGGTCTCGACCTCCTTCTCGTCCGAGATCACGCCGAACTCGTGCGTCAACTCGTTGAAGGTGATCTTCGCCCCCGCCGATGGCGCCACCGCCGGCGCCGCGGGCTTGGCCGGGTCCACGGGCAGCGTCGCCGGCTGCATGGCAAGCGTCGTCGAGCACAGGCCCGCAAGGGCCACCAGAAGCGATGCAGTGCGAAGGTGCATGAGTGTCTCCAAGGAACGTTTCAAGATCAGTGCCGCCACGCCGACCCGCCCCGCCGAGAACCCCCGGGCAGAGGCAGGCCGCACCGGACGTCGCACGAACCCCGCCGACGCCCGCAGCCGGTCTTTCACGCCGGACCGCTTCCTGTTCGGCTCCATTTCGTCGCCGCGTTGAATACTCCCCGTCCCGCGATCCCGAGAGACTCCCCACCCCCATCCCGGCCCACTATCCTGCCCCGCGTGGCCGATTCGCACCCTCCAGAACCCCTTGCCCCGCAGACTCGCTGGTTCTCGGAGCGGCATGTCCAAATCTCGCTCCCCACGCCGGGGGACGTCGCCCGATTCTTCCGAACGCTCGCTTCCAACCCCCCTCAAGGGCTCGTCGACCTCGTCCCCGGGGCGGCGTCCCTGCTCCTTGAGTTCGATCCCGTTGCCGCCGCCGATGACTCCCTCCCGGCCCGCCTCCGGGACCTCCTCGCGGCCTGTGCCTCCCTCCCCGACAAGGCCCCCGCGGGCGCCGTCGCCATCCCCTTCTGCGCCGAGGCCGACTTCGCCCCCGATCTCGAAGGTCTCGCCCGCGAACGAGCCCTCGATCCGGCCGCATGGCTCGAGGAGTTCTGCGCCGCCACGTTCACCGTCGACTTCCTCGGCTTCATGCCCGGCTTCGCATATCTCGGGGGCTTGCCCGCGCGACTTGCCGCCCCTCGTCTCGATCAACCCCGCCCCCGCGTCCCCGCCGGCAGTGTCGCCATCGCCGCCGATCGCGCGGGCATCTATCCCTTCGCCTCGCCCGGTGGCTGGCGACTCGTCGGCCGCACGCCCCTCGCGCTCTTCGACCCTGCGAGAGAACCGCCTGCGCTGCTCGCTCCGGGCATGACCGTGCGCTTCGCGCTGGTGTCCCGCTCCACCTTCGACTCCCTTGGGCCCGTCGCCCCATGAGCAGCCTTGCGATCATCTCCCCAGGCGTGCAATCGCTCGTGCAGGACCTCGGGCGACCGGGGCTTGCCTCGATGGGGGTCCCTCGAGGCGGAGCCGCCGACGGCCTCTCACTCCGCTGTGGCAACGCGCTTCTGGGCAATCCCGTCGACGCGCCCGCCATCGAGATGGCCATGCTCGGCATCGAAGCCACCTTCGACGCTCCGACGACCTGGTGCCTGGCCGGGGCCCCCAGTCACGCCACGCTCGTCGACGCCGGCGGCACCTCCCGCTCCGTTCCCCGCTGGACCGCCGTCCCGGCCCGTGCCGGCGATCGCCTGATCGTGAAAGCCATCCGTCCAGGCCTTCGCTCCTACCTCTGTTTCGCGGGGGGCGTCAGGGTTCCGCCCTGCATGGGGAGCGCATCGACGCTCCTGTCCTGCGCGATGGGAGGGTTCGAAGGCCGTGCGCTCCGCGTTGGCGACGTGCTCGACATCAACGCTGCTCCCCCGGTCGTCGCCCCGCAGGCCTCCGCCTCGCTTGTTGAATGGCTCGACGCCACGCTCCGTCCCGGCATCCTCCGCGTGGTGGCGGCGCCGGATGGCCAGGGCCCGTGTCGTGACGCCCTGCACGCCTTGCTCGATGTCCCGCTGCGAGTGTCAGGCCACTCCAACCGCGTCGGCGTGCGACTCGAACCGCCCGTCGCGATCGTCGAGGCGATTCGAGGCGCCGCCGGCGGCCGCGTCGCCAGCATCGGCATGGCCCACGGCGCGATCGAACTCACCCCCGGCGGCGAGCCCATCATCCTCGGCGTCGATCATCCGACCACCGGCGGGTATCAGGTGATCGCGTGCGTCATCGCCGCGGATCTGCCCGCCTTGGGTCAACTCTCCCCGGGCGACGTCGTGCGACTGAATCTCGTCGATCGCCATCAGGCGTGGCAGGCGCACCGAGCCCTGCGTGCCATGCTCTCGAAGGAGCTGGCGATTCCATGAAGCCGCCGCCGCTCATCGATCTCAACTGCGACATCGGCGAGGACGAGTCGCCCGCGGGCATCACGCGCGATCTCGCCTTGCTCGATGTCGTCTCCTCCGCCAACATCGCCTGCGGCGGTCACGCGGGCAGCGAGGCCTCGATGCGACGACTCGCGGCGGCTTGTCGCGACAAGGGCGTGCGGCTCGGCGCACATCCGGGCTATGAGGATCGCGTCACCTTCGGCCGCGTCGAACTCGACATCGACGCCGCCTCCGTGCGAAGGTCGGTGGCCGCCCAGGTCGCCCGTCTGGTCGCCATCGCGACCAAGTGCGGGGCCTTGGTGACGCACGTCAAGCCCCACGGCGCGCTCTACCACGCCGCCATGCGCCGCACGGAGATCGCCGACGCGGTGATGCACGGCGTTGCCGACGCCGCGCCGCACGCCGCGCTCGTGGGCATGGCCGGCGCGATGGGCACGAGGCGGTGGGAGATCGCCGGACGACGCGTCGAGCACGAGGCCTTCGCCGATCGACGCTACGAGCCCGACGGTTCGCTCCGCTCGCGAACCCTGCCCGGCGCGGTGCTCGACGATCCCGCCCTCGCCGCGGCTCAGGCCCGCTCCATCGCCCGCGGGCACGGTGTCACGCACGGCCCGGGCCACTCGCTCCCGATGGACGCCACGACGTTGTGCATCCACTCGGATTCGCCCGGGTCGCTCGACATCGCCAAGGCCGTGGCGGCGGCGATCACGCGGGTCGATTGATCCCTCACGCGGTCCGCAGCGACACCGCGAATCTCCCCGCCTCGGCCAGGGCGGCCTCATCCACGCCGGTCTCGAAGCCCGCCTCGCGGACGGTCCGCACGAGAAGTTCGGTGCTGATGTTGCCGGGGGCGCGTCGGCCCGCGACCGTGGCGTAAGGGCAGCCGCCCAGGCCGCCCGCCGCGCCGTCGAAGGATCGCACGCCCCGGTCGAGCGCCGCGCGCACGCACGCCGCCGCGCGTCCGAAGGTGTCGTGCAGGTGCAGCGTCGTCGGCCGTGCCGCCGCATCGAGCGGCTGCGAGCGGCCGACCTCCGAGAGCGCCGCGTCGATGGTCTCGGGCGTTCCCGCGCCGATGGTGTCGCCCAGATCGATTTCATCGACGCCCGCGTTGAGCAGAAGATCGACCACCTCGCGCACGCGGCCCGGCGCCACCACCCCCTCGAAAGGGCAGGCGACGATGCAAGACACGTATCCTCGCACCAGCAGCCCCGCCTCGTGGGCGGCCTTCACCACCGGCTCGAAGCGGCGGATCGTCTCGGCCACCGTCGCGTTGGTGTTGCGCTGCGAGAAGGTCTCGCTCGCCGCCGTGAAGACCGACACCTTCCGCAGCAGGGGTCGCCCGGCCCTGCGGTTGGCCTCCAGCGCGCCTGCGAGCCCCTTCTCGTTGGGCACCAGCGCCGAGAGCATCGGCCAGCGATCGTTCGCGATTCCCGCCAGCGCGTCGCACACCTGCGCGCAATCGCCCAGCTGCGGCACCCACTTGGGGCTCACGAAGCTCGTCGCCTCGATCTCGTCGACGCCCGTGCGGGACAGCAACTCGATGAGCCGCACCTTCGACGCCACGTCGATGACGCCCGGCTCGTTCTGCAGACCGTCGCGCGGCGAAACGTCGGTGATGCGAACGCGACGCGTCATGGATGCCTCGTCCCGGTTCACCCCAGCTTCTCGGCCAGGAATCCGGCGACATTGTCGATGCCGATGCGATCCTGCGAGCCCGTGTCGCGGCTGCGGACCGTCACCGTCTGGTTCGTCAGCGTCTCGCCGTCGATGGTGAAGCAGAAGGGGCAGCCGGCCTCGTCCATGCGGGCGTAGCGCTTGCCGATCGACTGCTTCTCGTCGAACTCGATGAAGCCCAGTCGGCCGAAGCGTTGGACGATCTCCTCGTAGAGCTTCTCGGCCACCTCGGGCATGCCCTCCTTGGCCACCAGCGGGTAGATCGCCGCCTTGATGGGCGCCAGGCGCGGGTGGATCTTCATGAACTCGGGGCTGGGGCGAGATTCGTCCTTGGTGTACGCCTCGCACAACACCGCGAGCACGCCGCGATCCAGGCCCGCCGAGGGCTCGATGACGTGGGGCACGTACCGCTCGCCGCGACGCGAGCCGTTGGGCAGCACCTCGCCCCGCTCGGTGTCGTTGTACTCCATCTTCACGCCGCTGAACTTCTGGTGCTGGGAGAGGTCGAAGTTGCCGCGGTAGGCGATGCCCTCGAGCTCGCCGTACCCCGGCGCGGAGAAGGGGAAGCGATACTCGACATCGCTGGTGGCCTTCGAGTAGTGAGCCAGTTCGTCGGCCTCGTGCTCGCGGAGGATCAGGTTGTCGCCCGCCAGGCCGATGCTCTTCCACCACTCCATCCGCCAGTCGCGCCAGTAGGCGTACCACGCGAGGGCCTCGGATTCGTGGCAGAAGAACTCGATCTCCATCTGCTCGAACTCGCGGCTGCGGAAGGTGAAGTTGCGGGGCGTCACCTCGTTGCGGAAGCTCTTGCCCGTCTGCGCGATGCCGAAGGGCACCTTCACGCGCGTCGTGTCCCACACGTTCTTGGCCTGGGCGAAGATGCCCTGCGCCGTCTCGGGGCGGAGATACGCCTTGTCGTCCTCGCCGGCGGTGGCGCCCACGTACGTCTTGAACATCAGGTTGAACTGACGGGGCTCGGTCAGCGAGCCGGGCTTCTCGGCGTCGGGGCCGATCACGCGATCCCACGGCTGCGGGAGCGAGGACAGGGCCACGCTCGTCACCTCGCCGAAGGTCTTCTCCGCCTTCTTGCGCTGCTTGGCTTCGCTGGGCGTGTCGCCCATGTACGCAAAGACCGGCTTGTCGCCGCGCTCGCCGGAGGCGGGCACGAAGACCTGCACATGGTCGTAGCGGTAGCGTCCCTTGGTCTCGCGGCAATCGACCATCGGGTCGTTGAAGCCCGCCACGTGCCCCGAGGCCTCCCACGTCTTGGGATGCTGGATGATCGTCGTGTCGACCGGCACCACGCTGACCGGTCGCCCGTTGGGGCCCTTGCGCCCCCAGCACGGACCCATCACCACGTCCTGCCACCACGCGTCTCGGAGATTCTTCTTGAGCTGGGCGCCCAGCGGGCCGTAATCCCAGAAGCCGTTGATGCCCCCGTAGATCTCCGAGGTCTGGTAGACGAAGCCCCGGCGCTTGCACAGGGACATGATGGCATCCATCGACTTGGGGGTGTGGTTCGACATGGCTCGATCGCTCCGAAAGTGGGGGCCACTATAGGGAACGCGACCCCGATGCCGTGCTCAGGCGGGCACGCCCAGCGATCGCAGCGACGCACGGATCTGCGCCGCCGTGTCCCCCTCGTGGTCCACGTGCACGCATGTCCAGCCCAGCCGCATGGGCGATTCGAGATTCTCGGCCAGGTCGTCGAAGTAGACGATCGCGGGGCCCGAGAACCCCGTCGCCCGCTCGAAGGCCCGGTAGATCGCCTCGTCGGGCTTGGCCAGCCCCAGCAGGTGGCTCGCGTGCCGGTGGCGGAGAAGTCCCGCCGTCGGATAGTCGGCCTCGCGCCCGCCCGGGCCCGGCAGATGACGCCGCCAATGTGCCGCGTTCGTGTTGCTCAGGAGCGCGGTCTCCACGCCCGGCGTCGCGACCAGCCGCTCGATCACGTCCCGCACCCCCTCGTACTCGTCCAGCAGCCACGCATCGTGAATGCGGGCGAGTTCCTCGAGCGTGTATCGCCCGTCGTTCGCGTCGTGGAGTCCCGCGAGGAACGCCCGCTCGTCGATCAGCCCGCGCTGGAAGTCCCGCGTCAGCGAGCGGCGTCGGGCGGCATGGGCCTCGGTCAGCACCTCGTCATGCGCCGTCAGCCCCGCCGCGGCACAACCTTCGCGCCAACTCCGGCAGTGGCGCAGGATCACCCCGCCCCAGTCGAAGGCCACCAGGCGTCGCGAGCCGCCTCGCGCCGTCACGAGCCGTGCTCCTCGAGCTCCTCGCGAGGCTTCATCACTTCGCGCATCACCACCGTCGCGAAGCACCCTCGGGGCAGCTCGAAGGCGCACCGGATGTACGCCCCGTGCTCGTCCACGCCCGCCTCGATCTCCGGGTCGATCAGCGGCACCCGCAGCGGCCGTCGCTCTCCCTCCACCAGCCGGCACACCCGTCCGGGCGCGTTGGCGAACGTCTCGGGAGTCAGTCCGAACGACGCCAGCGTGTCGAGTTCGAGCGAGTCGGCGTCGCCCGTCGCGCGTCGCATGTCGGGCCCCCAGAACGGGCCCGTGGGCGACACCTCGAACGCGGCGAGACGGGCGGCCGTGGCCTGGTCCCGGGCCGTGGCCTCGTCCACGAGGAAGGTCGCGCGGTTCTCGAGCTTCATGGCCACGTCGCCGGGTCCGAGCGTCCCGAACGTGCCCGCCTCGAGGCGGCGATCGAGCGTGGCGTTGAAGACCGCCGACTGCGTCGCCGACACGAAGAAGGCCAGCGAGGTCTCGTCGATGGCGAGGATGGCGTTGCGGGGCAGGGCGCCGTGCGCCAATCTCGCCAGGGCGGTTCGTTCGGCGCGGGCGTTGCGGGGCATCGCCTCGAGCGCCTCGGCGAAGCCGCCCGCCGCGTAGTGGGCCCGGGCCGCCGCGTTGATCTCGGGATGAGTTGGGTCGGGCCCCAGCAGCAGGTCGCACGCCTGCTGGAAGTCGCCCCGCAGGATCGCCCGTCCCACGAGGTGGTTGTTGCCCAAGAGGCCGAACCGCTGCTCGCCCACGCGGTTGGGCACGCCCTTGGCCTTGAGTTCGCGCAGCGCGCGGGCCGCGTGAACCACCGCGCCAGGCGAAACATCGCGAATGCGGATCGAGAAACGGTTCCCCTTGAGGTGGCCTCGACGCAGCTTGTTGGCGTGGCTGTCGACCCACATCACGCCCAGTTTCTCGTGCTGCAACATCGGGAAGTCGGCGGGCCCCTTGCCCGGCACGTGCACGGAGAAGACCTGTCGCGTGATGGCGTGCTTGTCCTTGAGCCCGGCGAAGCCCACCGCCTCGCGTCGCACGCCGAAGTGGCGGGCGATGACGTCGACGGCGTCGAAGGTCGAGAGTTCCCGCTTCTGCACCAGCATGTACAGGTGCTCGCCGCTGCCGCAGGGCTGGTAGAGAGGCATCTCGTCCACGAGGAAGTCCTCGGGACGCTGCTTGATCACGCCCCCGGTGCCGGGAATCCCGTCGGTGAGGAAGCGGGCCGGCGCCACGTGCGCGGAGGTGTCGGCCTCGGGCGGGGCGCCTTCGACGGGCTCGCTCATGGCGACTCCTTCGATGCCGCCTCGAGCACGTGCTCGGCGACGAAGATGGGCACGTTGCCCGCGATGCCCACCGCGATGGCGTCGCTGGGACGACAGTCGACGTGCAGGGGCTCGCCGCCCTCGCGCGAAATGTCGAGGGTCGCGAAGAAGGTGTGGTCCTTGAGGTCGGTCACCGTGATCGACCGAAGCGTCCCGCCGAGTTCGGCGATGATGTTCGCCAGAAGGTCGTGCGTCTGCGGGCGGCTGATCACAACGCCCTTGAGCCGCCGCTCGATGGCCTGCGCCTCCGCCAGGCCGATCACGATCGGAAAGGTCCGAGCGTCGTCGTCGGCCCCCTCCGGGAGCACCTCGCGAAGCTCGATGATCTGCATGTCGCTCAGCTCCCCGGATCAGGACCCGCGACAGTTCCATGCGGACGGCCATGAGCCAAGCGTACGGGCCGCGGGCGGCGTAAACTTGCCCGACCATGCCACACGTGATCACCGAGCCGTGCGTCGGGACCAAGGACACCGCCTGCGTGCAGGTGTGCCCGGTGGATTGCATCCACCCCACCAAGAACGAGCCCGACTACGGCAAGACAGACCAGCTCTACATCGATCCCGACACCTGCATCGACTGCGCCCTCTGCGTCGACGAGTGCCCCGTCAAGGCCATCTTCCAGCAGGAAGACGTCCCCGCCGAGTGGAACAAGTACATCCAGATCAATCTGGACTACTACCAGAAGAAGTGACGCGACGGCCTTGCCCGTCCGCCGCGACCGTGCCCACGCGTCGATCCGCGTCGTGACCTCTTGGCCACCTGCCCCCTCCTCGCCCGCGAGGGAGCGAATCGACGGGGAGCCCCGGGGCACGGGGGCGCCTCCGCGCCGCGGCATGTGCCTCGCGTCGATTCGCGTCGGGGCTCCTTGCCGTCTGGCCCGCCGTCTGGCCCGCCATCTGGCCCGCCATCTCGCGTCACGTCGAACGACCAACCGCCTCGAGCAGCCAAAACGACAAGGCCGCGGCGGGAAGTCCGCCGCGGCCTTGCTTCATGGTCGCTTCAGGATGCCAGGACCGATCGGCTCAGCAGCCGCCCGCCTCCCACACCTGGAAGAAGGCCTCGATGTCGCTGCCGTCGACGCCGCCGTCCTGGTTGACGTCGGAGCAGCCGCTGGAGGCCTCCCACTCGGAGAAGAAGGTCTCGATGTCGCCGCCGTCGACGCCGCCGTCCTGGTTGTAGTCGGCCGCACAGCCGCAGGGGTTGGAACCGCCCGCGGCGGCGAAGACGACGATGGTCGGGCCCCGCCACGTGTTGTTGGCGATGCCCGCGTAGGTGGCGGCCACGCTGGTGGTCATGTCACGCAGGAGCAGCGTGAGGTTGCCGCTGGCCGCGTTGAGCTCGTTGACGACCTCGTTGGGCGTCGCGGCGTCGCCGATCTGGTGACGCTCGATGGTGCCCGTGCCGCCGGGGTTGCCCGGGGGCAGATCCGCGCCGCGGGTGAAGGTGTAGGTGAGGACGGTGGCCGTGTCGGGGTAGTCGGTGAGGAAGTTCTCGTAGAAGGTCACCTCGGGATTGGCCGTGTCGCTGAAGTTCTGCGTGTCGTTGCCCGTCCACATGATCGCCACGTCGCCGCCGGCGGTGAAGGCGGCGTTGGACTGCATGAGGAAGAGATAGGCCTTCTCGACGTGCCAGTTGCCCGCGCCGTAGGCGGTGTCGAACTGGGCCTTCATCGGCGCCATGTCGAAGCGCAGGCCGCCGTAGGAGGCGAAGGTGAGCAGGTCGGAGCCCTCGATGTTCATGAAGGCCGTGCCGTTGGGGCCGTTGCGGACGCCGGTGGGCGAGGGATTGACCGTCGCGTTCACGCTCGCCTCGGCCACGTACGCCGCCTCGCAGGCGTCGGGCGTGCCGTTGCCGTCGGCGTCGGTCAGGCGGCCGTTGAAGAGCTCGCACTCGTCGGGGATCACGTTCGCGTTGCAGTCGCGGCTGAAGCCGCTCGTGATGTCGTTGGCGTCCTCGATCTGGTTGCCGTTGCAGTCGAAGAGGAAGGGTTCGCAACTGTCGGGGCGGCCGTTGGCGTTCACGTCCTGGCTCGTGCCGCTGGCGATGTCGCACGAGTCGAGGATGCCGTTGGTGTTGCAGTCGTTGTTCGTCAGTTCGCAACTGTCGAGCAGGCCGTTGTTGTTGCAGTCGCGGCTCGGGAGCTGGGCGATCTCGCACTCGTCCGGCGTGCCGTTGAAGTTGCAGTCGCGGCTGGCGCCCGACGAGATGTCGCACTCGTCGGGAATCGCGTTGGTGTTGCAATCCTGCGAGGTGCCCGTCGCGATGTCCGTCGCGTCCGGACGCCCGTTGCCGTTGCAGTCGTTGCCCGCGGCGCAGATGTTGGAGTGCGAGTTGGGGCTCGTGTTGTTCTGCGTGTTCGTCGTCCACACCCCGCCGGTGTTGTCGGTCGCGCCCGCCTCGAGTCCGTTGTTGCCGCCCAGCACCCACTCGTCGATGTTGAACGTCGCGTTGGGGGCGCAGATGTTCGGCTTGCGGCGGGCGTAGCTGTCCTGGTACACCCACGGCATCGTGAAGTCGGTGCTCCCCGTCGCCACGCCCGGCACGCCGTAGATGTCGACCACCGTGGCCGCGATCTCGAGGACGTAGACGTCGTTGCCGTTGCCGAAGAACACGGCCGCGGGCGCAAAGACGCTCGGCTGGTTCGGGCCGTACGCGATCGTCCACTGCGTGCCGCCGTTGTTCGGGCTGCTGGCCAGCGTCCAGGACTGGCCGGGGAGCAGCGTCACGCTGTTCGCGCCGGCGTTGGCGCCAAAGTCCCACAGCGCCGTCGACGTGGTGTTCTGGTTGTTGTAGATTCGCACCGAGTCGCCCGCGCCCAGCGTGATCGTCGCCGTGGCCGACACGTTGGTGATCTCCACGTACTTCGGATTGCCGCCGGTCATCGGGCCGTCGACCACCTCCGAGATGATCACCTGCGCCGACGCCGAACCGCACGCCGCCGTCAGCACCGCCGCCATCACGCCGCACGCCTTCACGCAAGCCTTCATTCGCGAATCTCCCTAAAGGATGGACCTCTTCCGACAGATCCCCCGCCGCCCGTGGCCGCCGCGGAGGCATGGATGGACACGCACCGCCCGGCCGCATCCTCGACGCGGCCCGGTCGCTCGTCTTGTCGCTGCTCGCAGGGCCGCTCCTCGGCCGGCCGACTCGATCGCTCCTCGTCCTAAGGGTAGTGTGGCCGCCTTGTCTGTCAATGCACGGCGCCCTCGCCTTTGCGCTTTCCTCACATCGCAAGGCCCCGGTAACTCGCCATCGATCCCCCGTCACCCACGCCCGTCGCCCGCTATCCTGCCCGCGGCGTGCCCGCCTCACCCGATCATCCACCGCACCCGTGGCGACCGCTGAGCTGGTGGTGGCCCCCGCGAAACAACCTCGCCGCCCGTGCCGCCTTCTGGTTCCGATATCCCGTCGATCGCTTCGGCGATCCCATCCACCTTGCGCTGGCCTGCCTCTTCTGCTTCGCCGCCGCCTGGCCCGTCTCGATCGCCGAGTCCGCCGCCCTCGCGCTGGCCATCTGCTGGCTCATCCGCCTGCCGTTCATCTGGCGATCCCAACTGCTCCTCTGTCGCCAGTGGCACTTCATCCTCTTCCTGCTCCTCTTCCTCTGGCACTCCGCCTCGCTCCTGGGCATCCGCGACGCCAAGGAGGGAATCGAGCAGTGGGGCGCGTTTCGCTACGCCGCCCTCATCCCCGCCCTGCACCCGCTCGCACGCCACCGCGGCTGGCTCATGCTCGCCGCCGCCACGGGCTTTGCCCTGGGCGCATCCATCCAGATCCTCGAGGCCGTCGCCCCCGCCATCATCGACGCCGCCGCATTCGAGCATCGCACCCCCGACGGTCGCATCGGCGGCTGGTGGCCCCCCGTGCTCGCCGGCGAACTGCTCGTCGGCGCGATCGCCATCCATCTCGCCGCAGTCCTCCATGCCCGCACCCCGCACGTCGCCTCGATCGCTTCCGTCGGCGCTCTCCTCTCCCTCGGCGGCATCCTCCTCTCGGGCACGCGAGGCGCGTGGATCGCCGCCGCCCTGTTGGTGCTCATCATCGTCGCGGTGGCCTTCCGCACCCGACTTCGCACGCCCACGAGCCGTCGCCGCGCCGCCGTGGCCCTGCTCCTGGCCTGCGTCGCCGCCGCCGCCGCGCTCCTGGCCACCGACGCGGGTCGCCGCCGTCTCGTCGACGCACGCCACGAAGTGCTCCGACTGATCGAACGCGGCGAATCGCAGACCAACATCGGGCTTCGCGCCCGCATGCTCGAGTGGGGGTGGCAGGCCGTGATGCAACACCCGCTCACCGGCATCGGGCCCGGCCAGTTTCCCTCCTGGGTCATCGCCTCCAAGTCCCTCGCCACCGGCGATGAACTCGGCGCCATTGAGCAGTTCGAACGCGAACGACACGGCCACTGCCACAACACCCCGCTCGCCATGGCGCTCGCCGCCGGATGGCCCGGGCTGGCGCTCCTCGTCGCCTCCGTGACGGTCTGTCTCTTCGCGGGCTTCCGACGCTCCGAGCATCAGGCCCAAGGGCCGGCCCTCATGCACGCCTATGCCGCCGCGCCGCCCTGGCTCCTGCTGGCCACCGTGCTCCTCTGGCCCTTCGACGCCGTGATCGTCAGCGTGCAGCCCATGATGCTCCTGATGCTCGGCGCGGCCCTCTCGCCCGGGTGGGTCCCCTCCATGCCCGGCGACCGACCGGCCGTCACGCCCTGCATCTGAGCCGCCCGGCCCGCGCCCGCCCGGGCGGCCATCTTCGCGCGTATCCTCGACCCACCCATGGCCATTCTCATCAACAAGGACACCAAGGTCATCTGCCAAGGCATCACCGGCTCCTTCGGAGCCGTCCACACCAAGGGATGCCACGAATACTGCGGCCGCGTCGTCGGCGGGACCACCCCCGGCAAGGGCGGCAGCAAGGATGACAACGGCCTGCCCATCTTCGATACCGTCCGCCAGGCCGTCGATGCCACCGGCGCCGATGCCACGATGATCTTCGTCCCCCCGGCCTTCGCCGCCGATGCCATCCTCGAGGCCGCCGCCGCGGGCATCCGCGTCATCTGCTGCATCACCGAGGGCGTCCCCGTGCAGGACATGATCAAGGCCAGGGCCCTCCTCGACGACATGAACGGCGGGGCGGACGTCCCCGCCGAGAAACGCCGCGTGCACCTCATCGGCCCCAACTGCCCCGGCGTCATCACGCCCGGCCCCAAGTCCGGCGCGGGCCGCCGCAACGCCGACGGCTCGGTCGACTGCTACACCAACGCCGGCGTCAAGATCGGCATCATGCCCGGCTACATCCACACCCACATCAGCGAGGCCAAGCTCGGCAAGGCCGTCGGCATCGTCAGCCGCTCGGGCACCCTCACCTACGAGGCCGTCTGGCAGACCAGCCACCGCGGTCTCGCCCAGAGCACCTGCGTCGGCATCGGCGGCGATCCCGTTCGCGGCATGAACCACATCGATTGCATCCGCATGTTCGAGGCCGATCCCGACACCCACGCCATCCTCATGATCGGCGAGATCGGCGGCACCGACGAGATCGAAGCCGCCCAGTACGTCAAGCAGCACGTCAAGAAGCCCGTCGCCGCCTTCATCGCCGGTCGCACCGCCCCTCCGGGCCGACGCATGGGCCACGCCGGCGCGATCATCGGCGGCGCCGACGACACCGCCGACGCCAAGATCGCCGCCCTCAAGGCCGCCGGCGTCGAAGTCGCGATGAGCCCCGCCGACATGGGCGCAGCCGTGCTCAAGGCCATGAAGCTCTGACGAGGACCTCGCCCACGCATTCGGACGCTCGAGGTCGATGCTCGGCGCGACGCCCGCCGAGCCCTTTCGCGTGGCCACATACGCTCGCCCATGGACACGCCCTCATTCCGTGCCATGGGCCATCGCATGGTCGATCTCATCGCCGACTACTGGGATGACGTCGAATCCATGCCCGTCCTCTCCAAGGTCGCCCCCGGCGACATCCTCGCCGCACTGCCCGCGTCCGCGCCCCGGTGCGGCGAGTTCGATCCCGCCCATCCCGACGCCTTCTGGAACGCGCTGGCCGCCGACATCGATCGCGTCATCATGCCCGGGCTCACCCACTGGCATCATCCGCGCTTTTTCGCCTACTTCTCCGCCAACATCTCCGGGCCTTCCGTCCTCGCCGACATGCTCTGCGCGGGTCTGGGCGTGCAGGGCATGCTCTGGGCCACCAGCCCCGCCTGCACCGAACTCGAGCAACGCATGCTCGATTGGCTCGGCGAGGCCATCGGCCTCCCCGAGCAATTCCTCTTCCGCGCCGGCGCCGGCGGCGGCGGCGTCATCGCCGGCACCGCCAGCGAATCCACGCTCGTCTCCATGCTCGCCGCCCGCGCCCGCGCTCACGCCGCGTCGCCAGCCGCGGAACTTGTCGCCTATGCCAGCGACCAGGCCCACTCCTCGGTCGTCAAGGCCGCCATGATCGCCGGCATCGCCTCCTCGGCCTCCGACACGATGCACGTGCGACGCATCGCCGTCGATGCCCAGTGCCGCCTTCGCGTCGACGAACTCGAACGCGCGATGCAGGCCGACCTCGCCGCGGGACGGCTCCCGTTCTTCATCGCCGCCACCGTCGGCACCACCGGCGTCACCGCCGTCGATCCCGTCCGCGATGTCTGTCTCGCCGGCGCTCGCCTGCCGGTGCGCCCGTGGGTGCACGTCGACGCCGCCCACAGCGGGGCGGCGTGCGTCTGCCCCGAGATGCGATGGATGCTCGACGGCGTCGACCTCGTCGACTCCTTCTGCTTCAATCCGCACAAGTGGCTGCTCGTCAACTTCGATTGCGGCTGCCTGTGGGTCGCCGATCGCCGCCCGCTCCTTGACGCCCTCTCCATCACGCCCGAGTATCTCCGCAACGCCGCCAGCGACTCGGGCAGCGTCGTCGACTACCGCGACTGGCAGGTGCCCCTGGGCCGCCGCTTCCGCTCGCTCAAGCTCTGGTTCGTCATGCGCGCCTATGGGCTCGATGGTCTCCGTGCCTACGTCCGCGAGCACCTTCGCCTGGCCGAACTCCTCGAGTCCCTCATCCGCTCCGACGATCGCTTCGAGGTCGTTTCCCCGCGAACGGTCAACCTCGTCGTCTTCCGCCTCCGTGGCGGCGGCGATGTCGCCAACCGCGCGATGATGGACGCCGTCAACGCCTCCGGCCGCGCGTACCTCACGCACACCACGCTGCCCGCAACCCACCCCGTGGCGCCCGGCGCGGTCGTCCTCCGCGCCGCCGTCAGTGGCGCCCTCACCCGCGAGCCCCATGTTCGCGACCTCTGGGAGACACTCCGCTCGCACGCTACGCTGCGGGCATGAGCCAGTCTTCCTTCCGGACCATGTCCGTCGCCGAGTTCGTCGATGCCTCGGGCGCCAAGTCGCCCACCCCCGGCGGCGGCTCGGTTGCCGGCGTCGTCGGCGCGTTGGCCGCCGCGCTCGCTCGCATGGCCGTCAACTACTCCATCGGCCGCAAGTCCCTCGCCGAGCATCAGCCCGCCCTCGAGGATGCCGAGCGCCGCCTCCGCCGCGCCGCGGCCATGATGCTCGAGTTCGCCGACGAGGACGCCCAGGCCTATGGCACGGTCAATGAACTCTCCCGCCTGCCCGAGGGCCACCCCGACCGCGCCGGCCTCGATGCCGCACGGCTCGCCAGCGCGCACGTGCCGCTCTCGCTGGCCGCCACCTCCGTCGAGTTGCTGCGTCACTTCAGATCGCTCGCGGGGACCACCAACCCGCACCTTCGCAGCGACCTCGCCATCGCCGCCGTGCTGGCTCGCGCCGCCGTCGAGGCCTCGCACTGGAACGTCGCCGTCAACCTGCCCTCCCTCGAGCCCGCCGTCGCCGCAACGACGCAGTCGACCATGATGTCGCTTCTGGCCGCCTCGCGTGACCTCTCGAGAGACGTCGAAGCCGCCTGCCAGGCCGGTTGGTGAGTGATGGAGCCCCTCGCTCCTGCGTCGGCGGACAGTCGAGACCGTCGCCGTCCCGACGCGGGGCGCCCCCTCGCGCCCCGCGTGTCCACGCGTCGTGCGGCCACGGCCAGGCGTGCCGCCACTGAAACTAGCGCAAACGACGCCGGGATCACGTCACGAATTCCGAACATGCAGCCACTTCGGGGCAAGCCCGGTGATTCCCCCTGCCCGTTGCGGGGGAGAACGTTCGTGTCTCCACGCGCTGCTCAGGTGGGCTCCCGGCGGACGCCTCTGGCACGGGGCGATTGCGGAGCATGCGACCTGGAATCGCGCGGGGGTTCCATCATCGTTCGAAGGAGGTCGATGGCCTCGGCATGGCGGCGGCAGACCGTGGACTTGTTCCGTCCCAACGCGGCGCCCACGTCCGACATGCTGCGGTTCTCGATGTAGAGCATCCGCAAGAGCACGAACATGTCCTCCGGCAGCCGCTCCATCGCAGCCATCAAGCGGGCATGCATCTCCCTGGCCTCCGCATCGGCCGGTGCGACGCTTCGATCGGCGGGGTTGAGCTGGCCGTCCCCTTCGCCCAGCCCTGACATCAGGAAGACGGCGCCCAGTCGTTCGACCGCCGCCGCGAAGCGACCCGCCAGCACGGGCCCGGTGGGGGGCAATCCGGGTGATTCGTCGGCATCTCGGAGCACCTCGTCGGCGGCGGACTGCTCCTTCACGCAGCGTCGTGCCGCGGGGGGCAGCCAGGCCATCTTCCGCAGCCCGTCGAAGATCGCGCCTCGGATGCGGTAATGGGCGAAGGTGGAGAAGAGCACGCCCCGGCCCGGTTCGTACGACCGAGCCGCCTCGGTCAGCCCCACTTGCCCGAAGGCCACCAACTCCTCGAAGTCGACATGGTGGGGCAGCGACGAGGCGATGTTCCTCGCCAACGCCCTCAGGAAGGACTGATGCTCGAGGATGAGTCGCTCGGCCGCGTTCATGAGACAAGGGAACTCGAAGCGGGCGGCACCTCAATCGCCGGCCAGAAGCCGCCACGCCAACAACGCGGCACCCACCGCCAAGAGTACCGTCGCCGCGAGGCCGATCCATTGTTCCCACGCCGCGATTCGTCCGCGATCCGAAGGGCCGCCCGCGGCGGGCAGGCCTCGCGAGGCCGAGTCGAAGAGCATCAGGCCGTCGTCCGAGCGCTCCTGACCCGCCACGGTCGGCAGTCGCTCGGTCGCGGAGCCCTTCCACGCGTGCTCGACGATGATCGATGTCGCCCCGATCACGATCGCGTCCCCGTCGGCGACCGTGTGCGGCCCCTTCAACTCGGTCGCGTTCAGGCGGGTGCCCCAGCGACTTCCGAGATCCGCCAGCACGAGGCGGCCGCCTCGCATCGAGAGCGCCGCGTGGCGCCGGCTCGCCCACGGGTCGGAGAGTCGAATCGTCGACGTCTCGTCGCGGCCCATCGTGATCTCCGTGTCGCCGGGCGGCAGATCGACGCACATCGCCTTCGTGGCGGCGCCTTCGGGCGTGACGATCCGCAGTCGCGGGGCGCACCAAGAGGGCACGGCCGCGAGGCGAGTCATGTCGTCCCCGCCGCCGGCCAGAATCGGCGCATCAGGCCAACGACGCCCGTCGCGAAGGGGCGGGCCAACCACCGTTCCATCGCATCGGAAAGGTCCGTCAGTGCACGGTCGGCATCGGTGCGAGTCAGGCACTCGTCGCACGCGACAGACAGTTCCGCCGGCATCGCGCGGGCCGCCGCGACGGACGGATCGGCCCGCAGCGTCAGCAGTTCCTTCAGGCACGCCACCAGATCACGGACGTCGGCGCCGCGCGAGGCGGGGTCCGGATCGATCGACGCCAGCCCGAGTCCGGTCACCGCGACCCTGCCGTCGGACCGAAGCAGCAGTCGCGACGGCCGTGGCGAAAGATTCGAGAGGCCCAGTCCGTGCGACTCTCGCACCACGCCGCAGACGTCGATCATCCACCGCACCGCCAATCGATGCCAGACGCCCCGACCCCGAGCCAACGAGGCGATCTCGGGGTGGAGTCGGCGCCGATCGATGCAACAAACCGCCACCAAGTCGTCGAGCGTCAACGCATGCAGCACGCGATCGCGGAGCAGCGGCAGCACCTCGGAAACGGGCCGCCCCTCCACGAACTCCATCACGCAACACGTCCCCGTGCCGCACCGGGCCTCGCCGAGCACGCGGATCGCGGCGGGATGCGTCACGCGAGCGACCCGGGCGATCACCTCGCGGTCGGCGTGCAGCGGATCCGTCGGCACGCTCACCGCCACCGTGGCGCCCGTCGACAGGTCGTACGCGCGGTGCACCACGCTCACCTCGCTGCGCCCGATGATCCCCAGACCGAGATATCCGGAGGGCAGCGACGCCTCGCCCATGCCCGACGCCACCACGGGCGGCGGCGCGAAGGCCAAGGTGTCGTCGGGGGATGACGGCGCGGAACTCATGGAACAACAGAATACTAGATCCTCTCGCCTGTGGCAAACCACGGCCCAAGAACTTGGAGGGGCACGAACATCCTGCGTACGCCCGCTACGCTTCTTCATGGGACGCTATGACGACTTTCAGGCCTACCGCACGCGAATGAACGCCAGAATCCTCGGCGACGACGCCGAAAGGGGGAGCAATCCGGATGGGTCGATCCGCATGGGTGGCACGCTGGTAACCAAGCGGTTCTTCGGCCTTGACGGCCGGACCTACGAGGATGGAGCCCTCTCGGCCCGCTCGAAGGAACTCCTCGGACTGGTGGCCAGCATGGTGCTTCGGTGCGACGACTGCATCGCCTACCACGTCGATCAGTGCGTCAAGGCGGGCGTCACCGACGAGGAGTTGTGGGAGTCCTTCGACGTGGCGCTGATCGTGGGGGGGTCGATCGTGATTCCGCACCTGCGTCGAGCGGTGGACTTTCTCGACGAGGCCCGGGCTCGCCGGTGAGTCCGCGTCCGCACCCCTTCACTCCGCGGGAATCTTCCATCCCGATTCGACGTCCTTCTGCAGCACCCGCGACGATTGCTTGATGCACCGGGCGCACGCAATGGCTTCGTCGAAGGCCGGGCTCTGCCAGTGCAGCGTCTCCTGATGCTGTTTGCAGAGGGTGCAGGCCTGCTCCGGGGCCGCGTGCATCCCCGACTGCTGCAGGTGCACCAGCCGGTAGGCGATCGTGAGGCACGGCCCGCAGATGAGCGAACCCTGGTGCCCCTCGACCATGGGGCGTTCCTCCGCCCACGCCTGGCGGCAGAAGTCGCACTTGAAGAACTCGTTGCCTTCCTTGTCCGTGTCGTGCATGACGGCTTCCTTACGCCCCGAACTGCGAACGCACCAATCGCTGGTAGAGTTCGCACCGCTCCAGCAGTTCGCCGTGGGTGCCGCGGTCCACGACCCGCCCGCCATCGAGCACCACGATCGAGTCGCAGTCCATCACCGTCGACAATCGGTGCGCGACGATCAGCGTCGTGCGTCCCTTGCTGAACTCGCCGAGCGCCTCGCCGATGGCCGCCTCGCTCTCGGGGTCGACCATGCTCGTGGCCTCGTCGAGAATCAGGATCGCCGGGTTCCGCAGGATCGCCCGGGCGATCGACAGCCGCTGACGCTGCCCGCCTGAAAGCCCCGCGCCTGCTTCGCCCAGAAGCGTCTGGTACCCCAGCGGCAGCCGCTCGATGAACTCGTGGGCCCGCGCCAGCCGCGCCGCCTCCCGCACCCGCTCCTCGCTCGCCCCAGTCCCGTACGCGATGTTGTGCAGGATCGTCCCCCGGAACAGCACCGTTTCCTGCGTCACCACGCCGATCTGCTCTCGCAGCGATCGCACGCCCACCGTCGAGATGTCCGTGCCGTCGATCAGCACGCGACCGTTCGACGGGTCGTACAGTCGCGGCACCAATCCCAGCAGCGTCGTCTTCCCGCTGCCGTTTGGCCCCACGAACGCCGTTCGCGTGCCGTGCGACACCGAAAGCGTCACCTCGCGGAGCGCATCATCGCTCGCCCCCGGGTAGCGAACGCTCACGCCCTCGAACCGCACCTCCGAACCGTGGCGAGTCAGCCGGGGAAGCGTCGGGCCGCGTCCCGGCTCGGACGGCGCATCCAGCAGTTCCTTCAGCCGCGCCGCCGCGGGTTGCGTCGCCTGGATGTCGTTGACGATGCCCGTCAGCGGCTTGAGCGACGCCCCCGCCACCCCCAGGAATCCCAACGCGAGGATGAACCGCTCCCCCTCGACGCCGGAGAACAGGATCGCGTGCCCGGCCACCAGCACCAGCCCGCAGAGCACAAAGATGCTCAGCATCTCGGTCAAGGGGCTCGCCAGCGCGCGAGCCGTCCGCACGCGGTTGAGTTCCCGCAGCATCTGCTTGTTCATGCGGTGGAAGCGGCCCGCCTCCAGCCGCTCGGTGGTGTGCACCTTCACCACCCGCAGCCCGCCCAGCGATTCCGCCGCCGCCGCGTACAGCCCCGCCTGGCTCTGGAGCGCCGCGCTCGCCGCCTTGCGGATCCGCTTGCCCAGCTTGCGGATGATCGTGTACAGCAGCGGCGTCACCGCCAACGCGGCGGCCGTCACCCGCCACTCGGTCGCCAACGCCACCGCCAGCGCGGCCGCACCTTTGAACACCTGCAAGACCGCCTTGCTCATCAGCACGTTGAGCCCGTTGGCAAGCATGGCGCTGTCGTTCACGATGCGGCTGATGGGGTCGCTTGGCCCCTTGAGCATCACCGACCACAGCGGCGCCCGCAGCACCGCGTGAAAGGCCTGCCGCCGCACCGCCGTCGTCTCGGCGTTCACGACCGTCAACGAGCAGTACGCATGCATGAACGCGCAAAAGGAGCCGAACACCGTCACGATGCACAACCCGCCCATCAGCCACGCCAGCGAGGCGAATGGCTCGGTGGGCAGCGACGCGATCCACGCGTCCGGAATGCGGGGCGAACCCAGCCACGCCGGGAGCCCCGCCAGCCGCGCGTTCACTTCGCCCGCCAGCGTCTGGAGATTCTGCGCCTGCCCCAGGATGGCATTCATCACCGGTGCGGCCCCCAGCAGCCCCACCGACAGACTCGCACCCGACAGGATCACGAACGTCAGCGCCGCCAGCGTCAAGCCGCGGTGCCGGAAGAGCCCGCGAGCAAAGTGCCAGAACGGGTCGGAGGATGGAGGAAGCGAGTGGGGCAAGACGGGATGCGGTCCGAGCGCGATTCGCGCAGGCCACATTATTCAGCGAAACCCGCCCCGTCTGCCGCCGCCCGTTTGGACCGCGTCAGGTCCGCCGCCGTCCCGGCCGCCAACCGCTTCAGCACCCGCCTTCCCACCGCAGGAAGAAGTACGACACGTCGCCCCCGTCGATGCCCCCGTCGCGGTTGAGGTCGGCCGACATGTCGCCCGCCTCCCACGCCGCGAAGAAGGCATCGATGTCCGAGCCGTCGACGCCCCCGTCGACGTTGAAGTCGGCGGGGCAGACCACCTCGAGCGTCGCGGCCGCCGAGGTTGCCGAGCCGCAGGGGTTGGAGATCACGCACGTGTACTCGCCCGCGTCGAGCGTCGTCGTGTCGGCGATCATCAGCAGGCCGCTGGTGGCGCCGGTGATTCGTCCGTCATCGACCAGCGCGGTGCCGTCGCGATGCCACTGGAACGCCGTGGTGTCGACCGACGCGTTCACGCTGAAGCCCGCCAACTCGCCGCCCAACACCGTGCGGCTCGTCGGCTGCTGGATGAAGTACGGTGGCAGTGGCTGGGAGTAAAGGGCGATCGACTGAGTCGACACGCTGCCGGAGGAGAAGGTGAAGGCGCCCCCGACCATCAGCCCGCCGTCGGGCCGCAGGTGCAGGGCGCCGACCGGACCGCCGAGGCCGTAGCTGGTGCTCGTTCTGTTGATGCGCGACCACGCCGACCCGTCCCACCGCGCGATGCGAAAGACCGAAAGGGTGCCCGCGTTGGTGAATCGCCCGCCCGCGATCACGTGGCCATTGGGCAACACCGCCACCGCCTCCACCGAGTCGGACAAGCCCGGACCCATCGGCGCCCAGGTCGCGCCGTTCCACGTCGCGATGCGAGCCGCCGCGATGCCGCCGGCCGTCTGAAAGGTGCCGCCCGCCACCAGGCCGTTGCCCGGCAGCGGCGTCAGCGCCGTCACGGGAAGATTTACGCCCGTTCCCAGCGAAGACCATGCCGCGCCGTTCCACTTCGCGACGTAGTTGCACGTCGCGCCGCCCGCCGTCGTGAAGCCTCCCCCCGCCACCAGGTCGCCCCCGGTGAGCACCGTCAACGCCAGCACGCGGGCGTTCACCCCCATGCCCAGCGGCGACCATGTCGTGCCGTTCCAGCGAGCAATCGAGGCGCATGGCACGCCTCCAGCGAGGAGGAAGTCGCCGCCCGCCACCACGTCGCCGTTGGGCATCGACGCGAGCGACCACACGGCGTTGTTCACGCCCGTTCCCAGCGGCGACCACGTCGAACCGTCCCACCGCGCGATGTACGAGCACGCGACGCCGCCCGCCGTCGTGAAGAAGCCGCCGGCGATCAGGTCGCCGTTGGGCCGCACCGCCAACCCGCGGACGGCGTTGTTCATGCCCGAACCCAAAGGCGACCATGCCGTGCCGTTCCAGCGAGCGATGTAGTTGCAAGGCACGCCCCCCGCCGTGGTGAACTGGCCGCCCGCCACCAGGTCGCCGTTGGGCATCGTCACGAATGTCGAGATCGCGCCGTTCAATCCCTGCGGCAGTCCCTGCGTCCGAAACGCTCCGTCAGGGCACGTCTGCCCGCGTGCCGCGACCGACATCACCGCCACCGCCGCCGCCACGATCCATCCCAGCCACGTCCGCGAACGCTCCTGCGTCATGTGCACACTGTCTCCCGTTGGTGTCCGCCGCATCGGTTGCACTCTACCCGCTCGCGTCCGGCACGCCGCCGCCCGGTCGTCAAACCCGCGGCAAAAAGTCGTCGCCGTCGCTCCGCCGGCCCGCGACAGGGACTGGTAACCGCTCGGGTTCCTCGCCGCCGCTCGACCTTTGGTATCTTGGTCCCTCCCGGTTCGTTGCGTCGGAGCTCGCGCTGGCCGCGGCTGGCCACGCCAAAAACAACAACGCCGCCGGCCCAAGGCCCGCGGCGTCGTCATTCAAGTGGAGGCGAAGAGACTCGAACTCTCGACCTCATCCATGCCATGGATGCGCTCTACCAAAACTGAGCTACGCCCCCATTCCACTTGGCAACCTGTCAACGCTCTTTCGGACATTGGCAGGGCGGGAGTTTAGGGTTCACCCCTTCCCTCGGCAACATCCTCCCCCAAGATCGTGCGTCTCCGCGGTCCTGAAGGTGTCCGTTCGGGTGTCAGGCCCTTTCCCGTGCCGCCATGGCATGCACGCTCCAGAAGTGCTCGAAACTCGCCTCCATCGAGCATTCCGCCATCGCCGCCGCCGCGGCCGCTCCCATCCGTCGCCGCTCCGCCTCGTCGCACGCCAAGGCCGCCAGCCGCTCGGCCCACGCCGCTTCGTCGGTGGCCGGGACCACCCACCCCGTCTCGCCATGGTTCACAAGACGAGCGGGGCCTCCCTCGTCGGTCACCACGGCGGGCAATCCGCTCGCCTGCGACTCCATGACCGCCTGTCCGAGCGTGTCGGTCGTCGAGGGGAACGCGAAGATGTCGCCGCTCGCGTGGCACATCGAAAGCTCCTCGCCGTGCCTGAACCCCAGGCACGCCGCCCGCGTGCCCGCCAGCAGTCGCCGCAAGGCGGGCAGGAAGGGCCCGTCGCCCACGATCACGAGCTGCGCGTCCACGCCCCGCGAATCGAGTCTCGCGTCGACGGCGCGCCACACGCGTGCCAGCATCGCGAGGTTTTTCTCGACGCTCACGCGACCGACATAGACGATCCGCACCGTCGACAGGTCGCCCCCGCAGAGCCGGGCCATCCATTCCCGATCGGCACGCCGCGGCCCGAAGTCCTGCGTGCGGATGCCCGGCGCCAGCGTGTGAAGGCGGTGGGGGGCCACCCCCAACGCGATCAGCCGCCGCCGGTAGTCGTCGCTCCGCGAGAGCACGTGCGAGAACCGTCGATACACCATCCCCATCGCCACCCGCGCCAGTTCGCCCAGATGCTCGTCGCCGAGCAACCGCTCGACGTACGCGGGAAAGTCCGTGTGGTACACGCCCACCAAGGGCACGCCCAGCATCCGCGAGGCCAGCATCCCGGTCAGTCCCACCGGTCCCGGCGTCGACACGTGCACCACGTCGGGCGCAAAGGCGCGGGTCGCCGCCAGCAGGCCGAGCACCGGTGGCAACGCCAGCCGCAGCAGCGGATACGCCGGCATCGCCATCGACGCCACCGGCGCGAGATTCCGCACCGTCGGCAGCGGCGGCACCTCGAAGGGCGTGCTCGTCAGGGCCAGGAACGGCAGCCCCCGCTCCGCGGCTTGCGTCGCCACGTTGCGAACGAACCTCGCCACGCCGTTCACGTCGGCGAGCGTGTCGGTGAAGAGCAGCACGCGGGGTTCGGCGGCCGAGGCGGACACGCCCGGAGCGTACGGCCACGCCCGCGCGCGACCCGGCCCGTACCATCGGCCTCCATGACGCCCACCCCCGGCCGCGCCCGTTCCGGAAAGATCAACGTCCTGCTCATCGGCGGCGGCGGCCGCGAGCACGCCCTGGCCCTCAAGCTCGCCCAGTCGCCCCGCCTGGGCACGCTCTACGCCACCCACCCCGAGAACCCCGGCATCGCCGCCCTGAGCACGCCCGTCGACGTCCCCGTCAGCATCCGCGAGATCTACCGCCTCCAGCAGTTCATCGCCAAGAAGGACATCTCGCTGGTCGTCATCGGCCCGGAGGACCCGCTCAACGAGGGATACGCCGACAAGCTCGCCGACGAGCACACCATGGTCTTCGGCCCCGTTCGTCAGGCCGCCCAGCTCGAGGGCGACAAGGCGTGGGCCAAGCACATGATGAAGGCCGCGAGCATCCCGACCGCCGAGGCCCGCGTCTTCACCGACCACGCCCAGGCCGTCGAGTACGTTCGCTCCCGCCAACAACCCCCCGTCGTCAAGGCCGCCGGACTCGCCAAGGGCAAGGGTGTCATCGTCCCCGCCACCGTCGACGAGGCCGTCGACGCCGTCGGCCGCATGATGCTCAAGCGAGAGTTCGGCGACGCCGGTCTCAAGGTCGTCATCGAGGAGAGACTCGCCGGCCCCGAAGTCTCCGTCCTCGCCATCGTCGACGGCAAGAGTCTGCTCGTCCTGCCCCCCTGCCAGGACCACAAGCGACTCCTCGACGGCGACAAGGGCCCCAACACCGGCGGCATGGGCGCGTTCTGTCCCACGACCACGCTCTCGGAAGCCACGATGGCCCAGATCGAGGGCGAGGTCCTCGTTCCCATCATCGACGCGCTCCGCCGCGAGGGCATCGAATATCGCGGCGTGCTCTACGCCGGCCTCATGCTCACCCACGCAGGCCCCAAGGTGCTCGAGTTCAACACGCGATTCGGCGATCCCGAGTGCCAGCCCCTCATGGCTCGACTTCGCTCCGACCTCATCGACCTGCTCGTCGCCACGTGCAGCGGCACGCTCGACCAGATCGAGGTGGCGTGGGACGCGAGACCCGCCTGCTGCGTCGTGCTCGCCAGCGAGGGCTACCCCGACAAGCCCAAGACAGGCGTGCCCATCATGGGCCTCGAGGAAGCCGCCGCCATGCCCGACGTGCAGGTGCTCCACGCCGGCACCCGCCGCGCGCCCAACGGCCAGATCGTCACCGCGGGCGGCCGCGTGCTCAGCGTCACCGCGCTGGGCGACACGATGGAAGAGGCACGCAAGCGCGCGTACGCCGCATGCGACACGATCGTCTTCGCCGGCAAGCAGTTCCGCAGCGACATCGGCCTCAAGGGCGGTTGAAGAGCCCGCCCGCAAGGGCGCACCAGACGTAGCCGTGGTGCGCCGCGAGTCTTCGAGCAAGCCCACGGACGAGCGCCATTTCGCGCGGGCACGGGCGCATCGCGGTGTGCCCCTGGGACGTCGACCTCGCCGCGCGTCGATGGCCGCGTCACGGCGACGTCTGTGCGTGCGTCATCACCGGGCGATTCGCGAATCGGCGCACGGCCAGGGGGCTGCCCGCAGAGCCGGGCGGCACACACGGCCACGACCGGAGCGGGGCGGCAACGCCTCACCCCTCCTCGGGCACCAGCGCTTCCAGCAGCGAAATCACCGGTGTCGACACCTCCGGCGCGTACACGTACCACGCCCCGCCTCGCCTGAGCACCAGCACCCGCTTGCCCCCGGGGCCCGTGCCCGTGCCCGCCGCGATCACGCAGTGGGGGCCCCGCGTCGTCAGCGGCACGATCGTCAGCCACGCCTTGATCCCCTCGGCCGATCCAAGCGAAATCGTCGAGGCCGGCGTCGTGCACAGCAGCGTCAGCAACCGCTCGATCGTCGTCGCGTCGCGGGGCCCGCTCGCGAGCGGTCCCTTGAGCGTCCACGAATCAAGGTCGCGACTGAGCGTCACGCGACTCGCCGGGTGCTCGCCCTTGGCGATCGTCGCGCCGTCCGGCGGCGTCATCGCCGCGGCGTCGATCATGTCCTCGCCCGTGGGAATCCTCCCGAACGCGAACCGCGTCACCTCCGCCGCGGGCAACTCGAGCACCGTCCGCATCGCCACCTTGCCCGCATCGATCTCAAGCGGCGCCAGGTCGGCCGCCGTCACCAGCATCGCCATCGGTCCCCAGAGCGTGGTCGCGTCATCCTCGAGCCGCGCCGTCGCCACCGCCATCAGCATCGTGCCCGTCGCATCCCCCGCGCCCAGCACGCGAACCTCCTGCACCAGCGAGCGCCGCGACACTTGGCCCGTGGCATCGGCTCGACTCAGCGTCGAACGCACCGTCGCGATGAGCGTCGGCGTGGTCTTCGCCACCATCTCGGCGTCTGGAACGCCGATCAGTCGCGTGGCCGACAGGGCGCTGCACGCGCGCAACACCTGAGCCGCCCCGTCCGGGTCGGCGGGAATGCGAACGTCCGGCAGCCCCCAGCGTCCGACCGACTTCTTGAGCAGCACCGTGCCCCGGATGGACTCGAGCTTCACCTCCGCCCCCTCGGCCACCGCCGCACCGGCGAAGGCCCCGGGGTTGCGCCACGCGCGGAGCGATTCGGGCTCGAACAGCCGCGCCACGTCGGCCGCGATCCGCCACGTCCCCTCCGCCCCCTCGACCTGCGCCAGCGCGGTGCCTCCGAGCCAGGTCGAGCGATCGCTCAGCACCAGCCGTCGAGGCGACGGAGCCACGCTCCATGACACCGTCGTGCCCGGCGTGAAGGCCGCATCCGTCGCCAATCTGGCCTGCTTGAGCGCGTCGCGAAGCAGTCGTGCCGCACTCCGCACCCGCGTGTCGTCGACCGGCCACGCCGGCTGTCCCGCCTCGCGAAGCACGAACCCCGCCGGGAGCGCCAAGTCCGCGGCCAAGGCCTCCACCGCCACCTCGCCGCCCGGACCGGCCGGCTTGGCGATCAACCCCATCACCGGCGTCGCCTCGAGCCGCTCGATCCACTCCGGCAGTGCGGCTGTGGCCGCCCCCGTTGCGACCTTGGGCGGCGCAAGCAGCAGCCATGCGGCGAGGGCCAGTCCGAGCGTGAGGGTTGCGGCGATGAGCGCGGTCCTGAAGTTCATGCGGGCGTGTCCGGGTTCCGGTCCCCAAAGGTATCGGCCCCTGGGCACACGCCCAAAGACCCGCGGCTATACTCCTCCCCTTGGAACGCCGATTCCAAGACGCCACGGGGTGTAGCGCAGCTTGGTAGCGCGTCTCGTTCGGGTCGAGAAGGTCGCTGGTTCGAATCCAGTCACCCCGATTAACGCCAAACGCCGCAGGCCCAAGGGCTTGCGGCGTTTTGCGTTGGGCTGGCCACGAGGTCAATCACGTAGCCCCAAGCCCGGAATCGCCGTGAAGAGCGAGGGACCGGGTCCGCCCTCGGCCCGCCAGCACCAGTCTGCGCCACCGGCGAGAGTTCCCTTCAGTGCGGGTGTCGCTTCAGCACCCATTCTCCCACCGGTCGAAGAAGGCCTGAACGTCGCCGAAGTCCACGCCGCCGTCGGCGTTGAAGTCGGCTGGGCAGGCAACCGAGAAGTCGGCGGACGTGCTGTAGGTGCTGCAGCCACACGGGTCGGTCACCGCACATCGGAAGGGGCCGGTGAAGCCCGGTGCGGCACGTAGCACGGTGAACACAGCACCATTCGCGTTGGCGTACCCGCCCCCATCAACCAGGTCGATCCACGCCCCCGGAGCATCGGGATCGGCCACCGATTGGTTGCGGCGCTGCCAGCGATAGGTCAGCGCGTGAGCGCACCCCGTGGTCGAGGTTGCCGTCACCACGAATGCGACGGGAACGTCGGCTGCAACGGCCTGATCCACCGGTTGAACCGTGATCACGGGGGTGCCGAAGGCCAGTTCCCACTGGTCCTGAAGCAAGGTCGCCGGCGACACGAGGCCTCCACCGAAGACCATCAGACGATGCCGACTGGCGTCATGCACCATGACACCCGCCTCCCGACGTGGTGGCGTGCCGCCAGTTTGCATCAGACGCCAGGTGCCTTCACGATACAGCCACGTGTCGTTCATCTCTCCCGAGGGGTTGCCGTACGTGCCGCCGAAGAGAACGGTGCCTCCTAGTTCTGGCGAGTATGCCATCATGTGATTGGCTCGAGCGATGGGCCCGGAGGCGCCCGAGATCATCCACGCGGCACCGACTCGTTCGAAAGTCTGACTGTTGAAACCGCAGTATTGGCCGCACGATCCGCTGAAGAGCACGAGTCGTTGGCTCGTTTCATCGAACGCCATCGGGGCATTGCCAGTCGCAGCGGGCAGTGAGGCCGTTTGGGTCCAGACACTGCCATTCCACTCCCAGCAATCGGAGAGGGCAGTCCACGAACCGTTGTACGTGAGCCCACCCGCCAGCACCACGCGTCCGGCGACCGGGTCGTATGCCATGGCGGCACCCATGCGAGGAGTCGGGCCGGTGGTTGCGACGCGTTGCCACGTCGACCCATCCCATTCCCATGTGTCTTGATAAAAATCCCGGTAATAGGGACCGACCGTCGTGCCTGCCGATCCGCCGAAGAGCACCGTTCGACCTCGAGCGGCGTCGTACGCCATCATCGCGCCCGCCCTGCGGGAAGGTCCCGCCACGTTGACTTGCCGCCACTGGGCGCCGTCGAATGTCCACGTGTCGTTCATCTCCGCGTAGTCGGCCAGAAGCTGACCGCCGAAGAGCACGGTTGTTTCATTCGCTGCATGGTGGGCCATCGCACAAGTCCATCGACCGGATGGCAGCGTTCCCGGGTTGTTGCTTTGCCATCGCTCGCAGGGCTGTGCGAACGCCTGGCCACAGACCATGATTCCAGCAAGAACTGCATGTTTCACGACGTTCTCTCCTTCGGTTGATGATGCCTCGAATGAATGGGTGAGTGACAGCCCACGGATCGTCCCGTCTCGTCCGTGTCGCCACTTGCATCAAGAACGGAGCGGACGCCCCGCTCCGGCCAACTGTGGTGCGCACGAATTCGGCTTCTTCGGGTCGGGAGGTCGGCGAGGCAACATGTGCGTCGCCATCTAGAATGAAGTGTCGGCTTCACGCCGGCAGAAAGCAGGGATCCATGTTCGACCTTCTTGGCGACATTTCCCAGCCGGCTCCTGTTGAACCGCTCGAGTCGCGTCAGATGCTCGCCATCGCCGTCGTGGGCCTCCGTGCCGCTACCGCGTCGACGACCGAGGGGGGCGGCCCGTCCCGGCCCGCGGCGATTCTCGTCGAACGCAGCGGGGGTGACTTGGCCTCGCCCTTGGCTGTCTCCTTCACCCTCGGCGGCACCGCCTCCTCCGACGACTACGCGGCGCTGGTCACCGACGTCATCATTCCCGCCAAGGTCCGGTCGTTCCGCCTCCCCGTCATCGCCATCGACGACACCGTCGCGGAGAATCCCGAGCAAGTCGTCGTGACGGTCTCCGCCTCCGATGCTTACACGATCGTCTCCAACCGGCGCACCGCGACGGTGACGATCAACGACAACGAACCGATCGTGTCGATCTCGAGATCCAAGGACGCCTCCGAAGGCAAGACCACCGCCACCGCCGGGGTGTTCACGATCAAACGCAGCGCCAAGGACCTTTCGCAACCGTTCACGGTCGATCTCGTGCTGCAATCGTCACCATCGCCGACACGCTGCGACTGGCCGCCGATCAGGCGATGGGCATCATGGCCGATTCGGTGCGAACCTATCGCTACCAGGCCGACGGCACCGTCGATGGCATGCGAGGAACCGACGCCGGCACGGCGACCTTCACTGCCACTCGCGAGGGATCGCGGGGCATCCTGAGCATCCGCATCGTCTCCGACACCGATCCTTCCGACCCCTTTGCGCTCGATTCGCTCGCCATCGAGCAACGCATCGACGGTGCGTACCTCTCGCTCCGCGGCGTCGACCTCGAGGGCTCCGGGTCCGGCGATTGGAACCTTGATCCCATCCGCCTCTCCCCCTCCACGCTGACAAGCAGCGTCTCGTCGAGATCATCCTTCTCGCTGGCCTCCGCCGAGGGTTCGGTCGGCGGCACCGTCTCGATCAACGCGGGCATCGCCTCCGCCCGACGCATCGTCACGCCCGCGGGCACGTTCAACGCGCGCTCGTTCACCATCGGGCTCAAGGCCAAGGGTTCGGGCCTGATCGCGAGCGGCGGCGCCTCCCAGCCCTTCACCTTCGACCTCTCGTTCGGGGCATCGTTCTTCTTCACCGACGACGCGGGCGTGGTGCGAGCCACGCAATCGCTCGAAGCCACGATCCGAGGCGGCGGCGAAACGCACAAGGCCAAGGCCACCGTGGTCTTCGATCTGGCGGCGGTGGGGTGAGAAGCCCGGGCCAACAGCCCGCGGCGGCACGACTCGGGCACTCTTCGGGGATGCCCGAGCATCCGCTCGGGCCCTCGCGACGGTCATGCCCGTCGCGAATCAGCGAGACGTGAAGAAAGTGGAGCGGAGGAGAGTCGAACTCCCGACCTCATCATTGCGAACGATGCGCTCTACCAACTGAGCTACCGCCCCATCGTGAATGTGTCGATCCGGCCGTGGGCGGCCTTTTCGAGGGGTCGAGTATAGCGC
>CAIYWI010000040.1 GCA_903929885.1 uncultured Phycisphaerales bacterium
GCCGTCGCCGAGGAAGACGCCGTAGAAGCCGCCGGTGATGCGGAGACGCGAGATGGTGACGGCGTCGGCGTTGAGAAGTTCGAAGGCCCGCTGCGACGCGCTGGTGCGGTTGTTGCGGTCGATCACCGCCCCGGGGCCCGACGAGGGACCGATGATCCGCACGCCCGCGTCCTGGGCCTCGATGAGGATGTTGGCCGTGAGCTGGTAGGTGCCAGAGTCGACGTAGATGACGTCGCCGAACTCGAGGTCGTACTGCTGCAGCACGGCGCGGATCGAGGCCTTGGGAGCCATCGGGCTCTGACCGGTGTTCGCGTCGTTGCCGACCGCGCCGGGGGTGAACTCGTCATCGACATCCGAGGCGTCGTCGACGTAATAGACGCTGATGGGCACGCCCACGCTGAAGAGGGCATCGGACGCGTCGCCGATGGCCGGCGTGCCGCTGCTGGTGATGCGCAGGACGTACTGGTCGCTGATGGGCGCACCCGTGAGGTTCCACGAGTAGCTGCCGTCGTTGGCTTCGTTGGCGGCGATGACCGTGAAGGGGCCGGCCGGGCCGTTGCGCGACGCGGCGATGTCGACGTTGCCCGCAAAGCCGAAGGAACGCCATCTGACGTTGAAGGTCGTGTTCTGCGGGAGCGTCTCGCCGCCGTTGGGGTTGGTGACCGTGACGTATTGGGCAGGGCTCCGGGAGGCCTGCGCGGTGTTTCCCTCGGCGCCGAGGTTGATGTAGCCGCCGTTGCTGGCGGGTTCAAGGTTGAAGGCATCGGACGGATTGCCGCGGTCGATGGCGGGGCTGGTGAGGGCGTTGGCGACGAACTCGCCCGTGGCCGGGTCGTAGCTGCCGTGGACCGACTGCAGGCGGAAGTTGCCCGCGGCGGGGTTCACGAAGAGCGGGTCGGCGCTGAGCGAGTCGGCGTCCTGGAAGGTGGCGAACTGCCAATCGGTCAGCGAGGCGCGGTCGCCCTGATAGAAGCCGGTGCGACCGCCGCCGGTGGCCCGGAGGAGATTGAAGTTGGTCTGGAAGCCGAGTTGGCTGTCGTTCTCGATGTAGACGCCGTAGCCGCCTCGGACCCAGATGATGTTGTTGCGGAGGGTGATGTCGCGGCTGTTGGAGACGCGGATGCCGTCGGCGGTCGCCTCGTCGATCGTGTTGTTCACGATCTGTCGCGATGCGGCTCCCGTCAGGTTGAGGATTCGAATCGCGGCGTTCGTATGGCCGCTCATCGTGTTATTGCGGATCGCGATGGGCTGCGACGAGTACGACTCGACATAGATGCCCCACCCGTTGGCGGAGAACGTGTTGCCGATGATGCTGGGGGCCCCGTAGTTGGTCACTTGGATGCCGGGACCGCCGTTGCTCGCCAGTCGGTTGCCGGTGAAGGCGCCGTCCATCACGAACATGCCGCCGGCCGTGTTCGACGAGACGATCGACTGGCTCACGGAGATCGAGGAGTACCACTGATACACGCCCCAACCGGTGTTGCCGGTGATCGTGCCGCCGACGATCGACACGACGCCTTCGGTGCGGAGGCCGCCGCCGGCGTTGGAGGTGGCCGTGACGTTCGTCCACGTCCCGCCCGCCGTGCCGCCGTCCTTGTACAGGCCGAAGGAGCGATTGCCGGTGAGCGTCGCGCCGTTGATGGTGACGCCGACATCGTTGAGATAGAGGCCGAAGCGGTTGCCTGAGGCGACGAAATTCTCGATGACGCCGCCCGCGCCGCCGATGACGGCCAAGCCGTCGGAGTTGCCGGGGTGGTTGGTGGCGGTGAGGTCGCGGATGAGCGTGAACGCGCTGCCGCCCTCGATGCGGACGCCGTCGGCGGCGTTGTCGCGGGCGGCGATGGCGTCGAGCACGAGATCGGTCGAGCCGCTCCTCGCGTTGACGGCGTGCCTGCCGCCGGTGAGCGTCAGGCGGCGGATCTGCATGAAGTCGGCGTCGAAGAGTTGGATGAGCGACTGGCTGGTGTTGCCCGGGATGGCGGTGACGAACTCGGCGACGCGCTCGGCGTTGGTCGGGCCCAGCAGCGAGAAGGCGCGGTCGGTGCCATAGCCCGCACCCGTGATGCCGCTGGCGACGAAGGTGTCGATAAGCGGGTAGACGCCCGTGTCGACGTGAAGGATGCTGCTGTTCTGCAGTTCGTAGGTGCGGATGACGTTGACGGGATTGGGCTTGGGAGCGGTCGGCAGCTTGCCCGTGGCGCGGTTGTTGCCGGTGGCGCCGGGGGTGAACTCGTCGTTCACGTTCGAGGCGTCATCGACGTAGTAGGCGGTGCCGTCCTCGGGAACCGTGAAGGCCTCGGTGCCGCGGTCGACGACGGCCGCGTTGCCCGACAGCGACACCTGGATTCGCAGCCCGTAGGTGCCGAAGTCCACGCCGCTGGTGCCGGGCTGCCACTGGAAGCTGCCGACATCGGGGGTGTTGAGCGCGATGTTGAGCACGAACGCCGGGCCGTCGGGCCCGTCGCGGAACAGGTCGATGTTGACGCCCAGATCGGCGGCGTTGCCGAAGCTGTTCCAGATGATCGTCTGCGGACGGTTCCGCTCCCAGTCGGCGTACAGGTCCGGCGCGATGAGCACGATCCGCGTCGACGTTGCGGCTGCATCGGCGACGGTGTTGCCGTACGCGCCCTGATCCGCCCCGAACGACTCGGGCATGACATAGGCGAAGGTCGCGTCGAGGTACGAGTCGGTGGTGGAGCCGCTCTCGCGCGAGGCCACGAACCGATACACCACCGAGCGGGCGCCCGAGGGGATCGCCACGCGGGAGCCCAGCAGCTCCCAACGGTCGCTGACGTTCGACGCCGGTAGCGATTGGAAGCTGAGCTCCGAGCCGCCGCCATCGAGGAATCGCACGATGAACTGGCCGCGGTCGGCCGGAGACTCGGCCGCGCTGCGAACGCGTCCGCCGAAGACGAGCACGAGGTCCTGCGAATCGAGCGCGACGGGCGTGTAGCCCGCGCCCAGCAGGTTGATCGTCTGTTCAGCAAAGCCCGCGGCGTCGTTGCCCGGCTGGAAGTACCCGCTGCCCGCGTGCGGCGAGGGCGAGGAGGTCCGCACCGACGAGCCGAGGTTGACCGTCCATGCCGAGAGGCCGGACTCGAAGCTCGGGTTCTGCAGCAGGTTCACGCGGTCCACGGGCACGCCCTGGTCGGCCGTGACATCGCCCATGTCAACCGTGGGGCTGCTGAAGCGGCGGCCCGCGACGACGTCGAAGACCTGGTAGTTGCCCGCCGTGCGATTCATGAACCGCGGCTGGGCCCACAGCGGATCAACCGCCGTGCGACCCTGCGAGGTCAGGTCGAACCTTGCCACGTCGGCCCGGAAGTCGAGGATGTCGTTGAAGTCCTTGGTCCAGTAGGCGATCTTGCCCGTGCCGGTGCTGTACAGCGTGTTGCGGTCGCTGAAGAAGCCCGACTGGCTGGTGTTGTCGACCGTCAGGGCGTAGCCCGTGTCGGCCCAGAGGATGTTGCCCCTCACCTCGAGCTGCGTGGACGCTCCGCGGGCGCGCACGGCGTTGCCCGTCCATGCGTCGATCGTGTTGTTGACGATGCGAACGTCCGCCGTCGCCTCGATGTCGATGCCGTCGGCGACGTTGCGGTAGATCAGGTTGTGCACCACGACCTGGCTGGCCGAAGCGTCGATGCCCGTCCCGTTGAACGCGATGCGATTGAAGCGGATGACGCCGGCGAAGACCGTGCCGACGGCGTTGCTCTCGATGCGGTTGGCCAGGTCGAGGCTCGACTCGGGGCCGAGCAGGCCCGTGCCGATCACGCCCGTGGTGTTGCCGCGGATGGTCTGGCCCTGCATCCAGCCGTTGAGCTCGACGCCCACCGAGCCGCCGGTGAAGATGTTGGCGGCGCCCGTGCCCACGAAGCCAAGACCCGCGGCTTGCGTCGACGTGCTGACCAGAGCGCCCGTCGTCGCGCCCGAGAAGGTATTGCCGACGACGTTGGCCGCGGCGTTGTATCGCAGGCCGACCGTGCCGCCGGTGACGGTGTTGCCCGCGATCGTGCCCGTCAGCGCGGCTTGCACGCGGATGCCTGTGGCATTGCCGGTGAGCGTGTTGGAGACGATCTCCGCGCCCGTGGCTTCGGCGATGTCGATGCCCGTGGTGGCGCCGGTGATGGTGTTGTGACGCACCACCGCGCCGGTGATGCCCGTGCCCGCGAAGTGGATGCCCCGCGATCCGCCGCTGAGGCGGTTCTGCTCGACCTGTGCACCGGTGGCGGAGGCGTTGAGTGTGACGCCGCCGCCCACCACGTTGCGGAGCACCGTGGTGTCCGACGCGCCGTCGATGGTGATGCCCGCCGTCGCTGCACCGTCCTGCACGAGCAGGCGAGCGGCGGTCGAGCCGACGCTCAGGGCCGCGAGGCCCAGGCCCGACAGCGTGACGTCCGCGGCGTTCACCGCGACCGTGCCGCCGATGGCGGGCAGGCCGAAGAAGCCGCCGATGATCGTCACGCCTGCATCATCGGCACCCACCGTGAAGGCCGGGTACGCGCCGCTGTCGACGACGATGACGTCGCCGGGGTTGAGATCGTTGGCGGCAAGGATCTGGCCCACGTTCGCCGCGGGAGCCGCCGCCGACGTGCCCGGATTGGCCGCGTTGCCCGCCGCGCCGGAAATCGCGTCGCCCGCGGTGGCCGCGTCGTTGACGTAGTAGACCGAACCGAGCGAGAAGGTGTTGTGGCGGACGAAGGCCTTGGGGCGACCGGCCGAAGCGTCGGTCCACGAGACGATCGGCCTGCCGGAGGCATCAAGAGCGAGGTGCAGTCCGCGGATGTCGCCGCTGGTTGCGACCACGCCCTCGTTGCGGGCATCGCCGACGAGTTGCTCGACGAAGGAGGTGCCGTTCCAGGCACGAGCGTGGACCGCCTGGCGCGTGGTTGCACGCGAGAGGACCGTGCTGTCGATCCACGCCAGCTGCAGGGCGGTGCCCGCCGAGGCCAACTGGGGCATCGAAACCCTGCCGGTTGAACCGGAGATCGAGCCGCCAAGCGGGGCGCCCACGGGCTGCCACGATCCACCGCTGAAACGTGCGGCAAGAATGCTGGAACGGTCGAGCGTGTTGTCCTGCCACGCGACAAAGAGCGTGTCGCCGAGGTAGGCGAGTGAGGGTTGGGCGCTTTCGGACGTGTTGTTGGAGACGCCCCCGCCCGAGGCCGAGCCTCCCAGCGAGATCCACGACGTTCCGTTCCACTCGAGCGCGTAAATTTCGCGATCCTGCGCGGCGAATGCCTGCGTCCACGCGACGGCGAGTCGACCGCTCGGACCCGCGGCGATCGAAAGATCCGCCACATCGATCGTGGAGTTCGAGACGCCGTCGGAGCTCGCGCTGCCTAAGCCGAGTTCCTGCCATGCGCCGCCCGTGAAGCGACGGACATGGACGTTGCGGACGCCCCCGGTACGGTCGATCCACGCGACCACGGGCGTCGAGCCGCTCATGACGACCTTGGGAGATTCGGCCAGGTTCGATCCGCTGATGCCCGCGGCAGAGAGGGAGGCACCGAGTGCGGCCCATGCTGAACCATTCCAGCGAGCCACGCGGATGTTGGTGTTGCCGGAGGCATCGGTTTCGGCCCAGGCCACGACGGGGTTCGCGCCGTCGAGCGCGATGCTGGGGGAACGCGAGGCGCCGGAGGTGGCACTGATGCCGCCGCCCTGAGCGCTGCCGCCGAGTTGGGTCCACGCGCCTGCCTCGAAGCGGGCGACGTAGATCTCGAAGGAACCGTTCTGGCTCTCGGCCCATGCCGTGTAGACGCTGCCGTCGCTTGCCGCCGCACTGGCGGCGTCTTCCGAGAGGCCCGCCGAGCCGCTCAGGCCCAGGCGGCTGCCCGAGCCCGCTAGTTCGCCGAACCGCCCGGCCGTCGACTCGCCTGCGGCCATCGACGGGCCGAAGGTGATGAGGGGCGTCCCGGCCTGGACCGAAGGAGCGGGGGTGGCCGCAGCCGGCGTGAAGTCGGTGGGAGTCGCGCCGTCGCCCGAGCCGTAGTTGACTTGGATGTCCGGGCCGGTGGGCGAGGAGCCCGAGTTGCCTTGACGAATGACGTCGTCGTCGCCTTCGCCGAAGAGTTGGTCGAGGCCGCCGCCGCCTGCGAGTTGGTCGCGGCCCTGATTGGGCTCCGACCCGTTGGTGCCCATGTCGCCGTAGACGTAATCGACGGCGTTGTCGTCGCCCGCGCCTGATGCGCTGTGGCCGTACAGGGTGTCGTGGTGCTCGTCGCCGGTGATGAGATCGCTGCCCGCGTCGCCGCTGATGAGGTCGTCGCCGGTGCCGCCACGGATGACGTCGTCGCCCGCGCCGCCGGAGATCGTGTCGCTGCCGCCGCGGCCGAAGAGTCGATCGCGTCCGTCGCCGCCGCTGATCACGTCCGCGCCGTCGTCGGATCCGCGGATGACGTCGTCGCCCTCGTTGCCGGAGAGCGAATCGCCCACGCCGCCGCCGCCGTCGATCTCGTCGTTGCCCAACCCGCCTTGAACGGTGTCGGTGCCGGCCCCGGCGTCGATGATGTCGTCGCCCGCATCGCCGAAGATGGTGTCGTTGGCGCCTTGGCCGAAGATGACGTCGTTGCCGTCGCCGCCGCGGATGGTGTCCGCGCCGATGAAGGAACCGTGGATGGTGTCGTCGCCCGCTTCGCCTCGGATGTCGTCACCGGTGCTCTCGCCGGCGTAGAGGGCGTCGTTGTCCTCGCCGCCGAGGAGAAGGTCGGCGCCCATGCCGCCGTCGATGCGGTCGTCGCCTGCGTCGCCCGAGACGCGGTCCGCGCCGCCGTTGGCGTAGATGGTGTCGTTGCCTGCGCCGCCGGAGATGAGGTCGCCGAATCGAATGGCGTCGTTGAAGTCGGGGTCGGAGGCTGCGCCCTCATCAGAGCCGTGGATCACGTCGTCGCCGTCGCCGCCGGAGAGCGAGTCGCCGATGCCGGACCCCGCGACCAGGGTGTCGTTGCCCGCGTCGCCGGACAGGGTGTCGACGCCCTCGTCGCCGAGGAGTTGATCGTTCCCGCCGTTGCCTGAGATCACGTCGTTGCCGACGCCGCCGGAGAGCACGTCGTCGCCGTCGCCGCCGGAGATGGTGTCGGCTCCGGACTCGCCCCAGACGCGATCGTTGCCCGCGTTGCCCTCGATGATGTCGTCGCCGGATGCGCCGCCGTAGATCAGGTCGTCGTTCTCGTCGCCCCGGAGGGTGTCGTTGCCGTCACCGCCGTCGATGAAGTCGTTGCCCGCGTTGCCCCGGATGTTGTCGACGCCGAGTTGGCCGCGGAGGAAGTCGTCGCCGTCGCCACCCTCGATGACGTCGTCGCCGTCATCGCCATAAACGGTGTCGGAACCGGCCTCGCCGTAGATGGTGTCGTTGCCCGAGTTGCCGCGGACGGTGTCGTCGCCCTCGCCGGCGCGAATGACGTCGGCGTCGGCGTTGCCCTCGATGTACTCGCGGCCGGTGCCGCCGAAGATGGTGTCGGCGCCCGCATCGCCTCGGATGTCGTCATCGCCGGTGTCGCCGTAGATGGTGTCGGCGCCGTCCTCGCCTCGGATGACATCGTTGCCGAAGCCGCCGAGGATGGTGTCGTTGCCTCCGCCGCCGAAGATGCTGTCGTTGCCCTCCTGGCCGGAGAGGGTGTCGGCATCCTCCTGGCCGCGGATGGTGTCGTTGCCCGCGCCGCCGACGATGTTGTCGCTGCCTGTGCCACCCTCGATGGTGTCATTGTCGTCGCCGCCACGGAGGATGTCGTTGCCCGCATCGCCAAAGACCTGATCGGCGCCCGCACCGGCGTCGATGGTGTCGGTGCCGATGTCGCCGCGGATGACGTCGTTGCCCGCGCCGCCCTGGGCGACGTCGTTGCCCGCGCCCAGGAGGATGGTGTCGGCGCCGTCGCCGCCGAAGACCGAGTCGTCGCCCTCGCCGGCGTCGATGGAATCGTCGCCTTCCTCGCCGTGGAGTTCGTCGTTGCCGGAGCCGCCGGTGACGGTGTCGTTTCCATCGCGGCCGTGGATGACGTCGTTGCCTGCGCCGCCGTCGATGGTGTCGTTGCCGCTGTTGGGGGCCACCGCTCCGGAATCGACGGGAGTTTCGCCGCCTTCGAGGTAGTCGTCGTCGTCGCCGCCCTGAATGTTGTCGTCGCCACCGTCGCCGTAGACGGCATCGGGGCCGTCGCCGCCGCGGAGGATGTCGTTGCCGTCGCCGCCGCGGACGATGTCGCGACCGGGTCCGGCGTCGATGGTTTCGATGGCAAGGCCACCGGTGATGTTGTCATCACCCAGTCCACCGATGATATTGTCGGCGTCGTCGAGGTTGGCGGGGTCGGAACCGCCGACGAGGACGTCGTTGCCGTCGCCGCCGTCGATGGTGTCGCCGCCTGTGCCGCCCTTGATGGAGTCGTCGCCGATGCCGCCGCTGAGGATGTCAACGCCGGCGTTGCCGAAGATGGTGTCGATGCCGTCGCCGCCGGCGATGGTGTCGTTGGCGCCGCCTCCCTGGAGGGTGTCATTGCCGACGCCGCCCTGCAGGTTGGTCGGGAGGACGATGCCCGGGTCGATGAGGATGGAGTCGTCGCCCGCGCCGCCGTCGGCGGTGATGCGGAGGACGGGGTTGGCCTCGGTGCCGAAGGTCTGGGAGTACTGGCTCCCCTCGCCGAAGTCGCTCTCGACGAGCACGCTGTAGGAGGTGAGTCGCTTGACGCTGAAGCGTTCGGCGATGTCGGAGGTGAACTCGCCGCCACGCAGGCCCGCGCGGGGCCCCATGTTGAGGAGCAGTTCGCCGGATGACTCGAGCGAGGCCAGGACGGGCGGTTCGGCGCAGGGGTCGTAGTTGAAGGTCACCAGCGTCACGCGAGCGAGATCGAAGCTGAGGGTGACCTCGAAGGGCCAGATGCCGACCTCGACATAGGCGCGGAGGAAGGCACCGACCTCGCCGCCGAGCGTGAAGACGCAGAGGGGGCTGCCCGCGTCGATGATGTTCTTGAAGCGGAACTTGCCGTCGCCGTCGGGATCCCTGAGGTCGAGGCCGATGGTGGCGAAGACGCCGCCCTCGACGCCCGCGGAGGCGATGAAGATGTCGATGCCGCCGCCCGCGGCGATCTCGCCGGTGATGTAGGCCTCGAACTTGTCCTTGCCCGAGGAGGTGCCGCCGACCTTGTCCTCGATGTAGAAGCCGTTGAGGAGTTCGAGCGCGTTGCCTGTCTCGATGGTGCGTCGCAGGCCGTAGGTGTCGTAGCCGAAGTCGACGTCGATGCCGGCCTCGAGGCGGCCGCCGAGGGTGGCGACCAGCGGGCCGATGATGGGGAACGACTGGCGGAACTCGAAGCCCACGGCAAGCTTGGGGGCGTCGTAGCGGAAGATGGTGACGTCCTGGCCCAGGAGGAGCGGGAAGAGGCTGCCGAGCGGGTCGTCGAGGAAGGGGAACTGGAGACCGCCGCCCTCGACGCTCTGGTTGGAGGTGGTGAAGCTGGAGGTGGCGGGGTTGCTGGCGAGTTGCGTGAGGCCGCTGAGGGGATTGGCGTTGGCGGCGGGGATGGTGAACGATCCGAGCCCGCCCCTGGTGCGAAGGGTCGAAGCGCCGACGCCGGCGAGGTTGAAGCTTCCGAGGTTGATCTTGACATCGGGTCCGACGCTGATGCCGTTGATGATCGTGATCAGATCGAGGACGTCGGTGATGGCGCCGATGAACTGGGTGTCGGCCAGGCCCGTGAGCGAGGCGAGGGTGAGCATCGTGACCGGCTCGGCGGAGGGGTCCACGAGCTGCACGAGGTCGGTGATGACGGGCAGCGGGGCCGTGAGGGCGTCGATGACGGGCTGGAGCGGGTCCGTGACGGTTTGGATGGCCGCGATGATGGGGCCGACGAAGCGGCTGAAGAACTCGCCCATGTTGACCGTGATGTCGTTGAACGCCACGGAAGGCGAGCCCACGGAGGCGTTGGTCATCGTCCAGTCGACGACGAGGTTGGCGCCAAGCGAGGGGAAGTTCGCGTCGGGGCCGAAGCGGAGCGTCAGCAGCAGGTCGAGGTGGGCGGTGGCGTTGAACTGCGCGTTGACGATCTGCGCGGGCGTGGCGCCGATCAGCTCGTTGAAGGAGAGCTTGCCGTTGCCGTTGCCGCTCGGGGGCTCGCGCAGGTCGAGCTGGAAGCTCGCGTTCAGTCGCGTCGGGTTGGCGGGGTTGTCTCGGGCCCTGGCCTCGAGAATGAGCAGGCGGCCGGAGGCGTCGAAGCCCGGCACGGTCGCGGAGGCCTCGAGGGTGAGATCGTTGCGGTTGTTGGTGAGGTCGAAGTACGCGCCGCCCTCTGCGACGCTCAGGCCGAAGACCAGGTTCATGCTCCAGCCCAACTGGAGGTTGACCGATCCGTCGAGCGTCAGACCGATGGCGTCGAGACCGAGATCAAAGCCGGTCTGACCGGTCGAGAGGCTGGCCTCCTGTCCGATCTTGATGTCGAAGCGGATGTCGTCGACGATCCCGTCGGGGGGCGAGGTGTCCGTCACCGTCACGATGACGTCATCGAGCGTGACGCCGGATCCGCCCGCGTTGTTGTTGTCGCGGAGGATGTTGATGCCCGCGGGCCCCAGGGCCGAGAAGAGAATCGACTTGACCTCCGCCTGCAGGAGGTTGCCCGTGGCGAGCTCCGAGCGGAGCGGGACGATCACGTTGTTCTTGAACTGCTGGATGACGCGGACGGCCTCGCCGATGTCGTCGCCCACGATGGGGAGGCGGCTGGCGAGGCCGCCCACCACGATGGCCCCGTCGATGATGGTGAAGACGAAGTCGAGCCCGTCGACTAGGCTCGTCATGTTCAGGTTCAGGTCCAGGTCGTTGATGAGCGTCTGGAAGTTGGGCAGCGTCAGGTCGACGGTGCTCGCGTTGATGGTCCCGAGGTTGCTCATCGAGAGCGTGATGGCTCCGACGCTCACGCCCTCGAGCGGGAAGTCGATCGGCAGATTCGCGCTGGCGGTGCCCGTGAGGGCCACCGTCACCTGGCTCGTGCCGATGCTGTCGAGGTACCACCGGCCGCCGCCGCCCGGGTTGTCGTTGACCTGCACGCTGAAGGTCGCGGGTCCCAGGTTCACCGAGCCGTTGCGGATGAAGACGCCCAAGGGGCCGGCGGCGACGGAGAAGTTCAGGTTGGTGCCCGAGGCCTGCGCCGACAGCGCGAGGCCCGTCGTGTCGTAGATGAACGGACGCGGGTTCAACGGGTTCGAGAGGTCGATGCCCAGGTCGAGGTCGAGACTCACGCTCGCGTTGGCGTTGAGCGTGCCGCTGCCGCTGACGAGGTTGCGGATGGTCGAGGGGAGTGAATCGCCGTCGACCGACGCAAGCGTGGCGAGGTCGAAGTTGAACGGGAGCGAGCCGCTGAACTGGTCCTGGAACGACAGGTCGATCCGAAGCGCGCGGATGGGCGTCTGCGTGAAGGCGATGGTCGCCGACCCGGGGATCGGCAGGTCGTCGAGCACGCCGTTGAGGGCGTTCTGCAGCGCCTGCAGCGCGGAGGTGCCGGTGGCGGCGACGAGTTCGTCGATGGTGCCGAAGTCCGCGGCGAACCCGAGCATCTCGCTGACGGTCTTGTTGAGGAAGGGCAGCTTGTAGTTGAGGAACGAGAAGCCCGAGAGGGTCTGCAGGTAGCTCGCGAAGCTCGACAGGGCGGCTGCGACGTCGCCCACGTCGAGGTCGCGGAAGCTCAGGATGGGATTGAAGTCGCTGTTGTAGCTCAGTGTCGGCGTCGCCGTCAGCGAGGGCAGCGAGATCGTGATCGTGGGGCTCCCGGTGATCGGGCCGAGAAGGCCGCCCATGACGGAGATCGGGCCCAGCGACATCGAGGCCGAACCCGTCACCGAGGGCGTCGTCACGATCGACGACGGGTCGGTGACGATGCGCTGCAGCAGCGTCGTCACCTTCACCGGTGTGGTGGTACTGCCGCCGACTGGGTCGCGCATCTGCATCGAGATGGCGGCATTGCCGGTCGCCGAACCCCCGCCCACCGAGACGTCGAGGAAGCCGAAGCGTGCCGCGGCCGAGAAGCTCGAGAGCGCGAGCGAGAGCGACCCCGACACGCTCGCGCTCTGAATCAGCACGGCGTCGAAGATCGTCTCGCCCGACGTCAGGGCGTCGACATCGAAGAGCACCCGCAGGTCGGCGTTCATCGTCGCCGTGACCCGCAGCCTGCTGCTGGTCGTCACGCCGCCCAGGGGCGCGAGGTTCGCCGAGAAGTCCAGGGGCACTTCCTGCACCGCGGCCGTCCGCGAGAACTGCAGGCGATAGCTGAAGCGGTTCTCCGTCGCGTCGTACTGCGGGGCGATCGTGCCCGCGGGCAGGCCCAGCACCGTGGCGAGGTTCGTCGCGAAGGACTGCACCGAATCGAAGATGGGAACGCCGCCGGGATCGCGCAGCGCGTCGGTCACCCGTGCCGCGAACGCCTGCGCGAAGTCGAGCGCGCCGCCCACGGTCAGGCCCTGCGTGAAGGGAATCGGCGTGCTCATCACGCTCGTGCCCGCGAGGTTGTCCAGCATCGTGCCGATGTGGTCCACCATCGACAGCAGTTGCACCGGCGAGAGGTTCTTGAAGTTCGCCATCTCGGCGAACGAGGCGTTTGTCGTCAGCGTCGGGGCCACGCCCGAGAAGGGGTTGGCCGTCAGCGTGATCGACGGAGCACCCGGGAAGGAATAGCCGCCGATCGTGGCCGAGAGGGGCAGCGATCCCGTGGCGGTCGCCGTGGTTCGCGTCACGGTGAAGAGACTGGCGGGCGAGAGTCCCTGCAGTTCCGTCAGCGTGATGCGACCGAGCGCGTCGGCGTCCGGATTGGTCAGCGCCACCGACACGCCCGCGTTCATCGCCAGCGAACCGTTCGCGATCGATACGTCGAGCACGCCGACGTTGGCGGTGAAGTTGAGGTTGGTGCCGGCGATCGAGGCCGCCGCGGCGAGCGAGCCCGAGCGGATGAAGAAGGCCTCCGCATCGCCCAGTCCCGCGGTCAGGTCGATGCCGAAGGAGAAGGAGTAGGCCACGGAGGCCTGCATGGTCACCTGCGCCGATGCATCAAGACGCAGCCCCAGCGGCGCGGCCTCCGTGCCGAGGTTGACGGGCAGGTTGGCCAGCGTGCGGCTCGAGCGGAAGTCGAGATTGAAGCGAAGCTCCGAGCCGCCGTTGTACAAGCCGCCGGTGACCGTGCCGAACGTCTGCGAGAGCGTGTCGAGCGCGCCGACGAGCCCGTCGCTCGTGGGGCTCGCCTGCGCCAAGTAGGTGCGCACCGGCGTGATCAACTGTGCTTCGAAGATGGTCGCCAGATCCAATGCGCGGCCGAGCGTCATCGGAGTGCGGGCTGCGTCGTTGAGCGTGACCAGCGGCAGGGACGTCGCCCAGTCGCCAAGGGACGCCAGGTCGGCGAAGGTGTCGGCCAGTGCGTCGAGGCCTTGCTCGATGGTCGAGATCTGCGCCGTTCCCAACGGCGTGTTGACGCCCGGGCCGTCGGTGCGAGGCGAATAGCCCGAAGGCGGCTGGGCGGGCGGTTCCGGATCGATCGCCGTGTCCGGAGGGGGAACACTCGGCGCATCCGTCAGGTCGATCCGCGCGGATGCCCCCACGTTGTTGGCGTTGGTGACCTCCGGCACGCGGTCCCAACGATCGGTCAGCACCAGCAGGTAGCCGTCCGAACGCACGCTCGACGGAATCTCAACCTCGCGCCGGTAGGTGTACTGGGTTTGAGGCGAGAGGGGGTTCTGCTCTCGCGTCCAACGGCTGGTGAGGTACGTGTCGCCCGCGTCGAAGGTCGCGTCATGCGAGAAGTAGACCGCATCGTGCCAACCGTCGCCCGAGATCACGCCCGTGCCGACGTTGCGAACCGTCCACTCCAGCGTGATGGTCTGTCCTCTCGCTCCAGTCGCTGGGCCTTGGACGTCGACCACCGCGAGGTCCAGGCCTGGCTGCCGATACTCGGTGGGCTGCCACGGTCCCCCCGGCGGCGGCGCGGTGAACCCGTTCGAGCCCGGTGATGGCGCGTTGTCAGGCTGCGTCGGAGTCGTGCCGGGAGCCGCCCCGGTCGGAGGTGTCGCCGATCCGGGTTGGGGCGTCGGCGGCTGGGTTGCCGGGGCGGTCGAGGGCGAGACGTTCGATCCTTCGGTCGGTTGCCCGGGTGCACTTTCGGGCGTGGCGGTGCGACGATCCAACGCCTGCAGCGAACGTTCGCGACCGATCTGGGGATCGGCCATCCCCCGAGGCGAAAGGTTCAGCGTGGGAAGTGACGCCAACCCTTCGGCCTGAGCGGCATCTCGGTAACCGACTCCGCTGCCGCCGGGCAGGTACCCGCCGCTCTCGACGCGGCTGTGGGCCAACCCGTGTTCATGCTCAAGGCTCTCCCGCTGAAGGCTCCGCGCAAAGAGCAGTTGGCCGTAGTCGTCCGGGCCCGAGACCGAGTGCGTCGTGAAGTCCGCGTTCAGCAGGATGATGGGTTCGAGCTGTTCAAACCTCGGCGGGGCGCCCTGTGGTCCGGCGACTGCCCTGTCGGCCTCGGACTGACCTTGATTGCGTTCCGATTGCTCGGCCATGAGACTCGCTCCTGAGCTATGAACCCGCTGACGCACCCTTGAGGGGGAAGGATCGATCACCGTGCACGGGTGTTGCGTCCCGGTGCGCGCGGCATCTCTCCACCATTAGGCGAGAGCCAGCCCTCAGGTATACCCAAAAAAGGGGATATGTCAATCCCCAAGCGAAGCGAGGGTCGATAAATGTTCGGATTGTGTTATCGGCCCCGGGCGGCGAAGCCCAGCGAATCGCGGAGTTGCTCATCCGTCCGGAGCACGTCGGCGCGACGACGTCGTGCCAGTGCCTGAGCCCTTGCCTGGGCCAACCGAGCGACCGCTCGGGCCACCGACGACGGGATCATGCCGTTGCGGGAGAGTCGCGATGCAGCCGCGGCTTCGAGCGACGCGAACCGGACGAAAAGCTCATCCTCGAGCGAGAGGAAGGCTTGGACGCTCCCCGGTTCGCCTTGTCGTCCGGCCCGGCCCGCCAGTTGGCGGTCGACCCGTTCGGCCTCATGAAGTTCGGTGGCGATGACGTGCAGTCCGCCCAACCCCTCGACGCCAGCCCCAAGCCGGATGTCGGTGCCGCGGCCGGCCATGTTGGTGGCGATGGTGACGGCGCCGCGAACGCCGGCCGCCGCGATGACCTGCGCTTCCTCGCGGTGACGGAGGGCGTTGAGGACGCGGTGAGGCATCCCGATCCGTTCCAGTCGCAAACTCAAGGCCTCGCTGGCCTCGACGCTGCGGGTGCCAACCAGCACCGGGCGGCCGATTCGGTTCATCGCGACGATCGAATCGACCACCCCCTGCCAACGGTCATCGCTGCGGCGATACGCCATCAGCGGCAGTCGCTCGAGAAGCGGGGGGCGATGTCGTGGAATGACGGTGACCGCAAGGGAATACACGCTCCAGAGTTCGCGCGAGGCCTCGGACAGCGTGCCGCTCATGCCGGCAAGGCGCCGATACATGCCGAAGAAACGCTGGAAACTGATGCTGTCGAGCGTTTCCTTCGGCCGCGTGACGACCACGCCCTCCTTGGCCTCGATCGCCTGGTGGAAGCCGTCTCGCCATGTGCGGTCGCTCATGAGGCGTCCCGTGAACTCGTCGACGATGACGATCTTCCCCTCGTGCACGAGGTAGTGTCGGCCCTGATCGTGAAGCACCCGTGCGCTGAGGGCCTGCACCACGAGTTCCTCGCGTCGACGAGCGCCGGAAAGCACGGGGACGCCCGCTACGTCGGCGTCGGCCACGCGTCGGCGGCCCTCGGGCGTCAGCATCACCTCGCGGATTTCGCGATCGACTCGGAAGTCCGTGGATTCGGTCAGGCCCGCGGCGATCTCGGAAGCGACCCTGAATGCCGTCGCCCGTCGCTCGTCGGCCGCCTCATTCGACTCGCCCGCGATGATCAGCGGCGTCACGGCCTCGTCGATCAGCAGCGAGTCCGCCTCGTCGACGATGGCGTGCGCCAAGCCTCGCATCACCAAGCGGTCGGCCGTGACGGATCGACCGGGCATGGCGACGCCCTCGGCGAGCATGCCGGCGAGCGTGCGGACGCTTCGTGAGGGAGCCACCCTGGCGGCGGCCAGCCGGTCTCGCAGCCAATCGGCCGCCACCTCCTTCGCGGTGGCGTAGGTGATGTCCGCCGCATACGCCCTTCGGCGGTCCCGCGGCGTGGCCTCCTCGCCGATGGACTCGACGGTGAGCCCCGCCCACGCATGGAGCGGCCGCATCCAAGAGGCGTCGCGTTCGGCGAGGTAGTCGTTGACGGTCACCACGTGGACGCCCCGGCCGCGCCAGCCGGCCAACGCCGCGGCCAACGCGGCGGTGAGGGTCTTGCCTTCGCCGGTCGCCATTTCGACCGCGCATCCGGCGTCCAGCGCCAACGCGCCGGCCAACTGCACCGGAAACGGTTCGAGTCCAAGCACGCGACGGGAGGCCTCTCGGAGCAGGGACAGGGCTTCGACATGCGTCGACGGTTCGAACCGACCCATGCGGGCTCGTTCGCGACAGTGCTCGAGCGAGGCTCGAATCGCGTGGTCGGATTCGGTCGACAGGCGTCGCGAGGCTTCGCACGCGAGATGGGCGAGATCCAGCAGCGGACCCGGACGGCGGGCCATCCGGATCACGGATCCGGTGCAGGCGTGCCATGCTGCATCCAGGCCTCGCAAGCGTGCATCGCGTGCGCGCGGGTGGTGATCGTGCACCGAAAGCCGCGGGATGGGCGTGGGCAATCGAATCATCGGCGCGTCACACCTGGAACCTGGCCTGCAACTCTCGACGGAACCATTGCCACCCTTGAACGAGCAAGGGGGCGTCCGCGAGCCTGAACCGGGCGATCACTCGTTGTCCCGGGAGGAACCCATTCGGATCATCGATCGAGAGCCGCCACTCGAAGTGAGGTTCGGCCGCGCGTTCGCCCTGCTGCCGGAGATCGGGAGCCGAAGGCCGCGATCCGGACGGTCTCGGCCCCTCGTCGGCATTGCGCTGGATGGGGCCACCCATCTCGAAGGCGAGCGAGGCGCTCGGGAGGTCGGTGGTCCCCGCGGGCACGATGGCTTCGATGGTGGCGACCGACTCGGTCTGCGGCCTGCCCTTCACCCGCACCGAGGCGGTGGCGGAACCTTCCGCCAGCAGACGCGCCGCGACGGGTTGGGTGGCGATGCCGCGAACGCGGAGCGACGCGAGGTCGGCCACGACGCCCAGCCGCTCGCCCTTGCCGACGAAGGAACCGACGCGGCGATCGATGTCGGGCGAGATCCAGATGCCGCTCCGAGGCGCCGCAGTCTCGAGCCGACGCACCTCGTCACGGCTGAAGGCCAGGCGGTTCTCGACGGCTCGTATTTGCGCCAGCGTCTGCTGAACGAGCGACGAATCGCGTTCGAGGGCGGCACGCCTCAACGCGTCGAGACGCTGCAACTCCAACTCCTGCAGGCGCACGTCGGCGAGGAGATCCTCGTTGCGGGCACGCACCAGCACGGCCCCCGGGGCGTCGACGCGGGCGAGGGTGGGAGCGGCCTCGGTCACGAAACCGGCGCTGGCGGCGAAGATCGTGGAGGCATGCTTCGACTCGACGATCCCCTCGATGCGGACGTGGGCGGGCACCGGCCAGGCGGCAAGCAACCCTGCCAGCACCGCGACGAACGCGAGCGTCGTGGCGACGGCCCTGCCTCGCACGCGGGAGATTTCCGGATCGGCGGCGAGGTAGGAGATGAAACGCCACAGCGGAACGCCCGCCCACATCGCGACGCCGAGCAGCGCGAAGAGCACGCCGATGACGAAGAACTGCTGGGCGATGAACCAGGCGATGCCGGCGAAGACGATCGTGCGATAGACGGCCGACACGACGGCGTAGGTCGCCAGCCACGGTTCCTCGCCGGGGGACGCCGAGGATGGACGCAGGCGAGGCACGGCCCACGCATGCTTCTTGACCAGATGCTGCACGAACTCGTTCGAGCGGCGACCGAGATTGGGCATGCCGAGCATGTCGCACAGCATGTAGTAGCCGTCATACCGAAGGAGTGGATTGATGTTGAAGATCACGGTGGTGACGCTGGCGACCCATACGGCGTTGTGCGCCACGGCCTTCAGCACGGTGCCGTCGTTGGCTCGCGACCACACGATTGCCGCCACGGCCGCGATGGCGATCTCCCACGCCATTCCCATCGCCGCCACGAGGATCCGGGCGCGGCGTTCGCGGAGCAGCCATGCGCTCGAGACGTCGACGTACGGGAAGGGGACGAGCACGAGGAACATCAGGCCGAGCGTGTTCACCTCGCCCCCGCGACCCTCTCGGAGTCCCATGATCTTGCAGGCGTAGCCGTGGCCCAACTCGTGAACGAGCTTGAGGACGGCGAAGGTGAGGTACAAGAGGCCCAGATTGTCGGCGGACAGCAGGGTGGCGGCGTCCGCGGCCAGTTCGCCGAAGCGACCCGCCACGGCCCAAACGCCGGCCGCCGCCAACGCCACCCACGCCACCGCGCCCGCGGGGGTCAGCAGCGGACGGAAGACCCATGCCGAACGCTCGAGGAAGCGGTCGGGATTGAACAGCGGCAGTCGCAGGAAGAGCAAATTGGTCAAGACGCCCTGGAGTTCCCGGAGCGAGCGTCGGCGCTGACGGCGCAGGAGCACGTCGGTTTCGCCCTCGACTTCGGCCGCGAGGAGGTTGCTCCCGTAAAGCTGGCCGAGCAACGCGACGATCTCGCCCTGCGTGGGCGCGTCGTCGCCGAGCGATTCGCAGCACGCTTGCCAGCACTCGTCGACGGTCCGGCGGCCGTCGAGCAAGCCGACGAAGGCGTACGCCGAGGCATCCATTCGGAAGTAGTCCTTGCCGCCCGAGTCCTGCACCACGTGCCACGGGCGATCGCGGAACACCTGACGCACGACCTGCACGGTGGGCCGGAGTCGGGGTCGCAAGGCGCCCACACGATGCCAGCTTTCATGGAATGTGGGACGGTCGACGGCCACGAGCACGCTCTCCCGGTTCAGGCGTCAAAGCCACAACTGCATTCGGACCCAGTTCGACAGGCGTCGCGTCCAGATCCAGAGATACGACCTGCGCGATGCGTCGATCTTGGCAACGCCCTGCATGCCCGGACGGATCGACGTGGCGATCGAGGCGGGAATCTCGCCCAATCGCACTCTGGCGTTGAACACGTTCCGCTGCCCGTCGATCGTCGCCAGGGGGTCGATTCGTTCGACGGTGAAGGGGATCCGCGTCGACGGATAGGCCGCGGTGGCGAGCAGGCCGGACTGGCCCACGCTCACGTCGCCGACTTGATCCTCGGGGATGGCGACATCGGCGTGCAACTGATCGGTGGGGGCGAGTTCGAAGAGCACGTCGCCCGTCTTGACGGGCGATCCGATCATGCGATCAAGGTCGCCCACCAGCACCACGCCTGTCGCCGGCGCAGTCACCGTCGCCCGCTCGATCCGCATCCTCACCAACTCAAGACGGGCTCGGGCCTTCTCCGCCTCCGCTTCCGCCACGGCCGCGTCGCTGATCTTGCGCTCGCTGCGGGCCTTGGCCGCCTCCTTGAGTTTTGCCTCTCGCTCGGCGATCAGTGCGGCGGCCTCGACCTTGAGTTCGCTGTCGTCGAGGGCGGCAAGCACCGTCGTGCCGGCCTCCACGCGGTCGTTGGGCTTGACGCGAGCCTCCCGAAGGAACCCGTCGAACGGGGCGGGCACCGACAGTCGCCTGGGCACATCGAGCGTGAAGGTGCCTTCGACGCGGTAGTCGCCACGCAGGAGCGCCGCCGCCAGGAGCGAGACGGCGGCAGCCACGCCGACAGACTTGGCGATCGTGTTGCGAGGGCCCACCACCCATGCAAGCAGTCGTCGAAGGTCATGCGTCAGTCGAGCGCCGATCCAGCGATCCGTCTCGTGGAGTCGCACCAGCGCGGGCGCCGCCACGTCGAGGAGCATGCGAAGGTCGATCGTGTCGGCCTGGGTGAATGGGCGGCCGGCGGATCGCTCAAGCGTCAGCACGGCCCTGACGCCCGTGTCCGCCGCCCCGGTCGCGTCGGTGCGTTCACGAACCCTGAGCGGCAGACTCAGGAGATTCGTCATGTCATGCGACTTGCGGAAGGCCTCGGCGCGCCTGTTGACGATCGTCGGGGCGTCGGTGGGGGATGCCACTTCCGCGTCCTGATCGGCGCACTCTTCCATCATCTCCTCGATCGCCTGCACCAGCAGGGATCGCCGGTCGAGCGACTCGCGATGGCTCATGGCCGCGAGGCGCACTCGGTTGCCGTGGAGGAAGCCCAGGCTCACTCGATCGCAACCGTATCGCGTGGCGATGTCGTTGCAGACCTCCATCGCGGCGCCCTGAAAGCCCCGTGAGTCTCCCATCGACGCGGCCGCGTCGATCACGCCCGCCAGTCGTCTCGAACGGGCCTCGACGCCGAGCATGCGGGCCCGAAGGTCCAGCGACTCGATCATCCCCTTCGCCACCACGAGGCGAGCGCGAACCAAGGCGTGCGACGAGGGAGCGACTCGGAGGCAGGCGGCCAGCACAAGCGGTCCGCTGGCGGCATCCACGGTGCAACGGGCGAGCATCAACGGTCCGGTCGCGTCGTACAAGCCCGTCTCGCGGTCGAGGGCAATCAGGGACCCCTCGGCGGCAACACACTGCTCGAGGGCCACGACAAGCCACGGCGGGTGCGGCGAACCCGCCTGGAGGGCGGCGACGAGCGATGCCGGTGCGGCGGCGAGCACGCCCCCTGCGCGACCTTCGGTCGCGGGCCGCACCAAGGCGACAGCCTCGGCGGGAAGCGAACGGAGAATCGTCTCAAGCCCGTCCGTCAGGGCATCGATCGTGCCGTCTTCCGGACGAGGCGACGACGCTTCCGGAGGCGATTCGGGTTGGCCGGCACGCTCGGACATTCGTCTCTAATATAGACCAAATGAGCACCCCCTGCACGAACATTCGCCGATCGGGAGTTGCCTTCGTCGTCGTTGCCGTGTTCTCGGTCGCGGCGCTGGGATTGGCGGGCGTGGCCCCCGTCTCGCCTGCTCGTTTCATCGAACCGGTCGAGGCCGTCGCACGCGCCGAGCAGGATTCCGCCCTGGCCTTCACGATCAGCGGCACCGTCGGCAAGGTGCTCGTGCAGCCGGGCGACAAGGTCGCCGCATCGCAGCCGCTGGTGCAACTCGACGATGCGGAGAGCCGCGTCGAGGTCGAGTTGCTGCGGCTTCGCGCCACGTCGGATCTCGAGGAGCGGGCCGCCAAGGCCGAGTGGGATCTCGCCGAGGTCGAGCTCGAGAAATGGAAGGAGATGCGGCGACAGGACGCCGCGAACGAACTCCAGCTTCGCAAGGCGACGCTCGAGGCCGAGCGATCGAGGCTGGCATATGAGTTGTTCGTTCAGCGGCGACGCGAGGCGGAACTGCAGTTGAGGCAGGCCGAGGAGCGACTGCGTCGATTCACGCTCGTCTCGCCGATCTCGGCCGTCGTCGACGAGGTGGCGGTCGAGGCCGGCGAGGTCGTGGAACCCGCGAGAGCCGTGGTGCGGGTGGTCGATGCCAGCATGCTTCGCATCGACGCGTCGATGCCGACCGCCGGCACGCTGGGCGTCAAGGTGGGCGATCCGGCTTGGATCAGCGTGCCGCTGACGTCGCCGCCGACCGTGATGAAAGGGACGATCAAGCATGTCGCCTCGGTGGGCGATGCCGGCAGCGAGACCCGTCTCGTGCGGGTGCAAGTGGCCAACACGGCGGGGTTTCCCGCGGGGTTCGGCTGCAAGGTCCGACTTTCGGCTCCCGACTCGCCTCGATGAATCTTGCGACAGGAGCGATGGTCGGCGGCGAATCAGCAGCCCCGCTCCCAGCGGATGAAGAACGCCTCGATGTCGCCGCCGTCGACGCCTCCGTCCGCGTTGACGTCCGCGTCGGGATCCCCCGCCTGCCACGCGACGAAGAACGCCTCGATGTCGGTGCCGTCGACGCCGCCATCGCAGTTGAACTCGCCGATGCAGATGGTCAGTGATGCGGGCAGGCTGTCCTCGCTGCCGCACGATCCAGAGACCGATGCACGGAAGCGGAGCGGTCGCAGGTTGGTGGCGGCGTTCTGGAACTGCATGGTCGTCGTGGTCGTTCCGGAGGCGGTGCCGATCCCGTCACCCCCGAGCGTCACCGGTCCGTCGACCAGCTGGCTCCACGCGTCCGGATTGGCTGCGTCTGCAACGCTCCACCTGATCTCCGAGGCGTTGGTGGCGGCGATCGCGAAGGAGGCGCCGCCCGAGGGGCACGTGGATGCGTCGGAGGGTGGGGCGGTGATCCGGGCGGCGACGCAGCGGAAGACCAAGCCGGCCAAGCCGCGATAGATGCCACCCGCGGCGTTGGTCGGACCGATGTCGGTCATCAGCCCCGTGGTGAAGTCGAAGCGATAGAGACGATTGGTGCCGCTGGTGTCGCCGTCGGCGATGAACAGGGTGCCGTCGGAGGCGAAGGCCATACCGGCGCAGTTGCCCAGGATCGTGCCGGTGTTCCACGATGCGAGCGGAGCGCCGGTCTGGGCATTGAGTTTCATGATGATCGACGGCCCGGGATTGGCCGGGTATCGGGTGTCGAGCACGAACATCTCGCCCGCGGCATTGAAGGTCAACGCGCTGATGTCGAGGTCGGTGCCGATGACAGGCGAGATCATCGGTCCGAGCGTCGCGAGTCCGGTGGTCTTGTCGACGCGGAAGAGTCTGGCGGCATTGATGAGCGTGGAGACGCCCCACATGCCGCCATCGACGGGGTTGAAGGCGATGTCGCCCTCGAAGACCTGAAATCCTCCCGAAGGATCGACGCGGCCGACGGCGACGGCCGCACCGGTCGCCGGGTTGATCGTGAAGATCAGATTCTTGCCCCCGGTGCCGGACTGATTGTTGATGCGACCGAACTGGTCGGTCAGTCCGTACATCACGCCGGTGGCGTGGTCGACCGCGATGCCGACGCAGTTGTTGACATTGACGGAGCGAGGATTGGTCGCCGTGCCGGTGACCGTGTCGACGTCGTAGAGGATCGGGTTGAGTCCCGATGTCTGTCCGCCGGTGCGAAACATGATGCCGTGCAGGGTCTGGGCTTGGACCGTGCCTGTCGCGACGGTCATGGCGAGGGAGTTTGCAAGCACCGAGCGGAGTTTCATGGGCATCATCCTGCGGCGAGGGAGTTGCGGAGCTCCGAGACATTCCGGCGCGTGCCGCACCCGGTCAGGGTCCAGGCGCACTCAATTGTTGGCGGATCGCAGAAGTGTCGCCGCACTGAGTGGGACTCCTTGGCCGAGGTCGGTTCTCGGACGCGGCATGGAGCACGTCCCGAACCGCGAGTGGGTGCGAGTCGCGAGTGTGCATGTGGGCAGATCGCGGGCCACGCCTGCCCTGCCTTGAAAGAGAAAGGGCCGAGCACGCCTGCTCGGCCCTTGGCTGGTGTTTGACTCACAAAGGCATCGGTACCTGCCCGCCTCCCGGCGGACTCGATGCGTCACTCCTTGGCGGCGGCCTTCTTGCCACCCTTCTTCTCGCCGCCTTCGGCCTTCTTGCCCTTCTTGTCGCCCGCATCCGCGGCGGGGGCGGCTTCTTCCTTCTTCGGACCCCAGCCGACGACGCGGTTGGAATCGTCGGGCACCATCCACGCGTCGCGGCGACGGCTCTTGCCACCCTCGTCCGCGCCGGCGCCCGCCGGGGCCTCGGCCTCGGGGGCCGGCGCCGCGGCGACGGGGAGTTCGCGGTCGGGCTTGATGTGCACCTTGATGTGGGCATCGAGATCGCTGTCGAGCTTGATGTGGACGTCGAAGGAGTCGACTCGCTTGATCGTCTGGGGGATCCGAACATCGCGAGGAGCGACGACGTGGCCGAGTTCCTTGAGCGAGGCGGCCAGGTCCTGCTGCGAAATCGCGCCGTAGAGGATGCCCTGATCGTTGCAGGAGCGAATGAGCGTGAGTTCGACGCCCTGAAGCTTGCCGTTGAGCTCGACGCGGGCCTGACGCTGCACTTCGAGCTGCTTCTGGGCGGCCGCACGCTTGCCGGCGAGTTCCTTGATCTTGTCGTCGCTGGGCTGCGTCGCGAGGTTGCGGGGCAGCAGGAAGTTGCGGGCGTAGCCCGTGCGGACGTTCACCACGTCGCCGACAATGCCCAGGTTCTCGACGTTCTCGACCAGCAGGAGCTTGAGGTTCTTTGCCATCGGATGCTGTCCTTTCCGTCGGGTCGCCGGCGGGCGGCGGCACGACGCAAGTTAGGAGCCCTTCTGTGGCGGTCTACGGAACACCCGAGATCGCTCATTCGCGCTGGGCCCCAACGCGAACTGACTTGAAGACACCCGAGCCGCGGTGGCGGAGCGGGTGGAAGTATGCATGCTGGCCGACTCCGAGCGGAAGCCGTTCGAGGACGGGCCTCGATTCTAGGAGCCCGCGAGAGGCCGGGTGGTCGGAGACTGACGCCCCTCAGAAGGGGATGTCGTCGGGCGATCCGCCTGCGTGCTCAGGTTCGTGGATGGGCTCACGCGACTCGCCGCCCTGCCCTCGCGACCAGCTGCCCTGAGAGCCGCCGCCAGCATCGCCGCCGCCGCCGTTGCCGCCGCCCGGTGCCCCGACGAACTGGAAGTTCTCGATGACCACTCGAAGCGTGGATCGCTTCTTTCCGTCCTTGTCCTCCCACTGGTCGTACTTCAGGCGGCCCTCGATCATGACGGGCCGACCCTTGCTGAGGTACTTGGCCATGACCTCGGCCTGCTTGCCCCACGCCTCGCAGTCGACGAAGGTGGTCTCGGTCCGCTTCTCGCCGGAGGCGGTCGTGAAGTTGCGGTTCACGGCCAACCCGATCTTGCCGACCGTCTGCCCCGAGCCGATCGACTTGAGCTCGACGTCTCGGGTGAGGTTGCCCATCAGGATGACCTTGTTGAAGTTCGCCATGCAGGTTCCTTTCGAAAGTGCGGGAATGGACGTGCCGGGCCACGATAGCGGCCGTTAGGGTCCCGGGAACAGCACGGCACGCAAACTCCCCGGCGCAGCCGACAGGAAGTCCGCTCCCGGTGCACATGGGGTCCACTCCCGAGGCGGTCCCGAGTCTGGCCCATGGCGGGCCGGAGCATCAGGCGGTCGGGGTCGGTTCGGCGGCCGGAGCAGCGGGCTTCTCGCCGCGGAGCTTGGCCTCGATGTCGAGTTCCTTGCGGCCGTCGAGGGCGGTCATCTCGTCCACCGAGAGGTGATCGGCTCGAAGGATCAGGGCGCGGAGCACCTTCTCCGACAGGTTGCAGTCGCGCTCGATATGGGCGACATCGGTGCCGGCGGCCTTGAAGTAGGCGAGGATGTAGACGCCTCGCTTCTGACCCTTGATCTCGTAGGCCAGACGACGGTCATCCCACTTCTTCATGGCGATGATGTCGGCGTGGCCGCGTGCCAGGATCTCCTTGATGTGATCGACGGCCCCGCCGAGGTCGGCGGCGACGGCCTGGCTGAGGAGGAACATGGCTTCGTAGTTGTACGTGCGCTTGGCGGTCATGGGAACTTCCTTGCAGTGGGGGGCTCGACGAGTGGTCGGTGCCCGGTGGAACGACGTGATGCTGACGTGTGATGAAACGCGATGACTAGTTGAGCGAGGGACGATCTGGCAGGGCCTTGCCGCCATCCGGCGGTTCGGACCTGCCCGGTCGCTGTGGTCCCGCGTTGGCGACGTTCATCGCGTGCGAGAGTCCTCGGGTGACAAACGTCTCGCCGGCCTTCGCGGCCCTGGCGAGGGCGCCGTCGAGGAGGGCGTCCTCCTCGGCGGTGAAGCGTGAAAGGACGAAGTCGGCCTGATCCATCTGCGGGGGCTTTCCTCCGTCGGGTTGCCGACCCACGCCCACCCGCAGACGCGGATAGGCATCGCTTCCCAAGAGCTGCTGAATGCTCGCCAGCCCGTTGTGTCCGGCGGCGCCGCCGCCGGGCTTGAGGCGGATGGCTCCCGTCGGGAGGTAGAGGTCGTCCACCACGACGAGCAGGTCTGTCGCCGGATCCGCCTTGTAGAACCGCACGGCCTCGGCCAGCGACCGGCCCGAGAGGTTCATGAAGGTGGTCGGCTTCATCAGCAGACATCGCTCCGAACCGATCGAGGTCTCCACCGTCGCGGCCTGGAAGCGGGCCCGAACCGGCGCCCCGGCGCCGAACGCGGCGCAGAGACGGTCGACGACCATGAAGCCGGCGTTGTGCCGGGTCTTGGCGTACTCCGATCCGGGATTTCCCAGTCCGACGATCAGCTTCATGACTCCGTTTCGGGTTGGCGGCGATGGTGGCGATCGGGAATCGCGGCTCACTTCTTCGGAGCGGCGGGCTTGGCGGCGCCGGCGGCGGGCTTGGCAGCGCCTCCGGCGGCGGGCTTGGCCCCCGCGGCGGGCTTGGCGGCTTCGCCCTCGGCGGGCTTCTTGGCCGTGAGCACTTCGGGTTCGGCGGCGCCGGCGACGGCCGTCGTCTCCTCGCCCACCTTGATCTCCTGCTGGATCACGATCTGCGCCACCACCGCGTGCGAGTCGGTGATCAGTCGCATGTCGCCGCCCGGGAGCTTCACCTGACCCGCGGTGACCATCTGGTCGACGTCGAGATCGGTGATGAGCACCTCGATGAACTCGGGAATGTCAAGCACCTTGCACTCGATCGTGATCTCGTTGACCGGGTGCATCAGGATCGCGCCGGCCTGCTTGAGGCCCTTGGCCTCGCCGATCAGGTGGATCGCGACCTTGGTGCGAACCTTCTCGTTGAGATCGACGCGAGCGAAGTCGGCGTGCACGATGTTCGTGCCGAGATAGTCGAACTGAAGCTCCTTGAGCAGCACGATCTGCTCCTTGGAGCCCGCCAACTCGAGCTTGAAGACCTTCTCGCCAGCGTGGAAGTGGGCGAGCGCGTCGTGGGCCTCGAGCGAGATGGCCACGGGGGCCTCGCCGTGACCGTAGACGACGGCCGGCAGGCCGCCCGCGTTGCGGACGCGCTGCGAGTAGCGGGAGCCGAGCTTTTCACGGTGCTTGGCCTGGAGAACGGGTGTCTGAGCCTTCATGAATGAGTTCCTTTCTCTCGTTGTCGACGCCCGGCGTCGAACCGGGCCGGGCTTGATGAACGTGGTGAACGAATCCGCCGAACGACTGCCTCGACACGCCCGCCGCCGACCGCCGGCGACTCGGGACGCGTCCGATGATGCTAACGCTTGGTCCCCGCCGTGAACTTGAAGAGCGCGCTGACGCTCTGGTTGTTGTGGATCCGGTGGATCGCCTGGCCGAGCAGGCTGCCCACGCACAGCTCGACGAGCTTGCCCCGCAAGGGCGAGCACCGCTCGGCGAACGGAATCGTGTTGCACACCACCACCTTGCTGATCGGGCTCGAGAGCAGGCGGTCGACCGCCGGTCCCACGAGCACCGGGTGCGTCGCGGCGGCGATCACGTCGCGAGCGCCCTTCTCGATCACCAGCTTGGCCGCCTCGACCACCGTGCCCGCCGTCGAGATCATGTCGTCGAACATCAGCACCGTCTTGCCCGCGACGTTGCCGATCAGGTTGCCCGTCACGACCGTCGAACCCGAGAGACGCCGCTTGTTGATGATCGCCAACTCCCCGCCCAGAAGGTTCGCCATGCCCTCGGCGACCTTCACGTTGCCCACGTCGGGACTCACCAGGCAGAGTTCGGCCATCTCGGAGCGGTGCTTGGTGAAGTAGTCGACGAAGACGGGCGTCGCCGAGAGGTGATCCACCGGCAGGTCGAAGAAGCCCTGGATCTGCGCCGCGTGCAGGTCGAGCGCGATGACCCGCTGGGCGCCCGCGGCCGTGATGAGGTTGGCCACCAGCTTGGCGGTGATCGGCACGCGCCCCTCGTCCTTGCGGTCTTGCCGGGCGTATCCGAAGTAGGGCATGACCACCGTGATCCGCCCCGCGCTGGCTCGCCGCAGGCAGTCCACGAAGATCAGCAGTTCCATCAGGTTGTTGTTGACGGGCTCGCACGTGCTCGTCAGCAGGTAGCAGTCCCTGCCCCGCACGTCCTCCTCGAGCTTCACGAGGATCTCCCCGTCCGGGAAGTTCGTGATCTTCGCCCGTCCGAGCGCGATGTCGAGATACGAGCAGACGCGCTGGCCCAGCTCCTGGCTCCCGCGGCCCGCGAAGATCATCATCTCCGAGTCGTCCATCATCGCGTCACCTCGCTCGCGGCCGCGCTCGTCGCTCGCGACCGGTAGATCCTGTCGACCTCGGCCAGATCCTCCGGCGTGTTGATCGAGAGGATGTCCTCGGGGGGCACCGCCTCGATCACCTCGACACGCCGCCCGGCGGTCAGCAGCAGTTCCGGCACGTCCGTCACGTAGTACTCGTTGCTGACGGGGTTCCGTCGCACGCTCCGCAGCGCGTCGAAGAGGGCTCGAACGCCGAAGCAGTAGTAGCTCGGGTTCACCTCTCGGATGGCCAGTTGCTCGGGCGTGCAGTTCTTGTGCTCGACGATGGCGCGGAAGGAGCCGTCGGCGTTGCGATCGATCCGGCCATAGCCCGTCGGGTTGTCGATCACCGCCGTCGCGAGCGTCGCGGCGGCGCCCGTCGATTCGTGCACCTGTCGCATGCGACGCAGCGTCGAGGCCCGGATCAACGGGCCGTCGCCGCACAGCACGAACGAGTGCTCGCCCTCGGCGGCTCCCGCAAAGGCGCCGGCGGCGCTCATCACCGCGTGCCCCGTGCCGAGCTGCTCGCCCTGCACCGCGTACTCGACGTCATGGCCCGCCAACGCCTCCCGCACCGCCTCCTGCTTGTAGCCCACGATCACGACGATCCGTCCCACCCCCGCGGCGCGGCATGCATCGACCACCGCGCACACCATCGGCCGGCCGCCCACGGGAAAGACCACCTTCGGCAGGTCGGACCGCATCCGCGTGCCCTTCCCCGCCGCCAGGATGATCGCCGACCACTTCGTCGCCGTGCCGGAGTTCGTGCTGGCTGGGTCGTTCTTCATGCGGCTCGATGCGCTCGAATCCAAGTCGCGGCGTTCTGGCGAGAACGCGTGCGCCATGACTGGGGATTCGTCGGTCGCGACGGCAGCGGAATCTGGTCGACTAGGACTCGAACCTAGAATAACAGAACCAAAATCTGCTGTGTTGCCAATTACACCATCGACCAAGAAGTGATCTGGTGCCTGCTGTCGTCGCGGTTCGCTGCGCTGCTCCTTCGTCCTGGGCTCGACGCCTTGGCGTCGTGCGGTGCGTCCGGAATGTCCTCCCGTCGACCCCGTCCCGACGCCCTCTCGGGCCCCGTGACGACGTCGCCGGTTCGATTCGCGGTCGCTGCCGCATGCCCCCGGCCCGAGAAGGGCGTGGGAATGAAGGGCGAGGCCGCGGCATCGTTGCCCGCCATCAGGACGCCGCGTTCCCGGCGACCGTCGTGCGGGCTGGAGCTGGATGGTCCATCTGCCGCGATGGGACCACCCCTGCCGCGCCTCGATCGAGCACCCGTGCTCGATGTCCGTCGCGGTCGGCTCCGTGGGGTGGAGATGATAGCCGTCGCCCGGGTCGCTGTCGCGGTCGGCGGAGAAACGGCGGTTAGGGGGATGGAAGGCTATCGAAGCAACCCGCGTCGGCGAATCGTTCCCGTAAGAAGTTGGTCGAGGGCCGCATCCGTCGGAATGAGCGCGTGGGCGATTCCTCGTGCCGCGCACTGCTCGCGGAACCGTTCCCGGGTCGCCTCGAAGCCCGCTCGGTGTGTCTGGGCCACGGCCGGCGTCACGGTGACGTCGATCGCCTCGAGCGATTCGACGTCGGTGAGCCGGAGGTCTCCCTGCAGGCCCGCGCTGATGCCGAGTGTCGCATCGAGTTCCTGCGGGCTGAGCACCTGCAGGCACCAGGCGTCGGCGTGGCCGGCCATCGTTCTCGCGCCCAGGGCCGCCATGCCCGGGTCGAAGGGGGCGGGCGAGAGGAAGTCTGAAATGACCAGACTGACGCCCTTGCTGCCCATGTGTTCGGCGAACGAGCGAAGGGCCGCGTTGAACGCCGCCTCCGGCCGCGCCGGCCCGGCGGGTCGAGCGGCCCGGGCCGAGGTCAGCGACTCGATGAGGAAGCCGCCGATGCGTCTGGCGGCGGTGCGCCCGCGGAGCGGCGCGAGGCGGACGAGCGCCGGGTCGTCGGGCCTTCGCCGGGGGGCGAAGGTGGCGACGCTGACGCGATGTTGACGCAGGATGCCCACGTAGGCGAGCGCGAAGGCGAGTTGATGGGCGAAGAGAAGCTTGCCGGGAGCGCCCATGTCCATCGAGGCGGAGTTGTCGACCAGAATGTTGAGGGCGAGATCCTCCTCCTCACGAAAGAGCTTGACGTAGAGACGATCGAGGCGCGCATAGATGTTCCAGTCGACGTGCCGCAGATCGTCGCCGGGCGCGTAGTCGCGGAAGTCGTCGAACTCGACGCTTCGCCCGCGTCGCCGGGACCGCCGCTCGCCGGGAAGCGAGCCTCGGAGCAGCTTCCTCGACGCGACATCGAGCCGGTCGAGGCGAGCCATCACCGCCGGCCCGAGCAGTCGCTCGGGCGTCGTGGGCAGCGGGGGAGCCGCGGGATCGGTGATCATCGCCGCCGCAAGGATAGAGGACCGGGACCGATTGCGCTTGCAATTGCGGGCGAGGGCGGTATCGTGCAGAGATGCTGATCCCCGCCCTTCTCGCGGCCGCCGCCTCGCTGGTGGTCGGCGATGCCCACTCGACCACCGAACAGGCCCGGCCCGAAACGCATGCTGCGCAGGCCGGGTCGCGCGAGCCGGATCCCCGCCTGGCCTGGTGGAGCAACGCCAGATTCGGCATGTTCATCCACTTCGGCCTCTATTCGACCCTCGAGGGAAAGTGGGGCGATTCAGACCGGCACGCCGAATGGATCCGCACCACCGCGAAGATTCCCCGCGAGCAATACCAGCAACTTCTCCCCCGATTCAACCCCGTCAAGTTCGACGCCAAGGCCATCGCCCGCGCCGCCAAGGACGCGGGCATGGGCTACATCTGCATCACGTCGAAGCACCACGAGGGCTTCGCGCTCTTCGACTCGAAGGTCACCGACTGGGACGTGATGTCGACACCCTACGGCAAGGACCTTCTCAAGGATCTCGCCCAGGCGTGTCGCGATGAAGGCCTTCGGATGTGCTGGTACTACTCGATCATGGATTGGCATCATCCCGACTACCTGCCTCGGCGAGACTGGGAGTCCTGGCCGGCCGAAGGGGCGGACTTCGATCGCTACGTCGCCTTCATGAAGGAGCAGCTTCGCGAGCTGCTCACGGGATACGGCCCCATCGGCATCCTCTGGTTCGACGGTCAGTGGGAGCACAACTGGAACGATCGGCGGGGACGCGAGCTCTACGACTACGTCCGCGGCCTGCAGCCCGACATCATCGTCAACAGTCGCGTCGGACGCGCCGGCGGCGACTACGGTCTCGACCGTGCCAGCGGCATGCTCGGCGACTACGCGACGCCCGAGCAGGTCATCCCCGACATGGTCATCCGCGATCTCCCGTGGGAGACGTGCATGACCATGAATGATCGCTGGGGCTACAACGCCGTCGACGACAACTTCAAGTCCGCCAAGGAACTCGTCCGAAAGCTCGCGGACATTGCGGGCAAGGGCGGCAACTTCCTGCTCAATGTCGGCCCCAAGGGCGACGGATCCATCCCCGACCGCAGCGTCGAGCTGCTCGCCGAGATCGGCGCGTGGATGCGGGTCCGCGGCGAATCCATACGCGGCACGCTGCCGGGCCCCTTCGACGCAACGCCTTGGGGCGCTTGCACGATGCGGCGCCTCGAGAACGACGTCACTCAGCTCTACCTCCATGTCTTCGAATGGCCCGAGGACGGCGCCGTCCGCGTGCCAGGCCTGCTCAACGAGGTCATCGCCGCACGCGTGCTCGGAGGCGAGGAGGTCTCCAGTTGGGAGCGGGCCGATGGCGGCGACCTGGTGATCCGTGCGTCGCCGGGCTCCGCCGACCCCCTGCTCACGGTGCTCGTCGTCGACGTGGCGGGCGAGCCCGATGTGTCGACGCCGCCCGTCATCGCCGCAGATGCCCCGATCTTCGTCGGCGCCGCCGACGTGTCGTTCGCTTCGACCCAGTCCGGCGTGAGCATTCACTACACCCTCGACGGAACGGACCCCGCGGCAACGTCGCCCTCCGCCGCGACGATCAGGCTCGAGTCGACGACGACGATCTCCGCGAGGAGTTTCCGCGGCGATCGCCCTGTCAGCCCCGTCGCCCGTCGGACCTTCGTCGAATCCACGCCGCTCCCTCCCCGAGCGATCTCGCACGGCCTCGACGTTCGCTACGAGTACTTCGAGGGCGAGTTCAAGAGCGTGCGAGAACTCGTCGACGCTGTCCCCGTGGCGAAGGGGGTTTGCACGGGACTTGACCTGTCGAGACGCGGGCGAGACCTGAACTTCGCCTTGCGTTTCCGTGGCACGTTCGACGCGCCGGTGGACGGCGTCTACAGGTTCAGCGTCGGCTCCGACGACGGGTCCATGCTGCTCGTGGGTGGTCACGTGGTTGTCGACAACGACAAGCCCCACAGCTACGTCGAACGGCGAGGCGTCATCGCGCTCGCCAAGGGCGTTCACGAGTTCGAGTTGGCCTTCTTCGAGAACTCCGGCGGCTTTGCACTCAAGGCCGATGTGGAGGGACCGGGCATGGCACGCAGGCCCTTGTGCGATGGCAAGTGACACGGGAGTTCCCGTCTTGATGACCCGGCGTGCCGCGCTCGCCGCCGGATGGTCCGCTGCCGGCCTCGGTGCGGCGGCGGCCCTGTGGCCGCGCACCCCTCGTTCGCGAGTGGGCATTCCGCCCGGCCGTGTCGTCGTCGATTACTGGGAGAAGTGGACCGGGCCCGAGGGTGACGCCATCCAGCGCGTCGTCGACGGATTCAACGCCTCGCAGCATCGGATCTTCGTCCGTCGCACCGCCGTCAGCGAGATCGGGACCAAGGCCATGGTCGCCATCGGAGGCGGGGATCCCCCCGACGTTTGCGGCGTGTTCAGCTATCACGTTCCGCAGTTCGCGCAGAGCGGCGCCGTCATCCCCCTCGAGGATTTCGGGGGCATCGACCCCGACGCCTACCTCCCCTCGGTTCGACAACTCCTGTCTCACCGCGGCCGCCTGGTGGCGGGAGTCGCCACGATCTACACCTTGGCGTTGTATCGCAATCGATCGCTGTTTCTCGCCGCGGGCCTCGATCCTGACGTCCCTCCCGCCACGCTGGTCGAGTTGGAGCGACTTGCCGGCAAGCTCACCACCACGCGAACCGACGGTTCGATCGAGCGTGCCGGATTCCTTCCGAATCTTCCCTCGTGGTGGCCGTACACC
>CAIYWI010000041.1 GCA_903929885.1 uncultured Phycisphaerales bacterium
CGGAATAGGCACGGCCCAGGCAGTAGGTCGACACGGGGCTGCTCAGGAAGCGCATCGTGTCGTAGAGGGCCAGCGTGTCGTCGACCGCTCCGCCCGGCGAGTTGATGTAGAAGTTGATGTCGTGCCCGCGCTTGAGGTTCTCGAGGTAGAGCATCTGCATCATCACCCGGGCCGCCGAGGCCTGGTTGATCTCCCCGATCAGGAAGACGACGCGGTTCTCGAGCAGGAGCTCGTCGATGGTCATCTCTCTCGTGCGCTGGTACGTGACGCCGGCTGCTGGCATGGATGTGTTCCTCTCAGGTGATGCGACGGCCCCTTTATCGGCAGACCACCCGCTGCGATCGTAGTGCCAACCGCGCCCGACCCCTCGGTTTCGTCGCTGCATGGGCTTGCGCCTCGCGCGGGGCGAGGACAATTTCCTCATGCGCCCGCATGAAGAGGGGATCCCTGCCGATTTGGCACGCGAACAGGGTGGACCTCGCGGCCGGGGGCCGTCCCCCGCGTTTGCTTTGAGGGTGGCCGCGTCACTAGACTTGCCCCCAAGGCAGTTCCCTCGCGAGGACCCCGTTCGTGCCCACCGCAGTCATCAGCGACATCCACGCCAACGCCGCCGCCCTCCGCACCGTGCTGGCGGACATCGAGTCGCGCGGCATCACCCGGATCGTCTGCCTGGGCGACATGGTCGGCTACGGCCCCGATCCGCTCGAGTGCGTCGACCTCGTGATGCAAAAGGCCGCGTGGTCGCTCATGGGCAATCACGACTACGGCGTGCTCTACGAGCCCACCAACTTCAATCCCAGCGCGGAGTCCGCCGCCTTCTGGACGCGGCGGCAGTTCGACACCGAGCCCGACGAGACCAAGCGGGCAGCCCGCTATCGATTCCTCAACCGCCTTCGCGTGCGGGTGCAGGAGCGGATCGGTCCCGACGGCCCCGAGAGCCTGACGGCCCCCGATGGTTCTCCCTCGCCCGACCGGCCCGGCTCGATGCCGCTGCTGGCCGTGCACGGATCGCCGCGCAAGCCGATCAACGAATACATCTTCCCCGACGACGTGGCCAACGCCACCGACAAGCTCGAGAGCATCTTCGAGAAGGTCGGACAGGTGTGCATCGTCGGCCACACGCACTTCCCCGGCGTCTTCACCAACGAGCCCGACTTCTACCCGCCCAGCGAACTGACCGATGGCCGCTTCGTCTTCCAGGCGGGCGAGAAGGTGGTGATCAACGTCGGCAGCGTCGGCCAACCTCGCGACCGCGACAACCGCGCGAGCTACGCGATCCTCCACGGGTCCTTCGTCGAGTTCGTGCGCCTGCCCTACGACATCGACGAGACCGCCCGGAAGATCAAGGCCATTCCCCAACTCGACGACTGGCTGGGCGCCCGGCTTTTCACCGGTCAGTGACGATGAACCGGACCGGGTTCCGCCGGCACGCGCCCGGGGCGGAATAATCCCCGCGTGCACGAGATCGACTCCACCTTCTGGTCCTCCCAACGCGTCGTCCTCACGGGGCACACAGGCTTCAAGGGGACTTGGCTCACGCTCTGGCTCCGTCGCCTCGGTGCCGCCGTCCGCGGCATCTCTCTCCGCGAACCGCCCAGCAATCCGCACATGTTCGGCCTGCTCGGGCTCTCGAGCCAATGCGATCATCGCGCGTGCGACGTCCGCGACGCCACCGCCCTCTCGCCCCTCATTCGCGAGTTCTCGCCGACGATCGTGATCCACATGGCGGCGCAGGCGTTGGTTCGCCGCGGCTACCGCGAGCCCGTCGCCACGTTCGCGACCAACGCGATGGGCGCCGCGAACCTGCTCGAGGCGTGTCGCGACCTGCCCGGCCTTCGGGCCGTCGTGGTCGTCACCACCGACAAGTGCTACGAGAACCGCGAGTGGGTGCATCCCTATCGCGAGAGCGACCCGCTTGGCGGGCACGATCCCTACAGCGCGAGCAAGGCCGCCGCCGAGATCGTCGCCGCGTCGTATCGCCGCAGCTTCTTCCACGAAGGGACCGCCGCGGTGGCCACCGCCCGCGCCGGCAACGTCGTCGGGGGTGGCGACTGGAGCGAGGATCGGCTCATCGTCGACCTCGTCGCGGCCATCAGCGCGGGACGACCCGCCGTGGTCCGCAACATCAACGCCGTTCGCCCGTGGCAGCACGTCCTCGAGCCTCTTGCGGGGTACCTGATGCTCGCGAGAGCGCTGTGCGAACGAGGGAGAGCCGTCAGCCCCGCCTTCAACTTCGGTCCGCCCGCCGAGCAGGCCAAGACCGTCGGCGAGGTGGTCAAGGCCTTCGTCGAGCAGTGGGGGCCCGAGGCCTCGTGGCGTCACGATCCACCCCCCGACGCACCGCACGAGGCAGGACTGCTGATGCTCGATCCCTCCAGGGCCATCGGCGAGTTGGGCTGGCGTCCGCGCCTCGACCTGGCGACCACGCTCCGCTTCACCGCCGAGTGGTACCGCCGATTCCACCAAGGGGCGGGCACTCGCGATCTGGTCGCCCTGTGTCATGCCCAGATCGACGCGTACCTGGGCGACCATTCACGGGGGTGATGCATGCGGGTGCTGGTCACCGGCGCGTCCGGTTACATCGGGCATCACGTCTGCCTCGACGCCATCGATCGCGGGTGGGAGGTGCACGCCCTCACGCGGCCCGGGTCCGACCTTCGAGGGCTCGCCGTGCATCGTCACGACGTCGACGCGTCGAAGGGCGCGTCGGCCTCGTTTGATGCCGCCATGGCCGCCGCCCGTCCCGATGTCGTGATGCACTTGGCCTCGATGGTCAAGGCGAAGCCCTCGCCAGACGAGATCGGCCCCATGGTCGACGCCAATGTCGGGTTCGGCGCAAGACTCCTCGAGGCCATGGGCCGTCACGGCTGCCGCCGCTTCGTCAACGCGTCGACCTATTGGATCCACGATGCCGCCGGCGGGCACGATCCCAACACGCTCTATGCCGCCACCAAGCTCGCCTTCGAGCAGTTGATCGACTTCCATGCGCGGCGAGGCGGTCTGTCGGCCATCTCCCTCGTCCTCTTCGACGTCTACGGCCCCGCCGATTGGCGAGGCAAGCTGCTGGGCGTGCTCTCGTCGGCCATGCGTGAGGGACGCACGCTCGACCTGAGCCGCGCCGAGCAGGTTCTCGACATGGTGCATGTCCGCGACGTCGCCGCGGGCTTCGCGACGGCCGCCACGCGTCTGGCGACCGCGGCGCCAGGCCACGAGCGCCATGCGCTGAGCGGGGGCGAACGCCGCACGCTCCGCGACATCGTCGAGTTGGCGGCTCGCCTGCGGGGCGTTGCCGTGCCCGCTCGCTTCGGCCTCCGCCCCTACGACTCGTTCCAGATCATGCGGCCCGTCTCGAGCATCGAACCCCTGCCCGGATGGTCCCCCTCGGTGACGCTCGAAGAGGGCATCGCCGAGGCGCTCGGCTGACCCATAACCGCCGGTCCGTCGGGCGGATCTCGCCTCCCCGCGACTACCATTGGACGCAAGGAGGACACCGCCGTCCGATGTCCGAGGTCATCGCTTCACAGTCTGTCATCGAGGCCAAGCCCGTCGCGACGCGTCGCCGGATGATCAGCATCTGCACGCCCGCCTACAACGAGCGCGACAACGTCGAGGCGTGCTACAAGGCCGTCGTCGAGCTCTTCGAGAAGCGGCTGACGCAGTACGACTGGGAGTGGATCGTCACCGACAACCACTCGGACGACGGCACCTTCGAGAAGGTCCGGGCCATCGCCGCCGACGACCCTCGCGTTCGCGGCATCCGCTTCTCCCGCAACTTCGGCTACCAGCGATCGATCTTCGCCGGGTACGCCCACGCTTCGGGCGACGCCGCCGTTCAGCTTGACTGCGACCTCGAGGATCCGCCCGCGATCATCGAGGACTTCGTGCGGTTGTGGGAGCGGGGTCACGAGGTCGTCTATGGCGTGCGCCGCACGCGGCAGGAGCCGATGTGGCTGCAGAAGGCCCGCCGGGCCTTCTACTGGACGCTCGACAAGGTGAGCGAGGATCGTCTGCCTCGCGACGTGGGCGACTTCCGGCTCATCGACCGTCGCATCCTCGACGAACTCTCCCGGGTCGACGATCCGCACATCTACATTCGCGGTCGCATCGCGTCGATGGGATTCAGGCAGGTGGGGATTCCCTACGACCGCGACGCCCGCAAGGCCGGCGCGAGCAAGTTCAACATGGCAAGGCTCGTGTCGCTGGCCGTGGACGCCACGCTGAGCCACTCCGTGCTGCCGCTGCGCATCGCGACCGTCATGGGCCTGCTGCTGTGCGCATCGTCGGTCTTGCTGATTCTCGTCTACGCCCTCGCCAAGTTCGTGCAAGGCGCCGCGTGGCCCGCGGGCTTCACCACCACGGTGGTGCTCATCCTGCTGGGCATGGGCATCAACGGCCTCTTTCTGGGCATCATCGGCGAGTACCTCGCCCGCATCTACCAGCACCTCAAGGGCGGCCATCTCCGAGACACCCACGGCGTGATCGTCATGGAAACCGTCGGAAGGGCGCCCGCCCGCCCCTGACGCCGGGCGTCAGCGTCCGCCCGTCGCGGCGTCGGCCGGCGCCTCCGCTCCCTTGGCCCGCTCCGCGAGCTTGGGCAGGAACTCCTGCGCGTACCAACGTCGCCACGCGTTGATGTCGTAGCCCAGGCCGTCGGTCGGCGCGCCGAACTCGCGAGTCGACCACTTCACGAGCTCGTTGTGCAGGTCGACGTGGTACGTCACCACCGCCGCGTCGATGATTCGCAGGATCACGCCCGTGTTCACCACCGAGAGCTGGGGATCGAAGGCCACGGCGTTGGGGCCCACGACGGGCACCAGGTCGCTCACGAAGGCCGTCTGCTGGCCCACCATGATCCACGCCAGGGCCTCGTCGCTTCCGGAGTTGCCTCCCAGACTGGCCGTCTGCTGGACCGGCTGCCCCGTGACCTGCGCGTTGATGAGCCATGGCATCACGTCGACGAGGTTCAGGTTGGCGGCCAGCTGCGCCGCGGCGGTCATCGCCTCGGGCTTGCCCGAACGCAGGCCCTCGAAGATCACGAACTTCACGCGGTCGCTGGTCGGGCGTTCCTTGGTTCGCAACGCGGCCAGCCGCTCGAAGGCCGCCTGCCGAAACTCCGCCTTGGGGTCGAGGGTCGCCACCCATGCCAGGGCCGCATCGCCCTCGTCGCTCTTGGCGACTGCGAACATGTCCAGGATGGTCAGGCGAACGTCGGCATCCTCCTTCTCGAAGACCGTGATGAGCAGGGGGAAGACGGCCGGACGCGAATACTCGCGCAGCTTGAGCAGCCCCTCCTGGCGAACAGCCTGCGCCTTGATGCGGCCGAAGTGCTGGTGGCGCAGTTTGCGGAGGGCCTGTTCGGCCTGGCGACGCGCCTTGGCCTGATCGGCATGGGCCTTCGCGGGCGGACTCGACGGGTCGAGTCGAAGCCGCTCAAGCCAATCCCGGTCGCCTTCGGCCGCCGCGGCGGCGGGCGCCGCGGGCGCTGGCGGCGAGTTCCGGGGCGGCTCGGCGACAACGGCCGTCGTGGGCAGGGCGATCAGTGCTGCCGCGAGCGACGCGGGCCGAAAGCTGTGGCGTGGCCGCATGGGGTGGCTCCAAGGTCCGCGTTGGCTCGACCACGCGCCGGTTCCGAGTCCGGCGCACGATCCGCCCAGGGCGATGCACCGAGTGATACGTGCGACATCGCCCGGAGTTGCCTGGCGGCGGGCGGGCGGTCTCATTCGCCGACGGTGGTCATGACCTTGGCTTCGGCCCCGATGGTCTTGGCCACCCGATCGGCATCCTGACGCTGGTCGTAGTTGCCCACGCGGACCACGAAGAGCTTCTTGCCGTTGCGGTCCATCTCGACGACGCGGGGGTTGCCATAGGCGCGGAAGCGGGCGAGTTGCTTCTGGGCGTTCGTGAAGTTCGAGAATGCCCCGACCTGCACCGTGAACTGGGCCTTCCCGGGGGCGGGCTTGGCGGCGGCCACGGCGGGCGCGGCCGCGGCGGCGTTCAGCCGGTCGCCGATCATGACGCGGAGGGCGGCATCGTCAGCGACCTTGGTCTGGGCCAGACTCCACATCCCGCGGGCTTCCGTCTCCTTGTCGAGCGAGCGGTACGAGTCGCCCGCGTACATGAACGCCCGGGCCGCCTGATCGCCCTGCAGGCTGCGTCCCGCGTCCGCCAGCAACTCGACGGCCTCGGCATGGCGACCCTGCTCGGCGCACAGCAGGCCCAAGGCGGCCGAGGCCTCGCCCGAGACCTTGGGATCGCCGTTCTTGACCAGCGGCGCGAGGTACTTCTCGGCTTCGGCGTTGCGGTCGAGGGCCTGGGCCGAGAGACCCGCGATGAGGTTGGCCTGATCGCGCCTGAAACCGCTGCCCTGCTGGGCGGCTCGCGACGCCTGATCGAGGGCTTCGGCGTAACGGCCCGCCTCGAAGGCCCGGACATAGTCGCCGGTGCCGCGACCCCCGGCATTTCCCGAGGCGCAGCCGCCGACGATCATCATCGCGCGCGCGATCGTGGCGACGAGCATGAAGGCGAGCACGACGCGGGGGCTCGACGCAAGACGCAGGCGGGTCGTCATGGAGGGGTGTCCTTCCGTGGGCCGGGAGCGTTGCGCCGCTTGGAGGGCGGCGGCCGGACGCATCCGCTGCGTCGGCCACGTAGCATACGCGCGCAGACGTGACCGTCGTCCGACCCCGCCCATCCGGGAGCCAGCGTGAGCGTTCATTGGCCCATCATCCGTCGACTCGCCCTCAACCCGCGACGCGTGCTCGTCGTCGATGATCGTCGCTCGTACACCGGCGCGGAGCTGCTCGTGGGGGCGATGCACATCGCGTCGGCCATCAAGCCCCGCTCCGACACGCGAGGGGTTGGCATCCTGCTTCCCAGTTGCGGGGCCTTTCCGATGGTCGCCCTCGCCTCGTGGATGCTGGGCCGCACCGTCGTGCCCCTCAACTTCCTCCTCAAGCCCGAGGAACTGCAGTACGTCATCGACAATGCCGGCATCGACACCATCGTCACCGCCCAGGCCATGCTCGATCACCTCGGTCACGCGCCGCGCGTGCGCCACATGCTCCGGCTCGACGACGTCTCCTTCTCCGGCTTTCCCGAACCCGTCGTTCCCGCCTGCCCGGCCGACGACGAACTCGCCGTGCTGCTGTACACCTCGGGCACCAGCGGCAAGCCCAAGGGCGTGATGCTCACGCACGGCAACATCGCCGCCAACATCCGCCAGACGCTCGGCGTCGTGCCCGTGCAACCCGACGACGTCATGCTCGGCGTGCTGCCGCAGTTTCACTCCTTCGGTCTCACCGTGCTGACGCTCCTGCCCCTCACCGTGGGCGTCAAGGCCGTCTTCACCGCCAAGTTCGTGCCAGCGCGGCTCGTGCGGCTCATGCGAGAGCATCAGGCCACCTTCTTCGTCGCCATCGCGTCGATGTGGGGCGCGCTGCTGAACACGAAGGATGCAACGCCCGAGGACTTCGCCTCTCTTCGCTACGCCATCTCCGGTGGCGAGCCGCTGCCCGATGCCGTGGCCGCTCGGTTCAAGGAACGGTTCGGCATCGTCATCAGCGAGGGCTACGGACTCACCGAAACCGCCCCCGTCACCAACGTGTGCCTCAGCACCGATCACCGACCTCACTCGGTTGGGCGACCCGTGCCGTGGCTCGAACAACGCATCGTCGACCCGGCGACCGGCATCCCCGTCGAGACGGGGCACGACGGAGAGGTGCAGATGCGAGGCCCCAATGTCACGCAGGGGTACTTTCGCCTGCCTGCCGAAACCGCCGCGGCCTTCACCCGCGACGGGTTCTTTCGGACCGGCGACATCGGCCGTTTCGACGACGAGGGCTTCCTTTACATCACCGGTCGGCTCAAGGAAATGCTCATCATCGGGGGCGAGAACGTCTTCCCTCGCGAGATCGAGGAGGTCCTGGGCCAACACCCCGCGGTCGGCGCGTGCGGAGTCGTCGGATCGCCCGACCCCGTTCGAGGCGAGATCCCGGTGGCGTTTGTCGAAGTCCGCGAGGGCGCCGCGGCCCAGGAGTCGGAACTGATCGCGTGGTGTCGAGGACGCCTCGCCGGATACAAGGTGCCGCGCGACATCCGCGTCGTCCCCGAACTTCCCAAGAATCCCACGGGCAAAGTCGTCCGCCGCGAGCTTCGCAAGTGGCTCTGACCGAGCCGAGCGTCAGGCCGCCGCCGAGTTCGGCCGAATTTGGATGTCAAGATCTGGAATGAGCCGCCGAAGTCGAGCGGCATCGAAGCGGCGCGGCAAGCGGGGGCCCGCTCCCCCGTCGAGGGCGGCTTCGAGGACGCGACGAAGGACGACCGAGGGCGCCTGGCGGCCACCGCTCCAATAGTCGTGATCGCACCAGGCGAGGGTCACCGTGTGCTGGCTCCAAGAGCCGTCGTCGCCACGAACGCCGACTTCGTAGCTCCAACCGAGACGCGTTTCGGATTCCGTACGGATGTCCACGGGCGATTCGCCGCCGCGGATGGCTGCGCGGCGGGGATCGAGCGGGTCGTTGCCGGGGTCGCGGGACATCGGAAGGGGTGACGCGAGCGAAGCAGCACGTGCGGCGTGCACCCGGCGAGGGTACCGTGCCCGCACGATTCTCCGCTCGTATCGGTCCGAACCATGTCCTTCCTTCTTGAAACGATCCTGCTTGGCCTTTCCAACCTTCGCCTGCGGATGCTGCGCAGTGTCCTGACGGCGCTGGGGATCATCTTCGGGGTGGCGGCGGTGATCATCATGAGCAGCCTGGGCGAGGGCTCGAAGCGTCAGGCGTTGGCGCAGATCGAGCGGCTCGGCGCTCGCAACATCATCGTGCGTTCGCAGAAGCCGCCCGAGAGCCAGGGGCAGCAGAGCACCCAGCGACAGGGCTGGTTGAGTCGCTTCGGCATCACCCGCGCCGACCTCGACGTGGTGCGGGAGAACTTCCCCGAAGCCGAGGCGATCGTGCCGCTCAAGGAGGTCGGCGGGCAGGTGCTGCGAGGGGCGTTGCGACGCACGAGCCAGGCCTACGGAACGACGCCCGACTTCGTTCGGGTGGCGAACCTCCGCGTGGAGCGAGGACGCTACCTCAACGAGGCCGATCTCGAGCAGCGGTCGATGGTGGCGGTGATCGGCAGCGAGATCGCCAAGCAGTTCTTCCCGCTGGAGGACCCGCTGGGCCAGACGCTGCGGATCGACTCGCGCGTGGTGACGGTGGTGGGCGTGCTCGCGCCCGTCGGGCTCGCGGGCGGAGCCGGCGCCGCCCTGATCGGACGCGACCTCAACCTCGACATGCACGTGCCCATCACCTCGGCGAGGGAGGTCTTCGGCGACCTGGTCGTTCGCGGACAGAGCGGCTCGATGTCGGCCAACGAGACGCAGGTCAGCGAGATCTACATGACCGTCTCGGATCGCGATCGCGTGATCGTGGACTCCCAGCGACTGCGGCGGATCATGGAGTCTCGCCACCCGGGCATGGCCGACGTCAGTCTCATCGTCCCCTTCGAACTGCTGGAGAACGCCCGCAAGACCGCCCTGACCTTCAACCTCGTCTTCGGCGCGGTGGCGGGCATCTCGCTCCTGGTGGGCGGCATCGGCATCATGAACATCATGCTCGCCAGCGTCACCGAACGCACCCGCGAGATCGGGATCCGCCGCGCCATCGGCGCGACCCGTCGCCACATCCTCTGGCAGTTCCTCGTCGAGACCAGCGTCCTCTCGGCCATCGGCGGCTTGCTGGGCGTGGCCTTGGGCGTGGGCGGCAGCCTGCTCATCGGCTGGGGCGTCGGGCGACTGTCGATGCTGCCCGTGATCGGCGGCCTCTTCCCCTCCGGAACCAGCCTGCCCACCGCCGTCACGACGTGGTCCATTCTCCTGAGTTTCGTGGTCGCGACCGCCACGGGACTGATCTTCGGCCTGTATCCGGCTCGTCGCGCCAGCCGCCAGGACCCCATCGTCGCCCTTCGCCACGACTGACCCGTCGCCACGACCGACGCTTCGAGCGACGAGCGGGCCAAGGCCGCCCCTACACTGGGGCGAAGACGATGTCCGTCGCCGCCGACCAGCTCCCGGTCCCCGCCATCCTCCGGACGGCCAACGCGCCCGTGCCCATGGCCGCGTTGCTCTCGCCGGTGCACCTGGCGAGGATGCTGCTCGTCCGGCGGGCGATGATCGGCCAGTTCGCGCTCCGCGAACTCACGGCCCGCAACAAGGGCACGCTGCTGGGGCTGGCCTGGACCTTCCTGCACCCCTTGCTCATGCTGGCGGTGTACACCTTCGTCTTCGCGGTGGTCTGGCAGGCCCGCTGGGGGGAGGCCGACGCGAGCGTCAACCATGCCCTCTTCGCCACCAGCGTCTTCTGCGGCCTGATCGTGTACGAGGTCTTCGGCTCCACGGTGGCCGTCTCGCCCTCGCTCGTGGTCTCCCACCCCAACTACGTCAAGAAGGTCATCTTTCCGCTCGAGGTGCTCCCGCTGGCGCAGTTGGGAGCCGCGCTGTGCGTCTGCGCGGTGAGCGTGATCATTCTCGTCGCCGGCAACCTCGCATTGACGGGATCGGTCTCGAGCACCATCTGGCTCTTCCCCGTCGTGCTCGTGCCCCTGGTCTCGCTGGCGGCGGGCGTCGCGTGGTTCTTCGCCGCCCTGGGCGTCTTCCTGCGCGACCTCAAGCAGCTCGTGGGCGGGGTGCTCGTGCCGGTCCTGTTCTTCGTCACGCCGATCTTCTATCCGCCCGAGCGGGTTCCCGACTCCTTCCGCTGGATCATCGCCGTCAATCCGCTCGCCGGGATCGTCGACAACGCGCGTCGCACGCTGCTCTACGGCCAATGGCCCGACTGGACCTCGCTCGGGACCGCGACGCTCGTCGGCCTGGTCGTCATGCAACTGGGCTACGCCTTCTTCATGAAGGGCAAGAGGAGCTTCGCCGATGTCATCTGACGCTCGCCGCGTCCAGGACGACGTCGTGGTTCGGATCCGCGAGGCGGGCAAGTGCTATCACATGTACGACCGGCCCGCGGACCGGCTCAAGCAGGCCCTGTTCCGCTGGCGGAAGACCTACTTCCGGGAGTTCTGGGCCGTGCGAGGCGTGTCGCTCGAGGTTCGCCGCGGCGAGGCGGTGGGCATCATCGGTCGCAACGGCAGCGGGAAGAGCACGCTCCTTCAGATGATCGCCGGCACCCTCGCGCCCACCGAAGGGTCCGTCGAGGTCGCCGGTCGCGTCGCCGCGCTGCTCGAACTGGGCAGCGGCTTCAATCCCGAGTTCTCCGGCCGCGACAACGTCTACCTCAACGGCTCGATCCTCGGTCTCTCGCGGCACGAGATCGACGAACGCTTCGACGCCATCGCCTCCTTCGCCGACATCGGCGCCTTCATCGATCAGCCGGTCAAGACCTACAGCAGCGGCATGATGGTGCGGCTGGCCTTCGCCGTGCAGGTGCAACTCGAGCCCGACCTGCTCATCGTCGACGAGGCCCTCGCCGTGGGCGACGCGCTCTTCCAGAAGCGATGCTTCCAGCGGCTCGAGCAGCTGCGCAGCCAGGGCGTGACGCTGCTGTTCGTCAGCCACGATCAGGAGAGCGTGCGCACGCTCACCAGCCGCGCGCTGCTCCTGCACGAGGGACGCCCGCGGGCCCTTGGCCCCTCGGGCGAAGTCGTGCTCGAGTACCGGCGGATCCTGCACGAAGCCGAGCTCGCCTGGGGCGCGGGCCAGGCCCGTCGCCCCGCCTCCGAGAAGCCCGCGAGGTCGGCCGCGCCGTCGGCGTCGGGTCCGACCCGATCCGACGCCCTCTCCTTCGGCACCCTCGACGCGCAGGTCGAACGCGTGCAGGTGCTCGACGGCGCCGGCGAGCCCGCCTCCGTCTTCCGTCCCGGCGATCCGGTCCGCGTCCGCATCGCTTGCGTCGTGAACAAGGACCTGGTCAATCTCAACATCGGCCTGCGCATCCGCAACAAGCAGGGCGTCAAGATGTACTCGTGGGGCACGCTCAACCAGGACATCTCGATCTGGAGCGGGCGAGCCGCGGGCGAGACCTTCTGGGACCGGTCCTTCAAGGCCGGCGAGCGCGTCGAGGTCGAACTCGCCTTCGACTGCACCCTGGGCATGGACTTCTACGAGGTGCAGGCCTCCATCACCCACGAACGCGACCGCTTCTACCGCGACCAGCGCATGCTCCACTGGCTCGATGAAGCCGCCTTCTTCCACGTCGTCGTGCATCAGGACGAGTACTTCTTCGGCGGTGTCTGCGACTTGCGCATGGTCGCCACCGTCGTCTCCGACGTTCGATCCGCCGTCAACGCCTCCGCCCGCAGCTGATCTCCGCCGTGTCCGCCCCCGCCCCAGTCATCGCCGCCGCCGACGCCTTCTGGGCCGATCCGTCCAGCGGGTCGTGGTCCGTGATCGCCGATCCGGGCGCCTTCGCGAACTCGCTCCTGGGCGCGTGCGGCGGCGGCTCGATCCTCGACGTGGGCTGCGGCTCGGGTCGCCTCTTGGCAGCCCTTCGCGAGCGGGGCGTTCGCGTGCAGGGCGTCGACATCAGCCCCGTCGCCGTCGCGAGGTGCAATGCCGTCGCGTCGGGATCCGCGTTCGTCGCCGACGCGAGGTGCCTGCCCTTCCCCGACGGGGCGTTCGACACCGTCGTCTGCGCCGGGCTGCCCTGCCTGCTGGGCTGGGAAGGCATCGCGCAGCTGCTTTCCCAGGCGCGACGCGTGGCGCGACGCGCCGTCGTGCTCGTCGTCGCCGATCCGGCGGCGCTCGAATCCGTCCATGGCGGTCAACGCGACTCCATCCTGCAGATCGATCGCGCAAGGCTCGACGAGCTGGCCTTCGACGCCGGCCTCCGTCGTCACCCCCTCGCGATGCGCATGGTCTCGTTCGGTCAGCTCGAAGGGGATCCCTTCCCGCGCACGATGGTCTACGAGCCGGTGCCCGAGGAATCGCTTCGCCAGTTCGACCGTGGCTGGCTCGAGCGGTCCCGACTGCTCCACATGGATCATCTCCGCGCCACCGGTCGCCGCGCCGATGCGCATCTGGCCAGGTATCACCTCGCCTGCGACTGGGTGCGAGCGGGCGACCGGGTGCTCGACGCCGCCTGCGGCATGGGCTACGGCGCGCGCATGCTCGCCTGCGCCAGCGCGGCCGAACGCGTGCTCGGCGCCGATCTCTCGAGCGACGCGATTCGCTACGCGACCGCCAGTTACGGCTCGCCTCGAACGGCATTCACCTGCGAGGATGCGACCGACCTCGACTCGCTCGCCCCCGGCTCGGTCGACTTCATCGCCAGCTTCGAGACCCTCGAGCACGTGAACGATCCGGAGGAGTTGCTCGAACGCTTTCACGAGGTGCTCTCGCCCGGGGGCCGGATCATCGTCAGCGTGCCCAACATGTGGGTGAACGAGCAGGGCGTCGATCCAAACCCTCACCACCTGCACGTCTATTCGCGGGCGAAGGTGCTCTCGCAGGTCTCGAAGCGATTCATCGTCGAACGCGTGTGGCTGCAGGTCGCCGGCGACGGCTTCAAGCTCGCCGACCGCGCCCGCGCCATCGAGGCCGTCGATCTCGCCAAGCCCGAGCCCGAAGCCGAGTGGTGGCTCGTGGTCGCGATGAAGTCGCCCGACGGGGCGACCAGGGAGAACTTCCGGGAAGGGATGTTCCCCGCGAGTCCTTCGGGCACGCCCGGGTACAACCTCAGCGAGTTCGCCCGCGATTACGACAATCCCGCGCTGCTGCGCTCGATGATTTCCATCGGGCCGCGAATGAGCGATCATGCCGCGCTGGCAGCGATGGCCGC
>CAIYWI010000042.1 GCA_903929885.1 uncultured Phycisphaerales bacterium
GAGGCCGAGCACGAAGCCGACCATGGTGCCCACGCCCGAACCACGGGCGTTGGCGGGGATGCCTCGCTGGCGGCCCCAGTTGACGAAGTCCCAGACGATGAGGAAGTAGGCCGAGATGTTCTTGTCGGCGAGGATCTTGAGCTCGCGTTCGAGGCGGGCGACGTAGTCGTCGTCGGGGTTGGCCTTGCGGGCCTCGTCGACATCGCGGCCGTAGCGCCAGCGGAAGCCGCCTTCGGCGAGTTGGCGGAGGGCCAGGTCGCACTCGGCCTTGGCCTTGGCGAGCAGGTCGGCGCGATCGGCCTCGGAGGCGTCGTCGGGGATGGAGAAGGGGACGACCTCGAAGGTGGCGCAGTAGGCCTTGTACCACTCGGTGGGGTCGCCCTTGAAGGCGGGGTCGTCCCACTTGGGGGCGGCGGCGGGGTCTCGCGGCTTGACGCGGACCATGGGGGAGTTGTTGGCGCCGATGGGGAGGGTGACGTTGCACGCCGCGGCGATGCGGCGTGTGTTGGCGATGGCCTCTGCGCCCTCGGCCCCGTAGGGCTCCATGAGCTCCTTCATCTCCTCGGGGCTCTTGACGTAGATCTCGGGCGGGTAGCGCATGCGGTCGGGGTCGTTCTTGCCCCGTCCGGTCGAGATGCAGATGAGCGTGTCGTGGGTGTCGTGGTCGTCGGCCTTGAGGAAGTGGGCGTCGTTGTCGCACACCAGCGGGAGGTCGAGCTCGCGGGCGAGCTTGATGAGCAGGGGGTTGATGGCGTTCTGCTCGGGGACGTGGTGCTGGAGCTCGACGTAGAAGCGGGGGATGGGGCCGCCGGCGAAGGCCTTGGCATGCCACTGCGCGCTCTCGACGGCGAGGTCCCAGTGCTTTTTGTCGTTGGAGCGGGTGTAGGCGAGGAGGTGGTCGCCGATTTCGCTGCCGAGGTGGCCGTTGATGGCGATGAGGCCTTCGGCGTGGGCGGCCAGGAGTTCGCGGTCGATGCGGGGCTTGTAGTAGAAGCCGGTGAGGAAGGCCTCGGAGCAGAGGAGCATGAGGTTCCGCCAGCCGACGTCGTTCATGGCGAGCAGGACGAGGTGGAAGCCGCCCTCGCCGCCGCCGGTGTAGGTGCGATCGGTGCGTGGCTTGCCCGGGGGCGTGACGTAGGCCTCGACGCCGAGGATGGGCTTGATGCCCTTGTCCTTGCAGGCGGTGTAGAGGGCGACGGCGCCGAAGATGTTGCCGTGATCGGTGACGCCGACGGCCTTCATGCCCAGTTCGGCGACGCGATCGACGAGCTTGTCGATGCGGTTGCCGCCGTCGAGCAGGGAGTACTCGCTGTGGAGGTGGAGGTGGACGAAGTCGCCCACGGAGGATTCGGCGGCGGGGTCGGGCATCGCGGGGAACGATAGAGGGAGCGAACGGGGGGGTGGGGGCCTGGCCGATCGTTCGGAAGGTCACGCGAGTGAAGGCTGCGGGGCGTAGGGAGGCCTCGGCAGGGTCGGGTTCGGGGTCCTGCCCTGGCTTTGGATAAACTGTTGGCATGCGGCCCTTTGCTGCCCGCCTGCCCGCCTTCCTCTTCCTCCTCCTTGCCGGGGCCGTGATCCTCTCTGGTCGCATCCCGCACCGGGTCGCCTACGACCAGCTCCTTTACCACCAGCAGGCCATCGAGCTCTTCGCCCGCCAGTGGCCGACGCCCGACCTCACCGACTACCTCTCCGCCACCACCCCCGCCTTTCATCTGGCCCTCTCGCTGCTCGTTCGCGCCGGACTCATCGGCGTCATGGGCATGCAGTGGATCGGCGCGGGCATCACGTTCGTGATGCTCTGGTGGCTTGGCGGCGTGGCCGCCACGTCGATGAAGCCTTGGCATGCCGCCGCGGCGGTCGTGCCCGTCGGACTGTCGATGTACGTCTTTGCCTCGGGTGCGTGGGTGCTTCCCGACAACCTCGCCTGGCTGGGCGTGCTCGCGATGGTGCTGCTGGCCCTCGCTCCTCGGTTTGGCGTGCGTGAACTCGCCCTCGGCGGCATCGTGCTGGCGGCGCTTGTGTGCACCCGGCAGATCCATGCGTGGACGGGCGGACTGCTGGTCGCTTCGGCGTGGCTTTCCGAATCGCGTCGGCCCGCGATCGCGGCCGGCACGCTCATGCCCACGGGGCTCGTCGGCGATGTTCGAACCGTCCTCTTCTCGCACCTGGGTCGGCGGTGCGTCATGGCCGCCGCGTCGCTCGTGGCCTGCCTGCCCGCGATGCTGGTGCTTGTGCACTTCTACGGCCTGTGGGGCGGGCTGGTGCCGCCGACGTTCCAGTACCAGTACCACATGGCCAACCCGGCGGGGCCGGCCTTCGTGCTGGCCGTCTTCGGCTTCGTGGCCATCTTCTTTGGCGGGTGGGTGCTGCCGCGTGTGCTCGAGGCGTGGCGACGTCACGCCGGGTGGATGGTGGCCTTCACGCTCGCGGGCGTCGTGCTCGCGGTCGTGCCCGCGACCACGGCGGGGACCAACGCCGACTACTTCGCCGGTCGACGCACCGGCCTTTGGGACGTGGCGGCGAAGCTCCCCATCATCGCCCAGCACTCCTCGACGCTCATCGTGGCCCTCAGCCTGTGCGGCATGCAGGCGCTGGGCGCGTTCCTCGCCTCGTGGCGGGCCCGCCCGGCGATCATCGTCGCGTGCGCCTTCCTGGGGTATGGCCTGGCGATGGCGGCGGGGGGTGAACTCTGGCAGCGATATGCCGAGCCCTTTGCGCTCATGATGATGGTGGTGGTGCTGGGCCTTGATGCTCGGCACCGCGCCGACAACGCGCCGACATCGACGACGAGGCTAGGCAGCATCGCGTCGGCGGCCGCGCCGGCGGGGGCGTTGGCTTTGGCGATGCTCTTTGCTGCGTTGGTGGCTCGGGACCTGCACAAGCCTGGCGGGCAGCGGGTGACCGACCCGCCGCCGCCGTCGGTGACGCCCTCGGAGCAGTTCCCCGTGCCGCGGCGGGACTCGCCGTGGGACCGCTACATGATGCGGAGGCCCGAGTGGAGGAAGTCGAGTCCGTGACGGGCTTTGCGACCGCAGACCGGACGTGATAGACTCGCCTCGCATGAACCCCGTCGAGATCGTTGCCCGCGAGGTCGAGGCATTGCTCGCGAGCGGGCGTGCCGCGGAGGCCATCGAGCCGTGTCGCCGCATGGTGGTGAAGGCGCCTCGCGATCCCGCGGCACAGTTCCTGATGTCGCGTGTCTTCATGGCGGCAGGCAAGCCTGATCAGGCGTTGCACTACGCCCAAGCCGCGGCGGGATTGGTGCCGGGCGAGGTGTCGCTGCTGCTGCACCACGCGCGGCTGCTCGTCATCTGCGGCAGGAGCGAGCGGGCCCTGGACGTGCTCGCGAAGGCCGCCCGCCTCGACGACGTTTCGCCCGCGGTGCCCGCCATGCGGGCGGGGGCTCTGCTGGAACTCAACCGCTGCATGGAGGCCCTCGCGGCGTCGCGGCTCGCGAGCGAACGCTCGCCGGGCGATGCGTCGTCGCTGGCGCAGGTGGCCTCGTGCCTGCTCAACGTGGGCCGACCGGAAGAGGCGATGGCGATCCTCGAGCCGCTGGCCACCGCGCCGGGCGCGGGTCCTGAGTACATCAGCGGCGCGGCGTTGATGTCGAACTACTGCCCGGGCTGGACGCGACGTCGCCAGCACGCGCTGCACGCGTCATACAGCCGCGCCTTGGCGGAGCGGCTGGGCCCGCCGCCCGCGCGTGCCTTTGCCGAGCCGGGCGTCAGGCGTCGCGTGGGCATCGTTTCGCCGGACCTTCGTTCGCACTCGGTGGCGTGGTTCATCGAGCCGTTCCTGCGTCACGCCGATCGCTCGCGGTTCGAGGTGATCTGCTACCAGACCAACGCCGTGGCGGATGACGTGACGAAGCGGCTGCGCGCGTTGGCCGACGGCTGGCGGGTGATGGACAACATCTCCGACCCCGGGCTGGCGCAGGCGATCTTCGACGACCGCATCGACATCGCGGTGGAGTTGTCGGGTCACACGCACGCGCACAGTCTGCCGTGCATGCATCTGCGGCCCGCGCCGAGGATCTTTTCGTACCTGGGATATCCGAATGTCACGGGCCTGGCCGGCCTCACCGGTCGCATCGTCGATGCGGTGACGGACCCGCCGGGGTGCGACGACTTTGGCGGCGACGAGGCGTGCGAGCCCTTGGTGCGGATGAACCGGTGTTTCTTGTGCTACGGCCCGCCCGCGGGGTGCAAGGAGCCGGGGCCTCTGCCGATGACGGCGGGCAAGGGCATCACGTTCGGAAGTTTCAACAACGTGCAGAAGCTGAGCACGGCGACGGTGGGGCTGTGGTCGCGGCTGCTGCGGGAGGTGCCGGGGTCGAGGTTGCTGCTCAAGGGCGTGGCGTTTTCGGAAGCCGCGTTGAGGGCGGATGTGTTGGCGAGGTTCGCGGCCGAGGGGGCGACGAGCGTCGAGATCCTGCCGCGGGCGGCGACGACGGCGGCGCACTTGGCGTTGTACGACCGCATCGACGTGGGGCTCGATCCGACGCCGTACAACGGCACGACGACGACGTGCGAGGCGTTGTGGATGGGGGTTCCGGTGATCACGATGGCGGGCCAGACGCACGCGTCGCGGGTAGGAGCGAGTCTGCTGACGGCGGTGGGGTTGCCGGAGTTGATTGCTGCGGATGAGGAGGGGTTTGTGCGACTCGCGCAGGATTTGGCGGCGGACCCGGGGCGAGTGGCTGGACTTCGCGCGGGGCTGCGGGCGAGGGTGGCGGGGTCGCCGTTGTGCGATGGGGCGGGATGGTGCCGCGAGTTTGAGCGGATGTTGGTGGGGGGGTAGGCCCACGGGTTTTCTTCACCCGCGTTGCGGGTTCGGTCACCCGTGGCATCGGTCGTCCGTCCTCCGGGCGGCGTGCTTTGTGGTGGGGTCGAGGGGTCTCGCGCGGAATGTGGTGGTGGCTGGTTGCTCGCCCGCTTTGGGGGCGAACCAGGTGTAGCCACACACTATGAAAGCCGGGCCTCCCGGTGGGCGTGGTCCTGCGGAATGACGTTCGACGAGCGAACGATTCCGTTGAATACGAGCGTCGCCTCTCGCGAGGCCGGCTCAAGCACCAATCACCACACCAGGAGACCC
>CAIYWI010000043.1 GCA_903929885.1 uncultured Phycisphaerales bacterium
ATCGTTCGCGGCGACTTCCGTCACCATCGGCTCAAGGCGAACCGAAGCCAAGGGCATCACCCGATCGGCCGTCTTGGCGAGCACCGCCGACCATGCCACCAAGGCCACAAGGCAACATCCCGCCGACACGGTCAACACGCGTCGTGCGATGGATGCCCATGCCACATCATGGCGGGCATCGACCCAGTCGTTGTCGCCGCGCACCGCGGGCGCGGCATCGGTCTGACGAGCTTCCATGTTCTGTTCCACCACCAACCCCGTGCGGCTGCCATGCCGCCGAAACGCACGTCGCCCGGGCTCTCCCGATCGCTCATTGAACCGTCGCACCACACGATCGGTTCCCTGAAACTTGCCGGCACGGGGTTCCACCGCCCGCACCGACCCGACGCTTCGTCCCGCCACCAAGGGGCGAGCATGATAGCCCACCCCCCCAAACTCACTCCCACCCTCGGCAGAGGCCACTCGAACTGACCCTGTCGAACGACGAACGGAACCTGCGTGCACGGCGGACCAGTCCTTCCATTCCCCTCCGCGATGGCCACCCGCCGTCGCGACTGCCTGCATGGCAGCCATGTGGGGAACGTCGAACCTTACCTGCCGTTAGGGTCCCAAGTCCCATCACGATCCAATCCGGATGTGTCGGCCTACAACCTCTTGTCATACAACATTTTGGGTGCGTGTGCAACCCGCCCGAACGGAGGGGCCTCCCCCGGTGGGAGGGGTGTGACGCCCATGCGGAAGGGGCTGAACTTGCATGCGGCTTGCTCGTATGGAACGTAGCTGGCGGTGCGGCAGATCGTCCTTGATCGGGCGAAGATGTCGCCGGAATCCCGGGGGGTTCTCGCAGTCCCGCCCGCAGCCTTGAACGCCATGACTCGCTTTGTGAACAACGTGAAGACGGCCGTGCTGCTCGGCGGCCTGATGGGCCTCTTTCTGGTCGTGGGCTCCTTGTACGGCCAGGGCGGGCTGCTGATCGGCCTCGTCGCCGGCGGCCTGACGAACGTCATCGCCTGGTTCTTCTCAGACAAGATCGCCTTGGCCTCCATGCGAGCCCAGGAGGTCGATGCCTCCACGCCCGGCGTGGGGGGCGAGCTCTACCGCATGGTCGACGAGCTCCGTCAGCGGGCGGGCATGCCGATGCCCAAGGTGTGCATCTGCCCTCAGGAGGCGCCCAACGCCTTCGCCACCGGCCGCTCTCCTTCCAACGCTGCCGTGGCCGTGACCGAAGGCGCGTTGCGGCTGCTCAACGAGTCTGAACTCCGGGGCGTGATCGGCCACGAGTTGGCGCACATCAAGAACCGCGACACGCTCATCTCGTGCATCGCCGCCACGGTCGCCGGCGTGCTCGCGTTCATCGCCCAATGGGGATGGATGCTGGGCGGCAGCCGCGACCGTGAGGGCGGCAATCCGCTGGTAAGCATCCTGACGGTCGTCATCGCCGCGGTGGGAGCGGCGATCATCAAGGCGATGATCAGCCGCAGCCGCGAGTACGTGGCCGACCACGACGGTGCGATGATCGCCGGGTCGCCCCACGGGCTCATCTCCGCCTTGCAGAAGCTCGAGATCTATTCCGGGCGCATTCCGATGCAGAACCCCAACCCCGCGCAGAACAATCTGTTCATCGTCGAGCCGCTCTGCGGCTCGTCGATGCTGCAGCTCTTCGCGACGCACCCGGCCACCGAGCGGCGGATCATCGAGTTGCGGAAGTTGGCCTGACGGTCAGTTCCGACGCCCCGAGCACCGTTGAATCCGAGGACCTCGAGGTCACATCCCGAGCTGCCTCATGTCGCGGCGGGGCCACCGGGCCCCGTCGCTTCCTTCAGTGGAGCATCGCCGGCATTGCGAGGCGGAAACCGTCCGCCCGTCTGCGTTCGCATCGTCTCGCGAAGTTCGCGTCGCATCGCGTCGATTCGAACACGAAGCGTCTCGAGGGCCGCGTCGGCGCCCTCCGCCATGAGCTCGTCGTGAGCGATGGGCCGGCCGAACTTGACGTACACGCGGCAGCCGAAGAGTCGGGGCAGGGCCCGCGTGTGGGGCCAAGCATCGAACGCACCCTCGATGGCCACCGGCACCACCGGGCACTTGGCCTTCTTGACGAGCAACGCGACGCCCCGCTTGAAGGCGTCGACCGCGCCGTCACTGCACCGCGAACCCTCGGGGAAGATCAGGATGGCGCGCCCTTGCTGAAGGCGGGCGATGGTCTCCTTCACCGCGCCGAGGTCGCCGCCCTCGTCGTTGATCGGCAGGGCGTTGAGGGCGCCGATGACGGCGCCGAAGGGCTTGAACTTGAAGAGCCCGGCCTTGGCCACGAAGTTGAGGTGGCGGTGGCGAACTCGCACGCCGATCAGCGGCGGATCGAGGAACGATTGGTGATTCGCGGCCAGCAGCACCGATCCTGTCGCAGGCACGTGATGCGTGTCGATGGCCACGGCCCGGTAGAAGAGACGCGACAGGACGCGGATGGCCCACGCGGCGACCTCGTAGAACATGAGGGCGGGCAGCGACGACCCGGGCTGCTTGGCGCGAAGGCCTTTCGGTGCACGCGATTCGCCGACCTCCCGCGAGCCCGTCACGGCTCGGCCGCCTTGCGGCGCACGATGCGCTCGAGTTCGTCGACCACCTGGTCGAACGAGAGATCAGACGTGTCGAGCACCATCGCCCTCTCGGGACGCCGCAGCGGCCCCACGGCGCGGTCCATGTCGCTGCGGTCGCGGGCGTCGATGTCGCGTTCGAGGGCGGCCGTGTCGGCCTGGCCGCCTCCGGCCGTCAACTGCTGGGCCCGTCGACGAGCACGCTCCTGCACCGAGGCGGTCAGGTAGAACTGAACCATGGCATCGGGGAACACCACCGAGCCCTGATCACGGCCTTCGGTGACCAGTCTCGGGTGCTGGGCGGCGATGATCCGCTGCTTGCGCACCATGTGGTCGCGCAGGGCGGCGATGCCGGCCACGGGCGAGACGATGGCGGTGACGTCGAGATCGCGGATTCGGCTGTTGATCGACCGGCCGAAGGCCAGCATGGCCGGCGGGTCCTGCGACCAGTCGAAGTGGAGGTCGGCCTCGATCACCTTGGCGACGAGCCGCTCCGGCTCGCCCAGACCGATGCCGTGGTCGATGGCGATGGCCGCCGCGGCGCGGTACATCGCCCCGGTGTCGAGAAAGTCGAGGCCCAATCGCTTGGCGAGTTGGCGGGCCACCGACGACTTGCCGGTGCCGGCGGGGCCGTCGATGGTGATGATGATGGGCTGATCGAGGCGGAACACGGAGGATGCCTGATTCGTGGATCGCGTCGACGAACGGTGGCCCGCCTCATGGATCGTCGCGGCGGCCGCCGCGTGTCGAGCGACGGCGTGCGAAGGGCGGGAGATGCCAGGAAGCGGTGAAGCCATGCAACGGGAGCGGAGCCGAGACGCTTCCGCCCGCGGGAAGGGTACGCCCCGCTGGCGACCGGCAGCCATCGGCCGCAAGCAGGGCCTCAGGCCTTCTCGTCTTCCTCGGGGTCCGCCGCATCCTCGGCCTCGAGTTCAGCCATGATGTCGTCGAGTTCGTCGTCGATGGCGTCCAGGTCGTCGGCGCCGAGGGCCGTCAGCACGTTGCCGCGTGACAGTCGCAGGCCGGCGGGCACGTCGCCGGGCCCGCGATAGTCGAGGGCCAGCGGACCGTCGTACCCCACGGAACGGACGGCATCGAGCATCGGGCGCAAGTCGTACTCGACGTGCACCGAGCCTCGCGGCTCGAGAATGGTCTCGGGGTCGGTGATGGTGAGGGCGGGGCCTTTGGCCTTGCCCTTGGGCTTCCCGGGCACGCCAAAGCCGGTGGTCGAGACGCACACGGCCGAGGCATAGGGCGTCAGGCGGTGGAGGTAGCCGACGGCGGCTTCGGGCTTGCCCTCGCCGTAGGCGAACGCGGTCTGGAAGTCGGGGTAGGTGCCGATGCGAAACCCGCCGACCTTCTTGAGCAACTCGGTGACCCGCTCCGGGCGATGGGTCAGGCCGGGGTGGGGCGACAGGGCCAGATTGATGTCGTTGCGTTCCGCGCGATCCATGATCGGCTTGAGCGCCTTGGCCACCCGAAGCAGCGTCTCGTCGTCGTCCGGGGCCTCGATCTTCATCGACGCCGCCGAACAGCCCAGCAGGTGGGCCGCGTCGATCACGTTGGTCATCCGCTGTGTGGCGGCGGCCACGTGCTTGTCATCACGTGCGCCGAACCGCTGGGGTTCGGGCTCGATGAGCAGCAGGCATGAACAACTGGCGCGGTCGGTCCGCTCGCGGATGGCTTCGAGCGCGGCGCGGCCGGCGCCGGCGAGCAGGTCGGTGGAGAGGTTGAACCCGCTGAGCCCGAGCGTGTCGCGCGTGAAGGCCGGCAGGTCCATCATCTCGAGCTTGGGTTTCTTCGACCGGCCGGTCGGCAGGAGCATGCCCTTGAGGCAACTGGCGGTGAGCGTGAGAAGCATGGTGGTGGGGTGTCGCGAGTGGGGGTGTTGGGCTCGCCGCCGCGGCCCGAGGCGGGCGCGGAGGATGCTGTCGGAAAGGGTACACGGTCCGAACGGGCCGGGTTCGGGCCGGCGTCGGGAACGCCCGCCAGCGTCGGCCTTGTTCGGGTTTCGGGGGCGAGTGTTGCCTTCCCGTCATCCCCCTTCGTAGGATGCCATCGGCACGCCAAGGGTCCGACCGTGAGCGACCGGCTCGCGAAACCCTCGGCCGCATCTCTTTCGCCGCACGAGCTCCGAGAACACCACCATGGCCAACGTTCCCGCCGATCGCGTCTATTCCGAAACTCACGAATGGCACAAGGTCGAGGGTGACGTCCTGACGCTGGGCATCACCCAGTTCGCCGTCGATCAACTCACCGACGTCACGTACGTCGAGATGAAGAAGCCCGGCTTCAAGTTCAAGGCGGGCGATGTCGTGGGAACGGTCGAGTCGGTCAAGACCACCAGCGACATCTACTGCGCCGCCGGCGGCGAAGTGATCGAGTCCAATGCCGCCCTCAACGACGATCCAGGACTCCTCAACCGCGACCCTCACGGGGCCGGGTGGCTCGTCAAGATCCGCGTCTCGGATGCGTCGGGCCTCTCCAAGTGCATGGATGCAGGCAAGTACCAGGCGCAGGTCCACTGACCGGGGCGTCATGCTCGAGGGGCCACCGGTCGACGCATGAACTCCTCGGCCCCCGTCCAGTCCCAGTCCGCCCCCATCCTGTCGGTCAAGGGCGTCACCAAGCGGTATGTGGCCGGGGGCAATCCCGTGCCCGCCCTTCGCGGCGTCGACCTGCAGATCGACGAGCCCGGCTTCTACGCCATCATGGGCCAGTCGGGCAGCGGCAAGACGACGCTGCTGCACCTGCTTGCGGCGCTCGATCGGCCCGACGAGGGACAGATTCACATCGCCGGCACCTCCGTGCATTCCATGGATGAACGGCAGGCGACCCAGTTCCGGCGTCGCGGCATCGGGATTGTCTTCCAGCAGTTCAACCTCATTTCCTCCCTCACCGCGCAGGAAAACGTGGAACTCCCCGGCATGCTCGCGGGAGAACCGGCGGGCGCGATGCGGGCTCGCAGCGCCGAGTTGCTTGAGCGGCTCGGACTGGGCGACCGCCTCGATCATCGTCCCGACGCCCTTTCGGGCGGCGAGCAACAACGCGTGGCCATCGCCAGGGCGTTGCTCTTCGCCCCACCGGTGCTCTACGCCGACGAGCCCACCGGCAATCTCGACTCGGCCAGCAGCCGGCGGCTGTGGGGCCTCTTGGGCGAGATCGCCGCCGAGCGCAGCATGCTCGTGGTGATGGTGACGCACGAACCCGCCGCCGCGGCCAACTGCAAGCGGATCTTCGTCATTCGCGACGGACGCGTCTTCACGCACATCGACACGGAGGGGCTTGATGCGGCCGGAGTGGCGGCTCGCTATCAGCAATGCATCCGCGAGGCCTAGCCGCACCCTCCTGCTGGTGGGCGCGGTCCTCCTCTCGGCGGCGATGATCGCCGCGGTGTCGTGCGCGATGGCCTCCATCACCCGGGCCGTGGGCGTGCAACTCGACCAGTCCGTCGGCCGCGCCGAACTGCGGCTCAAGTCGGCCGGACGCAACGGCACCATGCCCGATTCGGTGCTCGACACCGTTCGCGGCTGGCCCCAGACCGCGCAGGCCACCGGCCGCGTCACCGGGTCGTTGACGCTGCTGTTCGACCGTGCGGCGTGGGTGAAGGGGCCGGGCGGGCAGGGCCTGCACTTTCGGCGGATCGAATGCGTCGGCACCGCCATGGGCACGGGCATCGACCCGGCGCTCGAGCCCTCGTTCCGCGCCATTCGCCTGGTGGCCGGGCGACTGCCCGCCGCTGCGGACGAAATTGCCATCGACGAGGCGTTGGTCAAGGGGTTCGGGGAGGCCGATGGCGGCGGCTTTCGAGTGATCGGCGACCTGGATCCGCCTCCCGGGGAGACGATGCCGTCCTCCGAGGCCGCCGCGAAGGTCGCGAACCTCCGCGGGGCGCCCGGCGTGGGCTCCGAACTCAAGAGCTTTCGGCTGCTGCGTTCGCCCGTGCCGCTGAAGGTGGTGGGAGTCGTGGCGAGGCCGCCGCTGGGCGGGCGGTGGCAGACGTACTTGACGCTTGAAGGGCTGGCACGCCTGCAAGGCGAGGCGGGGCGGCTGACGGAGGTGGACATCATCGTGCGCGAGGGCGTTGATCCCTCGCTCGCCGCCGATGCGCTGCGACCTTCCCTTGGCGAGCGATTCCTGCTGCAGACCACCGAGCGGATCACCAGCGGGCTCGATCGCAACATGCAGAGCAGCCAGTTGGGGTTCGTGCTCTCGACGGTGATGGCGTTCCTCGCCGCGTCGTTCATCATCATGACGGGGCTCTCGACGGGCCTGACCGAAAAGCAGCGAGAGTTGGCCGTGCTGCGCTGCATCGGCGGGACCAGGGGCCAACTCGCGATGACGCAACTCATCGGCGGCGGGATGATCGGCCTGATCGGAGGCGTGGCCGGGATCCCGCTGGGCGTGCTGGTGGCGTGGATCATGAGCAAGGTCTTCAGCGAGCAGCTTCCCACGGGATTCGCGATGTCGTGGTGGGGCCTGCTGGTGGCCTTCGCCGGTGCGGTGGGATGCGGGCTCGTCGGCGGGCTCTTTCCGGCGTGGCGGGCCACGCGGGTGTCGCCGCTCGAGGGATTGAGCGTGCGGGCCCGGCCGCCAAGGCCGGCGACCAAGCGGGCCCTGCTCGTCGCGGGCGTGCTGTTGCTGGCCTTCGAACTGTGCGTGGTGTTCATCCCTTCCGACGGCCAGACGGTCTTCTGGCTGTACGCCTTGGGCGGCTTGCCGGCGATGTTCCTCGGGTACTTCCTGCTGGGCACGCCGGTGCTGCTGGGCGTCAAGCGAGTGCTCGGCGGCGGCCTCGGCCGGTTGTTGCGACTGCCTCCCGGGTTGCTGACGGGCACCATCTCGGCGACCCCTTTCCGCTACGGCTTCACCGCCGGCGCGATGATGTCGGGGCTGGCGATCATGGTGGCCCTCTGGACGCAGGGGCGTGCCATCGTGAACGACTGGCTCGATCGCTTCGAGTTCCCCGACGCGTTCGTGATGGGCATGAATCTCTCCGAGGAGGCCCAGCGGCGGCTCGACGCCATGCCCTTCGTGACCGGCACCTGCGCCATCACCCTGCTGCCCATCGAGACCGACGCATTCGGCGTTCGTGCGCTGCAGAAGTTCAAGACGATGTTCATCGCCTTCGAGCCCGAGCCCTTTTTCAGGATGACGAATCTGACGTGGGTCGAGCCGACGACCCGCGAGGGCCAGGAACGAGCCATGCGGCGGTTGGAGGAGGGCGGGGCGATCATCATCGCCCGCGAGTTCCAGGTGACGCAGGGCACGCGGGTGGGCGACACGTTCAAGGCCGTCGCGGGCGATCGCTCCCACGACTTCGAGGTCGTCGGCGTGGTCACCAGCCCGGGGCTCGAGATCGTCAGCAAGTTCTTCGCCATCGGGGACGACTTCACCGAGCAGGCCATGCACGCCGTCTTCGGCGCACGCAGGGACCTCAAGGAGAAGTTCCTCACCGACAGCATCAACCTGATCCAGGTGGGTCTCAAGCCCGACGCCGACGATGCTCAGGCGGTGGCGCAGATGCGCACCGAACTCGCCGACGCGGGCCTGCTCGACGCGGGCAGCGGACGAAAGATCAAGCGAGACATCGCCGCCGTCATCGGGGCGTCGCTGGTCGTCGTCTCCGCCCTCGCCCTGTTCGTCATGCTGGTCGCGAGTTTCGGCGTCGCCAACATCATCGTCGCCTCCATCCATTCGAGGCGATTCGAGTTCGGCGTCCTTCGCGCGGTGGGCGCCAGTCGCGGGCTGGTCCTGCGGCTGGTGGTGGGCGAGGCCCTGATCATGGCCGTCACCGCCATCATCCTCGGCACCGGGCTGGGCATCCAGGGCATCGCCAGCGGACAGCGGCTCGACGAACTGCTCATGGGGCTCGAACTCACCGTGCGGCCGCCGCTGGGGCCCATCTCCGTCGGGTGGGCCTGCGTGCTGGTCGTGACCGTCGGAGCGGCCCTGCCGCCGGCCATCGCCGCCGCCCGGGCACGCCCGCGCGAACTGCTCGCGTCGGTCAAGGGGTGACGCCTCCGCGCGCGTACGGTTCGTTCATGGCATCCATGCAGGCGGCCGTCGCCATGGGATCCAACGTCGGCGATCGACGCGCACACCTTTTGGCGGCGGTCGATGCCGCATCGCGACTGCCGGGCACCGGGGTCGTGGCCGTTTCGTCGTTTCGCGACACGCTGCCCGTGGGCCCCGTGCTGCAGGACAACTTCCTCAACGCGGCCATGCTTCTCGAGACCGCGCTGTCGCCCGAGGCGCTGCTCGAGGCCCTGCACGCCATCGAGCGGTCGCGAGGCCGGCGTCGCGAGGCCGAGGTGCGGTGGGGCCCTCGAACGCTCGATCTCGACCTGCTCGTCCACGGCCGCACCGTGGTGGAAGGCCCTTCCCTGACCCTGCCTCACCCGCGACTGCACGAACGGGGTTTCGTGCTCGAGCCCCTCGAGGAGATCGCCCCCGATCTTGTCGTTCCGGGCCGAGAGGTGTCGGTGGGCGTCCTTGCGAAGGCGTGGCGAGAGGCCGCCTTGCCCCGTTGACGCCTCGCCGCGGGGGCTGATTCGCGTTTTTTCCCGTCTCGGGCAATCCATGGACGATGGAGTCGTTCGGCCTCGCATCGAGCCGCCGGCACGGGTCCGGCGGCAAGACCATCCCCCTTGAGTGGAGTAATCGGCCATGCGCCTCGTGAATGCCCTCGTCTGCTGCGTCGCGATCGGTTCCGTCTCGTGTCAGGTCCTTGCCCAGGAGGCGGGGCGTCCCCCGCGCCAGGGACAGGGCAACCGTCAGCCCGGCGGGGAGGGTGGGCGTCAGGCGCCGCGCGAGGCGATGTCCCCCGAGGTGATGAAGACCGCCTGGACGATTCAGGCCACCGGTGTCGCCAAGCGGCTCGGCTTCGATGCCAAGCAGACCGAGACGCTGGTGAAGGCCTACGCCGACGCCCGCGAGTCGCAGCGTGCGGCGGCGGATGAAGTCCGCAAGCAGGCCCGCGAGCAGATGCGCGATCGGGGCGGCGAGCCCGGCGGCGAGGGCGGTCGGCCTCCGGAGGGTGGCCGTCCGGCCGATGGCGAGCGTCCCCGCCGCGAGCGTGGCGCGGCCGGCGGCGCGATGCAGGCGATGGAGGAGGCCAACAAGGTCCAACGCGAGAAGTTCACCAAGGCCCTCGGCGACGCGGGGCTGGGCAGCGAAGAGTCTCGCAAGGCCGTCGAGTCGCTCGGCCTCTTCAGCCCCGTCTGGGACGGCATGGCCAACGTCATCGCCGGCTTCCAACTCGACGAGGCCAAGCAGCAGCAGGCCCTCGAGGCCGTCGAGGCCTTCGTGGTCGCCTCCGCCAGCGTTCGCGGCGGCGGCGGCGAGGATCGCGAGAAGGCCCGCGAGACCATGACCACCGCCCGCACCAAGCTCAACGACACGCTCAAGGGCATCCTCAGCGAGGAGCAGATGAAGAAGTTCGAACAGCTCTCCGCTCGCGGCATGGGCGGCGCGGGCGGTCGCGGCCAGCGTCCCGAGCGAGGCGGCCCTCAGGGCGGCCCCGGCGAACCCCGCTGATGTCCTGACTCGATCGAATCCCGGATGATCGCGACAACCCCGGCGCCTTGCGCCGGGGTTGTTCATGTTTTGGCGGGCGTGCGAGGCGGGCGAGAAAAAGACGAACGCGGCGGACCTGGTCGTCCGCCGCGTTCGGTCGTGTCGGAGTGAAGGATGATGTCAGGAGGCCTGCGCCCGCGGGTGGGCGTTGCGGTAGGCGTCCTGAATGCGGGTGGTCGTGAGGTGGGTGTAGATCTGCGTGGTGCTCAGACTCTGGTGGCCGATCATCTCCTGCACCGTGCGGAGATCCGCGCCGTTGTCGAGCAGGTGCGTGGCGAAGGAGTGACGGAGCGTGTGCGGGCTGATGGTGGGGTCGAGGCCGACCTGCTTGAGATACTTGGCGAGCTTGCGACGCACCGAGCGGCTCGAGAGTCGCCCGCCGTGCTTGTTGATGAACAACGGCGTGTTGGCGTTCGACTGTGCGGCCGGTCCGAACTTCGGATCGGCGTGGAGCATCTCGAGATACCGCTTGATCGAGGTGAGGGCGTGGCTGCCCAGGGGAACCACGCGTTCCTTCTTGCCCTTGCCGCGAACGTTGAGCGCCTCGCCGCTGGGGTCGACGTCGGTCGCGTTGAGCCCCACCAGTTCGCTCACGCGGATGCCCGTGGAGTACAGCGTCTCGAGCATGGCGCGATCGCGCCGGCCGAGCATCTCGCCATCGCCGGGGGCGGCAAGCAACTGCTCGACCTGCTCGATGGTGATCGCCTTGGGCAGCCGCTTGGCCTGCCGGGGCGTGCGGATCGTCGTCATGGGGTTGCCCGCCGTGACGCCTCGCTTGTCGCCCCACTTGAAGAAAGAGCGCAACGTGGCGATCTTGCGGGCCATCGTCGCGGCGGAGTACTGCTGCTCGCCGAGGAACGCGAGGAAGGTGCGAACGAGCTCGCCGTTGGCCGACCGGATCAGGTCGGTGACGGTGCGTGCGGCCGCTCCGTCGCGGACCTTCGAGAGGTCGCGCTGAAGGGCCTCGCGCTCGCGATCGACGTCGATGGCGAGGTTGTGGTGCTGGGAGAGAAACTCGACGAACTGGCGCAGGTCGGCGCCGTAGCAACGGGCGGTGTAGGGGCTGAAGTGACGCTCGTCGGCGAGGTACTTCGTGAAGGCTTCGGTGATCGGTAGGATCGACATGTGCATTCTCCTGCCCGTCGCTCCCGTCATCCCCTCCGCACCGACGCTTCGCCGGTTGCGATGGTCCGGGATAAAGGCCTCCACTTCGTCGGCGTTGCCGACTCGGACCTTCATGCACGCGACCCATTGCGGACGTCGCCCGTTCCGTCTGCACCGAGTCGGACGCCTGCACGCACGGTGCGTTCGACCCATCCACCCCGTCATGGGAGCCGAGGAAACCCCGTCGCCGCGCCTTCGGCGGGCTTGGGTTCGCAACGGCCGTTCATTGCGTGTTGATCGTCCGAATTATTGCACCGTTGCCCTTGGTCGGGGCGTTTCGGGACGACTCGGTCGATTCGGTCGAGGTAGGCGGGCCCTTGGGGTCGGCTCTGACGGGGCGGGGAGCGGCTGCGACAGGCCCCGAACCCGCCGGCGAGGCTGCGGGTTCGGGCGGCGTCAGGGCTCCGATCCGCGACCATTCCTGCTGCATGAGGAGTTGAACGGTGCGGTGGGCCGCGAAGTCCATGTAGAGGGGCATGGCCGTCAGATAGCGCCGCCATCCCAGGGCGGAGTTCTTCTGCTGGCGGCCTTCCGCGTAGTCCTTGAGGTCGAGCAGCACCTGGTGATTCCGCCCGTTGAGGTGCTCCGACACCACGCACACCGGCGAGTCGGGCGATGAACCGCCGCCGGCGGTCCCCGCATCGACCACTTGGCGGGACAAGCTCCTTGGGTCGCGGCTGGTCGGGGCTTGGGGCAGCATCGGGCCCGGCCGAGCGAACACGGCCGCGGCGATCCCCATCTCGGGCGTGTAGGGGTCGTAGGCCGTGATGGAACTGACCACGACTGCATCGACGCCCAGCGCGGTGGCGAGCTGCCGCGCCTGCCCCGCCGTGGTGATGGAACGGATGCCCAGGTCGCGCATGGCCTGGGTGGTGCGGTTCATGGGCAGGCAGCGGATGCCGCGGGTTTCCTGGAGCGAGGCCACCATCGCGTCGCCGAACCGCATGGGCTCGACGGTGGAGGTGGCCGAGTCGTTGGTCGGCGGCGCGACCGCCCACGTCACTTCGCCGCCTCGCGTGTCATAGGGCGCGAGCAGCGGTTGCGGGGCGACGAGCACGTCCTTGGCGGGGCCGCTGCAGCCCGCGGCGAGCATCGAGCATGCCAGCAGGGCGAGGATCGAGCGGGCGGTCATCGGCGGGGGCCTTTCTGGCGGGCAAGCCGCGGAACGATCGTGAGGGTCACTGGGAGTCCTGGTCGTTCATGGGGTCGTCGACCGTGGCCGTGGTCGCGGACGTGGTGTCGGTCGTGGCGGCGGCCGCATCGGCGTTGCCTGGGATCGACGCCTTCGCCGTGGCGATCGCGGGCGCGAGGTTGAGCGACCAGATGTTCTCCGTGCCGGTGCGATCGGAGACGAAGAAGAGCGTGTCGTTGCGGCTCCACGTCGGCGAGAGGGCCGAGCCGTCGCTGCCGGTGAGGCGAACGCGGCCTTCGCCCTGCACGCTCGCGATCCAGAGCGAGGTGTTGCGGGGCTGATCGATGGCGTTGTCGGGATCGAGAATGTCGGCCTGCGCGAAGGAGATCCAACGACCGTCGGGGCTCCACGCGGGGTTCATGATCGCCAGTTCGCTGCCGCCGGCGACTTCGGTGACGTTGCTCGTCACGCCATCGGCGTAGTCGAGGGTCCAGAGCGAGTAGCTCCGATGGCCGCGTTCGCGGCCGAGTTGGAAGAGGATCTTGTCGGTGCCGTTCGCGCCGGTGCCCGCGATCGGGCACCACTTGGGCTGGAGGCCGAACCCGATGAAGTGGGGCGTCGACTCGCTGCCCGCCTTGGTGACCCACATCTCCCAGCGACCCGCGGCGCCCGCCCGCGTGTAGACGAGGGACTGGCCGTCGGGCGACCACGTGGCGTGCAGCTCGTCGGCAGGGTCGTTGGTGACCTGCACGGGCCGACCGCCGAAGATGGGCATCACGAAGATGTCCCAGTTGCCCGAGCGATTGCTCGCGAAGGCGATCTTCGAGCCGTCGGGGCTGATCGAAGGCATCGCGTCGTCGGCGGGATCGTTGGTGAGTTGCGTCACCACGCGCGTGTCCGTCCGCTTGAAGTAGATGTCGCTGGTGGCGCGGTGTTGCGTGCTGGCGAAGACGAGCAGCCTGCCGTCGGGCGAGACGCAGGGATCGAAGTCGGCGCCCTCCTCGGCGAAGGTCACGCGCGTGATGTTCGTCGTCGCCGCCTGGGGCGAGGCGATCGCCGCGGCGGGTCGAGCCGAGACGGGCCTCGGCTCGACCGCGTCGATGGCGGCGGCGGGCTGCGTCGATGGCGTCGCCGTCGAGGTGCGGGTCGTGCTGCCGCAGGCCTGCATCAGCATCAACGGAATCGACGCGATGAGGAAGCAACGGGAGTGGGCGAGGGCGGCGTTCATCAATCACCTCATGCGGGCGCGGCGGCCCGGTGTCGGGGCTTGGACGGCGGCGGCACGTTGCCGCCTCGGTCAGCCACATCGGCCCGCCTGCGCGCAGGGCAGAAGAAACGCCTCCCCCGCAGGGGTGGTGTCGATGGCGAGCCGTCGCCTCGGCGATCGGATCGCCCGTGTCGAGGAGGGGTGTTCGCTCAGTCGACGTTGTCGCGCCACCACGCCACGCTCGAGTTGCGGGCGCGAACCCAGCGGTTGTCGCGAGAACGCGGAGCCTCGTCGCACCCGAGGTGATCGAGATAGTGCTTGAGCGCGTCGTTGTCGAAACGCATGAGGAAGGCAGGATCCGCCGAGGGATTCCTCGCGAGGATGCCGTCGATCAACTGGCTGCGGTGAAGGGGGGGAACGGATGCCGCCGCCGCGCGGCGCGCATCGAATTCCTGCTCGAGCAGTGCCTGCTCCATGACCATGCCGTGCTCTCCTGCGACGGACTTGCGGATGCGCGGACGTCCATGTCCGCACAAGGGATTATTCCATCCCCGATCCCGGCGGGCCACGACGTACCCTTGCTCTTCACGTGATTCCCGTCATCCCGCCAACCTGTCGTCCGCCCCGCGGCTTTGTCCCTTCGACCTTCGTCAATCTGCAGCGAGGGTGGCTTCCCCTGGAGGATGTCGAGGGGACCCCGATCGGGCATGTGGCGCTGGTCGACCCGGTGTTGGCCGCCGAGCCCGAGCAGGCCGGGTACGCCCTCGGACGCACCGCTCCTGCGGGCATGGCCGCCATCCGCTCCGGACCCGAGGTCGTCGATGGCCCGGGCGTGGCGTGGATGCCCGACGCCCGCGCCCGTTTCGATGCCTTTGCCGCCGGTTTCGAGCGGGCCGTGGCCACCCGGCCCGACGGGTGCTTCCCTGCCGTGTGGCCCCACTCGCACGGTGCCGTCTCGGATGCACCGTCGATCCAGGCCTTCATGAGGGGCCGCCACGAGCGAGGGTGGCGATTCGTGCTCGATCCAGCGGCGTTGGTCACCCCTTCGATGATGCCCCTGCTCGAGGATCATCTGTGTCGGTTGCTCGACCTCCTGGGGGATCACCCCGCCGCGTGCCTGTTGATCGAGGACGAGGCCACCGGGCGCGCGTGGCCGTCCGCCTGGAGGCGTGAGGCGGGCGATCGTGTCCGCCCGGGGGTCCCCCGCCTGCGGCGGCCCCCGACCCCCGAGCGGGATTCCTACACTGGCCTCCCATGACCGACGCCTCCTCCAAGGTCCAACTCGATCACCCCGCCTTCGCGGCCGTCAAGGAGGCCTTTGCCTCCAGGAAGTTCAAGGCCTCGCAGTATCGCGGCCAGTCGACGCTCATCGTCGAACCGGCGGACCTCCACGACGTGATGGCGTTTCTCCGGGACGATGCCCGCTGCAGGTACAACTTCCTGTCCGACGTCACCGGCGTCGACTATCAGGGGTACCCGGCGCCGACTCAGGGTCGGTTCGCGGTCGTCTACAACCTGCTGTCGCACGAGCGCGACGACCGCTTCTTCGTCAAGACCTTCCTGAATCCGTCCATGCCCACCGACGGCGCAGCCGAGGACCCGGCCCTGTGGGTCGAGTCGGTGTGCGACCTGTGGCCCGGCGCCGAGTGGCCCGAGCGAGAGGTGTTCGACATGCTGGGCATCCGGTTCCGCAATCACCCCGACCTGCGCCGCATCCTCCTGTGGGAGGCGTACCCGGGACATCCGCTGCGGAAGGACTATCCCGTCCGCGGTCGCGGCGAACGCGAGCAGTACAAGGTCATCGACCGCACGTCGGCCTGACACTCGGGCTCGGTCGCCCTCCGATCATCGCCGACGTCAACCCCTCGCGGCCCGATCACTTGGGGGCGGACGCCTCCTTCTTCTGCGAGTCCGTGAGTCTGGCGTACGCGAAGACGGTCAAGGCTGCGGGAAGAAAGGTCTTCTCTCCCGCGGCTCGCGAGACTTCGTCGAGCGTCGTGAGGCGTCCCTCGTCGATGTCGTTTCGAAGGTCGACGACGACCTGATCGAAGACCTTGATCAGGCCGCCGAAGATCTCGAACTGCTCCTTGGTCTTGGGCATGAAGTTGCTGACGCCCGGCAGGTTGGTCGGCAACGCGAAGTACCAGCGGCCGTCCTTCTCGTCGCGTCGCATGACCATGCCGATGGGAGGCAGGATGGGCTTCTCGTCCCACATCAGCGCGACCGACGTGTCGGTCAGGAAGGTCGTCGTCAGACGCTTCTCGCTTTCCCGCACCCAGCCGTAGGGATCGGCGAACAGGTTCTTGAGCGCGTTGTCGAAGGCCTGGCGGGCGGAATCGTCGCCGGCCATCGCCGGAGGCGAGTTGCGCCGTCCGCGCCCGGGACGCATTTGCGATGCGAGCTGCGACACCAGCGAGGTGGACTTGCCTTCGGCGGCCGCCTTCTCCGCCGCGACGCGGAGCGTCTCGACCTCGGCGGGGAACTTCGCCCGAATGGTCTCGCCGAGGCGCTGCACATTGCCCAGGAAGACGCCCAATCGCCGGAAGAGCCGCCTGGTGTCCTCGTTCTCCGCGAAGATGTAATCGCCGATGCGATTCGCCTCGCCCCGCTCGACGGCCCAGCGGGCCGCCGCGAGGGTGCCCTCGGGCGTCGAGCGATCGGGACCGCGGTCGCAGCCGGCCAGCGCTGCGGCGATCACGGTGGCGGCCGTCCAGGCAAGGTGTCGAATGGCGTGGTGAAGCATGAGGGCCCCTGAGGGTGCGATGCGGCGGTGAACGATGGTTCGGAAAGCGGGGTCCGAATGCTGTACGCCCCCGGGTGAAGATCCGTGACATCGATGATCGTCCCGGGCGGGCGACGATCTCCACATCGTTCGCGGGCGGACGAGGCTCGGATGGGACCGATCTGTTTGGTGTTCGGAAGGTTCCGGCCCTCTCGCCGGGGGGTGGCGGCCGTTCGCCGGTCCAAAGCGGTGCCGTCCGAAGGGCCGATATCCATGTCGGGTTACGATCGCCCGTCGCTCGAAGGCCGCCGCGACGCGGCGTGCAGGAGTGTTGCGTGTTCCTGATTCGTCAGAGCCATCCCGCGGACGTCTCGACGCTCGTCAAGATGGCGAAGATGGTCTACTTCATCAACCTCCCGCCCAGCGAGCAGTTCATTCTCGACAAGATCGAGCACAGCAACCACTGTTTCGGGGCGCTGGCGCCGGACTCGGTCGGTCGCGGTCGGCGGCGAGGCGCCCGTCGTCAGGTCGCGGCGACGGAGGTGACCGGCCACGCGGCGATGGAGCGCGACAGCGAGTTCTTCATGTTCTCGCTCGAGGATGTCGCGACGGGGGGAGGCGTGATCGGCACGTCGCAGGTGCGGGCCAGGCAGGGCGGCCCCGGCAACCCCAACTGGAGTTTCCGGATCACCGAGAAGCGGTATTACAGCCCCGCGCTGAAGTTCGGCACCTCTCACGCCGTCGGGCAACTGTTCGGCGACGAGTCCGGGCCGAGCGAACTGGGCGGACTCATCCTGCAGCCGAGCTATCGCGGTCATGCGGAGCGACCCGGGCGATTCCTTTCGTTCGTGCGATTCCACTTCATCGGCCTGTTCCGTCAGGTCTTCGCCGATCGAATCCTGGCGGAGATGATGGGGCCGCTGGGTCCCGACGGCGAGAACCTCTTCTGGGACGCCTTCGGACGCAAGTTCATTCCGGTGAAGTTCGCCGAGGCCGATCGCTTCTGCCAGCACGATCGCTCCTTCATTCCGGACCTCCTGCCCAAGGAGGAGATCTACCTCTCGCTGCTGCCACTCGAGGTGCAGAACTCGCTGGGCGTGGTGGCCCGCGACACCATCCCCGCCCGAAAGCTGCTGGAGAGTCTGGGCTTCAAGTACCGCGGCTTCATCGACCCCTTCGACGGCGGCCCGCACCTCGACGCCGCCATCGACAAGATTCCCCTCGTCAAGCTCACGCGGCGGTTGCGGCTGGGTCGCGCCGCCGCGAGCGGCCGGTGCGAGGTGCCCGCGATCGTCAGCACGCTTTCGGCGGATCAGGGCTTTCGCGCGGTGCAGGCGATGGCGGCATGGGACGGGGAGGGCGACACGGTTCGTCTCGACGCGGGGACGATGGCGACGCTGGGTGCGTCGACGGGCGAGGTGGTGGGCTTCACGCCCTTGACGCGGTGGGCGAAGAGGGACGGTTCGCCTGCGGGCGCCGTGCCCGGCAAGGCGGCCAAGGCGCGGCCGTCGAAGATCGCCGCCAGCACGCCTCGTCGACGCGGTTGATCCCGCCCGGCGATCGAGTCAGGACCACGACGAATGAACACGCCATCGCATCCGCGCATCGAAGGCCGCAACCTCATCGGCGGTCGATGGATCCCGATCCCCGGCGACGCGGTCGTTTCGCGGATGCCGTCGATGCCCGCGACCGCGGTGTGGTCTGGGGCGTCGCCCGCGTGTCACGTCGACGAGGCGGTGGCGGCGGCGCGCCGGGCGGGCCCGGCGTGGGCGAAGGCGGGACGCGAGTTGAGGCGACGGGTGCTGATGGCCTTCAAGTCGCTGGCCGAGTCGCACGTGGACGCGCTGACCTCGCTGATTCGCGACGAGACGGGCAAGCCGACCTGGGATGCCCGGGCGGAGGCGCAGCTCATCGCGGCGAAGGTGGACGTGACGCTCGAGGAGGGACCCAACGCGGCGATGTCCCGGGTGGCATCCTTCGAGGTGCCCCTCACGGCGACCCGCACCGGGCGATGCTGGTTCCGCCCGCACGGCGTGATGGCCGTGCTGGGTCCATTCAACTTTCCCGCCCATCTTCCCAACGGGCACATCGTGCCCGCGCTGGCGATGGGCAACACGGTGGTCTTCAAGCCCAGCGACAAGGCCCCGGCATGCGGGCAGATGCTCGCGGAACTGATGCAGCGGGCCCTCGAGTCGTGCGATGCGCCGCCGGGGGTGTTCAATCTCGTGCACGGCGGCGCGGACGTGGCCTCCGCCCTCACGGCCCACGACGGGCTTGACGGCGTGCTCTTCACGGGTTCGTGGGCCGTCGGCCGTCGCATCATGCTGGCCAACATCGACCGGCCCGGCCGCATCCTCGCGCTCGAGATGGGCGGCAACAGCCCCGCGGCGATCCTTCCCGACGCCGACCTCGACCAGGCGGTGGCCGAGTGCGTCCGCTCGGCCTTCGTCACGGCCGGTCAGCGTTGCACGTGCACGCGTCGCCTGGTCGTGCATCGCGACGTGGCCGACGAGGCGATCGCCAGACTCGATCGCGCCATCGGCGCGCTGTCGGTGGGTGATCCGGCGTCCGACCCGCCCGTGTTCATGGGGCCGGTGATCGGCGAGGCGGCGCGACGCTCGGTGCTCGCCGCCCACGACGCCCTGGCGTCGGGGTCCGAGGTCGTTCGCGCGATGCGGACGCTCGACATGCCGGGCGGCGGTTGGTACGTCTCGCCGGGACTGATGCGGGTGGAGCGGTTCGTCCGGAGCGAGCCCGATCGGCCGATCGCCTCCGGCGGCGATGACGTGGAGGTGTTCGGGCCGCTGCTCCGCGTGGCCGTGTGCGACACGCCCGAGGCCATGCTCGAGCAGTGCAACGCGACCTCCTACGGCCTGGCGGCGTCGGTCTTCACCAAGGATCCCGACTGGACCGCGATGTTCACGGACGGCCTCCGCGCCGGCTGCATCAACGTCAATACCGGCACGGCCGGCGCGAGCTCGAAGCTGCCCTTCGGCGGCTTGGGGCTTTCGGGCAACCACCGCCCCGCCGGCGCCTTCAGCGTCGACTACTGCGCCCACCCGATCGCGGGGATGGTCGAGCGGGGCGACGCGTTCATGCGGTGTCCCGGCATGGGTTGAACGCGCCGTCTCGTGAGAATCCCGGCAACTTGTGCGATTCGGGACCGGCGCGCCACGCGGAAAATCGAAGCTCCACGCATCCGCTCGCCTCCCGCGACTCCACGAGGCGGGGCTCGCTGCCGATACTCAGGTCCGTCATCGGGACAGGCGACTCGCCTCGCGCGGCACGTGAGCCGTCGCGGGGGCCGCCCGTGCAGGGGATCACGTCATGCTTTCCAAGTTGAACTCGCTGGGCCTTGGCACCAGGATCATCGCGTCGATGCTCGCCGGCATGGCGATCGTCGTGGGGATCACCTTCACGGTCGTCATCCATCGATACCGCGAGGCGGCCGTCGACTCGATGAAGGCGCGGGCCGCGGCCTTCACGGCCGTCGCCGACGAGGCCAAGAACCACACCGCCGAACTTCACCACAAGGGCGTGTTCACGCAGGCCGAACTGCTCAAGGAACTGGAGGCCGATCGCAAGGCCGGCAAGCCCTACACGCAAAGCCGAATCTTCGCGACCATCCCCGTCGTCGCGGGGTGGAGCGCGGCCCGCGACGCGGCCGAACGCGAGCAGATCAACTTCGGCGTCGTCGCCCACAACGCCCGCAACGAGAAGCACGAGCCGCGTGCGGGAAGCTTCGAGGCCACGACGCTGAGCAAGCTCGAGGAGCAGGTGCGGGCGGGCAAGGACGACGTGGTCGCCGAGATCGACGCGCAGTCCAACACGCTTCACTACATGCGGGCCATCAAGCTCACCGAGGACTGCATGGCGTGCCACGGCACGCCCGGCGGCGAGCACGACCCCGACAAGGACGGCAAGGATCCGCTCGGATTCGTGATGGAGAACTGGAAGGTCGGCGACATGCACGGCGCGTATCACGTGCAGCTCCCGCTCTCGACCGTCGACCAGCAGGTCGCCGGATTCCTCAGCGCGGGCCTCCTGTGGAGCGGCCCGGCGGTGGCGGGCACCCTGATCTTCTTCTGGCTGATGATCCGCAGCGTCTTCGGCCGGCCGGTGGCCGACCTGATCGCCCGCATCCGCGACATCGCCGAGGGCGAGGGCGACCTGACCAAGCGGGTGCCCGTGAAGTCCTCCGACGAGCTGGGGCGACTGGCCACCTGGTTCAACACCTTCGTCGCCCGGATCCACGACGTCATGGTCGAGGTCGGCCGCAACACCGACAACGTCGCCGCCGCCGCCACCCAGATCGCCTCGAGCAGCGAGGAGATGGCGGCGGGCATGAAGGAGCAGAACCAGCAGATCACTCAGATGAGCTCGGCCGTCGAGCAGATGAACGCCAGCGTGGTCGAGGTGGCCCGCAAGAGCGCGGACGCCGCGGGTCGCGCCGAGGACAGCGGCAAGGCCGCGTCCGAGGGCGGGCAGGTGGTCGAGGAGACCATCGCCGGCATGAAGAGCATCGCGCAGGCCGTGACGGCCGGCGCGGGGAGCGTGCAGGAGCTCGGCCGCCGGGGCGGGCAGATCGGCGAGATCATCGAGGTGATCAACGACATCGCGGACCAGACCAATCTGCTGGCCCTCAATGCCGCCATCGAGGCGGCCCGGGCGGGCGAGCACGGGCGCGGCTTCGCCGTGGTGGCCGACGAGGTCCGCAAGCTCGCCGATCGCACGACCAAGGCGACCGAGGAGATCGCCCAGTCCATCCAGGCCATCCAGCGGGAGACGCAGGGCGCCGTGGAGCGGATGAACACGGGCACCCGCGAGGTCGAACAGGGCGTGATGAAGGCGGGGAAGGCCGGCGACAGTCTCACGACGATCGTCGCCAGCGCCCGCGACGTGGCCTCGATGATCCGCTCGATCGCCGCGGCGGCGGAGGAGCAGAGCGCGGCCAGCGAGCAGGTGAGTCGCAACATCGACAGCATCAACTCGGTGACTCGCCAGACGGCCGAGGGCGCGGATCAGGCGGCCCACGCCGCGGCCGAGCTCTCCGCCAAGGCCGAGTCGCTGCGGGTGCTGGTGGGCCGCTTCAAGGTCGCCGCGGGGCGATGACCCGACGCGGGGAGGGTGGCGGGAGGGCGTCGCCGCGCCGTCGGCGCGGGGCGTGAGGATGAGGCGTCCTGGGAGGATCCTGCCGCCCTTGGCGGGGGCAAGCCCGGGGGTTGATCCTGAGTCGCGTTGCGGCGGGGTCGATAGACCATGAGCCGATCGGATCGGAGCACAGCCATGAACCAAGCGGGCAAGCCATCGCACGAGCGGAACGCCGAGCCGGAGGGAAAGCTCCGCCACGACGTCGCCGCACATCTGCAGCTGGTGACGTTCGAGGTCGGGAGCGAGCAGTTCGCCATCGACATCCTGGCCGTCCAGGAGATCAACCGCATGATGCAGATCACGCGGGTGCCCCGCAGCGCGGAGTGCCTCGAGGGCGTGATCAACCTGCGGGGCCGCATCATCCCGGTGGTCGACCTTCGCAAGCGGTTCGGCCTGCCTCCCGCCGAGCGGAGCGCGGATTCGCGGATCGTCGTCGTCGAGGTGGGGGGGCGGGTCATCGGCTTCATCGTCGATCGCGTCAACGAGGTGCTCCGCGTCGACGGCTCGATCGTCGATCCGCCGCCCGCGATGACCGCGGGGGTCGATCGCGACTACATCCGCGGCGTGGCCAAGCTCGAGACCCGGCTGGTCATCCTGCTCGACCTGCCCCGCCTGTTCGCGGGCGACGCGCCCGACGGCGACCGCACGGAGGGCGCCGAGCACGCCTGAGCGGCGGCGACTCACGCATCACCTTCCATGGGCCCCATCAACGACCCATCCAGCTCGACCTCGCCGGGACGGCGAACGCTCACCGACGAGCAGTTTGCGCGTCTCGCCAAGCTCGTCTACGAGCGAGCGGGCATCCACTTCCAGCCCGCGAAGAAGTACGTGCTCGAGAGCCGCCTCGCGCGTCGGCTCGACGAGCTCGACATGGACGGCTTCGACCAGTACGTGACGTTCCTGACCATCGGCCCGTACCGGGACGACGAGTTTCAGGAGATGTTCAACCGCATCACGATCAACGAGACGAGCTTCTTCCGCAACGAACCCCAGCTCCAGCACTTCGAGACGCGAACGCTGCCGATGCTGCTCGAGGCCCGCAAGGCCACCAGGCGCCTTCGGATCTGGTCCGCGGCCTGCAGCAGCGGCGAGGAGCCCTACACGCTGGCCATCCAGGTGCACCGCACGCTGGGCATCCGCCTGGCCGACTGGAGCGTCGAGATCCTCGGCACCGACATCTCCGAGAAGGTCCTCGACGTCGCGATGGCGGGCCGCTACGACGCCTACGCCACGCGGGCGGTGGCGCCGGCGGTGCTCTCGCGATACTTCCGGCAGGTCGAGGGGCAGCAGGAGCTCGACGCCTCGATCCGCCAGATGGTGCGGTTCGAGCGGCTCAACCTCAAGGACACGCTCGCGGCGAGGCGCTTCGGCACCTTCGACGTGATCTTCTGCCGCAACGTCATGATCTACTTCGACGATCCGATGAAGGCTCAGGTCGTCAGGATGTTCCATCAGCAACTGGCCGACGACGGCATGCTCTACATCGGGCACAGCGAGTCGATTCGCAGCCTGGGCGTGGCCTTCGAGCCCGTCGCCGCGCCTCAGGCCTTTGCGCACGTCAAGGGGAGGGCGGCCTGAGCCCCTGCGGGCTTTCGCGGCGACCATCATGACCTGGCAACCCGATCCCAGTCTGCTGCAGGACTTCCTCACCGAGGCCGGCGAGCTCATCGAAAAGCTCGATTCGGACATGGTGCTGCTCGAACGCGGCGGGTCGCCCGCCGAGACGCGAGAACTGCTCAACGGCATCTTCCGGGCCCTCCACACGGTCAAGGGCGCGGCGGGGTTCCTGCAACTCGACACGCTCATCCACTTCGCGCACGCGGCGGAGGACGCCCTCAACAAGCTGCGCCAGGGCGAGGCCGCCGTGACGCCCGCCGTCATCGACGCGCTGCTGCAGAGCGTCGACGTGCTTCGTTCGATGGTCGGGGAACTCGGCCAGGGACAGGCGCCCTCTCCGTGCGACGCCGCGTTGATCTCCCGCCTCAAGGCCATCGCCGGACAGTCGCCCGCGACGCCGACGACAGCGGCCCCGCCCGAGCCCGCCGCCGCGCAGGCGCCCGACGAGGATCTCGCGGTCATCGCCGACGCGGCCGGTCACGACGGCAAGCCCCTCGAACTCCCGCCCCAGAAGCAGGCGATCCTCGAGTTGATGGTCGTCGACCTTCGCGAGAACGCCTCGCAGATCGCCGCGCTGGTGGCTCGCGCCACCGAGGGCGATCCGTGCCCGGTGGCCCGGGAGATCGAGGACCTCTTCGAATCGGTCTGTCGCGTGCTGGAGTTCTTCGAGCTGCCCGACATGACCCGCGTGGTGCACGCCGCGGCGAAGGCCGCCGGGAGCCTGCAGGCCCGTCCCGTCAACGCCCCCGACATCCTCGTGCGGCTGGTGGGCGTCTCGATGCTCCTGTCGCAGCTCGCCGACGGGCTCGAGGCGCGTCGGGTTCGCTCCTGGCCGACGGCCACCCTCGAGGCCCGGCTCGTCAAGCTCGCCACCGGGGCGGATCTGGGCGATCCCGACGCCTCGTCGCACGGGGGCGACGTCTGGGCCGCCATGATGATCGACGGCGTCGTCGGCGGGGAGGGGCTGCACGTGGTCGAGGGGTGCCTGGGCATCGACCCAGCGCTGAC
>CAIYWI010000044.1 GCA_903929885.1 uncultured Phycisphaerales bacterium
GGTGATTGGTGCTTGAGCCGGCCTCGCGAGAGGCGACGCTCGTATTCAACGGAATCGTTCGCTCGTCGAACGTCATTCCGCAGGACCACGCCCACCGGGAGGCCCGGCTTTCATAGTGTGTGGCTACGACTGGTGCGCCCTGCCGTGCGGGAACGTTGTGGGTTGATGCGACCGCCTGTCAGCAGCCGCCGCGTTGCCAGACGATGAAGAACGCTTCGATGTCGCCGCCGTCGACACCGCCATCGGCGTTGACGTCGGCGCAGTCGGCGGCATTGGTCCAATCGGGGAAGAACGAGGCGATGTCTGCACCGTCGACGCCGCCGTCCTGGTTGTAGTCGGCGGCGCATGGTGCGCATGAGGGGCAGTTGGAGGTTTCGACGACGGAGACGAAGGCGAAAGAGTCGATGCGACCGACATCGAGGCCTGAGTTGTCGGTGACGGTGAGGGTCCAGGTTCCCTCGTAGGGGATGCCGTTGAGATCGCTCATGGCGGTGGCGGGGAAGTAGGTGCCGGAGGGGATGACATCGTTCGCGCCGGTCAGGCCGGTGCCGCCGAGCCGCGTGAGACCGTTGTCGGCGAAGGTGTAGGTGCCACCGAGGTTGGGTGCGCCGCCTTCGCGAACGAAGAGGATGACGCTTCCGGCGCCGTCGTTCTTGGAGAGGATGCCGGTGAGATCGCCGGCGTAGGTGTGGGTGAGGCCGACGGCGACACGGAGATCGCGGATGACGCCGTTGCCGGGGCCGATGGTGATGGTGGCCTGGGCGGTGCCGGGGTTGGTGCCGGAAGCGTCGGGGATGGGAAGCGGCGTCTGGGTGGAGCGGAAGGCGGCGGTCTCGGAGCGGGTCACGCAGGTGGTGCCGACGCCGAGGAAGGTGCCTCCGAGGGTGGTGCATTGGCCGGCGGTGACTTCACGACATGGTGTCGACGGAAGGCAGCATGCGCCGGTGGGGATGCAGACGACGTTGGGGGTGCAGGGAGCGTTGTTGTCGGTGAGGGAGAGGATGAAGTCGCCGCCGCTGCCGCCACCGTTGTGGACGAGCACGTAGTAGAGGGCGCCGTTCTGGGTGCAGACGTTGACGGAGGCCTGGAGTGCGCCGCAGGAGCCCGAGTCGTTGGAGGCGACGCAGGTGAAGTTGCCGCAGAGTCCGCAGTAGACGCTGATTCGGGCATCGAAGCGGGTGAGGGCGGGGGAGGCGCAGGTGTCGACGGTGATGACATTGCCGTTGCCGGTGAACTTGTACCAGAGGCCGCCGCCAGAGGCGGACAGGCCGCCGCAGGAGGGGGCGGCCTGGGCGGGTGCGGCGCAGGTGTTGGCGCCGACGGACTGGCCGACGGCGACGGTGAGGGCGTTGGCGCACGAGGCGTTGGCCGGGGGTTGGGTCGAAGCGCAGGTGCATCCCGCGCATTGGCTGGCATCGCCGCGGTAGGAGCCGCCTTGGAGCGTGCACTCACGTTGGCTCAGGATGAGGCACCCGTCGTTGGTGCAGCAGGCGCCCAGAGGCGGGGTGATGACAGTGAGGTCGACGGCGCAGGTGGAGGTGCGGGCCTCTGGCGCTGTTTCACGAACGGTGATGGGCACCTGATAGGGGCCGCTCGGAGTGCCCAGGCCGACGACGCCGCTGAGGGTGAAGACGTTGGGCGCGGTTTCGGTGAAGGCGACGGGTTGTGGCCGCGGGTCTCGCAGGGCGGAGAGGTTGGCGGTGACCGCGTGGGCGGTGCTGGTGGGGCGACGGCCTGGCGTGACGTTGACGGTGATGGTGTAGGCCCCGGTGCCGTCGTTGATGAGGGTGGCCGGCGTGATGGAGGAGACGCAGGTGGGGGGCATCGGCACGGTGTTGACGCCGATGTCGAGCCGCACGAAGTTGACGTCGTACGGGGCGGTGCGGGCGTAGGAGCCGGTGGCGGTGCCAGCGTCGGTGACGATGCTGATGGCGTGGGTGGCGATGGAGGCGACGCTGCTGTTGATGATGGCGTTGGGGAAGTCGAGCACGCTTCCGGAGCGATTGGCGTCGTCGGCGGGGCTGGGGAGGTTGTTGCAGGTGTTGAAGACGCCGAAGGCGACGAAGTAGAGGCCGTCGACCAGCGAGCGGGTGAGGCCCTGGGTGTCGGGGTTGTCGTTCATCGCGCCCGCGACCGGGTCGAGGTTGGCGTCATAGAGGAAGAAGTCGGTGTCGGCGCCGGAAGTGGTGGTGGCGCCTTCACGGATGGTGACGGTGCCGTCGACGATGGTTCCGGTGACGGTCTGGGGGGTGACGGGGTCGACCGAGAGCGTGCCGACGTAGTCGGCGGTGGTGGTGCTGGTGCCGGTGACCTTGACGTAGAGCTGCTCTTGCTTGCCGAAGCCGTACCACTGCACGGTGCGGGCACCCGTGACGATCGTGGTGGAGTGGGTCTGCAGACTGGCATCGGTGCCGGCGTTCACGACACCGGCGGTCTGCGTGAGCCCGCGAACGGAGATGGTGTGGCCCGTGGTGAGCGAGGTGAAGGCGAGGCGGTAGCGGTAGATGCCCGCGGGCCTGGCGCGGGTTTTGACGAGGAAGTAATCGGAGGAGGTGGGCCCGTTGGTGCTGACGGTGCCGGTGGTGTTGCCGGTGATGGTGTCGCCGGCATCCATGCCCGGGCCGCCGCTGTCGCACACGGTGGCGGTGAGTTTGGCGTTGTTGGGTTCGACCTCGGGATTGCCGACAGCGGCGCAGGGGCGGGCGAGCAACGTGGCAAGCGACGCCGCGGCGGCCAGGACGAATCGGGTTGACATGAGGCCGGATCCTCTTTCTGGGTGTGAGTCGACGTCGGCGAGACCGGGCGGGCGGATGGAGCCACGAGCGGCGGAGGCGGCGTCGAAGCAGGGTGTGAGCGAATGGAAATGGTAACTTTTCGTGACGGTGCCGTCAATCTCCGGGGACGGGAATCGCCGGCGGCGTTCCGAATGCGGTTATCGGCGTACCGGCGAGGAGGTGCCTCCTCACAAATGAAAGGAACCCCGGAGCGACGCTCCGGGGTTCCGCGATGTCAGGTGCACGAGCGATGCCGAGAGGCCGTCTCAGGCCCGGACTCAGCAGCCGCCAGCCTGCCAGACCGTGAAGAAGGACTCGATGTCGCCGCCGTCGACGCCGCCGTCGAGGTTGACGTCGGCGCAGTTGGCGCCGTCAGCCCACTGGCCGAAGAAGGACTCGATGTCGCCGCCGTCGACGCCACCGTCCTGGTTGTAGTCCGCGGCACAGGGCGGGCAGGAGGGGCCGCAGTTGTTGGTGACCGAGATGGACCCGATCGAGAAGTTGTCGATGGTGCCAACGTCGGCGCCGGCGTTGTCGGTGACGGTCAGCGTCCACGTGCCGGCCAGCGACGAGCCATCGAAGGCGTTGAGGGGGAGGGCGGGGGTGTAGCGACCGGCGGGGATGTTGAGGCCGCCTGCCACGTCGGCAAAGCTCTGAGTGGCGACGTCGGTGAAGATGTACTCGCCGCCGAGGTTGGCGGGGCCGCCGTCACGGTCGAGCAGTTGGACCTGCACGGCGCCGTTGTCGAGGGTGGCGATGAGGTCGCCCGCCCACGTGTGGGTGAGGGAGACCGAGACGGCCAAGCCGTTCACGGTGCCGCCGTCGGTGATGGTGATGGACGCGGTGGCGAGGCCGGGCCCGGTGCCCGACGAATCGGGAATAACGATCGGGAAGGCATCGCCCGAGGTGTGCGACGCGCCGTACTCGCCGAGGGTGACGCACTCGGTGCCGTCGCCGTTGTAGGAGCCGCCACGGGCGGCGCACTGTTCGGCGGTGAGACGCTCGCAGCTGTCAGGGAGGCAGCACGCGCCGGTGGGGATGCACTGAACGTCGGGCTGGCAGGGCACCGCGTCATCGATGAGCGAGATCTGGAAGGCGCCGGTGCTGCCGGCGACGTAGCCGTGAACGAGGATGTAGTAGACGCTGCCTTCCTGCGAGCAGAAGGTGACCTGCGAGAGCAGGCCGCAGGTGTCGTCGTTGCCGCCGACGCAGGTCAGCGAGCCTGAGGAGCCGCAGTAGACGCTCAAGCGGCTGTCATAGGTCGGGCCGCCGCAGAGGGTGGCCTGCATCGTGTTGCCGGTGCCGGTGGTCATGTACCAGACGCCGGGGGCGGCGATGTTCTGGAAGTTGCAGATGGGGTTGCCCGAGTCGACGGTGGCGCCGCAGGTGGTGCCTTGCTCGACCGATCCGTTGGAGAGTTCGATGGCGGTCTCGATGGTGTCGTTGGGAACGGTGCCCTCAAGACAGGCGCAACCGCCGCAGTTGGTGAAGTCGCCGGCGTAGGTGCCGCCCTGGGCCGCACAGTCGGCGGCGGTCAGGATGAGGCAGCCGTCACCGGTGCAGCACTGGCCCGTCGGGGGGCTGATGACGTTGACGTTGACGGTGCAGGTGCTGGAGCGCTGTTCCGGGGCGGTCTCCTGCACGGTGGCGATGATGGGGTAGCCGCCGGCGGGATAGCCGGCGGGGACCGTCATCGAGTAGGTGTAGTTGACGCCGTCGCTGGAGGTCATCGTGACGGGCGAGGGGTTGGGATCGCCCAGCAGGCTCGTGTCGATGGTCACGACGTGCGCAGTGCTGTCGGGCATCTGGCCGGGGGTGAGCACGAGGTTGAAGGTCACGACCCCGGTACCGTCGTTGAGTACGCCGCCGGGCGTGCTGGTGAGGCGGCAGGAGGGGGGCGTGGGCTGGTCGTTGGGAGCGAAGTTGATGAAGATGTTGGTGTCGCCGGCGCCGGTGGCGTTGCCGGTGACGACCCATCCGGTGAGGCCGAAGGTGGCGAAGTAGTTCGTGATGGCGAGGTAGTAGGTGCCCGCGGCGAGCGCGCCGTCGCGCCCGTCGAACTGAGCGCCGGTGCCGTCGGCGGGACGGGGCGTCACGGAGTTGCCGAACGAGAGCGCCGAGTAGAACGCCTGGCCGTCATCGTCATCGAACGCCATGCGGTTGCCCGAGGCGTCGTAGAGACCGATCATGGTGTCGGCGCCAGTGGCCAGACCCGGCTTGGTGCCGATGTCGAGGTACGCGCTGCCGCCCGAGGGAACCGCGCTGATGCTCATCTGGTACCACCGCACGCCGGGAGCGGCGAGGTCGAGATTCCTCGTGATGCTCGACACCGTGGTGATGGAACCGAGGTCTTCCTCGACGGTCGGCTGGGCGATGGCCGCGCCGGTGGCGAGCGCCATCAAACCCGCGCTCATGACAGCCCGAAACGAACTCTTCATACAGGCCTCTCTTTGGATCCGCAACGGGGCGAGATCCGAATACAAAGGAAACACGCACGCTGCCGCCGAACACCATTCGGCACGCACACACCAAACCACGGCATGGTCGCGACGCGTCGAACGCCGACACCCCGCGACACCCGATGACCGCGACCCCCGCGAGACCCCGGGTGACAACCACTCAGCCTACAAGATACACGACGATTGCACCGTGTGTCAACGATAGTCGGAAAGTTGCTCCCAAAAGGCACACTCCGCACTGTCGGAATGGTCGACGGCCGAGCGACTGATAATCCGTGCGAACTGCCACGGACCGCGATTCGGAGGGGGTGTCAGCAGCCCCCGGCCTCCCATGCGAGGAAGAACCGGACGACATCCTCTCCGTCCACGCCGCCGTCCGCATTGACGTCGGCGCACCCCTCGCCGGCCTCCCATGCCTCGTAGAACGCTGCGGCGTCGGACCCGTCGACGCCCCCGTCGTCGTTGAAGTCGGCGGCACATGTGGGGCACGGCGAGCCGCAGGCCTGCTCCTCGACGACGGAGACGAGCCCGAAGGCGTCGATGAAGCCGGTCTCGCCTTGCGAGAGGTCGCGGACGCGAAGCACCCACGTGCCGGATGCGGGTTCGGTGTCGAATGTCGTCACGCTGGGCGAGGGCAGACCGCCGTCGATGCCTCGGGCCGGGGCGTAGACGCCCGGGGGCACCCGCTCCTGCGGGCCTGCGGCGGCGGCTGCCGCCCAGAGGTTGGCGCCGTCATCCTTGAACACGTACAGGCCGTCGAGATCGGACGTGTCGCCGGTCGTCCCCGTGACGGCACCCACCTTGTCGAAGAGTGTCACGGTGCGATTGCCCTTGGTCAGGGTCGCCGTCAGGTCGCCGATGCGGCCGTGGCGAAGACTCACGAGGATGCCCAGTCCCGGCACCGGGCCTTGTCCAGGTCCCACCGGCAGCGTCACGACGATGCCGGTGCTGTTGCCATCGGGAATCGCGATGGGACCGTTCAGGGCCGCTCGGTGAACCAAGGTCTGGACGGTGGCGACGCACGGGACATCATCGCCCTGATAGGTCCCGCCCGCCGCGAGACACTGCGTCCGCGTCGAGCGGATGCAGCCGTCTGGGAGGCAGCATGCACCGCGGGGCAGGCACTCGAGGGCGTCGGTGCATGCCACGCCCGAGTCGAGCACTTCGAGGTCGAAGTAGCCCGTGTTCGCGGCAGTCAGTCCGCGGACGAGGATGAGATAGGGCGCACCCGCCTCGGAGCACCACGTGGCGCTGGCCGACTTGCCGCAGTCGTCGTTGCCGGCCGCCACGCACGAGAGGGCGTCGCAGCCGTTGGCGGCGCAGTAGACCTGAATGACCGAGTCGAACGCTGTGCGGGTGGCGCACGTGCGAGCGGTCATGCGGGTGCCCGTGCCGATCGCTCGGTACCAGACGCCAGGCGAGGACTGGCTGCCCGCGCCTGAGCAGTTGGGCACGGCGTCGGCGGTGGCTCGAACCGTGGTCCCCGTGATGCGACCGGGGCCCGGGTTGACTGGAATCGCGCCGGTGCAGGGGTCGTTCGACGGGGCCGGCGGGGTGCAGGACACGACGGTGAATGCGGCGGATTGGCCGGTGCTCGATCGTCCCAGTTCGTCGCGAATGGCAAAGGGAAACGAGAAGGTGCCGGTGGGGATGCCGGCGGGCACGGTGAAGTTGATGCCAAAGACTCGGTCGTTGGCCAGGCCGTCGCAGTGCAGGCCGTCGTCGAAAAGTTGGACGTTGGCGGGCCCTTGGATGGCCGAGAAGTTCATCGTGACCGAGAGGGCGGTGCTGGTGGGGTTCTGGCCCGGCGAGACGGCGACCTGCATGCAGACCTGGTCGGTGCCGCAGTTGCTGGCCATGGCGACCGAGGCCTCGGCGACGCCGACGGGGACGGTGCTGATGGTGTTGGGGACGACGGTGAAGCAATACCAAGTGACGTCGAAGGGGTTGGTCTTGGTGCCCCCGCCGCCGATGGAGCCCAGAGCGCCCAGGGCCTTGACGCCCATGTCGAGTCCGGAGGACGTGGTGGTGCTGATGGCGGCGTCGGCGGCATCGAGCACGTTGCCGTCGCGACGGGTGTCGTCGGAGGGGGCGGCCGCGCCGTTGGCGAAGTTGGAATCGCCGATGGCGATGTAGTAGGTGCCGGGGGTGTAGGTCCGCGTGAGCGAGTTGGGCTGGTCGTTGCCGTAGTTGGTGATGGGTCGTAGCGAGGCGTCGTACATCCAGAAGTCGACGTCGTTGGCGTTGCTTGGGCCGCGCGAGATCGTGACGGAGCCCGAAGGCAGCGAACTGCTCAGGGCGGTGGGCGCGATGGCGGCGGTCTTGAGCTCGATGGAGTAGGGCGAGGTGGTGGTCGTCGTCCCGGTGACGCGGACGTAGACCAATTCCTGGCGGCCAAAGCCGTACCACTGCACCATTCGAGAGTTGGCAGGCTGGCCCGTCGCGCTCACGAGGCCTGTTTGCACGGTGGCGTCGCTGCCGGCCGTCACGACGCCGGCCGATTGCGACAGGCCGCGGACCGTCAGCACGTGGCCGGGCGTGGCGCTGGTGAGCACGAGTTGGTGGCGATAGATGCCACCCGCGAGCGAGCTGGTCTTGACGATGAACGTGTCGGCCGAGGCGGTCGTGCCGTCGCTGGCCGAGCCGGTCGTGACGCCCGAAATCGTGTCGCCGGCCAGCATGCCCCCGCCGCCGCTGACGCACAGGAACGCGGCGGACTTGGAGTCGTTGGGTTCGGCCTCGGGGTTGTTGATGCCCGCGCCGGCGACGATCGTCAGCGACGCCCACGCCGCCAGGATGGCCCGGGCGAGCGCTCGCCGCGGGTGGCGGGGGTTCGAGGCGGGCTGATGGAGAGTTGACGAACGCATCCTCTTCGCGTGCATGGCGTGCCTTGGGTGCATGGGCGGTGAACGGCTTCTTGCCGAGCGTGCGGCGTGGCCGTCGTTTCCTTGCACGCCTGGAGGGCGTTGGGTCGCTCGATGACGGCCTCAAGACCCGGACACCCGGCATGCATCAAGTCCGACCGCATGCCGGGTGCCGGATTGAAAGAACACCCGCGATGGCTGCGCCCGTTCGGGGGCAGGTTCGCAGGTGAGGTGTCAGCGACGGGTCGGCATTCCGGTCGTCGCCTTGGTGGCGGGAACGACGGCGGGGAGCACGGCTGCCGCTTGCAGCGTCAACGCCCAGAACCACAGATCGCGACCGTGCTCGATCACGGCGCAGGCCCACTGCTCAAAGGTGGTGTGGAAGGTCTTCACGGTCTCTCTCCTTGACATGCGAGTATACAGCGACGCCATGCCGCCTCCAAGGGAATTCTCCCGCACTTGGGCGCGGGCTTGGTCTGAATAACCCGTCCGTGAAGCCCATGAGGGCTGCGAGGGCCGGGTGCCACGTCGGCGACGAGCCGCGGGGCGGGATGGAAAGCCGCGACGAATCCCTTCCGGGAATCTGGCGGCGTCGATGGCGTGCGCTCCGGACGGCCGGTCTTGTCTGTGGGCTCGAGGTCTCTCAGGTCTCGAGCCGCGGCCTATGGCGAGCACGCCTTGCGGGCGGAAAATGGGTCGCGGTCCAGGGTCAGCCGAACCATCCCATGCTCGTTCGCGGCGGGTCAGACCGTCGACACGAGCGTTTCGAGGAAAGCCGCGGGGTTCCGGTCAGGGAACCGAGCGACGTCGGCGGCATGCGGTGCGAGTGGGCCGGTCTTGTCGGCGGCTCGGGGTCTCTCAGGTCCCGGGCCTCGGCCGTTCGCTGCACGCCTTGCGGGCGGAAAATGGGTCGTGGTTCAGGGTCAGCCGAACCATCCCATGCTCGTTCGCGGCGGGTCAGACCGTCGACACGAGCGTTTCGAGGACAATGGGTCGTGGTTCAGGGTCAGCCGAACCGTCCCATGCTCGTTCACCGTGGGTCAGACGCGTGACACGAGCGTTTCGAGGAAAGCCGCGGCGTGCCGATCAAGGCGACGTGCGGCGGGGAGTGGGTGGGAGTCAATGGGCCCGGTGGGTGTCAACCGTCATCAGGCCCTGTGGAGGTTTCAGGCGGGCGGCTTCAACTCATCGGGTGACATGGGCGGTGTCGGTCGTGTCGTCGCCTGGCGGTCATCACGAGTCCGCCGAGGGTGAAGAGGCCGAGTGCGGCCGGCGAGGGGATGAGGTTGATGGTGGCGCCGGTGACATTGACGGCGGCGCTCAGCGAGCCGAAGCTGTCGGTGGTGCTGGCGAACCACGTGGCTCGTCGGATTCCGGTGGTGGAGTCTCGCGACATGCCGTCGAGCGGGGCGTCGATGCCGAGCGTGCGTTCCTCGCCGGCGTCGAGCAGTCCGGCATCGATGGCGAACTGGAAGATGAGCACGTCGGTGGCGCCGAAGCGGAAGGCGGGGTCGGTGGGGCCGACCTGGGGGAAGCCTTTCTGGACGCAGGCGACGCCGCCCGCGCCGTTGAAGTTGTTGACGGCGGCGGTGCCGCTGGTGGGGCCGGTGCCCATCCACCGCGTGACGTCGTTGCGGGCGATGCGGAGATAGGAGCCGCTCGGGGCGTCGCCAGAGTTGGCGACGTGGCGGTGGACGATGTAGCTCTGCAGGCCGGAAGGGCCGGTGGCGGCGAAGGGGCGGACGCGTCCGAAGGGGCCGTTGAGCGGGTCGGAGGAGATGTCGATGCCGCCGCCGTTGGTGTTGTTGCCGACGTTGGCGAAGGGGGCGACGACATCGGTGTCGCGGACGTTGCTGACGACGGGCTGCCACGTGAGGCCGGCGAAGCCGACGGGGGTGATGCCGTCGTCGCTGGTCCAACTCACCTGGGCCCGGACGAGCACGCGGCGCTGGCCGAGGTTGGGGTTGTAGGAAACCTGATTGCTCCAGGAGACGCCGTCGAGACTGACCTGGAGGTTGAGGTTGGTCGAGGAGGCCGCGAGCGTGGTGCCCGCGGCAAGCCCCAGGACCAGGGCGAAGGATGCCGAACGAACTGCAGGAATCATGGCAGAAACACAGCCCTTTCCGCCTTGTCTCTTCTCGTCCCGTCGCGAGCCCGAGGCCGCCGGGAGAGTCCGGCGGGGTCGGAGATGGAGCGCACCATCCCCGTGCGTCGCGAAGGGGGCCTTCGCGGCGTTGGTCGGGAACACGACTTGTCGCTTGAAGCCGATGCGATTCCACGAACGCCGCGACACGCGTCGCGACGACCGTTGCTCACGCTCGCCCGTCCTTGATGAACCCGCAGGCCTTCATCAGCCCGCCGACACGTTCGCCGCACGCACCCCCTCGACCCGCCACGCCCGACGTAACGTTACGTTCGCATGCAAACACCCGCCGACCGAATGGTTCGGACAATGTTGCGTCTTACGCATGCCGTACGCCTGGTTGTGGAAGGGTTCGGAGGAACCCGCGACTACTTCATGCCGTGGCCGATGCCGCTTGCATTCATTCAGACAGACTCCTGTGAAGCCCGTCTTGTCGCTCGCTCCGATGAGGGCCCAGTCTACACGATGAATCGCCCTTCTGCAAGCTGTTTTTCCGATTTTTCCGCAAATTGCGATTTTCGTTTTGGGGCGTGGCGTGCCGGTGCGGGTTGGCCTGATGCGGCGTGGCGGGCACGTTCGGTTCGCTGCGACGCACGCGCCGGCGCAGACTGGTGGAGCGGGACTGAGTCGCTCGGCCGTGCGATCGAATGTTTCGTTCCGGCGAAAGCAAGCGTGTCGCACCCGCGCGGTCGGGGTCGAACGTCGACGCGTCGGTCTGGTACCCTCCCTTCATGACGCACGGTCGACTCGAGGTGGTGTGCGGTCCCATGTTCGCCGGCAAGAGCACCCGCCTGCTTGCGCGGTGCGCCGAGCTTGCGGCCCAGGGGCTCGAGGTGCAGGCCTTCAAGCCCGCGAGCGACGATCGCTACGACGGCGCGAGACACATCGTCACGCACGACGGGCGGCGACTCGAGGCCACGCCGATCGCCGACGCCAACGAGATCCTCGCGGCGATCGCGCCTGCCGTCATCGTCGACGAGATCCACTTCCTGGGCGACGCGGTCGTCGAACCCTGCATGCGACTCGTGCGGGGCGGACGCATCGTCATCGTCGCCGGCGTCGATCGCGATCACCGCGGACGTCCCTTCGCGCCCTTCCCCGCCATGCTCTGCGAGGCCGATCGCGTCGACAAGCTCCACGCCACGTGCGCCCGCTGCCAGGGCCCCGCGTGCCACTCGCAGCGACTGGTGGCGTCTGACCAACGCATCGTCGTCGGCGGCGCGGAGGCTTACGAGCCCAGGTGTCGGGTGTGCTTCGAGCCTGCCGCCTGACCGGTTCACGGCCGCCACGCGTCGTTGACGACGATCAGGTCGGCCAGGCGCCGGTACGTCGCGGCGTACCGCGCGAAGGTCGGGTCGGCCACGCCGTGAAAGAAGCCCTTGGCCTTCTCCACGCCCCAGCCCCGCACGCCCGTGCGCTCGAGGTGCTCCCACCGCGACCACCGCACCGAGGCGGGGGCCTCCACGAAGACCTTCACGTCGACGCTCGCCACCACCAGGTCGTGCAGCGAGTGGATGCCTTCGCACACGATCAGGGGTCGCGGATCGACGCGACGCGTGGATTCGCGGCGGTGCGTCTGGAAGCTCCACACGGGAATGTCGCGAGCCACGCCTCGCCGCAGGTGCGCGAGGTCCTCGCCCAGCGAGGCGTAATCGGCCAGCTCCGGGAGGTCGCGACGGTGCTCCTCGATGTGCTCGTAGTCGGGCAGGTAGTCGTCGGAACTGAGCACGCACGGGGAGAGCAGGCCCGCGAGGTGGCTCTTGCCCGAGCCTACCGGGCCGGTGATGCCCACGACCACGTGCGGACCGCGGCGGGCCTTCGCCAGCGCGAGGATCGCCGCCGGCGCGTCGTGCATGGCGACGACGGGCGCATCGCTCGACGCATGGCGGTCAGGATCACTCACAGGTGCAGACTCCTCGCGTCGCTGGGGGCGGCGGTGAGGCCCAGCGCGAGCAGGAGGTCGTTCATGCCCGCCGCGTCGCGGTCGTCGAAACTCGCCAGATCCCAACTGTCGACGTCCAGCACGGCATCGCAGGAGCCGTCCTGCGCGAGCAGGGGGATGACCAGTTCGGATTGGTCCTTGGGGTCGCAGGCGATGTAGTTGGGGCCCAGGGTGCGCACGTCGCGGATGACGATGGGGCGGCGTTCGAGCATGCCCCTGCCGCACATGCCGTGGAGGCCGATGGGGCTGCAGGCGGGCTTGGGCTCGCGGCAGACGAGGGACATCTCGGTGGGCGACGAGCGTTCGTAGAACCCGATCCAGGAGATGCCGCTGGAGCCGACCGCGCCCCAGAGCAGGTCGATGCACCGCCGCATGACCACCTGCCGTGCCGGGCCGACGACCAGCGGCGGGCGGGCGGCCGTCAGGCCGTGGCGGCGGAGCAGGGCGTCGTAGTCGCGAAAGGGGCCGGGAGCGTCTGGAGCGTGCATGGGGCCAGATTGTTGGGGCGCGGGCAGGGCATCCGCTTCACCTACCATCGGGGCATGTCGGACACCGCACGCCACCCTGACGGCGAGAAGCCTCGCCACCTCAACTTCCTCGAGCAGATCGTGGAGGCCGACAACGCCTCCGGGAAGTGGGGGCAGGATGCACAGGGCCATCCCAAGGTTCACACCCGATTCCCTCCCGAACCCAACGGGTACCTGCACATCGGCCACGCCAAGAGCATCTGCCTCAACTCGGGGCTGGCCCGGTCGTACGGCGGCGCGTTCAACCTGCGCTTCGACGACACCAACCCCGCCAAGGAAGAGCAGGAGTACGTCGACGCCATCATCAAGGACGTCGAGTGGCTCACGGGCGGCCACGCGGGCTATCGCTTCGGCGGCATCTTCTGGGCCAGTTCCTACTTCGAGCGGATGTACGGCTGGGCCGAGGAACTCATCCAGAAGGGCCTCGCGTACGTCTGCGACCTGTCGGCCGAGGAGGTGGGCAAGCGTCGAGGCAGCATCGGCGTGCCCGCCACCAGCCCCTTCCGCGATCGGGATCCCGCGGAGAGTCTCGCGCTTTTCCGCGACATGCGGGCCGGGAAGTTCCCCAACGGCGCGAGGACGCTTCGCGCGAGGATCGACCTTGCGAGCCCCAACTTCACGATGCGCGACCCGGTGATGTACCGCATCATCCACGAGTCGCACCATCACACCGGCGACGCGTGGTGCCTCTACCCCATGTACGACTGGGCCCACTGCCTCGAGGACAGTCTCGAGGGGATCACCCACTCCATCTGCACGCTCGAGTTCCGCAACAACCGGCCGCTGTACGACTGGTTCATCGATTCGATCAACAAGGATCGCGGGCCGGGCAGCCGCTGGGGTGAGCGCATCCACCACCCCCAGCAGATCGAGTTCGCCCGCCTCAACCTCACGTACACGGTGATGAGCAAGCGATTCCTGCTCGCGCTGGTCAAGGAGGCACGCGTGTCGGGGTGGGACGACCCTCGCATGCCCACGATCTGCGGCTTGCGCCGCCGCGGCTACACGCCCGCCTCGATCCGCCGCTTCTGCGACGACATCGGCGTGACGACCCAGGAGAGCACCATCGACGTGGGGCGGCTCGAGAACGCCGTACGCGACGACCTCAACAAGACGGCCCCTCGCGTGATGAGCGTGCTGCGACCGCTGAAGGTGGTCATCGAGAACTGGCCCGAAGGGAAGATCGACGAGCTCGACTTCGTGATCAATCCCGAAGACCCCGGCGCAGGCACCCGCAAGGTGACCTTCACGCGCGAGATCTACATCGAGCGAGAGGACTTCATGGAGACGCCCGCCAAGAAGTTCTTCCGCTTGGCGCCGGGCCAGGAGGTGCGTCTGCGCTGGGCGTACTTCATCCGCTGCACGGGCGTGGTGAAGGACGCTTCGGGCGAGATCGTCGAGGTGCGGGCCACCTACGACCCCGAGACCCGCGGCGGCGACGCCCCGCACGGTCCCGACGGCCAGCCCTTGCGGAAGGTCAAGGGCACGCTCCACTGGATCAGCGCGCAGCACGCCATCAAGGGCGAGGTGCGGCTCTTCGACCGCCTCTTCAACGCCGAGGAGCCGGGCAAGCGCACGGGCAACCAGCTCGACGACCTCAACCCCAACTCGCTGGAGCGCATCGAGGCGATGCTCGACCCGGTGCTGGCCGGCGCGGCGGCGGGCGCGACGTTCCAGTTCGAGCGGATGGGGTACTTCTGCGTCGACCCAGACAGCCGCCCGGGGGCCATCGTGCTCAACCGCACCGTGACCCTCAAGGACACGTGGGCGAAGGTGGGGGCGGCGGGCACCTGACGGTTCCGCAGCGGGCCCCGTCGGCCCCTGGTTGCACCGACGACGAAGCGTCCTGTCGCTGCGCTATCATTGCCCTTGCAAGCATCTGTCGGTATTGAAGTTGCGATTCTGAACCCATGCCAAGCCGCGACGTCATTCCTCCCGCCCAGCGAGGCTGCGTGCTCGATCCGCTGGGGCTGACCAGCGAGCAGGCGGTGGAAGCGGCGCATGCCCTGGGCATGCCCCGGGCGAACGCGCTCGAGGCGTACAAGGCGCTGCTGCGCGAGGGGAAGACGCCGCCGGAGGTCTTTGCCTTCACGCCTCCGGAGGTGGTGCGGACGCTGCGGGAGGAGTCGCCCGAGGGCGAGGTGATCAAGTTCCTGGTGCGGGTGAAGGGGCGGGACCCGTCGAAGGGGCACGAGTCGCTGGCGGGCAAGCCCTTGGAGACCGAGTCGGTGCTGATCCCGATGGTGGGGTCGGTGCGGGGGCTGACGTACACGCTGTGCGTGTCGAGCCAGGTGGGCTGCGCGATGGGGTGCGGCTTTTGCGAGACGGCGCAGATGGGCTTGATCCGGTCGCTGACGGCGGCGGAGATCGTGGGGCAGTGGTACGCCGCCACGCATGTCGTGGGCGTTCGTCCGAAGAACATCGTGTTCATGGGCATGGGCGAGCCGATGGACAACTACGAGCAGGTGATGCAGGCTGTCGCCGTGCTCAAGGACCACAACGGCGCGTCGGTGCCCATCAGCCACGTCACGATCTCGACGGTGGGGCGGATCGACGGGCTCCGCAGGATGCGAGAGCAGATCAAGCAGCCGACGTGGCACCGGCTCAACCTGGCCCTCTCGCTCAACGCGCCCAACGACGAGGTGCGCGACGTGCTCATGCCCGTCAACCGTCGCTGGAAGATGGAGGAGTTGCAGCAGGAACTGATCGACTGGCCGCGATTCGGCGGGAACAAGCTCTGCATCGAGTACGTGCTGATCCCCGGCGTGAACGACTCTCGCGAGCACGCGGCACAGGTGGCGAACTTCGTGCGGCCCTTGAAGTCGCTCGTCCGAGAGGGCGCGAGCGGCGACGAGGCGGCCGACACCCGCGAGCGGGCGGTGGTGAACGTGATTCCCTACAACCCGCGGCGCAGCAGCCCTTGGCCGGCGCCGACGGAGGAGCAGGTGAACGCGTTCATCGGCTGGCTGATCGAGGAAAGGGTCTTCGTGAAGCGACGCCGCACCAAGGGGCGGCAGATGATGGGCGCGTGCGGCCAGCTCGGGAACGAGCAGATCCGCGGGCGGCGGCTGGTCGACCTGACGGTGTCGCCGTCGAAGGTCACGAACGATTGATGGCCAGCGTTCCCGTCCGGCACGCCGCGGTCCGTGATGTCGATCGCCATGGCACCGGCTGAGGGCCGACGGGGTTGGCGTGACCGGACCTTGCCGAGTCCGTACAAAGAGATCGTGGTGATCAACGGCGTCAGTTTCCCGGAGGACAAGATCGCGGAGTTTTGCCGCCGTCATGGCGTGGCGAAACTCTCGCTGTTCGGCAGCATCCTGCGTGAGGCGACGCCTGAAGGCGGCTATGGCTTCCGGCCCACCAGCGACGTGGACATGCTCGTCGAGTTCCTTCCGGGTCGGACCCCCGGCCTGCTCGCGCTCTCCGCGATGCAGATCGAACTCACCGAGATGATCGGGCGCGAGGTCGACTTGCGCACCCCGATGGAAGTGTCGCGATACTTCAGGCACGAGGTGCTTCGCGAGGCGAGAATGCTGCATGCCGCGTGACCCGGCCAAGCGACCGCTCGACGACCGCATTCGCGCGCAGCACATGCTCGACGCGGCCCGGGATGTCGCTCGCCTCGCCGCCGGAAGAAGTCGCGACCAACTGGGTGCCGACATGCCCTTTCGCCGGGCGATGATCAACGCCATTCAGGAGATCGGAGAGGCCGCCGCCAAGGTCTCGCCGATCGGTCGGGCACGCATCCCGGCGATTCCGTGAGGCGTCGTGGTCGGGATGCGGAACAGGTTGGTGCACGGGTACGACGAGATCGACTTCGATGTGGTGTGGATCGTCGCCACCCAAGAAGTGACGCCACTGATCGACGCACTGGAGTCCGCTTTCGCGTCATGGCCCTTGCCGGAGCCTCCGAAGGCGCAGCAGCGCAGCGTCTCGGGAGCGGAGATACGGTCGAATTCGGTTGACGCCGATGTCTGCCCGTGCCGGTGCCTCGAATCCGCGCTTGTCGCTCGCGACGGCGACCTGCCCGACGCTTCGTGCCGAGGGTCGCGTCGCCGACGGAGGTCGAGCATCGGTCTGCATGCTCCGCCGGATCCAGCCCGCCGCGAAATGGAGCCGTGTCCGCAACACCCGGGCTTGCACGAATGCCGAGTGTTCGTTCGGCCTCGCCAACACCGATGCGTCACGAGGTTTCACGGTGCAGGCCTGCGTTCGCGCCATCGAGGTGCTCCCGCGCCGAGCACGGAGGGAACTCGTCCGTTGCCCGGAACCGACGGTTGCCATGCGGCCGTTTCATGCCTTTCGCATGCCCTCTATCCTTGCCGTCCATGGCCCTTCGTCTGTACAACACGATCACGCGGACGGTCGAACCCTTCGCGCCCGCGGACCCCGCTCGGGTCACGTTCTACACCTGCGGGCCGACGGTCTATGACGACGTGCACATCGGCAACCTTCGGGCCTTCCTGGCCGCCGACCTGCTGCGGCGGTGGATCGAAAGCCCCCTGTGTGCCTTCGCGGGCCGCGAGGCGGGCGAGCCGCGGCGGGTCGTGCACGTGATGAACATCACGGACGTGGGCCACATGACCGACGACGCCGAAGGGGGCGAGAGCGGCGAGGACCGCATGGCGGTGGCGGGGCGGCGACTGGCCGAGGCCAAGAAGGCGGGCAAACTGCCCGCGGGCGTCGAGGTCGATGCCCGCGACCCCTACGCGATCGCGGCCTTCTACGCGTCGCGGTTCATCGAGGACGCGTCGGCGCTGGGCCTCAAGGTGGCTCTCGAGCAGAAGGACGATCCGACGCTGATGCCCCGAGCGACGGCGCACGTGCCGGGGATGATCAAGGTGATCGAGCGGCTGGTGGCGCGTGGGCACGCGTACGTGGTGGGCGAGCCCGGCTCGCGGGTGGTGTACTTTCGCGTGAAGAGCTTCGCCCCCTACGGGCGGCTGTCCGGCAACACGCTCGACGCGCTCCGCGAGGGCGAGGGCGGACGCATCAGCGCGAGCAACCAGGCGACCAAGGAGCACCCGGCGGACTTCCTCCTGTGGAAGGAGGACCCCAGCCACATCATGAAGTGGGAGAGCCCGTGGGGCGCGGGGTATCCGGGGTGGCACATCGAGTGCACCGTGATGTCGGCCACGCGACTCCTGAGCGAGGAGCGCTTCGCGCACCTGCTCGCGTCTGCCGACGGGCCGGGCGCCATCATCGACCTTCACAGCGGCGGCGAGGACAACATCTTCCCGCACCACGAGTGCGAGATCGCGCAATCGTGCTGCGCCTTCGCGGCTTCGCCCCAGCAGGGCACCTTCGCCCGCTCGTGGTTCCACCTCCGCCACCTGATGGTGGAGGGGACGAAGATGAGCAAGAGCAAGGGCAACTTCTTCACCGCACGCGACCTCTTCGCCAAGGGCGTGCAGGCCGGCGCGTTGCGGCTCGAGCTCATCCGCACGCATTACCGCACCAACGCCAACTTCACGATGCAGGGGTTGGCCGATTCGGCCCGCATGGTCGAGCGGTGGCGAAAGCTGCTCGGCGGCGCGGGGCCCGACGCACCCGGCGCGGCCGACGCGCGCGAACGGTGCCTCCGCGACTTCGCGCAGGCGATGGACGACGACCTCAACATCGCCGGCGCGGTGGCGGCCGTCAACACGTGGGCCGGCGCGACGTCCGCGCCGTCGGCCGCCGACGCCGAGGCGATGCGACGGCTCGACGCTGTGCTGGGCGTGCTGGAACTCAGGGTGGCCGAGCAGGTGACCAGCGAGATCGGCGTCTACGCCCCGGGCGTGACGCCCGACGCGGCCGTCGAGCAGTTGCTCCGCGAGCGGCGCGACGCGCGGGCCGCCAAGGACTTCAAGGCCTCCGACCAGATCCGCGATCGCCTCGCGCAGATGGGCTACGCCATCAAGGACATGCCCGGCGGCAAGGTCGAGGTCCGTCGCGTCTGAGCGAGCCATGTCCACCCCCGAGGTCATCATCGGCATCGACCTGGGCACCACGAACAGTCTCGTGGCAGTCGCCGATGCGCACGGCCCGCGGGTGCTGCTCGACGATGAAGGGCACGCGATGGTGCCCAGCGTGGTGCGGTATCCCGCCGACCCGTCCGAGCCGCGGGTTGTCGGTCGCCGGGCCAAGTCGGAGGCGGTGCTTCATCCGCGTTCGACCGTCGGGAGCGTGAAGCGGCTCATGGGTCGGTCGCTTGCGGACGCGAGCGATGACCTTCGCTACCTGTCGTACGACGTGGTGGAGGGCGAGCGGGGCAACGCTCGCGTGCGAATCGTCCGCGAGTCGGCCGCGATGTCCCTCTCGCCCGAGGAGGTTTCGGCGCATGTCCTGATGGAACTCAAGCGGATCGCCGAGGCGAGACTCGGGCACCCCGTGTCGAAGGCCGTCATCACCGTGCCCGCGTACTTCGACGATGCGCAGCGTCAGGCCACGCGCATCGCGGGGCGTCTTGCCGGGCTCGACGTGGTGCGGATCGTGCCCGAACCCACCGCCGCCGCGTTGGCGTACGGCATCGGCCTGGGCCGCGCGTCGGATCGCAATCGGCAGGTCTCGACGGTGGCCGTCTACGACCTGGGCGGCGGGACCTTCGACGTCTCGATCCTGCGGCTCACGCCTTCGACCTCCGAGACCGAGCCCTTCTTCTTCCAGGTGCTCGCCACCAGCGGCGACACGCACCTGGGCGGCGACGACATCGACCATCTGCTCGTCGATCATCTGCTCTCCGAGGCGAGGGCGAGCGGCCTGCTCGATGGTGAGCCGGACGCGATGACGCGTCGGACCCTGCTGCAGGAAGCCGAGCGAGCGAAGATCCTGCTTTCGGAGGCGACGTCGGCGATGGTGCGCGTCGAGGTCGGGGCCGGGCGCGTGCTCGAGCGGGTCGTGACGCGAGAGGGGCTCGAGGCGATGATGACGCCGCTGGTGGAACGCACGCTGGCGTCGTGCGCCGCGGCGATGCGCGACGCCTTCAAGGGCGGGGCGGGTCCGCACGCGGTGGATGCGGTGATCCTCGTCGGCGGGGCGACTCGCACGCCGCTGGTGCGACGGCGCGTGGGCGAGTTCTTCGGTCTTGCGCCCTACACCGCGCTGGACCCCGATTGCGTGGTGGCGATGGGCGCCGCGGTGCAGGCCTCGATCCTGTCGGGGGCCTCCAAGGGCATGCTGTTGCTGGACGTGATTCCCCTGTCGCTGGGCATCGAGACGGTGGGGGGCGCGGTGGCCAAGCTCGTCGCGCGCAACACGATGGTGCCCGCGAAGGCCACCGAGATGTTCTCGACGAGCGTCGACGGGCAGACGGCGATTCGGCTGTCGGTGTACCAAGGCGAACGCGAGATGGCGGCGGACTGTCGCAAGCTGGCGGAGTTGACCCTGTCGGGGTTGCCTCCGATGCCGGCGGGCGTGCCTCAGGTCGAGGTGCAGTTCCTCGTCGACGCCAACGGGGTGCTGGCGGTGCACGCGGCGGAGCGTCGCAGCGGGAAGCGGGCGGCGTTGCAGGTGGTGCCCAACCACGGCCTGACGACGGCGGAGGTGGAGCGGATCGAGCGAGAGAGCTTCCTGCACGCGAAGGAGGACATGCTCCGTCACCGCGTGGTGGACCTGATCGCCAACTGCTCGCTGGACGTCAAGTGGATCGCCGACGGTCTTCGCCGCGTGGGCGACGAGCTCGACCCGGCCTATCGGGCGGAGCTGCAGGGGGCCATCGATGCGTTGACGACGATGGTGCGGGCGGCCAAGGCCGACTGGCGGAGCGTCGACGCCAACGAGATGAGCCGCGTCAAGGACGTGCTCGACCGCCTGAGCGTGCGGCTGCACGAGACGGCGATTGCCAGGTCGCTGCGTGGCATGAATGCCTGACGCAGGCGATGCGAGATCAGGCCGTTGCAAGCAGCGTGCATCCTGTTGCCGCGAGATGGCCCGCAAAGCCGGGCCGCGCACCGCGGCAAGACGCAGGGACGCCCTTTCGGGCTGACAAGGAACGCCAACGGCTCACGCGCTGGTGCCGGCGATCCAACCGCTCGACCATGCCCATTGGAAGTTGTACCCGCCGACGCGTCCGTCGACGTCGAGGATCTCGCCGCAGAGGTGCAGGCCGGGGCAGACGCGGCTTTCCATGGTGGCGAGATCGACTTCGGAGAGGGGCACGCCGCCCGCGGTGGCTTCGGCGAAGGTGAAGCCGCGGTCGCCGGTCACGGGCAGTCGCGTCTGCGTGACGGCGTCGACGAGGGCCAGCCGCGGGGTGCGGTGCAGGGAGGCGCAGGTGGCGCCGGGATCGATGGCGCAGGCCTCGCACAAGGCGCGGGCGAGTCGCTCGGGCAGGTCCAGGGTGGTGAGGGTGCGAGCGACGCCCGCGCGGGGCGAGGCGAGCAGGGCTGCATCGACGGATTCGCGGGTCGAGCCGGGCAGCCACTGCACGACGAGCGATGCGCCCGAGTCGGTCGTTCGCGCGTGGGTGAGGTGGCGGCTGATGTCGAGGGCGGCGGGGCCGGAGAGGCCAAAGTGCGTGAGCAGGGTGGAGTTCTCGTACCGGGCCACGCGCTTCCCGCTCGAGAGGCGCACCTCGAGCGACGTGGGCAGCGTGAGTCCCGACAGCGACGTGATCCAGTGTCCTTTCTCGACCACCAGCGGCGCGAGGGCGGGGACGATGAGGGGCGTGGTGGCGTGGCCGAGCGAGCGCGCAATCGCGTACCCCGCGCCGTCGGAACCGGTGCGGGGGAGGGCCATGCCGCCGGTGGCGAGGATGACCTTGGAGGCCGTGAGGGTCGCGGGCGAGCCGCCGTCGCGGGCGTGATCGCGTTCGATGATGAAGCCCTCGTCGACGCGTCGGACGGAGGCGACGCGCCAGGGGTGCACGAGCAGGCCGCCGGCCTCGCGGAGCGCGCCGGTCAGGGCGTCGAGCACGGTGCGGGCCTCGTCGGTGACGGGGAAGAGCTTGCCCGTCTCCTCGCGCTTGAGCGCGACGCCTCGGGAGGCGAAGAAGGCGACGGTCTGGGGCACGTCGAAGCGACGGAGCACGTTGCGGATGGCGGGCCTTGTCGAGCCGGCGTACTGCAGTTCGTCGACGACGTCGTGCGTCACGTTGCAGCGGCCGCCTCCGGCCACGAGGATCTTGGCGCCGATGGTCTTTGCGCCGTCGAGCGCGACGACGCCCCTGGCCTTGCGGGCGGCGAAGATCGACGCGAAGAGGCCCGCCGCGCCCGCGCCGATGACGGCCACGCGACAGGATGAAGGGGCGGAGACGCTCATCGCGGGTCGATGGTAGCGTGAGCGTTCGTCCGCGCGATCAGCGACCGGCGGGGTTCACGAGCCGGGCGATGTCGGGGGCGGCGAGGTTGTCCTTGGTCACGACCGCGACGCCAGTGTCGATGCGACGCTCGACGGTCTTGCCCGCGAGCGAGTCGGCGGCGGCCTTCACCGCCAGGCGCCCCATGGCGATCGGGTCCTGCACCACGAGGGCGGCGATCTCGCCGGCCCGCAGCGCGTCGACCAGTTCCGGGCTCGAGTCGAAGCCGATGAAGGCGACCTTGCTCAGCATGCCGCGGCTGCGGAGCGCGAGCATCATGCCGAACGTGGAGGACTCGTTGGGGCAGAAGACGCCCGCGATGTCGCCGTTGGCGGCCAGCAGGTTCTCGGCGGCCTCCTGGGCCGAGGCGCGCGTCGCGCCGGCGTGGCGACCGGGATCGACGAGCGTCACGCCGGTCGCCTTGGCGATCGCGTCGACGAAGCCCTTCTCGCGCAGCGTCGTGCTGGCCGAGCCCTCGAGGTAGCGAAGCAGCAGCACCTTGCCTCCCTTGGGGAGCAAGGAGGCCATTCGTTCGCCGGCGAGGCGGCCGCCCGCCTCGCTGTCGGTGGCGACGAAGCTGGCGAAGTCGGCGCCGACCTCGCCCTCGAGGCCGGAATCCATGATGACGACCTGAAGGCCCGCCTGGCGTGCCTGGCGCACCGGGGCGACCAGGGCCTTGGAGTCGAGGGGCGCGAGCACGATGGCGTCGTAGCGTGCGCTCACGAGGTTCTGGACCAGCGAGATCTGCTGCTCGCGGTCGTCCTCCTTCTCGGGTCCGCGATAGGTGACGACGATCGCGCCATTGCTCTCCGCCTGGCCCATCATCGCGCCGGCCTCGACCGACTTCCAGAACTCGTGCGTGGTGCCCTTGGGGACGACGGCGACGCGCTTGGCGGCGACGGGGGTCGCGTCCGGCTTGGGGGCGGGAGCGGACTCGCCGCAGGAGGCGGCGAACGCGGCGAGGAGGACCGTCACGGCGAGTCGAATGGGGCGGTGCATGGCCCATTATCGCCGCGTCTCGGAGGCCGGTATCGTGGTTCTCGGGCCGTGGCGGTGGCTACGTTGGGGCATGAAGAGCTTTGCGCAGGCCTTGGACCTCAAGGACGATCCGGCGTTGATCGAGGCGTACGTGGCGCACCACCGGCGGGTCTACCCGGAGGTGATCGCTGCGCTCAGGGCCATCGGCATCACGAAGATGAAGATCTTCCTGCTGGGCACGCGTCTGTTCATGTACTTCGAGGCGCCCGAGGGGTTCGATCCGTCGCGAGACTACCAGTCGTACGCGAAGGACCCGCGGTGTCGCGCGTGGGACGAGTTGATGCGAGCCTTTCAGCGTCGGGCGCCCGGGGCGAAGGAGGGGGAGTGGTGGGCCTCGATGGTGGAGATCTTCGATCTCGAGGGCGCCGGCTGAACGGTGGCCCGCCGTCGCGCGGCACCCGAGTCGGGGATGGCCACTCCCCCGTGGGGGTTGCCCGGGGCTGCAAAAATCGGGACCGGTGCATCCCTGGTCTCGCAAGGGTGACCAGTTTGCGTCATTGAAGGCCGGAATCGTCCGATCATGACGGAAAGGGAACGCCATGCCTCAGACCATCGCTGATGCGCTCGTCGTCGTCTTCACCTACGGGGTTTCGCTGCGCACGTGGCAGAACACCGGCGGCATCAGCCGCGAGTTGGCGCTGTATTGCGCGCTGGCGCCCAAGTACGAGAAGATCGTGCTGTTCACCTACGGCGGCCCGGGCGACCAGGAGATCCTGGACAAGGCGATCTCGCCGGACCTTCGCGGCAAGTTCGTGCTGATCTGCAACTCCGGCAAGCAGGAGACCTCGGTCTATTCGTCGAGCGCGCCCTCCCTGGTGAAGGCCGCCCTGCCCAACGCCGAGCGCGTGGTGATCAAGACCAACCAGATGGCCGGCGGGCACGTGGCGGCTCGCATCACGCCCTATCTGCGGAGCTTCGGCATGAAGGTGGGGTTGGTGGCCCGCGGGGGCTACCTGTGGTCGCGAATGACGGCGTATGAACACGGCACGGCCTCCAAGCAGGCCATCGACGCCGCGGCGATCGAGAAGGAACTGTGCAGCGCGGCCGACGTGGTGGTGGGCACGACGCAGAGCATGGTCGACGATCTGGCGTGGCGGTACATGATCGATCCGTCCCGCACGCGGCTGATCCCCAACTACGTGGTGGAGCCCGAGATGGAGCCCAAGTCGGCGTGCGACCGCACGCCGGGCCTGATCCTCTACGCGGGCCAGCTCGTGAAGCGCAAGCGGGTCGACGTGCTCATCGACGCGGTGGCGCAGGTCGAGCCCGAGACGCGGGCCAAGCTCATGCTCGAGATCATCGGCGACGGACCGGAGCTCGAGACCCTGAGTGCGCAGGCGCAGACGCTGGGCGTGCCGGTGACCTTCCGCGGGCGGCTGCCCCACGACGAGTTGCAGGCGAGGATGAACGAGTGCTCGATGTACGTCCAGGCCTCGGAGCTCGAGGGGCATCCCAAGACCGTGCTCGAGGCGATGGCGATGGGCGCTCCCTGCGTGGTGGCCAACTCGCCGGGCCTTGGAGACGTCGTGATGCACGGCGCGACGGGTCTTCGCATCCCGCTCGACCCCGAGGCCTTCTCGCGGGCCATCACCGAGATGATGGCCGACCCCGACTGGCGCGACGTGCTGGGGTCGGGCGCGGCTCGCGTGGTTCACGCCTCCCTGGGCCTGGCGGCGACGCTGCCCAAGGAGATCGAGGCGCACCAGTACGCCCTGCACCACGCCACCGCGGCGGTGCCGTCGCTCCGCATGACCATGTGAGTTCGATCGACGGCCTTGTTCGGGCCTGACGGTCCTGTCGCCTGCGCCGTCGGCGCGGCCGCGCAGGTTGCATGCGCCGCGCGGACCATTCGTCCGACGCACCATTCCGCCCGCCGCAGACATTCCGCTGGCGGCCATCCCTTCCGCGTGTCATGCTGTCGTCGCAGCCATGACATGCCCTCGACGCGAGACGTCGACGGGCCCAGAGAGGAAGGGAGAGGGCCATGCTATCGAAGGCAGGGGCGTGCGCGACGCTGGTCGCGCTCGCGGCGGGGACGTCCCTCGCCGACATCGCGTATCGCACCGACTTCCAGCTCGGCGCAGGGCCCGAATGGTCCGACCGGACCGTCGATCTCGCGCCCCTTCACGGTCAGCGCATCCTGGGCCAGTTCGGCAACCAGACCGTGCGACTGAACGTTCCCGAGGTCCGCGAGGGAGACCTCGTGCGACTCGACTTCGACTTTTGCGCCATCCGCACCTGGGACGGCAACGCCAGCGGCGGCGTGCCCGAGCCCGACATGTTCTCGGTGGGCGTTGGCGGCGGTCCGGTGCTGCTCGCCGAGACCTTCTCCGTCGGCGACATCGACTCGAGACAGCGGATGAGCTTCGGCACCGGCGTCAGCGGGGCCGCGGCCAATCACAGTCGCTGGGGCGCCATCGCCAACGACTCGCTGGGATACCCGTGGCTGCACCGCACGCTGGACGCCACTTGGCGATTGAGTTTCGAGTTCCTCGCGCCCGCCGACGGGCTCGAGGTGTGGTTCCGGGGTTCGGGCCTTCAGGAGCTTGCCGACGAGAGCTGGGGGCTCGACAACGTCAAGGTCGAGGCCGTCACGGTGCCGACCCAGGGAAGCATCGCGCTGCTCGGCGCGGGAACGATCATCATGTGCCGCCGTCGTCGCCACTGAGCGGACGGTCGGTGTTCTCGAAGTACCTTCTCCACTGTCGGTCGGCCCGGGTATCCACTGCCCGGGTCGGTCGTTTTTGGGCCGCGTGCGGGATCATCCCCGCCTCGGGGCATGATCGCCGGACGAGGGGCGTGCCGATACTCGACGCATGGCCGTCGTCAGCGTCCTGCTGCCCGTGCACGCCGATGTGTCGCCGCGAGCGGCGATCGCGTGCCTGCGTGCGCAGACACTGGCTGACATCGAGATCGTCGTGCTGGCCAACGGCGTCGACGACGGAGCCTTCGCCGCGCTCTCGGCGGCGGCGAGCGAGGACGCTCGCATCCGGCTCGTGCGGCTCGAGCGGCCGGGCCTGGCCGCCGCGCTGAATCACGGCCTTCGGATCGCCTCGTCGTCCCTCGTCGCGCGGATGGACGCCGACGACTGGTGTCCGCCCGAGCGACTCGCCGTTCAGGTGGAGGCCATCGAACGTCGGCCCTTGTTGGCCGCGTTGGGGTGTGCCTTCGAGGTGATTGATTCGTCGGGCGAGCTGCTGGCCGTCGAGCGGCCTCCCGTCGACGAGCGGGATGCCGCGTGGCGATTGCACGTGCGCAACCCCTTCGCCCACGGGTCGATGCTGTTGCGGCGAGCGGCGGTGATCGAGGCGGGGGGCTACGACGAGCGACTGACCCGGTCGCAGGACTACGACTTGTGGCTGCGAATGGCCGGTCGCGTCGCGGCGGTGCCTCAGATGCTGTATCGCTACGCGGCCCACGGCGGCGAGGGATATTCCTCGAGCGTGGAGCAGGCGTGCTTCGCGGCCGAGGCGATGGCGAGGGCGTGGTCGCGGCTGCCGCGGGGCGAGGCATCGGAGATTGCGCCGCTGCTGGCGGGTTCGCTGGGCACCGTCGAGACGGCGCGGACGGCGTTGCTGGCGTTGGAATCGCTGATGATCGAGCGAGGGGCGACGTGCGAGGCGCTGCTGGCGTGGATGGCATGTCGCCACGCGACGGAGCGATCGACGCCGGCGTCGGATCGAGGCCGCGCCATCGAGGCGGCGGCGAGGTCGCTGCTGGCTCAAGGCGTGGGGGCGGTGCACCTGTGGGGCGCGGGCGCGCACACGGCGAGGCTGATCGACGCGGTGGAGCGACTGGGCCTCGAGGTGAAGGGGATCGTCGACGACGCCTTGAGCGGCCAGGTGCGTCACGGAAGGCCGGTGGGCCATCCGCGCGACCTCGAGTCGGGCTCGGAGGTGCTCATCTCGAGCGACGCGCACGAAGAGGCCATCTGGGACGCCAGCGCGGAGGCGAGGCGTCGCGGGGTGCGCGTGCACAGGATCTACCGACCCTGACGCCCGCGGCGCGAGGGCGTCGCGGCGATGTCAGGTGGCTCGCGTCGGGATGATGCTGGGGGTGTGGAGCAGCGGATTGTCGCCGAAGAGGGCCCGCTCGAGGCCGCCGGTCTGCCGCCGCTGGGTGAGCGGGCCTTCCGGGTCGCCCCTGAGGAACTGGCGGATCAGGCGTTGATCGTCGTCGAGTTCGCGGGCTCGCTCGTCATCGGCGGCGCGAAGCGAGTTGAACCAGTCCCGCTCTCGCACCGCGAGCATGCGGCCGCGGTCGAACATGGCCATGCGGTCGGCGATGGCGAAGGCCGAGTCCATCTCGTGGGTGACGACGACGCTGGTGACGCCGAGCTTTCGGGTGAGATCGGAGATGAGCCGGTCGATCTGCGAGCTGGTGACGGGATCGAGACCGGCGCTGGGCTCGTCATAGAAGAGGATGTCGGGGTCGAGGGCCAGGGCGCGGGCGAGGCCGGCGCGCTTTTTCATGCCCCCGGAGATCTGCGCGGGGTACTTGTCGGCGTGCTCGAGCAGGCCGACGAGTTCGAGCTTGATCTTGACCTGGATGTCGATGATGGCGCGGTCGAGCGTGGTGTGCTCCTGGATGGGCAGGGCCACGTTCTCGGCCAGGGTCATGGAGTTGAAGAGCGCGCCGCTTTGGAAGAGGATGCCGAACCGCTTGCGGAGCTCGTCGAAGCGGGATCGCTCGAGGGTGGTGGTTTCCTCGCCCAGGAGTCGGATGCTGCCCGAGTCGGGCTTGAGGCTCCCGATGATGAGCCGCAGGAGGGTCGACTTGCCCGAACCGCTGCCGCCCATGATGACCATGGTTTCGCCACGACGGACGTCGAGATTGACGCCTTCGAGCACGGCCCGCCCGTCGAAGGACTTGCGGACGTCACGCAGCGAGATCAGGGGCTCGCCGCCCGTGGAGTCGGTCGCGGATCCGGTCGGCGTGTGCACGAGCGATCTCCGGGGCGATCATCGAGGCCGTCAGAACTTGGGCGCGGGCGCCGGCTCTTGCTTGGCACCGCTTTCGGCGGCGGGCGAGGCTGGCGCGGCGGCGGGGTCCGCGGGCGGGAGGGGACGGTTCTCCGGGTCGTAGAGCGTCACGACGGTGCCGTCTTCGAACATGATCTGCAGGTTGGCGATGGGCAACTCGAGGGCTCCGCCGCCGCTCGTGGGCTGCGGCTGCGGGTCGACCTGCATCGCCACGACAGCCTTGCCCTTCTCGAAGGTGACGGGGATGGGGATCAGGTTGTTGGGATTTTTCTGGAAGCGAGACATCGTCTTGCCCATCTCGCTCGTCTGCAGGAAGAACTCCCAGAGCCCGGCCGGCGTCGACTTGAACGCACCGAGCTCCCGCCGATAGGCCTCGCGGAAGGCCTCGAAGTCGGCGTCGGTCACCTTCTCGGCGGTGGAGGGCTGGAGCGAACTCCGCGCGGTCGTCCAGTCGCGGGCCTCGATGGCTTGCAGCGTCTTGGTGGTGGGCGCCACGATGCTCTGGCTGAACAGGGAGGCAAAGCTCAGGCCGCCCACGATCAAGGCGCCCCACACCACGCTGAAGAGCAGGCCGAGCACGATGCCCGCGGCGGACAAGCCGCGTCCGGCCAGCGTGCCGTTCGAGGAGCCGATCAGAATCAGCGCCACGATACCGAACAAAAGCCCAAGCAGGCCGAAGCCGGGCACGCACAAGCCCAAGAGGCCCAGCACCAGCGACAGGATCGCCATGATGCTGGTTCGAGGCTCGGTCAGCATGGGTTGCTGGGAGTACTGGTTGTATTCCCCGGATGAAAAAGTCGTCATGCTGCGGGAAGAATAGGCCGCGAGCCCCTTCCCCGGTCCCGGACGGACCGCTGCCGGGGGAGTCCAAGCGGGTGCCGCGAGCCTTCCATGGAGGGGCGGATCGGGCCGGTGGGGCTATCCTTTCCCCCTTCCGGACGGTCCCCCTTCGGCCTTTGGCGTTGGGCGGCCGGCAGCGTCCGGGAACTTCCGTCTCCGCCACCCTCCGTCGCCCTTGGACGGACTCGATCCACCCCCGTTCCCATGCCTAAGCCAACGAACACGGGCCGTCGCATTCTCGTCACCCTCATCGCCTTGGCGGTCGGGGGCTTGATCGTGTACACGACGCTCCGGGGCACCACGCCCTCGAGTCCGCCGCCACCTCCGATCGCCCAGGTGCCGTCGTCGGTGGCGACGGAACCGGCGGCGGCCGCGCCCTTGTCGGGTGAAGCCGCCCCCAAGGACGCGGCGCAGGCGACGGCCGCTGCATCAACGCCGCCGCCCGCCGCCCCCTCGGCTCCGGCCGCGAGCGCGGGCACGGGCTATCGCGCCCGCGTGGATGGCGCGACGGGCGATCTGGCCGAGATCGGCTCGACCGACGCGAAGGGCAAGGTGCGACTGGGGATCGAGTTCGCGAGTTCGGGCGCGGGGGTGAAGGCGCTGCGGCTGGCTCACCACTTCCAGACCATCGAGGAGAAGGAACACGTCCGCGTCCAGCGTCAGCACGACATCGCCCGAGGCGGGCAGGTCGAGTCGCTGGTGCCCTTCGCGGCCCTGGCCGTCGAGATCACGCCCGAAGGTGGCAAGCCCGAGTTCGTCGCCCTCTTTGGCGACGCGGCCGGGCGAGTGTGGCGTCAGACCGCGCCCGGCGCGTTCGAGGCGGTGATCGAGGACGATCAGGGCCGCGACGTGCTCGTGCTCACGCGCCGCTTCAGCGTGGCGGAGGATTCGAGCCAGATCAAGGTCGAGCAGGCGATGATGAACGCCACCGGAACGCCGCTGACGGTTCGGTGGTTCCAGACCGGTCCGGTGGACCTGGATCTCGACGCGGCGGCGTACGGCGGCGACCGTCGCCACCTGCGGATCGGCCACCTGCTGCCCGTGGCGAGGGATCCTCAGCGGATCCCGGTGACGATGGGGGCCTTCGACAAGGCGCACGCCACGCTCCTGTCGCAGCGTTTCGGCGCCACCGACGCGACGGGCGCCGCGACCTTCGCCTACCGCGACTTCACCCAGTGGCCCACGCCCGAGTCGGAGCAAGGCGGGCTGGAATTGTCGTGGCTGGCGTTCAACAACCGCTACTTCGGGGTGGCGGTGCACCCGCTCTTCGATCCGATCGCCACCAAGGGCGGGGCGGCGCCCCTGTCGTGGGTGGGGCAGGTGGATCGCGTGGTGCTCGACGGCGGCGACGGCGCGCAGGTGATCGGCCTGCGGCTGGCGAGCCGCCCCCTGGCGGTCGCGCCGGGTGGCAAGGCCGACGTGTCGCACGGCGTCTTCGCGGGCCCCCTGGCCCGCAAGGAGATCTCGAGCGAGCCGGTGTACAAGGCGATGCGTCTCAAGGACATCGTGGTGTACAACTTCGGCGGGCCGTGCGGCTGGTGCACCTTCGAGTCGATCACCAGCCTGCTCCTGTGGATCATGCGATCGCTTCACGACCGCGTCTTCGGCGACTGGGCGCTGTCGATCATCGTGCTGGTGGTGATCGTCCGCACGTGCCTTCACCCGCTCACGCGATGGACGCAGATCAAGATGGCCCGCTTCGGCAAGCAGATGCAGGCGATGCAGCCCAAGCAGAAGATCCTGCAGGAGAAGTACGGGTCGGACCCCGCCAAGCTGCAGGCCGAGACCACCAAGCTCTGGCGAGAGGAGGGCATCAGCCCCGCCGGCTTCCTGGGCTGCCTGCCGGCCTTCGCGCAGACGCCCGTCTGGATCGCGCTCTCGGGCGTGCTCTTCTTCGCGGTGGAGTTGCGGCACCAGAACGCCTTCTACGGCGTCTTCCAGTCGGTCTTCCCGTCGGGCTCGATGTTCTGGCACTTCCTGGGCGACATGGCCGAGCCGGATCGGCTGATCTACTTCGGCCGCGAGTTGTTCAACATCCCGCTGATCGGGCCCTTCTCGTCGGTCAACCTGCTCCCGTTGATCCTGGGCGTGATGTACTACCTGCAGCAGACGTACTTCACGCCGCAGACCACGGCGCCGACGACGCCCGAGCAGGAGATGCAGATGAAGATCATGAAGTACATGACGATCTTCCTCTTCCCGCTGCTGATGTACAACGCGCCGGCGGGTCTCTCGCTGTACTTCGCGGTGAACACGACGCTGGCGATCGTCGAGAGCAAGTGGATCCGCTCGTACATGGAGCGGCACGACATGCTCAACGTCGACAAGATGAAGGCCGAGCGTCAGGCCCGGGCCGCGGCCAAGGGCAAGGCGACGTCGGGCCAGGGCGGGTTGCTCGCCGCCCTCGAGCGCTACGCGCAGGAGAAGCAGAAGCAGACCGAGCGTCACTTCGGCCAGGACCGCCCGAAGCGCTGATCGTCCCGCCACCACGCCATTCTGGAATCGCATGACCGGCACACGCGAAATCATCCCGATCCTCGACTTCGGCTCGCAGACGGCCCAGCTCATCGCTCGGCGCGTGCGAGACGCCGGCGTCTTCTCGATCCTGGTCTCGCCGCGGATCTCCGCGGCCGAGCTCAAGGCGATGAACCCGGCGGGCCTCATCCTCTCGGGCGGACCTTCGAGCGTCTACGAGTCGGGCGCGCCCGCGTGCGACCCGGCCATCTTCGACCTTGGCGTGCCGGTGCTGGGGATCTGCTACGGCATGCAACTGGCGGCCCACCTGCTGGGAGGCAAGGTGCAGGGGGCGAATCACCGGGAGTTCGGCCGGGCGAACCTCTCGATCGGCGGCCGCAGTCCGCTCTTCGCGGGCATCCCCGACAAGACGGTCGTGTGGATGTCGCACGGCGATCAGGTGACCGAGCACGGCGGGCTCTTCGAGCCCATCGCCTCGACGCCCACGTGCCCGTTTGCCGCGGTGAAGATGAAGGGTCGCGAGTTCTACGGCGTGCAGTTCCACCCCGAGCTCACCCACACGCCCCACGGCACGGACCTGCTCCGCAACTTCCTCTACGAGATCTGCAAGGTGAGGGGCACGTGGCGGATGAGCTCCTTCGCCGAGACCGCCGCCGCGCAGGTGCGAGAGCGGGTGGGCACGTCGCAGGTGATCTGCGGGTTGTCGGGCGGGGTCGACTCCTCGGTGGTGGCCGCCCTGCTGCACAAGGCCATCGGCAGGCAGCTGCACTGCGTCTTCGTCGACACCGGCCTGCTGCGCTCGGGCGAGCGGGAGCTGGTGGAGACGACCTTCCGCGACCACTTCCGCATCGACCTTCGCGTGGTCGACGCCGAGCGGGACTTCCTGTCGGACCTGTCGGGCGTGAGCGATCCGCAGGAGAAGCGCCGGCGGATCGGGCATCGGTTCATCGAGGTCTTCAAGCAGGCGGCCCGGGACATTCCCGACGCCGCGTTCCTGGCGCAGGGCACGCTGTATCCCGACGTGATCGAGTCGGGGCACGGCCACGCGGGGACCAGCGCGGGCATCAAGCTGCACCACAACGTGGGCGGGCTTCCCGAGCAGCTGGGCTTCAAGCTCGTCGAGCCGCTGCGGGAGCTCTTCAAGGACGAGGTGCGGCGGCTGGGCGAGGTGCTGGGCCTGACCGAGCAGTTGGTGTGGCGCCACCCCTTCCCGGGTCCGGGCCTGGCGGTCCGCGTGCTGGGCGAGGTGACCAAGCCGCGGCTCGACCTGCTGCGGGCGTGCGACGTGATCCTGCTCGAGGAGATCGTGGCGGCCAACCTGTACCGGGCGACGAGCCAGGTCTTCGCGGTGCTGCTCCCCGTGCAGAGCGTCGGGGTGATGGGCGACGGTCGCACGTACGAGCACTGCGTGGCGATCCGCGCGGTCGAGACGCAGGACTTCATGTCGGCGGACTGGTGCCGCCTGCCGTACGACGTGCTGGCGAGGATCAGCAGTCGCATCATCAACGAGGTTCGCGGGGTGAATCGCGTGGTGTACGACATCTCCAGCAAGCCGCCCGCGACGATCGAATGGGAGTGACCTCGCGATGGAGCCGACCCTTCCCCCGACGCGGTCGAAGGCGCCCGGCTCCGTGCCCCGCGTCATGCTGCGGCACCCCGTCGCCCGCGATCGCGACGAGCTGGTGTCGCTGCTCAACCGAAGCCGCGATCACCTGATCCCGTGGTGGTCGACGCCCCGCGGGCTCGACGCCGAGGGATTCGATCCGTGCGCGACCTTCGAGCGGCTGCTCGAGAGCGCGAACATCCCGATGTGCGAGCGGTTCGTGATCTGCCGCAAGGACACGCGGGCGATCATCGGCTGCACCAGCATCGCCAACATCGTGCGAGGGGCCTTCGAGAGCTGCACGCTGGGGTATTGGGCCGGGATCGACGGCGTGGGGCAGGGGTTCATGACCGAGGCGGTCGCGCTGTCGGTGCGACACGCCTTCCGCGACCTGCGCCTGCACCGGGTGGAAGCCAACATCATGCCCCGCAACGTTCCCTCGACGCTGCTGGTGCAGCGACTGGGCTTCCGCGAGGAGGGGCTGGCCAGGCGGTTCATCCGCATCAACCACCAGTGGGAGGACCATGTCCGCTGGTCCATGACGCTCGAGGACTTCGAGCGGCTGGCGTCGCAGGGTCAGTTTCCCTTCGCGCGAACGACGGCCTGAGGCCGATCGCCTCGCTCAGGTCGCGGCGAGGGTCGTGCCGTCGCGTCTGGCCGGCGCGTCGCCCAAGAGGCAGATGGCGAAGGAGACCAGCGTGGCGAGCACCAGTCGCCAGGGGAAGGCGATCGTCACGTCCTTCAGGGTCGCGAGCGAGTCGGGCAGGAACGACGTCCACCACTTCCACGCCACCGGCTCGAGCAGGGCCACGACGAGGAAGCCCGCGAACCATCCGGCGATCACGCTCGCCGTCGAGCCGCGACGGGTGAACAGCGCGGTGAAGAACATGCCCAAGAGCCCCGCGTAGGCGAAGCTCATCACGCCGAGCACGAACCCCAGCAGGCTGTTGCGGCTCGAGTCGTAGAGGGCGATGCACGCGCACGCGAAGATGCCCAGCAGCACGCCCGCCGCCACCACCGCGGCGCGTCCGGCCTTGAGGTAGTGCCGCTCCTCGCGGTCCGGTCGAACCCGCCGGTAGACGTCCTCGACGAACGTGCTCGCCATCGAGTTGAGCCCGGAGTTGATCCCCGCCGGGCCGGCGGCAAAGAGCCCCGCGAGGAAGAGCCCCGCCACGCCGCCACCCATCTGCGTGTACGCGAAGACCTGGAAGGCCTTGTCGCTGGGCGCGGCCTCCGCGGGTGCGGCGACCCCCATGATGTCGGGACGCTGATAGAAGACGTGCAGCAGCAGTCCGACGACCAGGAAGATGCACACCGCCGGGATGCCCACCAGCACGCCCCCGATGACCGACCTGGCGCCCGCGGCGGCGTTCTTGCAGGTGAGCATGCGCTGCACGAGGTCCTGATCCATCCCGTGCGACGCCAGCGTGAGGAGCACGAAGCCCGTCGTGACGGTCAGGAGGGTGAACTCCGCGCCGGGGTCGAACCCCCACCAGGGCTTCGAGACGTCCAGCCCCGTTTGAAGCACGGTGAGCTTGGAGCCCCCCTGCGGCGGGTTGGCCAGGGCGTCGACCAGTTCGGCCGGGCCGACGGGGATGCGGTGGAGCAGCACCGCGATGGTGACCAGGGCCGCCCCGATGTACACCGAGACCTGCAGCACGTCGGTCCAGATCGCGCTGCTCACGCCGCCGACGAAGGTGTAGGCCACGCCGAAGGCGATGAAGACCCAGATGGTGATGCACATGTGCATCGGATCCGTGTCGCCGAAGATCGCCAGCGACGCGGGGAGCGCACCGACGAAGACGCGGGCCCCGCTCGCGAAGACGCGGCCCACGAGGTAGGCCCAGGAGGCGGCCGTTCTCGCGCCGGGGCCGAACCTCCGCTCGAGCAGGGCGTAGGGGGTCGTGACGTTCAGGCGGTAGTAGGCGGGGATGAAGACCGTCGCGAGCACGATGGCCGCGATGATGCCGCCGATGTTCGCGGAGAGGTAGGTGAGATTGCCCGCGTAGGAGGATTGGGGCACGCCCACGAAGGTCGCTGCAGACTGTGCAGTCGCCAGGATCGAGATGGCCACCGCCCACGCCGGCATGGAGCGGTTGGCGAGGAAGTAGTCGCGGGTGTCGGCGATCTTCCGTCGTGAAAACCAGAGGCCCGAGCCGATGAGCAGGGCGAAGTAGCCCGCCAGGACGAGCCAGTCCGCGTTCCCGAGCCGTGTGGTGTCAGCCATGATGAGAATCGCCAGCAACGTCCAGTCGCTTCCCGCCGCCATCTTCGGCGTCGGCTCCCGCCAGCATATCCGCCCCGCGATGGTCGTGGCGATGCTGGTGGCGCTCCTGCTGGGGGGCTGCTCGTCGCGGCTTCGACCCGGCGACGACGCCGGGCCCCGCCGCGGGCAGGAGATCATGGTGGCCGGCCGCCTCTTCCACGTCGGCGCGCCGGTCGTGCTCTTCACCGACCCCGGCGGCTACGACGCCTATCGCGTCGAAAAGCGCTTCACGCCCTGGCAGGAGTCGTCGTGGCAGGCCCTGGTCAAGGCGGGCAAGGCCCTCGACACGCCCAATCGCTACGGGCTGCGGGCGTCGGACCTCTCCGACGATGAACGCGAACGCGTGCGGGGCGGCGGATGGGATCTTCCCCTGCTGCAACGCACGGTGGATCAGTTCGTGCTTCACTACGACGTGTGCGGCACCAGCCGCCAGTGCTTCAAGGTGCTCCACGACTTCCGCGGCCTTTCCGTCCA
>CAIYWI010000045.1 GCA_903929885.1 uncultured Phycisphaerales bacterium
GGTGGACTTCGAGAAGGTCTACCGCGTCACCAGCGACACGCGGCTGCTCGGTCGCCCCGGCGGCCGCCGCGAGGAGATGTACGCCCGCGTCAACAACGGCCTGATCGCCGTCTTCCCCAAGTCGTCGTACGACGGCATGGGTGGGCGTGCCACGGTGCCGGCCAACACGGTGTGGATGCTCGCGGAAACCCGCGTTGACGGCTCCGGGGCCTCGCCCCGCCCCGTCGATGCCGCGGGCCCGCAGCCCACCACCGCGGGCGCGACGCTGCTCGACCGTCGCCTGAATCAACGCTCGCTCGAGCGATCGCTCACGGCCGAGCCCATCGAACCCCCGCCCCCGCCCCGGGCCGGCGCCGAAGAGGCGTCGATTCCCTGCATCTTCGATTCGGAGGAAGCGAGACGGTCACGCGTCTCGATGCTCCTCGACCGCGCGGGCGAACGACACTCGTCCCGGCGCTGATCTCGAAGACCATGGCGACATCAAGTTGGTTGATGGGGCAACCGCGTTCAGGAACGCCAGCGGAACATGGGCTGCGACACGAGGCCCTGCGGCCAAACAAAATACTCAGTGTGCTGAAATGTTCTGCTCAGTGCACTGAGTACTTTGCGGGAGTCTCCGCATCGATTCGGCTTGCCGCCGTCGCGCCACTGCCTCAGCGGTTGCCGCCCGCCGGGGGCTTGCCCTCGCCGGCGATCGAATCCCGCATCGACGTGTCGGCCTGCACGTTCTTCATGCGGTAGTAGTCCATGATGCCCAGGTTGCCGCTGCGGAAGGCCTCGGCCATCGCCTTGGGCACCTCGGCCTCGGCGAGCACCACCAACGCCCGGTTCTTCTGCTCCTGGGCCTTGAACTCCTGCTCCTCGGCCACGGCCAGCGCGCGACGCTTCTCGGCCTCTGCCTGGGCCATCTGCTTGTTCGACTGCGCCTGGTCGGCCTGGAGCTTCGCGCCCACGTTCTCGCCCACGTCGATGTCCGCGATGTCGATCGACAGGATCTCGTAGGCCGTGCCCGCGTCCAGGCCCGACCGCATCACCGTGCGGCTGATCTCGTCGGGGTTCTCCAGCACGTGCTTGTGATCCTCCGCCGAACCGATCGTCGAGACGATGCCCTGACCGACGCGAGCGATGATCGTCTCTTCCGTCGCGCCGCCGACCAGCCGCGCGATGTTCGTCCGCACGGTCACGCGGGCCTTGGCCTTGAGCTGAATGCCGTTCTTGGCCACCGCGTCGATCGTCGCGCGAGGGCTGGTGGGCGCGGGGCAGTCGATCACCTTGGGGTTCACGCTCGTGTGCACCGCCTCGAGGATGTCGCGGCCCGCCAGATCGATGGCCGTGGCCGTGGCCCAGGGCAGCTCGATGCGGGCGCCGCGGGCGGCGATCAGCGCCGACACCACGTTGCTCACCCGTCCGCCCGCGAGATAGTGCGTCTCGAGCGCGTTGGTGGGGATGTCCATGCCCGACTTGACCGCGCGGATGCGGTTGATCACCACCGTGCGGATGTCCACCTTCCGCAGCTTCATGCCCACCATGTCGAGCAGCCCCACGCTCGCGTTGCTCGTGAGCGCCTGCACATACAGACTCAGGAACTGCAGCAGGAAGATGAAGACGAAGAAGCCCACCAGCACCACGATGCCGACGATGATCCAGACGAAGGTGCTCGCGCCGCCGCCACCGCCGCCGCCGAACTGGGCCGAGGCGACGGACGACATCGAGGCGACGCCCGCCATGGAGGCAAGGGCGAGGGGCGCGGTGAAACGGCGGCGGGACGTGGAAGCGTGCATCGAGTCTGGCTCCTGAGAAAAGGACTGTGCGCCCCGGGCGCACGATCCATCCTTCGAACGAGGCCCAGTGTAGGTTCGCGCCACGCCTGCAAGGGACACGGGGCCGGCAAGCCGCCTGCGGGAACCACTGGGTTTGGCCCGCGAAACGCCGGTCGCGTCGCCCTCGCCCCGCGCCGTCACGTAGCATGGACGGGCCGGCCGGGTCGTCACGCGCCGAGCCCTCCGCTGGTGCCGGAACCCACGCCATGCACGCCGCCAAGCCGTTCGAAGTCGTGCTCGCCCATCCCTCCCCGGTCATTCGCGATGCGCTGGGCGCGTGGATGTCGTCCCACGCGCAGCTCCACGTCGTGGGTCAGGCCGGCGAACTCGAGCGCATGGTCGAACTCTGCTCGCTCCAGCGGCCTGACGCCCTCATCGTCGACGTCATGCTTGAGGACAAGCCGTCGTTCGACGCTGCCCGCCGGGCCAAGGCGGGCCGCGCCTCGATGGGCCTGTGCTTCCTCAGCGACACCTGCCAGGACCGCGAGATCGCCGGGGCGCTCGCCGTCGACGCCAAGTGGTTCATCGCCCTTCGCGACCCCCCCGAGTCGGTCGAGGCCGTGCTCCGCGCCATGCGACGCAACGAACGACTCTTCTCGCCCGCCGCCGCCACCCGCATCGTCCACGTGCCCGCCCGCGCCGGCGCGGGCGAAGTCGCCAAGGGCCAACGCCTCTCCGAACGCCAACGCGAGGTGCTCCGCCACGTCGCCACCGGGCTCTCCAAGCGCGAAGTCGCCGTCAAGCTCCTCATCAGCCCGCGCACCGTCGAACGCCACGTCGCCAACATCATGTCGATCCTGGACATCCACGACCGCGTCCACCTTGCAAGGTTCGCCATCCGCGAGGGACTGGTCGAGGCATGACATGGGCCCTGCACCCCGGAGCCCTTCTCGGCGGCCCTCGAGGGGTGGCCCTGTTGCGGAGCCCTGTTGCGGGGCCCTGAGCCGAGTGTTCCCCGCAACCGGGCACGCCCGCCCTTGCTCCCCGCCCGCATCACCGTCACGATCCGCACACGCGGCTCAACCCGCACCCCCGCCCGGTCGATGCTCGAGGCATGACCCTCGACCTCATCGTCGCCGCGTCCACCGATCCCGCCTCCCGGGGCCTGTTCGGCGGCATGCTTGCCAAGGGCGTCTGGAGCGTCGGCGAACTGGTCATGATGGGCGGCTTCGCCCTCGCCGCGTGTGTCGTGTTCATCGCCCTCGCCCGCTACTCGCGCGATGTCGCCGCCGGTCGCTCGGCCAGGTCGCGACCCGACGCCCTCCTCACCGCCGATTCCACCGTCCGCCAACTCTCCGTGCTCCTCGACATGATCGAGTCGCCCGCCGCCATCGCCGATCGTCGCGGCAACATCACCTGGGCCAACGCCGCCATGGCCCGTCAACTCGACGTCTCCCCCGGCGCCGTCCGGGGCGTGAACATCTCCCACCTCATGCTCCCCGGCGCCGACATGCGCGACCTCAGCCCGCTCGGCCCCGGCTCCGACGGCCTGGTCGCCGTCATCATCAAGCCCGCCAACACCTCCTCGCTCCGCATCACCGCCTGAACCCGCGAACCCCCGCCTCACGGCCGCCGCCGCTCGACCGCCAGGGGCAGCAAGGCCGGGGGCGCGTCGCCGCATCCCCCCAGCGATCGCGCCGAGAACGGCTCGCTCAGCCGCTCGAACACCCGCGGCTCGAGGTCCACCGTCCGCCACCGCTCGCTCCGCACCCGCATCGCCGCCTGATAGCGACGCACGCTCACCGCCCGCAAGGCGTACCACCGCCCCTCGTGGTCGAAAAGTTCCTCGAACAAGGCGTCCGCCGGCTGCGTTTCGTGCAGATACATGAAAATGAAGCACGCCTCGAACTGAGGCCCGAACAGCGACTCCCACGCTCGCAACGACTCCACGTCATCGAGCGTCACCCATCGCTCCAGTCGCCGGGGAGACGCCACCCGCCGCCCCTTCACCTCCGCCAGCAGATTGCTCCCCTGCCCGTAGAGCACGAAGTCGAACGACTTGAGCGACCCGAGCCCGCCCGCCGCTGCCGACGGTCGCGGCACGAGCGACTTCTTCGCTTCGTCCACCGCCACGTACGGAATCCGCTGCCGCCGCAGATACCCCTCGAACGCCGCCTCGTAGTGGTGTCGCCGTTGCGCCATGATCCAGCATAGCGTTTGTTCGGTGTTCGTTTTGTTTCAGGATGGGCCGCTGTCGCCCGCCTCTTGAACCGATACAGAGTCCGGTCATGGGTCTCATCGCCTCCATCCGCAACGGACGCATCCTCGAGCAGTGCCGCCTCCGCGAGCGTGACTATGAAGCCGCGTGGACGCCCCAGTCGCGTCTGGCGTGGCAGCTCGATCACCTCAACCAGTGCTGGAAGACCCAGCAGGTGAACATCCCCGCGTACCGCGAAGGCGTCGCGTCGGGCGCCATGCCCGCCCGCTTCGAGTCGATCGATCACTTCCAGTCGGTGATGCAACCGACCACGAAGAAGATGGTCCAGACGCAGATGGCCGAGCTGAGCGACCCGACCCGCCCGGCCAACGTCTCGTTCACCACCGGCGGCAGCACCGGCCAACCCACGACCTTCCCCTCGTGGTCGAGCGAAGCCCACCACTCCATTCCCGACCGCTGGATGGGCCGCCGCTGGTACGGCGTGCAGCCCGCCGACCCGCTCTTCATGATCTGGGGCCACAGCCACCTGCTGGGCACCGGCCTCAAGGGCCGCCTCAAGGCGCAGCAGCGCATCTGGAAGGATCGCCTGCTGGGCTACTACCGCTTCTCCGCCTATCAACTCGACGACGCCAAGCTCCGCCACGCCTGCGACGAACTGCTCCGCTACCGGCCGGCGTACATGCTCGCCTACAGCAGCGCGCTCGACTACTTCTGCCGCGTCAACGCCGATCGCGCCGCCGAACTCCGCCAGCTCCGCCTCAAGATGGCCTTCGCCACCGGCGAGTCGTTCCCCAACACCGACACCCCCGAACTCGTCAACCGCGTCTTGGGCTGCCGCTGCGCGATGGAATACGGCAGCGTCGAAACGGGCATCATGGGCTTCACCCGCCCCCTCCCCGCCGGCCTGGGTCACTTCGAGTTCTTCTGGCGCAGCTATCTCATCGAAGCCAACGAGACCGGCCCCACCGGTGGTCGCGTCATCCGCGTCACCAGTCTCTTCCCCAAGAAGTTCCCGCTCATCCGCTACGAGATCGGCGACGAGGTCCTCATGTTCAACGAGGACGACCCCCGCAGTCTCACTCGCGTCAGGTCCATCGTCGGCAAGAGCCTCAGCTTCGTCACGCTCCCCGACGGCACCAAGGTCCACTCGGTGGCCTTCGAGCACTCCGTCCGCACCGTGCCAGGCGTCGAACGCTTCCAACTCGTCAGCCGCAACGGGGTCATCACGCTCAAGCTGATCGCTCCCGACGCGGACCATCAACAAGTCACCGCCGCCGTCGTGGCCCTCATGCGTCGCATCCACCCCAGCCTCGAGAAGGCCCGCATCGAGTTCACCAATCAACTCGTGCAGACCGTCGCGGGCAAGACGCCCATGGTCGTCCTCGACGACACCACCACCGCGCCGGTCGCCAACCAGCGCGCCCCGGTCTCGACCACGGCGCCGGCCGCCGCGTCCGCACGGAGCCACTGACGGCTCGCCGCGGAGGTCGCGACTCACGCCCCCGCGATCACCCTCGCCGCTTCATCCAAAATCGCCCGCGCCGTCGCCGCCTCGGGCGCCTCGGCGATCAGCCGCATGATCGGCTCGGTGTTGCTCGCCCGCACGTGCAGCCACGCCCGCTTGTCGTCGAAGTCGACGCGACACCCGTCCTTGAGGTCCACCCTCCGCGACGCATGGGCCCGCGCCAACGCCTCCACCGCCGGCCGCGCCGCCTCCTTGCTCGCCAGGTCCACCTTCCGCTTCTCGATGGCGTAGGAAGGCACGCCCGCCACCACGTCCCGCAGCGCCCGCCGCTCGCCGCGCCCCGCGCCCGCAGGCGACACCAGCCACAGCGTGAGCGCCATCGCCGCCAGCGAGTCTCGCACGTACGTCACCCGAGGCCAGATCACCCCGCCGTTGCCCTCGCCCCCGATCACCGATCGCAACGCCTTCATCGCCTCCACCACGTTCGCCTCGCCCACCGCCGTCCGCTCCACCCGCCCGCCCTGCATCGCGCCCGCCACGTCCTCGAGCATGCGGCTCGTCGAGAGGTTCGTCACCAAGACCGGCGCCTCCTCGCTCGCCAATCGCCGCTCCGTCGCCACCACCCTGGCGCCGAGCGCGAGCGTGTACTCCTCGCCGATGTACGTCCCGTCGCCATCCACGATCGCCAGCCGGTCGGCGTCGGGGTCCTGCGCAAAACCCGCATCGCACCCCGCCAGCCGCACCGCCTCGCACAACCCGCCGGGCAGCGAGAGGTTCTCGAGCGTCGGCTCCGGCGGGTGCGGGAAGATCCCGCTGTCGCCGCCGTTGAGCAAGAGCACCTCGTCGCACCCCAGCGCCTCGAGCAGCATCGTCGCGCCCTGCACGCCCGACCCGTTCACGCAATCGACCGCCACCTTCAACCCCTCGCCCAGCAGCGACGGATCGATGCTCAGGCCCGACTCGCGCATCGCGCCCAGCACCCGCTCCACATGAAACGACGTCGCCCCCTCGTCGCGCGCCAGTCGCCCCACCTGATCCCACGGCACCGTCAGCGACGCCCCCGCGGCCTCCTTGAAAAGCGCGATGATCTCGTTGGCACACGAGACCGGCGGCGCGCACGCCATCGATCCGTGCAATCCGCCCGCCCCAGGGTCCGCAAGCAGGCACTTGAGCCCGTTCCACTGCTGCGGGTTGTGGCTGGCCGTCAGCACCATGCCCGCCGTGGGCACGCCCGTCTCGCCCCGATCACCCCGCGCATACGCATCCGTGGCCACCGCGACCGTCGGCGTCATCGCCACGCCAAGATCCACCACGTCGCACCCGGCCCCGAGCAACCCGCCCACCGCCGAGGCGTGCACCATCTCCGAGCCCGCACGCCCGTCGCGGCCCAGCACCACGCGCACGCGACCGCCCGCGCGACGGCCCTCGCGAAGGCGCAACCACGTGCCATACGCGCCGGCGAACCGCACGATCGTCTCGGGCGTCAGCGTCTGGCCGACCACCCCGCGACACCCCGACACGCTCAACATCAAGACGCTCATGCCCACAAGGTAGAACCCGGCGGACGGCTTGTCATACGGCCGTCAGAGTGTCGGGCCCGCGGCAAGACGCCGATTCGCACACGCCAGCCCGCTTCGAGCGTCCCTTCGTCAAGCCGTGAACGCGGCCCGGCTTTGCGGGCCAAGCCCCCGTCCACGCATGCTCACCCTCGCCGCTCCTCCCGTCCCCGCTCCGCCGACCGCACCAATCCGCTCAGCATGCCCCTGAACACGATCCCATGCAGCGGCAGCACCGAGTACCAGTACGCGATCCCCAACAACCCGCGAGGCCGGAACCGGGCCGTCATCACCAACCGCGTGCCGCCCTCCGCCGCGCGCTCCACGTCGAAGCTCAACGTGGCGACGCCGGGCAGCTTCATCTCCGCCGTCAACTCGAGGTGGCGAGGCGATTCGATCGCCGTCACCCGCCAGAAGTCCAGCGCATCGCCCAGACGCAGGTCGTCGGGGCTCCGCCGGCCCCGCCGCAGGCCCGGCCCGCCCGTCAGCCGATCCATGATGCCCCGCAACCGCCACAGCCAGTCGACCGCGTAGTAGCCGTGCTCGCCCCCCAGCGCCGTCACCGCCCCCCACACCGCCGGCGCCGACGCGGGCGTCACCACCTCGCGCCGATCGACGAACACCGTGCCCCCCGCCCACGACGGGTCCCCGGGCATCACCCCCGCATCCGACCACGCCGTCTCGACGTCGCCCGCCTGCACCTTCGCCAACGCCGCATCCATCGCCTCCCGAATCGTCAGGCACCGGTGCGGCATCAGCCGCAACGCATCGTCGTTGCGACACACCACCCGGTTCTTCAACCCCTCCGCCAGCGGACGCGCGATGCTCGCGTGCAGCGGCGTGACGAGATGGATCCACAACGAACTCAGTCGCGGCGTCAACACGGGCACGGGAATCACCAACCGCCGCCGAAGCCGCAACGCCGCCGCCATCTCTCGCATCACCCGCAGGTACGACCACACCTCGGGCCCGCCGATGTCGATCGTGCGACCCGTCGTCTCGGGCGTCGTCATCGCCGCAATCAAGTAGTGCAGCACGTCGCGCACCGCGATGGGCTGCGATTCGGTGCTCACCCACCGCGGCGTGATCATGATCGGGAGCCGCTCCACCAGATACCGAAGGATCTCGAACGAGGCCGATCCCGACCCGATGATCATCGCCGCGCGAAGCACCGTCACCGGCACGCCCGCGCCGCCCAACGCCGCCTCCACCTCCCGTCGCGACGACAGATGCTCGCTGAGCCCCTGCCCCGTCTCGCCCAGACCGCCCAGATAGATGATCCTCGGAACCCCAGCCCGCTTGGCCGCCCGCCCGAACGTCTCCGCCAACGCCATGTCGCGCCGCCGATACTCCAGCCCCGCGACATCCATCGAGTGCACCAGGTAGTACGCCACGGCGCACCCCCGCATCGCGGCCGCGAGCCGCTCCTCGTCCGCGGCATCGCCTTCGACGATCTCGACCTTGTCATCGTGCCGGGCCGCCCACGGACGCGCCCGCAACTTGGCCGCGCTCCGCGCCAGGCACCGCACGCGATAGCCCCGCTCGAGCAGCCTCGGGGCCAAGCGGCCCCCGATGTAGCCAGTCGCCCCGGTGACGAACACGGTCGAAGTTTCCGGAGCATGCATGTGCGGGCATGGTAGCGAAGAAGGGTGTGCGGCCCGCCCCGCATCGACACCGGCAAGGGCCGTGGACCCATCTGCGAGACCAGCGGGCGAAGTGCGGCGTGCCGCTGCTTGTCATCTCGGGCACCAAGGACGACCCGCAGCTCGTGTGGCTGCAGAACGGCAAACACGTCGCCTTCACGAATGTCGCGGGGGACGGACGCGCCCTGCCCTCAGCCAGTCGCAACGACGTGCCACCCATCACCCGTGCCGCGACGCTCGCCTGCTGCGACCTGCACCTCAAGGCCAACGCCGCGGCTGCAAGGGGTCGTGATCTGGACCGACGTGCTCCTGACGTCACGCAGAGCCACGCCCCCTCGCCCGTAGAATCACGCCCGAACCGGCAACCATGCCCATCGGCTCGCCGAATCGTCGGAGTCTCGGGGCAATCCCCGGGACGCTCAAGCGTTCTGCGGCTGAGGACCGAGCATCAGGCCCGAACGTACGCCTCACACCGACGCTTCTCTGGAGACGCCACCATGACACGCACGCCAACCACCTCCACGCGTCCTGGCCGGGCCTCCTTCGCCACCGCCGTGGCTGTTCCCTTGGCCGCGTTGGCCTTCGCGGGCGTCGGCATGCTCGCGCTCGCGTTGCCCCCGGTCCCCGCGCCTCCGGAGAACCCCATCACCGAGGCCAAGCGGGTGCTGGGCAAGATCCTCTTCTTCGACGAGCAACTCTCGACCGCCAACGTCGTCTCGTGCGCCACCTGCCACGTGGCGGCTGCCGCCGGCGCCGATCCTCGCCTGGCCCGCCACCCCGGCGACGATGGCATCGCCAACACGGCCGACGACATCCTCGGTTCGCCCGGCATCATCAAGTCCGACGCCGACAACGACTACGTCCGCGACACCATCTTCGGCAACGGCCCGCAGGTCACCGGCCGCGCCGCCAACTCGATGATCAACGCCGCGTACGCCCCCAACCTCTTCTGGGACGGCCGCGCCACCAGCCAGTTCACCGACCCGCAAACCGGCGCGGTCGCCATCGCCTCGGGCGGTGCGCTCGAGAGCCAA
>CAIYWI010000046.1 GCA_903929885.1 uncultured Phycisphaerales bacterium
GCCACGGCCTTCTCGCCCATGCGGGGCAACTTCAGGAGCGAGCCGTCGTCGATGGCCTTGCGCAGGCCCGGAATGTCGGTGATGCCCGCCTCCCACATGGTGCGGACGGTCTTGGGGCCAAGACCGGGCACCTGCAGGATGTCCATCAGCCCCGCAGGAACCTTCGCGCGAAGGGCGTTCAGTTCGGCCAGCACGCCAGTGGTGCAGATCTCGACGATCTTGTCGGCGAGCTTGGCGCCGATGCCGGGGATGGCGGTGAGGCGGGCACGGTCGGGGGCCACGCCGCAGACTTCCTCGCTGAGTCCCTCGAGGGTGCGGGCGGCACGGGCGTGGGCGTTGACGCGAAAGCCGTCCTCGCCGGTGAGGTCCATCAGCGTCGCCAGTTCCGAAAGGGCCGTGGCGACCTGCGCATTGGTCAGCATGGCGGATGGTACGGAACCAAACCGGGCCGCCGGGCACTCGGCGAGTGCGAGCGGCTCAGGCCGATGGCGTCCGTCGCCACACCGCCACCTCGCGGTGGAGCGTCACGCCGAAGCGTTCGCGGACGCGGCGTTCGACTTCCTCCATGAGGAGGATGACGTCGCGGGCCTTGCCGCCGGTGTCGGCGGTGAGGAAGTTGCCGTGGCGTTCGCTGACGCTGGCCGAGCCGATGCGAAGGCCCTTGCAGCCGGCCATGTCGATGAGCTTGCCCGCCGAGACGCGCTGACCCTTGGCGCCCGCGCCGGGAACGTCCCGGTCGAGGGTGGGGTTCTTGAAGCAGCAGCCCGCGGAGTTGTCGGCCATGGGCTGGCTGTCGCGCTTGTAGGCCATGACCTCCTTGAGCTTGGCGCGAAGGGCCTCGGCGTCGCCCTTGGGCAGGCGAAGCGTGGCGCCGACGATGAGCAGATGGTTGAGGCCGCTGTGCCGATAGCCAAAGTCGATCTGCGAGCGAGCAAGCACGACGGTGCGGCCCTGCCGATCAAGCGCGGTGACTCGCTCGACGACATCGGCGATCTGCCCGAACGCGCCGCCGGCGTTCATCACCAGCGCGCCGCCCATGGTGGCGGGAATGCCCCCGAGCCCTTCGACGCCGGCCCGTCCTCGACGGACGGCCTCGGTGATGAACTTCGGAAGGTTGACGCCCGCGCCGACCTCCACGAGGTCCTCGCCCGCGTCCCAATCGACTCGGTTCATGCGTTCGAGCGAGACGACCAGTTCGCCCACGCCGTCGTCGTCGACCAGCAGGTTCGCGCCGTCGCCCAAGACCCGCAGGGCGGGGTCGAGTTCGAGGCACTGGCGCAGTTGATCGATGTCGGCGGGCCGCGCGAGTCGATCGGCGCGGCCTCCGACCTTGAACCAGGTGGCAATCGGGGCGTCTTCGTCGATCTGGAGCATCGTGGTGGTCGTCATGGCGGCGTCCGGTTGCCTCAGGGCGTCGTCGGGGCGCCCGATGGTTGAGACGTTGAATCGTTGGGGGTTGGCGAGCCCGAGGCGGGCCCGGGGGTCGTCGCGGCGTGGCCTGCGGCGGCGGTGAGGCCGCCCAAGCCGATGGCCACCCCCAGCAGCCCCAGCCCCAACGTGACATAGTCGCGACGGGCCAGCGACGCGCCCAGCCGCATCGCCACCCAGAGGTGAATGGCCACCCACGCGATGGCGCCCGCGCCGGCGAGGGTGAGCAGCCCGCACGCGATCACCAGCGACATGGAAACGGAAGGGGGCATGCGTTCGCGGCAGCGGGGCGGCTCAGGCGAGGAAATCGCGGCCGACCTTCCACACGTCGCCCGCGCCCATCACCACGATGGTGTCGCCAGCCCGCGCGGTCGCCCGCAGGTGATCCACGATGGCCTTGAAGGGATAGAGGTGCATCGCGTTCACGCCCCGGGCGATCAGCCGGTCCACCAGCTCGTCGGCGGCGACCTTCTGCTTCTCCTCGAGACTGTCGCGGACGAAGTAGATGTGGGGCACCAGCACGACATCGGCCTGGCTGAAGCTCGTCTCGAACTCGCCCATCAGGTGGCGGGTGCGGCTGTGCTGGTGGGGCTGGAAGACGACGATCAGCCGCCCCTCGCCCCCCTCGGGCGCGATCGACTCGCGGAAGGCCCGCAGCGTCGCCTCGACCTCGGTGGGGTGGTGGCCGTAATCGTCGAAGACGCGGACGGAGCCCCCTTGGACGGGCCGCTCGCCCATGAACTGCATGCGACGGTCGACGCCGCCGAAGGCGGCCAGACTTCGGGCGACCACTTCGGCGGGGGCGCCCGCCCACGAGGCCAGCACGAAGGCGGTCGCGGCGTTCATGGCGTTGTGCGCGCCGGCGAGCGTGTTGCGCCACGTCGCCGCCACGCGGCCGTGGTGCGACACCCGCACCTGGCGGACGGCGGCGTCATAGGCGACGGTCCAATCCGCGCCGGGGTTCCAGCCGATGGTCTCCACCTCGCAGGCCAGGCCCGCGGTGATCTCGCGACGGTGCGCCCCTTCATGGCCGATCAGCAGTCGCCCGCCCTCGGCGGCGGCGGGAAGCAGCCCGGCGAAGTCGTGGAACGACTGCACCACGGCATCGAGCGTGCCATAGACGTCGAGGTGGTCGGCCTCCACGTTGTTGATGCACGCCAGCGTGGGGCGGAAGTTGTGGAAGGAGCGGTTGTACTCGCACGCCTCGGCCACGAGGATGCCCGGGCGGCCCTTGAGCGACCCCGACGGGATCGTCGCCGAACCCAGCCGAAAGCCCGAAGCAGTCGCACGGGGCTTGAGGCACCCCTGCGTCAGTTGCGGGCAGGTGGCCCCGACGATGACATTGGGATCGAGGCCCGCGTCGGTCAGGGCGCAGCCCAGCATGGCCGTGGTCGTGCTCTTGCCGTGGGTCCCCGCGACGGCGATGCCCGTGGCGCCGATCATGGCGCGGCCGAGGGCCTCAGCGTAGAGGAGCGAGGTGATGCCCCGGTCGGCGGCGGCCAGCATCTGGGGGTGGTCGGGCTTGACCGCCGCGGAGGCGACGACGAGGTCGCAGCGGTCGGGCAGGCGTCCGCTGGCCTGATCGAAGTGGACATCGATGCCCTTGGCGACCAGGGCGGCGACGACATCGCTCGATTCGCGGTCGGACCCGCTGACGACGGCCCCGCGGCCCGCGAACATCTGGGCCAGGCCCGACATGCCCGAGCCGCCGATCCCGATGAAGTGCACGTGCTTGCCGGCGAGGTCGAGGGCCTCGGCGGCACGGTCGCGCAGGGTGTGCGGGCGGGTGGGAGTCACGGGCTCGACTTCAACGGGCGTTGGTGTGGCAAGCAGGTCCGGAAGCATCGCAAGGGTATCGGATGATTCCCCCATCAAGGGTGAAGGATTTGATGGCGGGTCGCGGGAGGGGTCGGGAGTGGCGGTGGAGGGTGTTCGGCGCGCCGCCGCGGGTGCATCGCGAAGCGATGTCCGGGCGCAGCCGTGCAAGGAGAATCGGGGTTGCCGCGCTTCGCGGCTGCCCCCGCGATGACGCGTGCCAATGCGCGAACCGCGAAGCGGTTTCTGCAGGACGTGGCGACCGCATTCAACGCCAACGCATGATCGCGTGCATTGGTCGTTTCCGCGGCGACCCCTTCGGGGTGGGGCGCGTTTGTTCGGATGCGCCGGTGGTGGCGACGAAGCGTCGCCGCCACCGGCTAGGTTCGGACACCGCTTCGCGGTGGGTGCGGGCATCGCCCTTGGGTTGCTCGCCGCCTCGCCACACGCTCCAACAATCGTCCATGTGCCCCCTCTGCGAACGCCTGGCCGCTCCTGATCCCTTCCGCCTCGCCACCTTCGACCACTGCGTCGTGATCCTCGGCGACAATCAGGGGTGTCCGGGGTGGTGCACGCTCGTCCTGCGGCGGCACGTCGAGCATCTCGATGAACTCGGGCACGACCAGCAGCAGGCCATCTTCGGTGAGGTGGCCCGCGTGGCCCGCGCCGTGCGGGCGTGCTTTCCCGCGTCCGGGGCCGGGGGCGGGCCGGTGCGGATCAACTACGAGTGCCTGGGCAATGTCGTGGGGCACGTGCACTGGCACGTGGTGCCGCGGCACGCCGACGACCCGACGCCCAAGGCGACGGTGTGGGGATGGACGCCCGAGGCCCTGCGGGGGACGATGACGCGCGACGAGCGTGTGGCCCTTGCGGGGCGGTTGGGAGCGTCGCTCACTCGCCCTTGACGTCGGTGCGGCCCTTGCCCATGCGACGGAGGGCGGCATAGGTGCGACGCCACTCGGTGGCGGGGGTGGCGGGGATGCCCATGTAGACCGCGCCGGGGGGGACGTCGCCGAGGACGCCCGACATGCCGCCGATCTTCGCGCCGCTGCCGATGGTCACGCCGTCCGAGACCGCCACGCGGCCGCCGAGCACCACGCCGTCGCCCAGGGTGACCGAGCCCGCCAGGCCGCTCTGGCCGCAGAGGATGCAGCAGCGACCGACGCGACAGTTGTGGCCGATCTGCACGAGGTTGTCGATCTTGGTGCCCGCGCCCACGAGGGTGGTGCCGAGTTTGGCGCGGTCGACGCAGGAGTTGGCGCCGATCTCGACATCGTGCTCGAGCTGGGCGTTGCCCACGTGCGGAATCTTCAGCAGGCCGCGGCCGTCGGGGCTGGGGTGATAGCCAAAGCCGTCGGCGCCGATCGAGACGCAGGCGTGCAGGATGCAGCGATCGCCCACCACGCAGCGGTCGTAGATGGTCACGCCCGGGTGCAGCACGCACGACGCGCCCACCGAGGCCCCGTGGCCGAGGCACACGTTCGCGACCAGCACGCTCCCTTCGGCCACGCTCGCCTCGGGGCCGATGGCGCACCCGGGACCGATGCTCGCGGTCGGGTGCACGCGGGCCGAGGGGGCGACGTACGCCTTGGGGTGCACTCCCGCGGCGGCCGGCGCGTGCGTGGGCATGAAGGCCTTGAGCACCGTGATCATCGCCAGGTCGACGTCCGGCACGACCAGCACCGCCCGGCCAGGGCCCGGATCGGAGGTCGACACGTCGGCCAGCACGCGGTCGAGCGGGATCGACGCCGCGACCAGCGCAGCGGTCGCCCGGCCCGTCTTCCAATCGTGCGCGAACTTGGCTTGGCGAATGAAGGTGAGCTGACCGGGGCCGGCCAGATCGACCGACTCCATGCCGCGGATCTCGATGGCGGCACCGCCGATCAGGCGTGCGCCGAGCAGGGAGGCGAGTTGGCCGGTGGTGGTGGACGGCACGTGTCGACCTCAGCGCTTCGACTTCTTGAGTGACGCGGCGTACTCGTTGTTCATCACGGTGATGAGTTGGTCGGTGATGTCCATCCCCTCGCGGGCGAAGAGCACGCGCTTGCGCTGAATCACGTCGTTGTAGTCCTTCACCGAGCCCGTCTCGGGCATCTGGATGGGCCGATCGTCGAGCAGCACGAGATCGAAGCCCTCCTTCTTGGCGAAGGCGTCGATGGCGGCGATGGCCTTGGGGTAGAGGTCGTTGAGGATGTCGCCGTGGTCGAGGTCGATGATGCGCTGGTAGCTCTTCCCCCGGGCCTCGAAGGTGGCCTCGAGCTCGAACTTCTGGGCGACCTTCTCGATGCGGCGGGCCTTGTCGTCCTTGGGGATCACGTCCTTGAGCTCGGCGTCGATGGCCTTGAGCTGCGTGCTGATCTCGCCGAGCTTGTCCTGAAGCTGCTTGCCCTTGCCCATCGTCAGGTCGTTGCGGTCCTTGAGCTCCTGCAGGTTGTTCATGAGCTTGGCCAGATCGACCAGGCCCACGTTGGCGGGCGTCGGGGCGACGACGGCGGCCGCGTTGCCCGGCATGGCCTCGGAGCGGAACGAGCCCGCGGCGACGATCGCCGCACCCGCGATCACCGCGAGCGCGAGGGAGTGGGAGCGGGCGGTGGTTGCAAGGCGTGAGAGCTGCTTCATGGCGGATGATAGGGAGACGTTTCGGTCGGGTGCAAGGCGGCGCGGACGCTCCGCGACCCTCGCAAGGGTTCAGACGTCGATGGCGATGTCCAGTTCCACCATCGCCGGCTCAAGGCACTCTTGTTCGCTGCACGCTTGATAGGTCAGGGCGATCAGCGGCTGGCCCTGGCGCGCGATCGTGTCGTCTCGCTCGAGCACCACCGGGATGTCGAGCGTCCCCTCGCACACCGGCAACTCCACGCCCTCCACGCTCAGCGTGCGGGTCGGGGCCGGGTAGTCGGCGTAGACGTGGACGCCCGTGCCGTTGACGATCGACAGGCGAAGCGGGTGGTGTTCGGCGTTGGCCGCCGCGATGTGCCAGCCCGAGGCGATCTGCAACCGAAGCGTGAAGGAGGCGTGGGGCTGCTCGGGCGTGAGCGTCACGCGTTCGGCCGCGGCGAGCACCTCCACGGGGTCCACGTCCGAGGCCTTGCGACGCCCCGTCCGCGTCGGCTCGGGGGCGGCGGCGAGGGGTTCGGGGAGCTGCTCGCTTCGCACCAGCAGTCGCAGCAGGGCCGACACGGCGTTGATCGTGCCCAGGGGTGAATGGGCGATGGCGGCCGAGTGAGCCGCCAGCGACCGGGCGCACTCGTCGAGGTGGGCGTCGCTGCCGGTGGCGTCGTGCAGGTCGAGCCGCGCGTGCAGGTACGAGGAGAGACCGCTGGGCACCGCGCCGTCGTGCGTGGCCGTGGCCCGCACGAAGAGGTCCGAGGCGTGCGCCTCGGTGTCGTGCACCAAGCCGTCGACATCGACGAACCGGGCGGCGAGCCATTGCATCACCCGCTCGGCCCGCGTGAGCGCCTCCGCATCGCCGCTGACGCGGTGGATGGCCACCAGGCCCTGCGTGAGCAGGGCGTAATCCTCGAGAATGCCCGGGGGGCCCAAGCGGCCGTGACGCACCGAGCGGTGCAGCGTGTCGCTCCGGACCAGGTGCGTCCACGCGGCATGAGCCGCCGCGCGGGCCGCCTCGATGGCGTCGGGCCGGTGCAGGATCGCGCCGGCCTGCGCGAGGGCCTTGATGGCCAGGCCGTTCCATGCCGCGATGCACTTGTCGTCGAGGTGGGGCTGCTTGCGACGGTCTCGCACCGCCAGCAGCGAGGCGTTGATGCGGTCGAGGCGCGCGAGCAGGTCGTCGGGGTCGACGCCCTCGGCCGAGGCCAGTCGCTCGGGGCGATCAGCCAGGCGCAAGACCCACGTGCGGTCGTCGTCGCTCGCGGGCGGGTGGTGGGGGTCCTGGAAGTTGGCGGGCTGGTCGAGCCCGTAGAGGCTGATGGCGAACGAAGCGTCGTCCGGATCGAGCGCCTCGCGGACCTGCTCGGGCGTCCACAGGTAGTTGAGGCCCTCGCGATGGTCGACTTCGGCGTCGAGGGCCGACTGAAAGAGGCCCGTGGCATCGCGGAGGTCGCGAAGCATCGCGTCGATGGTGCGGCTCGCGATGCGGGCGAAGGCGGGGTCGTCAAGCTCGCGGGCGGCCCTGGCGTAGGTCGCCGCGAGCTGCGCGTTGTCATAGAGCATCTTCTCGAAGTGGGGCACGGTCCACGACGCGTCGACGCTGTAGCGGTGGAAGCCCCCGCCGACCTGGTCGAAGAGGCCGCCGCTCATCATGGCCGAGAGAGTGGAGGCGATGATGTGGCGGACGGGATCGGCGGTGGCGGGTTCGGAGGCGACGTCGAGGACGTCGAGGAGGAAGTCGAGGTTGGCGGGCTGGGGAAACTTGGGCGCTGCGCCGAAGCCGCCCCGGAGTTGGTCGAAGGAGCGCGTGAGCCCGGAGAGGGCGTCGGCGACCTGGGCATGACCGATGCGCACGGGGGCGTGGCGGGCGGCGAGGTGCTCCGCGACGGCCTGTGCGACCTGGTTGGCCTGGTCGAGCACGCCTTGGCGCTGGGTGAGCCATGCCATGCGCATGGCGTCGAGGAGTTGGGGGAAGGACGGACGGCCGTAGTGGGGGCGTTCCTCGGCGGGGAAGTAGGTGCCGCAGTAGAACGGCTTGAGGGTGAAGGGCTCGAGGAAGACGCTCATGGGCCAGCCGCCGTGGCCGGTCATGGTGACGGTGGCGGCCATGTAGAGTTCGTCGAGGTCGGGTCGTTCCTCGCGGTCGACCTTGACGGGAAGAAAGTCGCGGTTGAGGAGTCCGGCGATGCCTTCGTGCTCGAAGGACTCTCGCTCCATGACGTGGCACCAGTAGCAGGTGGAGTAGCCGATCGAGAGGAAGATGGGCACGTCGCGACGGCGGGCCTCGGCGAAGGCCTCGGGGCCCCAGGGCCACCAGTCCACGGGGTTGGAGGCGTGCTGGAGGAGGTAGGGGCTGGCCTGCGAGGCGAGGCGGTTGGGCATGAAGGCCAACGGTATGGGCGGCGCGGCGGGTGCTACTTTTTGGCATGCCCGCGCCGGCGCGGCCGGCGGGGCTCTTGGTGTCACTTCTCGCGGAGCACTCAGCGATGATCAAGGCCTGGCTTGTCGGCGTGGCGGCGTTCACGGTTTCGGCGATGACCCTGGTCAACGTCGCCGGCAGCGTTCCCGAAGCCGCGCCGGCGGCGGTTCCTGCTCCTGCTTCCGCTGCGGCTGCGGCGACCGCCGAGGCGCCCAAGTTGCGGATCGGCGTCAGCGTGCCCGCGGCCAGTCACGGCTGGACGGCGGGCATCGGCTGGTGGGCGCGTCGGGCGATGGCGATGCACCCGGAGGTGGACTGGGTGTACACCACGGCCTCCACGCCGGAAAAGCAGATCGCCGACATCGAGGACATGATGGTCAAGGGGATCGACGGCCTCGTGATCCTCGCCACCGAGTCGGCGCCGCTGACGCCGGTGGCCAAGAAGGCCAAGGAAAAGGGCGTCTTCATCGTCAACGTCGATCGCGGCTTCACCGAGCCCGTGGCCGACATCTTCCTCGAGGGCGACAACAAGGCCTTCGGCCGCAAGAGCGCGCAGTACATCGTCGAGCGACTGGGCGGCAAGGGCAACGTGGTCGTGCTCACGGGCATCCCGTGCACCGTCGACAGCGACCGCGTCAACGCGGCGATGGAGGTCTTCAAGGCCAACCCGGGCATCAAGGTGCTGGCGCAGCAGCCCGCCATGTGGAACCGCCAGAAGGCCCTCGAGGTCACGGAGAACATGCTCACCAAGTTCCCGAAGATCGACTGCGTGTGGGCCTCCGACGACGACATGGCGCTGGGCGCCATGCAGGCCATCAAGGAGGCCGGCCGCGAGAAGGAAATGTGGATCTTCCCCGGCGCGGGCATGAAGGAAGTGGTGAAGATGGTGATGGACGGGAGCGACCTGATTCCGGCGAACATCACCTACTCGCCCAGCATGATCGCCACCGGCATCCACCTGGCGCACGGCGCGCTCCGCGACGGCAAGAAGGATCAGGTGATGGAGTTCATGCCCCGCCACCTGATGATCGACGTCGAGCTCATCACCAAGGACAACGCGAAGAACTACTACTTCCCGGACGCGGTGTATTGAGCGGATGCCGATCGGAGCGGCGCGACTTCGACGCCATCGGTTCGGACACGCCGCACGATCGCCTTCCGTCTGGATCGCGAAGCGGGTGATCCTTGCAGATCTTCCACGCCGTGGAAGATCTGCAAGGAAGAGTGCTTTCGCCAAGGTTCTCGCTGCCGGTCGTGCATGACGACTGATCGCCGCGCGATCATCGCTTCACCGTGCGACATCGCACCGTCAGCGCCGCGTCGGTCGCCTCGATGCCCAGCACTTCCACCGCCCGGCCATCCTCGAGCCGGATGGGTTCGGCCACGTGCGAGAGCCAGCGATCGAGGGGCAGCGAGAGGGGGAGTGCATCGAGCGGCACGGGCAGATTGCCCGCGCGAAGCGCCTCGGGCGTCAGTCGAGGCGACGTGCCGCCCTGCACCAGCAGCGTCAGCGACAGCACCACCTCGCCCACGATCGAGCCGTAGGTGGCCGCGACCGTGATGCGACCCGGCTCCACGCGGACCGCCGGCGAGGAAAGCCCCGCCGGCATGGCGGCGTCCCGCGAGGCCAGCCACTGGGGCAGCCGTGCGCCAAGCCAGGCGTTGAGTTGCTCCTCGTCGAAGGAGAGTTCCCACGGGGCTGAGGCGTAGGAGCCCGCGGGCGAATCCGCCGCGGCGGGCCGGACCCGCGAGAGCTCGCGTGCGACGGCATTTTCGGTCGCTTCGCCCATTCGCAGCGTGGCGGAGGAGGCGGGGTCGGCCGGCGCGTAGTGGGCTGGGGTGGCCAGCAGGGCGAAGGCAAGGGCGACGAACCCCGCGGCCGCCACGGCGGCAATGGCCTGAAGCACCGGCCTGCGGCGGAACGCTGGCACGGGCGCAGCATACGCAGGCCTCGAACGGCGCGTGAAAAAGAAACGAACCCGCGCGAGGCGGGTTCGTTCCAAGTGGCATGGATGAGGACAGGCCCGGACAGGCACCAAGAGTGCCGCCCGGACCCAACCAGGATCAGCGCTTGCTGAACTGGAAGCGGCGACGAGCGCCGGCCTGACCGTACTTCTTGCGCTCGACCTTGCGGGCGTCGCGGGTGAGGAAGCCCGCGTCACGCAGGGCGGCCTCGGTGGTGGGGTCGTAGTCGCGCAGGGCGCGAGCGATGGCCAGACGCAGGGCCTGGGCCTGCCCCATGATGCCGCCGCCCTGGAGCTTGGCGATCACCTGGAGCTTGTCGGACATGTTGGTGAGCTTCAGCGGGGCGAGCGCGTCGGTCTGATCGCGTTCCTCGGTGAAGTAGACCTCGATGGCCTTGGTCTTGCCGGCCTTGGTTTCGATGGTCACGCCGGCCTGGCCCGAGGGCTTCAGGCGGATGCGGGCGATGGCGGTCTTGCGGCGGCCCGTGCCCCACCACCAGCCGCGCTTGTCGGCGGGCTTGGCGGCGCGGAGCGGACGAACCTGCTGAGCAGGGGCGGCGGGAGAAGGAACCCCGCCGACATCGGCGAGGCTCAGGTTGGTCAGGTCGGTGGGGATGGAGATCTGCGACATATGTGTTCCTGTTCGTTTCGGCTCGCGGGCTCACGCATGGGGCCGCGTCGAGCGGATGGGTGTCGTTCGAGGGGCGATCGCGGACTCAGGGAAGGGGAACCTCAAGCTTCGCGGGGTTGTTGGACGCGAACTCGTGGGTGGCGCCCTCGACGATGTGCAGCTTCTTGAGCATGACCCGCGACAGGCGGTTCTTGGGCATCATGCGACGAACCGCGTCCTCGATGAGCAGGGCCGGCTTGCGGTCGCGGACCTGGCCGTAGGTCTCGGTCTTGAGGCCGCCGGGGTAGCGGGTGTACCGCATCTTCAGGCGGTGCTCGGCCTTGCGGCCCGTCATGCCGACCTTGCCCGCGTTGGTGATGATCACGTGGTCGCCCGTGTCGACGTGGGGGGTGTACGTGGGCAGGTGCTTGCCCATCAGCACATTGGCCACTTCCACGGCCAGGCGGCCCAGCGGGATGCCGGTGGCGTCCACGATGTGCCACGACTTCTTGATCTCGCCTTCCTTGGCCAGGAAGGTCTGACGACGAGGACTGGTGATTCCCATCTGCTTGGCTCCGATCAGGTCGGCACGCCCGAAAGTCCCGAAGAGGCGAGGCGGCAGGAAGGCCGCGTGCTCCTCGCGCTGTGGACGCGACGACCGCTGCAAATACGCCGCCTACCGGGCGGGGCGGGCGACTCGGGCCATATCCGCTGGCTCGAGTCGCACGATTGTGAGCGTGTGAGCCGGCCCGCCGAGGGACCGGGTGGATAAGGGCACAAGTCTAGCACCCCCATCCCTTCGCCGGCCACCCCCGCCGTCGCCTTGCATGTTCGCAAGATGTTCGCATGGTCGGCCCGGCGCCGGCCACTACTGTTCGCCCGCCGATGGCGACGCGGCGTTCGTGTGGGTGGCGTGTCGCGAGGCGGCGGCGTTCCGTGTACGACTTGCATCATCATCGCGTGACGTGGCTGGGGCTTCGACGCCCCGCGAGGACGCGTCGCGCCGCCACGCTCAGGGCCGACCTCTATCACATCACCGTCGACGGCCTCTTTTACTCGCTCATGCTGGGCTTTGGCGAGATGTACCTCGCCAAGTTCGTCCTCGCATTGGACCTCGGGCAGGTCGCTTCGGGTCTGGTCACCACCGTGCCCCCTGCTCCTCGCCTCGGTGATGGCGCTCTGGAGCCCGCGACTGCTCCGGCGGGTCGGGAGTTTCTCGCGATTCATCGGCACGCTCGCGTCCCTGCAGGCCTTCATGCTGGTGCCGCTGGCCGCGTTGGCGCTGGGGTGGCCCTTCATGCGAGACGCGGTGGCGAACTCCGGGCTCGTGGGGCTCGCCGCCGCGTGCGTCTTTGGGTGCGTCACGCTCTACCACTTCGGCGCGGTGGGCACCGGGGCGGCGTGGATGACCAGCACGGGCGAACTCATCCCCGCCCGCCTTCGCGCCCGCTACACGGCTCGTCGCTTGCGACTGCTTCAGGTCGCGGTGTTGCTGGCCATTCTCGCGCACGGCGCGGGCGCCACGATGATCGAGCGGGTCCTGGCCTCCAACGCCGTGTTGTCGTCGTGGGGGCTCGATCCCGTGCTCGCGGGCATCGCGGTGATGTTCCTCGTCGCGGCGGCGTGCCGCGCGGTGTCGGCGTGGCATCTCTTCCGATATTCCGCGCCGTCGATGCGACCGGTCGATCAGGCGAAGGTGAAGCCGCGCGACCTGGTCGCACGCTTCTCGCACGGGGACGACGGGCGGTTCCTGATCTACGCGATCGCGGCATACGCCGCGTTGCAGGTGGCCCAGCCCTTCGTCAATCCGTACCTGCTGCGCGGCGGAGCGATGGCGGGGCCCGCCTTCGACTGGGTGGTGGCGACCTACGGCCCGCAGGCGCCGTACAGCATCCTCATCGCGGCGATCTACGTCGGGCGCATGCTGGTGCTCGACTTCTCGGGCACGATCGCCCATCGGCACGGTCCGCGACGCCTGCTGTGGGTCGGCAACATCGCCCTTCCGTTCCTCGCCGTCTTCTGGCTCTTCTCGACCGACTTCCTGGCGCTGCTGGCCGGGCAGGTGGCCACCGGAGCGGTGTTTGGCATGTGGGAACTGGGCATCTTCCTCATGAACTTCGAGGCCATCCGGCCTCGCGAACGCACGGCCGTGCTCACCTACTTCACGGTGGCCAACGAGAGCGGCAAGACCGTCGGTTCGCTGGCGGGCGGAGGGATCCTCGACGCCATGGGCAAGGATCACGGCGCGTACGTCGCCGTCTTCTGGACGTCCTTTGCCGCCCGTGCGGCGGTGATGGGGCTGTTGGCCAGGGTGCGGCGGACGCGACCGTTGGACGAGGGCGATGGTCAGCCGCCTGACGCGAGGTGAGGTCGACGGCGGGGTTCGGTGTCCCCGCTTCGCCCCTACGCTCCGCCATGGCATCCCCCGGCGACGATCGTTCGGGCGTGATCATCTTCGATCACCCGCTGATCCAACACAAGCTCGGCTATCTGCGCGATCGCGCCACCGGGCATCGCTCCTTCCGATCGCTCATGTACCAAATCGCCGGGCTGATGGTCTTCGAGGCCACGCGTCACCTGCCGGTGCACGACGTGCCCATCGAGACGCCGCTCGAATCCATGACCGGCAAGCGGCTGTCGGCCCGCGTCACGGTGGTGCCGGTGCTTCGCGCGGGGCTCGGCTTGGCCGAGGGCATCCTCGAGATGATGCCCGAAGCGAGATTGGGGCACCTGGGTCTGGCACGCGACGAGCGGACGCTCCAGCCGACCGTCTACCTCAAGAAGTTCCCCCGCGACATCGCCGCCGGGCCGGTCTTCATCGTCGATCCGATGCTCGCCACGGGCGGGTCGGCCGTCGAGGCGATTCGCATCATCCGGGGGATGGGCGTCGTCGA
>CAIYWI010000047.1 GCA_903929885.1 uncultured Phycisphaerales bacterium
ATCCCCGAGCGCACGACGAAGAGACCACCATGAACACGACCACTCCCGACTCCGTGATCAACGCCCTTGAATGGCGGTACGCGGTCAAGAAGTTCGATGCCTCCCGCAAGATCCCCGCTGCCACGTGGGCGGCGTTGGAGCGGGCGACGGTGCTGTCGCCCTCGTCCTACGGCCTGCAGCCGTGGCGATTCTTCGTGGTGGACGACCCGGCGATCCGCGCCCAGCTTCGTCCGGTGTCGTGGGGCCAGTCGCAGATCACCGACGCCTCGCACCTGCTTGTCTTTGCGCGTCGCGCGTCGATGACGACCGCCGACGTCGACAAGTACGTGCAGCGGATCGTCGAGGTCCGAGGCGGCGACGCGGCCGCCCTCAAGGATTATCGCGCGATGATGGTGAACCACGTCACCAATCCCTCGCTCGACGTCAACGCGTGGGCGACCAAGCAGGTCTACATCGCGCTGGGCGTCTTCATGGCGGCGGCGGCGATGATGGGCGTGGACGCGTGCCCGATGGAGGGCTTCCAGCCCGCGGAGTACGACCGCATCCTCAAGCTTCCCGAGCGCGGCTACCACGCCACCGTCGTCGCCACCGCGGGCTACCGCGCGGCCGACGACATGTTCGCGGGATTCAAGAAGGTGCGCTGGGCCATGACCGAGGCCGTCGAGCACATCTGAGACGAACGACGATCCTCGCACGCAGGTCGCCCGCAAGGGCGCACCAGTCGTAGCCGTGGTGCGTCGCGAGGCTTTGCGAGCAAGCCTGCGGCGAAGACGCGGACTGCACCGATACGTCGCGCCGGATGGATCCATCGGCGATGGAATCTCATCGCCCGAACGTTGTTGGCGCGATGCGTCGCATTGTCGCCTTGACGAACGCGGGCCCGCAGCATGATCACCCCACCGTCCGCACGGTGATCATGCGCACATCGGCGTTCGTCCGTGGGCTGGCCCGCAAAGCCGGGCTGCGCCTCACGGCTACGTCTGGTGCGCCCTTGCGGGCGATCGACATCGCGAGCGCTTCATTCCGGCTTCGACACGAGCGTCAATCGCGCATACTCGAGCACGAGCGTCTTGACGCCGATGCCCTTGAAGGCGACGGTGACGCGAGACTGCGCGCCGGGCGTGAAGGCCTTGACCTGTCCCAGGCCGAACTGCGGGTGGCGGACGGTCGCGCCCACGGGGATGCCGGGGGCCTCGCGACGCGGGGGCGGGGCGACGGGACGGTCGCTTGATTCGATCGCATCCTCGTCGAACTCGCTGTCGTAGGCCGGGTCGTACGCGCCGTCGTCGGAGACGATGACGTGCTCACGGGGCAACTCGTCGAGAAAGCGGCTGGGGATGGTGCGTTCGCTCATGCCTCGCTGCGTGCGGAACTTCGAGGCCGTCATCAGCAGGCGACGCATGGCGCGGGTGATGCCCACGAAGCAGAGGCGACGCTCCTCCTCGAGAGCCGCTTCGCTCTCTCGCGAGCGCATGTGGGGCAGCAGGCCCTCCTCGAGTCCGATCATCGCGACGGCGGGGAACTCGAGGCCCTTGGCGGCATGAAGCGTCATGAGCGTCACGCTGCCCTGGGCCGGGTCCACCGCGTCGGCGTCGGCCACCAGGGCGATCGATTCGAGAAACCCGCGGAGCATGGCCAGGAGCGGGGGCATGGCGGCGCGGCCGCCCTCGAGGGCCGGATCGGAGGTCGGGTCGTACTCCTGCTCGAACTGGCGGGCGGAACTGACGAGTTCGGCGAGGTTGTCGAGACGTTCAAGGTCGGTCTCGGTGCGCGAGGTGGCGGCCTGGGCGCGGTACATGGCCTCGAGGCCCGACTCCTTGATGACGCGATCGACCAGGTCGGCGAGCGAGCCGGTGATCTGTTCGCCCATGAAGGTGCCGCCGGCGGTCCACGCGTCGATCATGCCGACGAACTTCGCCACGGCGTTGACGGCGCGGCCGTTGAGGTCTGGCACGCACTCGATGCGGCGCAGGATCTGCATCAGCGGCAGGCCGTGCTGCTGGGCGACGGCGTCGGCCTTGTCGAAGGTCGCGTCGCTGATGCCTCGCGAGGGCACGTTGACGATGCGGGCGAGCGAGACGCCGTCTGCCTGGTTCGCGATGAGCCGCAGATAGGCCAGCGCGTTCTTGACCTCCTCGCGGTCGTAGAAGGCCGTGCCCTTGGCGATGGTGTAGGGGATGTTCGCGCCGCGGAGGGCCTCCTCCATCACGCGGCTGAGCGAGTTGGTGCGGTAGAAGACCGCCATGTCGCGCCACGCGATGCCGTCCTGCACGTGGCGGGCTCGCAGCCACGAGGCCACCTTCGCGGCCTCGGCCTGCTCGCCCGCGCAGCGGACGATCTCGATGCGATCGCCCCCGGGCTTGCTGGTGAAGAGGGGCTTGGGCTTGCGGTTGCGGTTGTGGCGGATCAGCGCGTCCGCGCTGGCGAGGATCGGCGCGGTCGAGCGGAAGTTCTCGCCGAGCTTGATGACGGCCGCCGCGGGATAGTTCTTCTCGAAGTCGAGGATGTTGCTGATGTCGGCCCCGCGCCAGCCGTAAATGGCCTGATCGGGGTCCCCCACCACGCAGATGTTGGGCTGACGCTGCCCGTCGCCATCGCCGGCGATGAGACTGGCGATTCGGAACTGCGCCTGGGTGGTGTCCTGATACTCGTCGATGAGCAGGTACTGCCACTTGCGGCGACATTCCTCCCGCACGGCCTCTTGCGTCGCAAGCATCCGCGCGGTGACCATGAGCAGGTCGTCGAAGTCGACGGCGTTGGCCTCGCGGAGCCGCGTGGTGTAGGACGAGTAGATCCGGGCGATGGCCTTGCCGGAGAAGTCGAAGGCCTCGTTGGCGAAGCGGACGTCGTCGATGAGGTCGTTCTTGGCGTTGCTGATGGCGCTGAGCACGCTGCGGGGCGGGAAGTTGGCCGTGCTGAGTTGTGCGGCCTCGATGGCCTTCTTCACCAGCGAGAGTTGATCCGCCGTGTCGTAGATGGTGAAGTCGGGCTTGAGGCCGGCCTGCTCGGCGTAGCGACGCAAGAGACGAGCGCACAGCGAGTGGAAGGTCGTGATCGTGAGGCCGCGCATGCGGCGGCTCTCGTTGCCGTCGGCGTCGTGCCCGCCCAGGATCGACGCCACGCGTTCCTTCATCTCGCCGGCGGCCTTGTTGGTGAAGGTGACGGCGAGGATCTGCCACGGGGGCACGCCGCAGTTGACCAGAAAGGCGATGCGGCGCGTGATGACGCGCGTCTTCCCGCTGCCCGCGGCGGCCAGCACCAGCAGCGGTCCCTCCGTGTGGTGCACGGCCTGACGCTGCGGTTCGGTCAGGTCGGCCACCAGCCGCTCGGCGAAGGCGTTGGGGTCCTCGGACGCAGCGGCCTTGGGTGGCGTGTCGTCTTCGCCGTCGGGGATGATCGGGGCGTCGAAATCCATGAGCCGCCAAGCGTAACGCGCCCGGACGAGGGGCGGCGCGACGAGGGCGACGAATCACCGGGGCGACATGCCACGACGCAGCAGCCAGATGAAGATCGGCCCTCCCACCAAGGCCGTGACGACGCCCAGGGGCAGGCGGCCGGAGGGGAGTTCGATCGTCCGAACCAGCGCGTCCCCCGACAAGACGAGCACCGCACCGGCAAGGGCCGCATTGGGCGCCAGCGTCCGGTGGGCGGGGCCGCAGACAAGCCGCATGAGGTGCGGGCAGACCAGCCCCACGAAGCCGATGGGGCCGGCGAGGAGCACGGAACCGGCGGTGAGGGTGCCGGCCCAGAGGAACATGCGGCGACGGGCGGCAGGAAGGTTGACGCCCAAACTGATGGCCTCGTCGTCGCTGAGCGAGGCAATGTCCATCGCGGGGCCGAGACGCCAGGTGGCGACGGCGGCGGCGAGGGTGACGCCCCCGACCACCAGCAGTTCGACCGGCCGCAGATCGTCGCGAATGGCCCCCAGGAGGAGCCGATCGGCGGCGTTGGCGTGCTGGTACGGCAACAGGTGACGCACGAGCATGATGCCCGCGCTGCACACGATGCCCACGGCCACGCCGGTGAGGACGAGTTGGACCGGCTCAAGCACGCCTCGACGGCGACTGAGGAGAAAGGTGAGTCCGAGGGTGGCAAAGGAGCCCGCCAAAGCGGCCATGGCGACCACGGGCATCCCCAGCCCACCCGCCACCACCCCCGGAGCGGCCAGCCACCCGAGATAGATGGCCACGAGCACGGCGAGACCCGAACCCGAGGCCAGCCCCAAGAGGTCGCTGGAGGCCAAGGGGTTGCGGAGCAGGCACTGGAGGTGGAGTCCGGCGAGCGAGAGGGAGGCCCCGACGATGATGGCGGCCAGCGAACGGTGGACGCGAAGCCACCAGAGGTCGGTGCCGAGTGGTTCGGGATGACCGGTGGCGTAGACACGCCACAGAAAGGCCCCGAGGAGGAGCAGGAGGAGAACCAGCAGGCAGTGAACGCCGCGACGAGGCATGGGGCAGGGAGGGGGGAGGGGGAGAATACGCGGGAGGGTGCGAGGGAATCGCCGCGAGGGGGAGTGGCTCCTACCATTGGTCCCCAGCCAGTTTGGAGAACCGCACGTGGCCAAGAAGTCCTTCCGTTGCAAGCTCGTGACCCCCGCCTCGGCCCTCGTTGATGATCGGGTCGTGTACGCCTCGGTGCCCGCGTGGGACGGCCTGATGGGCTTCCTGCCCGACCGTGCGGCGTTCTTGGGCAAGTTGGGTCTGGGCGAGTTGCGGCTGGACATGGCCGACACGGACAAGGGCCCTGGCGGCACCCGCTCGTTCATCCTTGACGGGGGCTTCATCCGCATGGCGGGCGACGTGATGACGATCCTGGCCGAGCGGGCGGTGGATGTGTCGGCGCTCACGGCGTCCGATGCCGAGGCCGAGTTGAAAGCCGCGGCGAGCATCAAGGACCCGGCCGAGAAGGCTCGGGCCACCAAGCGAGCCGAACTCATGGCCTCGATGGCCAAGAGCGGCGGCGGGAAGGTCTGAGCCGCTGACGCCCAGAGGGCGGACCAAATGGAGCCGTGGCCGCGGCGAGGCTTTGCGCGCAAGCCCAAGGTGGGTGTTCGTCCGTTGGTCTTGCCGTGGGGCCTGAATGATGTTGTCGTGCAGATCGCCCGCTCGCCGGTGAGCGCGCCGATTCGCGTCCGCGTCCATGGGCTTGCTCGCAAAGCCTCGCTGCGCCCACGGCTACATCTGGCTTGCCCTGACGGGCGAGACGCACGTGGCGTTCAGAAGTCGCGTCGCACGAAGATGACGCAGGCGATGCCGAGGATGACGGCCTCGAAGGCGAGACTGGTGCCGATGATCCAGAGGGTGGTGCGGTTTCGCATCTGTTCTTCGACGATGCGGGCGCCGCGGGGGTCGGGGCCCCCGCGACGGCGGCGTCGGGCGGGTTCGGGCTTGGCTTCCGTCTTCCCGTCGGCCTTGGGATCCGACTTGGCGCTCTGGTCGAGCGTCAGTTCGGGGTCTTCGGGGAGGTCGGCATCGAGGGACTCGTCCTGGATGAGGCCGAGTTTCTTGAGTTCGTCCATGCTGACCAGGCCTCGGTTGAGCAGGCCGATGGTCTCCGAGGTCTTGGGGAGGAAGGTCTTGGCGGCGACGCTGATGTTGGTCCAGTATTCCCAATCGGCAAGGGCGAGGCGAGCCTCGGCGAGTTCGCGGCGGGTGAACTTGAGGACGGGGTTGACGACCTCGAGTTGATCCTCGCCCTCCTTGGCGATGGGGAAGGGTTGGTTGCGTTCGACGGCGTCGCGGAGGAGGCGACGGGTCTGGGTTTCGCGGCGGGCGACCAGCTTCTCGTTGTCGATCACGGCGATTTCGGCCTGGGCTCGCTGCTGGAGGAAGACGGCGTCGGTGACGTTGACGGCAAAGCACGCCACCCAGCAAAGCAGGGTGATGAGCAGGCTGGCGATGGTGGAGCGGGTGATGAGGCCCACCAGGGCGCAGATGCTGAAGAGGTAGCTGAAGAAGAGAACGACGATGGGGACGGCGAGCCAGATGCCCCACTCGATCTCGCCGCCGCGGATGGCGATGACGAGGAAGCAGGCGAGGGTGAAGACGGAGACCTGCAGGGCGACGAAGAGCAGACCGGTGGCGAACTTGGTGAGGAAGAGGCGCAGGCGGCTGATGGGACGCGAGAGGGTGAGTTCGATGGAGCCGCCGGCGACGAAGTCGGGGATGATGCTGGCGGTGGAGATGAGGGCGAGCGAGGTGGCGATCCAGGTGAGCCAGATGGGCACGCCGATGTTGACGAAGGCGAAGCGGTAGAAGAGGCTGGGCGGGATCGTCTTGGAGTTGAAGAAGGGCAGCGGCCATTCCCAGTGGAGGAAGGTGAGGCCGCGTTCATTGATGCCGAACATGCCGAAGACGGCGACCACCAGGGCCGAGAGGACCATGGTGATCCAGAAGAGTCGCTTGCTGTTGAGCTCGCGATAGGCGTCGACGAGCATGGCTCGCGTCTGCATGAGGCGGAGACTCATTGGGGGCCTCCTTGGCGGGCCGATTCGACGGCGCCGGGCGCGTGTGCCGCACCGGTGCCGGGGTCGATCACTGCTTCCATGAAGAGGTCCTCGAGCGAGGGACGCAGGGCGCGAACGGAGCGGATGGTGCAGCCCTTGGCACGCAGGGCGTCGATGACGGGCTGGATGTCGCGGGCCTCGATGGTGTCAAGTCGCAGGCCGGTGCGGGTGAGCGTGGCGGCGATGCCGGACGGAAGCGTGCCGAGGGGCACGGCGTCGGCTGCGGCCTGGAGGGTTGCGGGGGGCGGGAGGTTCAACGCCGAGGCGAGTGTCTGCGCGGGGTCGGCATCGGCGATCTCGATTTCGAAGCACTGGCGGTGGGCGGTGAGGTCGGCGATGGTGCCTTGGGAGAAGACCTTGCCCTTGACGAGAATGGCGACGCGGTCGCAGACCATTTCGAGTTCGCTGAGCAGGTGGGAGTTGAGGAAGATGGTGTTGCCCCGGTCGCGGAGCGTGAGGAGCATGGCGCGGATGTCGCGCCGGCCGACGGGATCGACGCCGTCGGTGGGTTCGTCGAGCACCACGAGATCGGGGTTGGCCATGAGGGCCTGGGCGATGCCGATGCGCTGACGCATGCCCTTGGAGTAGCCGCGGACGCGGCGCGTGGCCCACGCGGTCATGCCGACGAGGTCGAGCAGTTCGGCGGAGCGGCGGCGGCGGTCGACGCGGGGAACGCCGGACATCGCGCCGTAGAAGTCGAGGATCTGTGCCCCGGTGAGGTAGCCGGGGAAGCGGTGGTGCTCGGGGAGGTAGCCGATGCGGGCGAGGGAGGGCTTGTGGCCGACGGGATGGCCGAGGAGGGTGCCTCGGGCCTGGGTGGGGCGGATGATGGTGAGCAGGATCTTGACGAGGGTGCTCTTGCCTGCGCCGTTGGGACCCAAGAGGCCGAAGATCTCGCCGCGACGGACCTTCATCTCGATGCCACGCAGGGCCTGCACGCCCCCGGCGTAGGTCTTGCTGACATGTTCGAGGTCGATGACCCACTCGGAGGGAGCGACGGACGAGGCGGCGGTCATTCGATCGGGCTCCCGGAGGGGAAGGCTGGGGGGGACGCGGTCATGGGCGATGATTCCGATTCTCGCACCGTCGCGTGCATCGCCAGCTCATTCCTTGAGTTGCTTGAGCTCATCGCGGAGAATGGCGGCCAGTTCGTAGTTCTCCTGGGCGATGGCCTCGGCGAGGCGGCGGCGGAGTTCGGACTTCTGGCTGGGGGGCAGTTGGGGCACGAGCCCCTCGCGCAGGGCCCGCAGGGAGCGAACCTCGGAGGACTGCTCGTAGGCCCCGGGACGGGGCGAGCCGGCGAACGCGACCTTGAGGACATCGAGGCCCTCGTCGATCACGACGACGGCGGCCTTGGGTTCATTGTCGCGAACGGCCATGGAGGCCATCGCCCTGTACCGCATGGCGATGAAGTACGCCCGGTACTGCTCGAGCATGGTGCGATCGGACTCGAGTTGCGCCTTCTCCTTGCAGAGGTCGAGCACGGCGATGTTGCGGGTGGCGTCGCGGAGGACGCGTTCGTGGTCCTCCATCACGCTCAGCGCGACGGCGCGCTGGTTGTACTGCGAGAGTTCCTCTCGCAGGCTGCGGCAATCCTCGGGCGTGAGCGTTTGGCGGGGTTCGCTGCCGGGGTCGCCGGCGGTTCCATCCATCCCTTCCTCCGCGGGAGCGTCGGACGACTCGGCTTCATCGGGCGCGGACGCGGCGAGGGCCTCGTCGGCCGATTCGGCGTCGGTCGGATCGTCACCCTCGTGGGACGGCGCGTCGTCGCGGGGTTCGCCGTCGAACTGGCTTTCGAAGTAGTCGAGGAGGGAACGGAAGCCGAAGGGGGCCTGGCCGTCGGGGCGTCCCTCGAGGTGCATCTGGAGCAGGCCGAGATCGAGCCGCACCTGAAGGCGGGGTTCTCCATCATCCGCGGCGATGATGCGGACGGCGAGTTGGCCGGGCTGGTACTCCCACTCGGAGAGGATGGGGGAGATGTCGCGGGTCATGCTCGACGAAAACATAGGCGAGGGCGGGGTCGACCAAGACCCAGGGTCCGAAAGGGGCCTCCGGGGGCCGCCAGGGCGGGTGAAGGGCGGGAGCGTCCGAAAAAAACTTCCTGCGCGACAACTTTTCAACAAGCCGGGGCCGAAAGCGTCTCGGGCGGGGGGTGCTTGATGGCTTTTTGAGGTTTTTGAGGGAAAATCGCGGGGGTCGCCTTGCGTTTCCGCAAACGTGGTTCACCTTGTAGGATGCGAGGATTGCGCGGAGGAAGAGAGTCAACCCCCGAAATCCCCGAGTCGATGAAACCCCGCAAGGGGAGAGGACGGATACAAACACGCTGCTCGGCCCGATAGGCCACAGTGGAGGTTTGTTCCGGAGAGATCCAGAGGGCGGCACGGCGTTTCTCGCCGGGAAAGTGGGTTCATTCGTGAGTCACGCACGCGTTCAATCGCAGGGGGCGGCGACCGGGTCCGGGCGGCAGCACGAGCTGCACTCGTACATGCGAGACATCAATCAGTTCCAGCTCCTGACCGCCGAGGAGGAGAAGGAACTTGGTTGGGCGATCATCAACGACAACTGCCCGCAGGCCCGGGACCGGATGATCCGGTCGAACCTGCGTCTGGTGGTGGCCATCGCCAAGAAGTACGCCAACCGGGGCATGCAACTGGCGGACCTGATCGAGGAAGGCAACATCGGGCTGATGCGGGCGGTGGAGGGTTTCGATCCCGCCCAGGGCGCCCGGTTCAGCACCTACGCCTCGTGGTGGATCAAGCAGGCGATCAAGCGGGCGCTCGTGAATGCGACGCAGCCGGTGCACATCCCGGCGTACATGGTCGAGCTGATCTCGAAGTGGAAGCTGGCCTGCCGCAAGCTCGAGACCGAGAAGGGGCACAGCCCCAGCATGAACGACATCGCGGAGGAGCTCAACCTGCCCCTCAAGAAGGTGCGGATGATCCGCCGCGCGGTGAAGGCGTACCAGACGCCCTCGCAGACGCGGGAGGGCACGGACCTCTCGTCGATGGGCGACATCCTGACCGACGGCCGCGTGGGGACCCCCCAGGAGCGGATGCTCGCGGGCGAGGAGCTCTCGATCCTCAAGCGGCTGATGGACTGCATCTCCGACCGCGAGGCCACGATCTTGCGGATGCGGTACGGCCTGGACGGCAGCGAGGTGTACACGCTGGCGCAGATCTCCGAGACGCTGGGCATCAGCCGCGAGCGAGTCCGTCAGGTGGCCGACGAGGCATTGACGAAGCTCAACCAGCGTCTGACGACGGGTCGCTGGCCCGAGGCGTCGATGCGGGAGCGGGACGAGGAGCGTGCACTGCTCAAGGTCGGCAAGCCGCAGTGAGCCGGGGCGAGAGCCGAGCGATTCGACAACGATCACGATTCCAAGCCGCTCGCCGCGATGGCGGGCGGCTTGTCATTTGGCGTGGGCGAGAGCGGGGCGTGTCCGCCCGTCAGAGGGGCAGGAAGCTACCATCGCCGCATGATCGAGACGATTGCTGACGCTGTTGACGGCATGCGGCGCGCCACGGCGACCGCCGCCCTCATGATCGCCGCCGCCGCCACGATGACGGCGGCGACGCCGGCCGCGGCCGACGACTTCACGGATCAGGCCAACCGGCCGTACGCCCAGATCCAGGGCGGCCAGCGGAGCGACACCGCATTGCTGCCCGTGCTGGCGAAGCTCGAACCGGCTCCCAAGGCCGTCGAGACGATCTCGCAGGCGATGCTGCTGCCCGCCAACGCCGCGGGATGGGAGGAGGCGGCGGCCTGGGCGCAGGGCAAGCCACAGCAGGAGGCCCTGCAGACGCTGGCCACGATCACGAAGGAGCGCGACTGGAAGAAGGCAAAGGCCTTCGGGCAGCCCTACGGCATCGACGGCGTGCCTTTGGAGATGATCCAGGCGGGCCTGTTCACCGACCTTGGCGATCCGCCGACGCTCGCCGCGGCGAAGATCCAGTTCCTCCCCTCGCTCGACCGACTGGCGATCCTCGTGCACGTCGAGGCGACGCGGATGGCGGCGGCGGGCAAGCCCAACGATGCCATCGACCTGCTGATGAACCTGATGTGCCTGGGCCGCCAGATGGCCGACCGCCAACTGTTCCCCGAGGTCAAGTGGGGCCTGACGCAGATGAAGGCGTGCGCCGAGCGGATTCGCGACGTGGCGTACGTCGACTCGAAGGGGGCCTCCGCGACGGATGCGTCGCGGCTTCGCGAACAGATCAAGTTGCTCGACGACAAGAGCAACGCCTACTTGGATGTCGGGCGGATCGCCTTCCCGGCGGGAGACCGGGCGGCGGCGTCGCAACTCGTCGCTCGCATGTACCGCGCCGACGGTTCGGTCGACGAACAGGTCTTCGCGACGACGATGTCGCGTCTGGGCAGCACCAAGCGGCCGCTGCGGCTTTTCAGCGAATCGGGCAAGTGGCGGACCGTCGCCGGCGGACAGGCGGACGGCGCGCAGGCCAAGCAACAGGTCGACGCGCTCTTCAACGACTGGGCCTCCCGGTGGACGACGCCGTGGTTCGACAAGCGGATGGCCAACGTCCGGGAGTATGACAGGTTCGAGCGTGGACAGCACGCGGCGGCGGCCGCGGTGGTTCCCGACATGTCGGAACTGCAGAACCTGCGTCACCTGGTTCGCGTGGAACTCGCGGGGACCCGCACGGCCTTGGGCGTGTTCGGCTATGGCAAGACCATCGGCAAGTTCCCGCCTCAGTTGACGGCGATTCGTCCGGCGTGGGTGCCGGAGATCGACGTCGATCCCTTCAACCCAACCGGGGCCGAGGGCAAGCGTCCCGGCTACGAGTTCTTCGTTCCCGTGCGAGACGCCGCATTGGTGGGTGCGGGCGGCGGCGCGTACGAGGTGGAGATCGTCGCGGGGGGAACGCCCTTCCAGGTGCGGCTCAACGATGACACATTCGTGCTCTACTCCGTGGGTTCCGACAACGCCCGCAACAACGCCAAGCGGGTGCAGAACACCACCGACGTGGTGCAAGGCGCCGATTACCTGATCTGGCCCCCGGCCGTGTCGCTGGTTCGCCAGAATCTGGTCGACCGCGGCGATCTCAAGTGAGCGACGCGGGCGTCGATCGCGACTCCCCCACCAACACGAACGCCCCTCGGGCAAGGAACAACCAGATGGAGAATCTCGATCTTCTCAAGCGGCTGTGCGAAACCCCCGGCGTCCCGGGACGCGAAGAGCGCGTGCGGGCGCTCATCGAGCGCGAGGTGGCGAGCCTGTTCGACTCGATCGAGACGGACGCGATGGGTTCGCTGATCTGTCGCCGCTCGCCTCGGGCCGGCAAGAAGCGAAAGCTCGCCAAGGGAGCGGGCTCGCCCACGCGGGTGATGCTGCTGTGCCACATGGACGAGATCGGCTTCTACGTGACGGCCATCGACAAGAACGGGTTCCTGTGGATGAATCCGGCGGGCGGTTTCGACACTCGCAATCTCTTTTCCCGCCGCGTCACCGTGGTGACCGACTCGGGCGACCTTCACGGCGTGATGAACCCCGGCGGGCGGCCGATCCACATCAGCAGCCCCAAGGATCGCGAGCGGGTGCCCGAGGTCAAGGAGTTCTTCGTCGACACCGGCCTTGACGCCAAGGACGTTCACAAGAAGGTCAAGGTGGGCGACTACGTGGTGATGAACGAGCCGGCGCTCGAGATGGGCGCCAAGTTCGTCAGCAAGGCCCTCGACAACCGCGTGGCCTGCTGGCTCGGCATCGAGGCCGTTCGCAAGCTCGAGGCCTCGGGTTCCGGCCACGCCTGCGAGGTCGTCGTGGCCTTCACCACGCAGGAGGAGGTCGGGCTCCGCGGCGCCAAGACCGCCAGCCACGCCGTGGCGCCGCACATCGGCATCGGCATCGACGTCACCTTGGCGTGCGACACGCCCGGCGTGCCCGACGAGGAGAGCGTCACGAAGCACGGCAAGGGCTTCGGGCTCCACATCAAGGACAGCAGCTTCATCTCCGACCATCGGCTTGTCGCGGACATCGAAAGGGTCGCGAAGAAGCACCGGATCGCCTACCAGCGGACGATCCTCGCCGCGGGCGGGCAGGATGGCGCGGCGGCCCAGCAGGCCGCGGCTGGCGCGAGGGCCGTGGGCATCACGGTGGGCACCCGGTACATCCATACCGTCACGGAGATGATCGACAAGAAGGACCTTTACGCCGCCCGCGACGTGCTCGCGGCCTATCTCGGCTCGGTCGATTGACGCCTCGTCGTTCCGCCGCCGCCCCGCCACCCTCGCGGGCTCAGTCCCGCATGCCCGGGGCGTGCCCGCCATGCACACGGCCATGACCACGTCGGCGACTCCCTCCGCCCTCGCCTCGATCTGGTCGCGACTGCGGCTGCAGTCGAGACTCGGAGTCGTCGTGCTCGCGGTGCTGGTGGGCGCCTGCGCCTTCTCCCTGCCGTGGACGCTCGGTCGCGAGGCATCGGAGGCGGGTCGATCGGTTCCTCGCTACAACGCCGGCCGCACGGCCGACGCGCTCTCGGCCCCGACCTGGGCGCCGACCGATCCGCAGCGTGCGTGGGGCACCGATGCGCTGGGCCGAAGCGTGCTGGTGCGGTGTCTGGCGGGCGGGGCCGCATCGCTGGCCATCGGCATCCTCGCCGCCGCGGTGTCGGTGGGGATCGGCACGCTCTGGGGGGCGATCGCCGCGTACGCGGGTGGCCGGGTCGACGCGGTCATGATGCGGATCGTCGACGTGCTCTACGGCTTGCCGTACGTGCTGCTGGTGGTGCTGCTGGCGGTGGCGTCCGATGCCCTCGTGGACGAGCACGTCTCGAGGCGGAAGGAACGGACGGCGTGGGAGCGAACGCGACTGGCGGCGGTGCTCGGCGCTGCGGCGCCATCGCCGGCGACGATGGCGGCGATGCTGCGGGTTCCGGGGCCGGAGGCGACCGCGGAGGTGCGGCAGGTTCGAGCGGAGGCGTTGGAGGCGGTGCCGCCGCGGACGCTGTCGGACGGCGCGAGGACGATGCTGAATCTGGGCACGCTGCTGGTGGCCATCGGCGGCGTGAGTTGGCTGACGATGTCGCGGGTGGTGCGGGGGCAGGTGTTGAGCTTGAAGGAACGGCCCTTCGTCGAGGCGGCGCGGGCGACGGGCGCTTCGCCGGCCCGGATTTTCCGGGTGCACCTGCTGCCGAACCTGACGGGGACGATCGTGGTGTACGCGACGCTGACGGTGCCCCAGGCGATCCTGCAGGAGTCGTTCCTGTCGTTCCTGGGGGTCGGGGTGCAGCCGCCGATGCCGAGTTGGGGCACGCTGGCGGCCGAGGGACTGGGAGAGATCAACCCGTACGGCCCGAAGTGGTGGTTGCTGGTCTTTCCGTGCGTGCTGCTGTCGCTGACGCTGCTGTCGCTGAACTTCATCGGCGAGGGGATCCGCGAGGCGCTCGATCCCAGGGCCTCGCGGACGAGCGTGGCGACGGGGGGTGCAGCATGACGCCGAACGAACCGCTGCTGCGCGTGCGAGACCTTTCGGTTCGCTTCGCGGGCGCCTCGGGCGCGGCGGTGGAGCATGCCTCGCTGACGCTTCACGCGGAACGGACGATCGCGATCGTGGGCGAATCGGGGAGCGGCAAGACCGTGACCGCCCTGGCCGCGATGGGGTTGCTGCCCAGGGAAGCCGCGTGCGGGGGCGAGGCGACGCTTCGACGACGCGCCGGCGAGCGGACCGACTTGTTGCGTTGCGGCGAGCGAACCCTGCGGTCCATCCGCGGCGCGGAGATCGCGATGATCTTCCAGGAGCCCATGACGAGCCTGAACCCGGTGATGAGCATCGGCGAGCAGCTCGAGGAGTCGCTGCTGCTGCACCGGCCCGGGATGAGCCGCGTGGCCAGGCGCGAGGCATGCGAGCGGGCGCTCGCCGACGTGGGGATCTCCTCGCCCGGCGAGCGGATGTCGCAGTTCCCGCACGAGTTCTCGGGGGGCATGCGTCAACGCGTGATGATCGCGATGGCATTGGCGTGCGAGCCCACGGTGCTGATCGCCGACGAACCGACGACCGCGCTCGATGCGCACGTGCGTGGGCAGATCCTCGATCTCATCGACTCGATCCGCGCGTCGCGGCGGCTGGGCGTGCTGCTGATCACGCACGACTTGGGCGTGGTGCGACGGCGGGCGGACGTGGCGTGCGTGATGTTCCGGGGGCGGGTGGTCGAGTACGGGCCGGCCATGCAGGTGCTCGACGCCCCGATGCACCCCTACACCGCCGCACTGCTGGCCTGCTCGCCCGGATTGGCCACGCGAGGGACGCGGCTGACGACCATCGGCATGGACGCGGCGACGACGTTCGTCGGGGCGGCATCCGCCGCGTGCGGGGGGCAACGTCCGTGGTGGCCGGGTTCGGGGGATGGGACGCTGCTCGGGGTCGAGCCGGATCGCTGGGTGTGCGTCCAGGGACGTCACGACGCCGGCGAGGGGCCCGACGTGGATGCGTCTCGAACGGATGGCCAGGGAGAATCTCGATGCGCGTGCTGATCGTGGCCGACGAACTGTTCGCCTCGCGAGAGCGCAGCCTGCTGACGAGGCTGGAGGTGGGCCTTGCCGACGAGGGCGTGCGGGTGGTCTACGCGGTGCCGCAGCGGGTGATGGAATCGACGCCGGGCGGCGCGGCGGAGCTGTCGGGGGTGTTCACGAGCGTGGTGACGTACAACGCGCCGGGGCTGGCGATCGGGCGGCGGCTGGCCGCGCTCGAACTGGAGCGCAAGCTGGCCGACCTGTCGGGCGACCACGACACGGTGGACGTGGTGCACGTCTTCGGCGGCGTGGCGTGGCGACTGGCATCGATGATCGCCGACCACGTGAACGCGCCGCTGGCGGTGGAAGTGTGGCGAGCGGGCATGGCGGAGGCGGCCAAGTCGCTGGTGGCCGACGCAAGGAGCGTGGAGCGAACCCTCTTCATCGCGGCCGACCCGCTCATCGAACGAGAGTTGACGGCGACCGCGGGACCGGTGAGCCGGTCCGGGCAGGTCGCGTCGCTGCGGACGCGGTGCATCCCGTGGGGGGTGCTGACGAGTGCGGAGCTGCGCCCGCGAGATCCCGGCGTCGGGACGCTCACGCCCGCCTCGATCCTCATGATCGGCTCGGGGCGCGACGCGGGCGCGTGGCGTGCGGCGCTCAAGGGCTGCTCGCAGGCCGTCGCGTCGGGGCTCGACCTGCTGGTCTTCGCCGACGCGCTGGCTGCGCGTCGGAGCGAACTGTGGACATGGGCCCGCGAGTTGGGGATGCTCGACCGGCTGAGCCTGATCGACGACCTCGAGAGCCGACGCGACCTCGTGCTGCAGGGGCACGTGCTGGCGCTCCCCGAGGCGCGGGGCGAGCAGCACAGCATCACGCTCGAGTCGATGGGCGCCGGGCTCATCGTGGTGTCGGCCACCGATCCGCACTCGACGGTGCTGCAGCCGGGACGAACGTGCGCATGCCTGGATCCCTCGTCGGCGACGCATTGGGCCGATCTGCTGACGAGACTGCTGCGAGATCACGCCGCCGCCGCCGCGCTGACCGAGAGCTCGCGATTGCACGTGCAGACCCACCGCAAGGCCTCCGACCAGGTGCGCGGCGTGCTGGCCGTCTATGCCGACCTGACGCGGACTGGCTCGTTGCCATTTGCCCCCTGATCGTCTTCCCCGTCGCCCCCTCTGATCACCATCCCATGAGTTCCGCCCCGACCACGAGCACCGACGCGGCCCCGAACGAAACGGCATTCGACCCCCACTACGAGCGGGAACTCGAGCAGTGGCTGCGCCGGCGCTTCGGGTGGCTGCTCCTGATCAACCTGTTGATGCAGACCCCGGTCGTGATCCTGCTGGCGATCGACGGCTGGTACGCGGCACACGGCACGAAGGCCCCATGGCGGGCGACCGAACCGGCGCCTTCCTGGGCCGAGATCTTCGTCTACGGGTGCGCGGTGGCGACTTCGGTCGCTCAAACCCTGTGGTTCATGCAACGAGTCAAGCCGCACCTGCATACGCGACGCGAAGTGCTCCGCGCGGCCAATCTCTGGATCTACACGAGCGTGGCCATCGGCGCGGCGACCGACGTGGCGGGCGTCATGCTGTCGCCCGAGTATCTCGCGGGCGGCTACCTCAACCTGATGTCCTACCACCTGCTGTGCTGCCTTTTTCTCCCGTGGACGGTTCGGGAGTGCCTCGCGCCGATGTGGCCCGTGCTGGTGATCTACGGAGCGTTGCAGGTGATCCTGGCGGCCACGGCGATCAACCCGGACTCGACCTCCCTGCTCTCGATGTCATCGATGTCGGGCTGGGTGTCGCGATTGCTTGGCTCCCTGGGGGCGGCGGTCCTCTCGCCCTTGATCCTGGTGCCGGGCATGGGCATCTGCTGGCTGCGGCTGCGAATCCACGGGCGGCGATTCCGCAGCCGCATGGTGCATCGCGGGTTCTTCTCGCTCCGCCGCGAGTTGGGCCAGGCCCGCGCGGTGCTGGCCCGGCTCTTTCCGTGGAACGTTCGGGTGCCCGGCCTGACGCTCGAGTTCGCGCACGTGCCGGCCGACGAGGTCGGCGGCGACTATCTGCACGCCAGCGTGTCGCCCGACGGCTGCATGCGGGTGGTGGTGATCGACGTCACCGGCCACGGGCTGGCGGCGGCGATGACCGTGGCGCGCCTCTCGGGCGAGGTCGATCGCATCGTGGCCGAGCACCCGCGACTGGGACCGGGCGAACTCCTGCGACGGCTCAACACCTACTGCCTGCTGACGCTGGCCCAGCAGGGCATCCACGCCACCGCCGTCGCGGCGTGGATCGATCCGGGCTCCGGGCGCGTGCGTCACGCCAACGCGGGGCACCCCCCGATGTACGTGAGGCGAGCCAACGCGACGGTGGAGCGACTCGAAGGCACGACCATGCTGCTGGGCGTGGTCGAGACGGACGAGTTCGGCGAGGCGGAACGGGAGTCGCTCTTGCACCAGGGCGACTCGCTGCTGCTCATCACCGACGGGCTGTACGAGGCCTTCGACACGCGTGGCACGCAGTTCGGGCTTCAGCGGGTGGAGGCGGCGCTCAAGCGGGATCCGTCACCCTCGAACTGGACGCCCCACCTCGTCGAGCTCGTGCAGGAATGGCGGGGCCGCATCGCGGACGACGACCTGCTGGCGGTCTGCATTCGACGGGGAAGCGGACCTTCGATGCCCGGGATCGGGGAGTCCAGCGTCTGATAGCCGCCGCCGCCCTCGCGGATTTGGCGGGAATTGACGGCTTGGGCCTTGTCTTTCCCCGGCAAGTGCGCATCGTAAGTCATGCGTGGGGAGTCTCTTCGCGTCGTCGCGTCGGCGGCGAACGAGGCGGTCCTGACATCATCAGACGAGGGGAAACGAGCATGCTGCTTTCAACACTTGGGGTCGTCGCGTGCCTTGCCGTCGCGCAGTCGCCTGCGCAGTCCGCGTGCACAGGCTCCGCTCCGGCATGCCGGACGACGGCTCCATCGAAGGCGTTCCTCGCCTCCCCCGCCGCGTCGGTCACGGGTCGCCCGTTCATCGGTCGCGACGGGTCGTCCAAGGCCGCGACACGCAGCGTGAACGAGGGTGCGATTCGTCACGGCGCGGGCCCCGACGCCCCGGCCACGATCGTCGTGTCGGTGCCGGGACTGTTCGGGTTCGAGCAGGAACCCCGCCGCTTCGAGATCGATCCCTTCACGCCCGTCGAGGTGCGTCGGGGCGACAACCACTGGAGCAACCCGTTCGCCCGTTCGCAGGAGAAACTTGCCGCTCGCGTCGAGGAGGCTCGGCGTTCATGGCTGGCCGACAACAACTACACCGGCGGGATCAGGACGTTTGCCAGTCCCGCGGCGGAGCCGAAGGCTGCCGACGCGAGCGACGCTTCCGCCTCGCCTCGCCGAGAGGCCAAGACCCGCACCATCGAGCCGCGAGCCGTCTTTGAGTTGCCCGCCGACATGCCCCGCGTCCGCGGCAAGATCCGGGTGATGGGCAAGGACGAGTCGCCGGCTCGCCGGGCCGATGCCCGCGTGCGCGTCGTGTCACCCGCGACGGAGCAGAAGGTCGCGACCAAGGCGGCCCCCGCACCGACCAAGGGTTGAGCGACTCGATCGGTCCTTTCGCGCCGTTCGGGTTCGTATGCTTGACGGTTGGCATCAGCCCCCGCCAGTCAGGATCCGTGGACAACCAGGCGACTGCTCGCCTGGATGATCGACACCTTCACTCGCAAGGACCTCGACTCGCCGCGGATTCAGGCCGAGATGCTCCTTGAGCACGTGCTGGGGTGCAAACGGCTGAGCCTGTACACCGACCCCGATCGTCCCGCGAGTCCGAGCGAGCGGCAGTCGCTTCGCGATCTGGTGGCGCGTGCCCTCAAGCACGAACCCGTCCAGTACCTTGTCGGCGAGGCCAGATTCTTCGGCATCGACTTCAAGGTCGATCGTCGCGTGCTCATTCCGCGGCCATCGACGGCGACGATCGTCGAGGAGGTGCTGCAGCACCATCGCGCCGTCCACCCCGGCGCGTCGACCAAGGGAGACGGACGACTGATCGCCGACATCTGCACGGGCAGCGGCTGCATCGCCATTGCGTTGCTGCGCCACCTTCCCGGCGCCCGCGCAGTCGCCTCGGACCTTTCCGCCGACGCCCTCGAGGTGGCCAAGGCCAACGCCCACCGGCTGGGCGTGGCCGATCGCCTCGACGCGGTGCAGGGCCACCTGCTCGAACCCTTGGCGGAGGTGCCCTCGACGCGCGGCATCGATTCGATCGACTACCTGGTGTCGAATCCACCCTACATCCCCGATCACGAATGGGATGCGGTGGAACCCAACGTGAAGGACTACGAGCCGCACGTGGCCCTTCGCGGGGGAAGCGACGGCCTCGACCTCATTCGGCCGCTGATGTCAGCGGGACCGGCGTTGGTCAAGCCCGGCGGGCTGATGCTGATCGAGACGGCGGCATGCCACGCCTCGGAAGCGGCCGACCTCGCCGGGGCGAACCCCCTGCTGACCGACGTGCGGGTGTTGCGGGACATCGACGGCCTGCCACGGGTGGTGGTCGGGCGTCGTGCATGAGCCGATGCGTGCGGAACCCGGGGCGGACCACTTGATCGCGCGGGCCCGGTATCCTTGGGGATCGACATGAACACCCCCGTTCCACTTCGGATCCTGCACATCTCGACGCGGCTCATCGTGGGCGGGTCGCAGGAGAACACGGTGCTCTCGTGCGAGGGGCAGGCGCGACTCGGGCACCGGGTCCATCTGGCGTACGGACCGATCCAAGGGCCCGAAGGGTCGATGCTCGAGCGAGTGAAGGCCTTCAACGAGCGGTGCCGCCGAGGCGAAGAGGAGACGCCCACGGGCGGACCGGTGTGTCCGCTGGTGCTCCACGAGGTGCCCCACCTCGTGCGAGACGTGTCGTGGACGGCCGATCGACGGTGCATGGGCGAACTCAAGACGCTGATTGCCGCGGTCGGCCCCGACGTGGTCCACACGCACAGCAGCAAGGCGGGCATTCTCGGGCGATTGGCGGCATGGTCGGTCCGACAGGCCTCGCACTCGCCCGGCGCGTTCGGCTCGATGCGGGCTCATCGCGGGCGGCTGCCCGCGATCGTGCACACGATCCACGGTCCGCCGTTCATGCCGCTCGAGGGGACGGGGGTGGCGAGACTGAAGCGAATGGCGGCCAACGCGATCTATGCGGGGGCCGAGCGGCTCGCCGCGAAGCGTTGCCAGAAAATCGTGAGCGTGGCCGACGCGATGACGCGGCAGTTCCTGGCCAAGGGGATCGGCACGCCCGAGCAATACGTCACGGTGCGGTCGGGCATGGAGACGGAGCCCTTCCTGACCACGTGGACCTCGCATGAACGGGCGGCGGCGCGAGCCGACCTGGGGCTCGGCGCGCGAGACTTCGTGATCGGCACGGTGGCGCGTCTGGCGGAGCACAAGGGGCACGACGACCTTTTGGAAGCGATGGCCGAGTCGCTGCGGGCCAACCCCACATGGAAACTGCTGTGGGTCGGCGACGGGTGGTGGCGCACGCGACTGCTCTGGAGGGCACGAGAACTCGGGCTGACGGTCCGGGAGCTTGATGCGCGACACGAGGATGAAGGCCCGTGCAACCTGATTCTGACCGGATTGGCGTCCCCCGATCGGATCCCCGACCTCATCAAGTGCATGGACGTGCTGGCCCATCCGAGTCTGCGGGAGGGTCTGCCCCGGACGGTGCCACAAGCGTTGCTGGCGGGGGTGTGCCCGGTGGCGTACGACGTTGACGGGACGGGCGAGGTCTGCCGCGAGATGGAGACCGGGCGTCTGGTCAAGGCCGGCGACGTGGCCGCGTTGCGGGAGGCGATCCTCTGGTGTGCCGAGAACGAGGTGGCACGGCACGCCTTGGCGGCGCGAGGTCGCGAGGAGTGTCTGGGGGTGTTTCCGGCGGAGGTGATGATCCGCCGCCTGCACGAGGTGTACGTCGAGGCGATGGCGATGCCCTGAGGGCGCTGGCCGCCCCCTTCCTTACGGAACATGAACATCCGCGAATTGGTTTATCTTGGGTGAGGATTTCCGAAGGAATCCGATACGGCTGCCGGGAGTTTGGGGTATTGTATGGGAGCGGTGGCGTTCTGCCCCCGCGTGGCGGACTGGCGACCACTGGCGTGGGGCGGCCAGGTGGGGGTTGATGAGGACGTTGAAGGCAGACAAGGACGTGCTGCCCAAGTCGGACCGCAACGCCGCTCCCGCGAAGAGCGGCAGAAGAAGGAGTGCCCATCCGTGACGACGCTTCGACAAGAGTCCAAGACCGACCGCGGCTTCACGCTGATCGAGTTGCTGGTGGTGATCGCGCTGATTGCGCTGCTGATCGGCATCCTGCTGCCGGCCCTGGGCAAGACGCGGCAAATGGGCCGGGCCCTGAAGGAGCAGGCCGCGGCGAACCAGCAGATGAAGGCCTATTCGGGCTACTTGACTGACGCGCGCGACCGCTTCATGCCCAGTGCGGCGCACTGGGACTGGGTCCACTCCACGACGACGTACGCGATGTATCCGCCCGACCCGTTCGATCGTCGCTACGTGATGTGGCATTCGATCGCGAAGGTGTGGACGTGGATGTTCGTGGGTCGCACGAACTACCCGCACGATCAGATGCAGTTCGACAAGGCGACGTTCGCCGACTTCTTCGCTCGTCCCAAGGGCGCGATGCCGGATGGACCGTCGTATGTGCAGTACTCCGCCGATTCATACGCCGCCGCGGTGGCGTATCACCCGTCGTTCGGCTACAACGGCGTGTACATCGGAGGCGCTTTCACGCACGGCGCGTTCCGCAACCCGCCGGGCGCCAACGGCACCGTCGGCCCCGGCCCCAACCCCTTCACCTCGGGCGGTCGGTTCTATCTTGGCGATGCCTCGCAGGTGAACTACCCCTCGAAGCTGATGGTCTTTGGCAGCTCCCGGGGCGGCGACGTTCGCGACGGCTCGTGGTGGAGCTGGGGCGCTGGCGACCCGACCAGCGGCACCGTGCGTCCGGGCTACTGGATGATCACCCCGCCCCGCCCGCACCCCCGCAACCGCGGCTACAACGGTGCGGCTTTCACGCTGGGCGGCGGCTGGGTGACCAGCAACAACTTCGACCCGCGTCAGTCGGTGGCCAACTGGGGCATGATGGACTTCCGTCACTTCAAGAAGGCCGTCACGGTCTCGTTCGACGGTCACGTCGAGATGCAGAGCGTCGAGGACCTTCGCGACATGATGAAGTGGAGCAACTGGGCCACCAAGCCCGACTGGAACTTCGTTCCGACTCGCTGAAACGGCCGATCTTCACCGAACTCCCCGAAACCCGCGAGCGACGCTCGCGGGTTTTTTCGTGGGGCTTCCCGGGCGGGCGTTGCAAGCGGCGACTTCGGTCACGCTCGACGATGGCGACGGGCGTGACCATGCTCCCTTCCCTCTCGCAACTCGATCGCTCCCCGTCGCGAGTCTGGCCGGCCACGGTGCTCGGTCCCCGCGCCGATCGCTTCGCGACGCTCGAGGAGGTGTCGGGGGTCGCTTGGGGCGCGGCGCCGCGGGGCCATCCCGGCAGGTTGCAAGTCAGGCGGCGACCGCGTCGGCGAGCCGCAGACACAAAGAAACAAGCCCGCGTGAGCGGGCTTGCGGGCGTGAACCGGAATGAGGACCGCGATCAGTTCGCGAAGTGGGCGAAGGCGCGGTTGGCCTCGGCCATGCGGTGCGTCTGGTCGCGGGTGGCCATCGCCTTGCCCTCGCCGCGGGCGGCGTTGTAGAGCTCATCGGCGAGGCGGCTGGAGATGGGGCGGCCCTTCTCGGAGCGGGCGGCCTCGAGGATCCAGCGGAAGGCCAAGCTCTGCTGGCGCTTCTTGTTGACCTGCATGGGCACCTGGTAGTTGGCGCCGCCGATTCGCTTGCTGCGAACCTCGACGAAGGGCTTGACGTTGTCGATGGCTCGGTGGAAGACCTCGATGGCCTCCTTGGGGGCCTCGGGGACGGTCTCCTTCGAGAGCTTCTCCTGGATGATGTCGAAGGCGTCGTAGACGCAACGCTGGGCGACGGCCTTCTTGCCATCGAACATCACGCAGTTGATGAAGCGGGCGACCACGCGATCGTTGAAACGCGGGTCGGGACGAAGCTGGGTGTCTGCGGCGGTAAAGCTCTTGCGGCCCATTCGATACTCCTTGTGGCTGCGAGACCCGGAGGGGCCCCTGACCGTTCACCGCTCCGCGCCGGGCTGGGCGTTCTCGGAGCGATTACTGCCCCCGGCGACGCCACGCGGCGGCCGGGACGAACATTTGACTTAGGACTTGCCCTTCTTCGCGCCGTACTTGCTGCGGCCCTGCTTGCGGCCTTCGACGCCGAGGCAGTCGAGCGAACCACGGACGATGTGGTAGCGAACGCCGGGAAGGTCGCGGACGCGGCCGCCGCGGACGAGCACGATCGAGTGCTCCTGCAGGTTGTGGCCTTCGCCGCCGATGTAGGCCGTGACTTCCTTGCCGTTCGAAAGACGCACGCGGGCGATCTTGCGGAGCGCGGAGTTGGGCTTCTTGGGGGTCGTGGTGCGGACGATCAGGCACACGCCGCGCTTCTGCGGGCATTCGTCGATGTCCTTCACCTTCGACTTGGTGGGAAGGGGGCGGCGGGGCTTGCGGACCAGTTGGTTGATCGTCGGCATGAAACTATCCAGTTCGGAACGACGCTTCGAGTCAAGTCGGACAACCCGCCTCGGACGCGCCGGGACGGGTCTGGATGATAGCAGGGTCGCCTTCGGCCGACAAGCAGCCGCGGGAGGAGGCGTGGCCCGGTCGCACCCGTGCCGTGCGGGCCGGGCCCAAACAAGACCCGTGCGGCTCACTCGAGCCACTGGCCTCGCTTGACGGTGCCGGAGACGGGCGTGGGCCCCGCGGACTTGGTCTTTTTCTTGGCCTCGCCGAGCAGTTCGGCCATGGCCTCGGGGAGCAGGCGGTCCGCCACGACCACCACGGCATCCTCGATGCCGGGCTTTCGGGCCCCCACCATCTTCTCGACCTGGGAGATGGCCGCTTCCTCGGCCACGCGCAGGCAGTTGGCGTAGAGGAGCACTTCGGCGTATCGCTCGCGGATGCGGCGGCGGGCCTCGGAGCCCCCGCCGCCACGTTCGACGCGGACCACGAGTCGCCACGGCGTGGTGCCCAGGGGCTTGCCCTCCTCGTCGAGGTTGCCATCGGGATCGACGTTGAGGATGAGCCCCCACTCGTCGCGGAGACGTTCGACGATTTCGTCGGGTCCGAGCAGGTCGGGTTGGTCGGCGGGGGTGACCAGGACGGTTCGGTGTTCGTGGCTCGCGCCGTCGGCGCCGGTGGCGTCCTCGCAGGGTTCGAGGTCGAAGGCCTTGAGCAGGCGTTCGATTCGGTCCTTGAGGGAGGGTTCGGCCCGCACGGTGACGATCTTGTGTTCGTCGACGAAGATGTAGAGGAAGGGCTCTTCGCTCATCGCGCCGAAGCCGACCATGCCGTCGTCGTAGAAGAACTGGCGGAATCGATGGATGCCGTCGAGGAACTGGTCGCGAGGCACCGGTTCGTAGGCCATGTAGGGATCGACCTCGCGATAGGCGTCCTGCCCCAGCAGGTCGACGATCGGGTAGATTCTCGACGGGAGCATCTCCAGCAGCAGCTTGCAGAAGGCCTCGACGCGTTCGGCCGACATCACGATGTCAAAGACGTAGCGATCGGGCCATGCCTCCCACTCGCCCTCGTGCTCGTCGCCGTCGGCGGGCTCGAAGTGGAGCGAGTAGCCCGGCTTGGGCGTCATCTGCTCGACGGGGAAGACGCCCAGGGGGAAGCGGAAGGCCTCGGACTGGTGTCGCTCGAGCTTGGGGTCGATCTGGCAGCCGATCATGCGGGCATGGTAGCGATGCGGACTTGGGCGCGGCCCGGCACTATCCTCCCGGTCGGCCACGGTGCCGCCGCCCGCGAATCGCCGCCAAGTGGAGAAGCTCGTGCACACGCTGCCGGACCTCAAGACGCTCATCGCCGACGTGCCGGACCATCCCAAGCCGGGAATCGTCTTCAAGGACTTCACGCCGCTGCTGGCCGACCCGCAGGGATTGGCGTTGGCGGTCGAACTGATGGCCAACCCGTTCCGCACGGAGCGAATCGACGCGGTGCTGGGGGCCGAGTCGCGGGGGTTCATCTTCGGGATCGCCATCGCCCAGGCCCTGTCGGCGGGCTTCATCCCCGTGCGCAAGGCGGGGAAGCTCCCCCGCAAGGTGCGAGGCGTCACCTACGCGCTCGAGTACGGCACCGACACCCTGCAGATGCACGAGGACGCCGTTCGCCCGGGCTCGCGGGTGCTCATCGTCGACGACCTGCTGGCCACGGGGGGCACGCTCGCGGCGTGCTGTCAGCTCGCGTCCGAGGGCGGCGCGGTCATCGCCGGGCTCTCGGTGCTCATCGAGCTCGAGTTCCTCAAGGGACGCGAGCGGCTGACGAGCTACGGCGACGTGCACTCAGTGCTGCGGTACTGAGTTGCTCGAGGCGAGGGACTTGAGCCGCTCACGGTCCCAGCGACGTCGGCGCCCCCGAGGGATGCTCCACCAGCCTCAGTCGCCAAGACGTGGCCTCGTCCTTGAATCGCGGCTCGGCCCGGGCGGCATGCCACGCGTCGTAGAGCGAGACGATGGCCCGCACGCATGCTTGCGTCCGGCGATTCGTCGCCCCGCCGGCCTCGAGCAAGAGAGCCTGCGCCTCGAGAAGGTTGGCCTCCGCCATCACGAACCGGCTCTCGTCGAAGGGCAACCTCGCTCGGGCGCTGCCGAGCACTGCAAGACACGCACCGAGCGTCGGCGGGCGAGCCTCGACGGCGATCGCGCGTGCCGCGGGTTCGGCGGCGGCGAGGAGGTCGACGACCTCTTGGTATCGCCCCTGGGCCTCGATGGCCGCCCCCATGGCGGCAAGTGAATCGAGGGTGCGGGGATCCTCGGCCGAGAGCACGAGTCGCCGCTTCTCCCAGGCCTCCCGGCATCGGGCCTCGGCCTCGGCGGGCCTGTTGAGTTCCAGCAGCACCGTGCCCATGACGTGCAAGCGGGAAAGCGTGAATCGGTGATCACCTCCGAGCGTCCGTCGACAGAGGTCGAGGGCCTCGAGGGCGACAGGTTCCGAGGCGGCGAACTGCTCGGCGGCGTCGAGCAGGTCGGCGAGCGAGCAGAGGGCGAGCAGCGTCGAGCGGTGCTCCGCCCCGTGAATGCGTCTGCCCATCTCGACCGCCTCGCGCATGAGCGGTTCGGCCTCGCCCATGCGGCCCAGCGCCTTGAGGGTCGCGGCAAGGTTCTGCACGGCGATCATCGTGTGCGGATGATCGTCGCCGACCCCTCGCCGGCAACACTCGAGCGCCTCGCGATACTGGCGTTCCGCCTCGATCAGCCGGTTGTTGGCGCTCAGGAGCATCGCCATGCTGTTCATGAAGCTACGCGTGTGCTCGTGCGTGACGCCAAGCACGCGACGGGCCTTCTCGAGGGCCTCGCGTCGATACGGCTCGGCTTCCCCGTCCCTTCCCTGAAGTTGGAGGATGTTGGCCATGCTGTCGATGGACACGAGCGTGTCCGGATGCTCCTCGCCCAGGATGCGACGCCTCCGATCGAGGGTGTCGCGGAAGATGCCCTCCGCCCGCGAGTGATGTCCGGCCGACTGCAGCATGTACCCCATGTTCTCCATGGCGGCAAGCGTGTCGGGGTGGTCGTCGCCCAGTTCGCGCCGCCGCAACTCCACGGCTTTGGACTGAAGCCGCGCGGAGTCGTCTTGGAACCCTCGATCCTCGTACTGGTCCGCGAGTCCCTCGAGCAGTTTCGCCGCCACGAGCGGCTGATCCCGCAAGTCCGCCTCGACCGCCTCGACGGCGGGCCGGAGGATTGTCATGTCGATCAACGCATTCGCCGCGGCGTCGCCGTCGGTGCGGGCGAGCAGTTCCGCGAAGGTCTCGCGTTCCTCGACTCGCTGCTCCTCGGTCATCCATCCGGCTTCGACGACCGCCTCGTGAAGTTGCTGCTTGAGGATCCCCTTGAGCCACATGCCCGCGGTGGCCGGATCGACCTGACGGAGCATCCTTGCCTGGAAGTCGCCGATCGTCTTCAACTCCTCGGCTCGCTTCATCGCTTCCGCGCGCTGCACCATCGCCACGACGCTCAGGGTGGCGAGACCCAGGCCCGCCGCGGCGACCACGCCCAGCCGCCACGCGTGCCGCCGAACCCAGAGCGCGACGGACTGAAGACGCGAGTCGGGACCGACGCCCGAGGGCACCCTGCGGGCCATCACGGCCTCGATGTCGGCGAGAAAGGCCGAGGCCGAGTGGTATCGATCCTCCGCGCGCTTGCTCATGGCCTTGAGGCAGATGCGGCCGAGCGTGGCGTGGATGCCGGCGGGCAGCGACGGCGCCGGACGGGCGGGATCGCCGATGCGGATCAGCAGTTGCCGCCATGTTTCGCCGGGTTCGCCCACGTACGGGTCGTTGCCACAGAGCAGCCAGAAAAGCACGGCGCCCATGCCGTAGACGTCGCTGAGCGGTCGAGCGGGCTCACCCCTGGCCTGTTCGGGACTCATGTAGGCGGGCGTGCCGCGGAAGGTCTTGCCGGCGACGGAGCGAAGCGTGAGCGTGCGTCGGACGTCGTCGGCGCCGTCAGGGACGCCCGAGGAACTGCCGGCGGGCAGCAGCGTCGACGCGGAGAGGCCGAAGTCGGCGACCATGGCGCGTCCGGAGGGGGTGACGAGGATGTTGGCGGGCTTGAGGTCGCAATGAACGACGCCTTGGGCGTGAGCGGCTACGGCGCCGCGGGCGATGTCGGCCATCAACCCGGCGATGGTCCGCCAGTGGGCGGCGAATCGCGAACGGACTTCGGTGAGCGGTTGTCCCACCGCGACGGCCTTGGGGTCATCCGGCGTCGGCGCGGGGTCGCCGCAGAGTTGCAGTTCGATGTAGAACCAATCGTTCGGGGGCGGGAAGCGTCCCGCGGCGCGCACGCCGACGACATTGGGATGGTGCAGGCTCGCGGCGGCCCTCGCCTCGGCCAGAAGCGCCCTGGTGCGATGCTCGACGTCGAGCGACGGCGCGATCAGCTTGATCGCGACGAGGCAGTCGAGTTCCCCATCCCACGCCAACCAGACCTGACCCGACGCACCCCGGCCCAGCGGACGACGGAGTCGATACTTGCCGAGCGAGTCGCCGGGGGCCGGATCTGGCCGCGGGACGCGTTCCCCGCGGAGGAGGGCGTACATTTCGAGGACCATGCGAACGTCGCCGGCGAAGGCGTCGCCGTGGCGAGCCAGCAGCGAGGACTCCAACCCGGGCGACTCGACGCTCGACGACTCCGCCACCTCGACGGCGAGCAACTCCTGCACGGTTCGAGAGCCTGGCTTGAGCCAAGGGAAGAGGGCCAAGTAGTCGCCGAGCGAAGGCGACCTGCGGCGTTCGGAGCGGCACTCGGCGTCGGCCACCAGCATCTCGCACCACGCGGCGTCATCATCGCGATCAAGATCGGCCGTGAGGGCCTGCAGGTCTGGAGGATGGCCCTTGGACCATGCGGCCTCGACGATCGCCGCCCACCGTCGATCATCGGAGGGCGGCGGCGTCACGATGGCCTCCCGGAGCGACGGCGGTCGGGCCGGGCACGAAGGGCACCATGGACACCGTGGGCACGATGGCATCGACGGCCGCCCGCCGCGTCGCCGCGAGCGCAGGCGAAGCTCCGGACGGTCGACAGCGACGGCTGGCGCGGCGACACCACGACACCGCCCTCGATTGGACTGGGCGGTCGCTCACGCAAATGAATGGGCGGCGTCGCGGGCAATTCGGTGAAATGCAGTATACTGGAAGTCCCCCGAACAGTGCGCTCCGTGTGGAAACGTGACGTGCCTTGGCGAAAAAACGAGGGAGTCGGCCGTATGAAGGACACGCGCATAGCTGGTTCGTCGTCGGATAACCAACCGGGAGACTGGGAACGCCTGACGAGCCTCATGCTGACGATGGCACGTGGCATGATGCGGGGACGCGACCGTGACCGACGCGATTCGATGGACGTGGTCCAAAGTCTGGCCGGCGACCTGCTCAAGCAGCGGAACGGCGTGCTGGCGCTGCCGCCAGAATCACAGCGCCGGGTGCTCGCGGTCGCCCTGCGCAACAAGTTGGCCCGCTATGCGCGGGACGACCATGCCCTCAAGCGTCGGAGCGACCACGTCACGCTCGACGACGACGCGGTCGTTCCGGCGGGAGACCATTCGGAGGCGGCGTCCGTCATCGCCACGGTGGAGGAGCGAGCGGCGATGCGAGAGGCGCTCGACGTGCTCGAGCCCGAATCGCGTGCGGCGTTGCTGATGCTCGCCGCGGGCGCCTCGCACGCGGAGATCGCCACGGCGTTGGCAACGACCGACCAAGCCTCTCGCCATCGCTGCAGCCGCGCCACGCGCGACATCGCGATCCTCGTGCGGAGGAAGGCGGGCCACGACTGGGAGACCATCGGCGGGTCGCTGGGGCTGTCGGCCTTGCAAGCCGAGCGGCGACACCGCAGCCTCCGCAACGCATCGGGGTCATGACCGGCCGGGACGCAGAACAAACAGCCGGCCCGCGACGATCGCCGCCACCCAATGAGGCATTGCTCAGGGCTTGTCCATCGGGACGCGCCCGTCAGCCAAGGCCCGTCACTGGGGCCCGTCACTGGGGCCCATCACTGGGGCCCATCACTTCTTGACGCGGCGCTTGCGGACCTCGCGACGCTTTTTGGCGGGGGGAACCACCTCGGGCGCGGGGTGCTCGACCTTCTCGCCGGTGATGGGGTTGTTGAAGTGGCGTTCCTGGATGGGAACCACGCACTCGAGGATGTGCTGGAGCACGCCCGCGGGCGATCCTGTGGCGTCGACCTCGCGGATGATCTCCGAGGGGTAGTAGTCGAGCACGGGGAACGTCTCGCTCTCGTAGACCTCCCACCGCTTGCGAATCGTCTCCTCCTTGGCGTCGTCGATGCGGTTCTCCTTGAGCGCGCGGCGTCGGAGGCGCTTGATCATCTCCTCCTTGTCGGGGCAGACGAGGTGGACGATCTGCAGGACGTTGATGTGGTTCTTGAGCAGACGCGCCTGGTTGACGTTCCGCGGGATGCCGTCGAGGATGAGGATGTCGGCGTTGGGCTTGTAGTCGGAGAGCACCGTGCGGGCGTGCATGTTCTGGTGCCACATGCGGATGGTCACGTCGTCGGGGACGAGCCGGCCCGTGCTCGAGTACTTGACGAAGGTGCGGCCCAGGTCGCTGGACATGTCGAGCGTGCGGAAGACCTCGCCGCAGGAGAGGTGGTAGAACCCGGGGATGTTGCCGAGGATCTTGCCCTGCGTTCCCTTGCCGGCGCCCGGCGCGCCGAAGAGCAGGATCGTCTGGAATCGCTGAGTGTTCATCGGTCGGGTACTCCGGTCGACGCGGGGTGCGCTGCGCGAGCGGCGCGGGCACGGACGCCCGTTCGCCTCGAGACGCAAGGGTAAGGGCCTCGCGGGGCCCTCGCCAGACCATGGCGAGGCGTGATTCGCATCGACGGGCACGGCCCTCGACCCGGAGAAACTCGGTCGACGCACGGCCGCGGGAGGAGCGACGCCCCCCTGGATCGGGGCACCGATCAGGAGCCGCGGGCGTCGTCGAGCTGGAGCATGGCCAGGGCGGTGAGCGTGTCGGGCGCGACCCTGAAGACTCGCTGGAGGCCGGTGATGCGGAAGACGGACATGACCTGCTCGGAGACCGCGCAGAGGACCATGATGCGCCGGCGTGCGTCAAGGAGCTTGCGGAGCGACAGCAACTGCCCGAGATTCGAGCTGTTGACGTACGACACCTGAGAGAAGTCGAGCACGACATGCGAGGCCCGCTCGGGTCGCTGCTCGAGAAGGGAAGCGAGGCCGGAGAGTTCCTCGGAGAGGGCGGGCTCGTCGGCCAGTTCACAGACGGTGATGTCGTCGGACCAGTGCGTGGGCATGGGAAGCCGCCGGGCGGCGGTCAACCGTAGTCGGGCACGAGCGCGTCACGCCACCATCCCGTGATGGACATGGGTGCGTCGACCCATGCGGCTCAGGGCTCGGTCGACGGGGCGGCGACGTCGCCGGGCGCCGCGTCGCTCTCGGGCACGTGAGCCGCGGCGACGACCGAATCGCCGTCGTTGAGCGACACGACGCGAACGCCCATGGTGCCCCGGCCGCATTCGCGGATCTCGGAGGCGGGCGTTCGGACGAGTTGTCCGCCCTTGCTGATCACGACGACATCGTCGGTGGCGAGCACGCCCAGGGCGGCGACGGAATCGCCGTTGCGTTCGCCGGTCTTGATGTCGGCGCGGCCCTTGCCGCCGCGAGACTGCGATCGTGCGGGGCCCACCTCGGGCTGGACGCGGTACTCGTCGATGGCGGTGCGCTTGCCGTACCCGCGTTCGGTGATGGTGAGCAGGCAGAGCGAGGGGTCGCGAGTGACGGTCTCGCCGTCGGCGCCGACATCCATGGGGACGGCGACGACGCCGATGACGCTGTCGCCCTCCTCGAGCTCGATGCCCTTGACGCCAGCGGCGGGACGGCCCATGAGCCGGACGTCCTCCTCGTTGAAGCGGATGGCCATGCCCTTGGCCGTGGCGAGCAGGAGGTCGTCGCGTCCGCCGGTCTTGGTGACGTCGAGCAGCGAGTCGCCCTCCTTGAGCCCGACCGCGATGAGGCCCGAGCGGCCGACATTGCGGTAGTCCTTGAGGGCGGTGCGCTTGACGATGCCGCCCTTGCTGACGAAGGTGAGATAGTCGCTGCCGGCCTCGAAGTCCTTGACGTTGAGGTAGGCGCAGGTTCGTTCGCCCTGGGCGAGGTTGATGAGGTTGATGAACGCGCGGCCCATGCTCGTCCGCGACATCTCCGGGATCTCGAAGACCTTCATGCGGAAGACGCGGCCGGTGTCGGTGAAGCAGAGCAGGTCGTCGTGCGTGCTGGCCACGAAGACGTGCTCGATGAAGTCGTCTTCCTTCGACTCGCTGGCGCGGATGCCCTTGCCGCCTCGGCCCTGTTGGCGGTAGGTGTCGAGCGGGACGCGCTTGACGTAGCCGTGGTGGCTGATGGTGACGGCCACGTCCGACACGGGGATGAGTTCGGCGATGGCGATGTCGGCCTCGCCCTCCTCGATGCGGGTGCGACGGGGCGAGTCGTAGGCGGCACGCATCTCGACGCAGTCGTCGCGCACCATGCCCAGGATCACCCGGCGATCGGCCAGGATGCGCTCGTATTCGCGGATCGAGTCGCTCACCTCGCGGTACTCGGCCGCCAACTTCTCGATCTCGAGGCCCGTCAACTGACGCAGCCGCATGCCGACGATCGTCTCGGCCTGCACCCGCGTGAGCTGCACGCCGCCAACGGGGTCGGCCGCGCGGACTCGCTCGAGCAGCCGGGCCGGCAGCTTGGGCGCGTGCGGATGGTCCGGCGCGATGCGGTAGCGGCGATCCATGAGGCGGCGGATCGCCTCCTCACCGCTGGCGCTCGAGCGGATCAGGCGGATCACCTCGTCGAGGTCGCACACCGCGTGGATCATGCCCTCGAGCACGTGACCGCGACGCTTGGCCTCGCGGAGCAGGTGCTCGGTGCGACGACGGATCACCTCGACGCGATGCTCGACATAGCAGTCGATCATCTCGCGGAGACTGAGGGTCCGGGGCTGGTTGCGGACAAGGGCGATGTTCTGGATGCCGAAGGTCTGCTGCAGGGGCGTGAACTCGTAGAGCTGGTGCTCGACCACGCGCGGATCGGCCCCCTTCTTGAGCTCGAGCACGATCCGCGTCGACGCCTCGCGGCCCGACTCGTCGTTGGCGTACGAGACGTCGGTGATCTTCTCCTCCTCGATGGCGTCCTTGATGGCCTCGAAGAGCGTGCCCTGGCTCGTCATGTAGGGAATCTCGTCGATGACGATGCGGTGGCGGCCGGACTTCTCGATCTCCTCGATGCGGCAGACGCCCCGCTGCACCACCTTGCCGCGCCCGTTGAGGTAGGCCTCGACGATGCCCCGGCGGCCCATGATGACCCCGCCGGTGGGGAAGTCCGGCCCCTTGACGCCCAGTCGCACGACGTTGCCAGCCGCGTCCAGTTCGTCTCGCATCAGCTCGTCGAGCCCGATGGGGCGCGACGCGAGGTCGGCCTCGATCACGCGGGTGATCGCGTCGAGGATTTCGGAGGGGTTGTGCGGCGGAAGACTGGTCGCGATGCCCACGGCGATGCCCACGCCGCCGTTGATGAGCAGGTTCGGCAGCTTCGCCGGGAGCACCGTGGGCTCCATCCGCGTGCCGTCGTAGTTCTCCTGCATGTCGACGGTGCCCAGTTCGACGTCGGCCAGCATGTCGGCCGCCGCCCGATCCATGCGACACTCGGTGTAGCGGTACGAGGCCGGCGGGTCGCCCAGGATCGAGCCGAAGTTGCCCTGCGGATCGACCATCGTCACGCGCATGCGCCAGGTCTGCGCCATGAGCACCAGCGTGCCGTACAACGCGGCGTCGCCGTGCGGGTGGTAGCTGCCCATCACTTCACCGACGACCTTGGCGCACTTGATGTGCTTGCGGCCCGGGCGCACCTTCAGGTCGTTGAGGCCCCAGAGGATGCGGCGCTGACTGGGCTTGAGACCGTCGCGGACGTCGGGCAGCGCCCGGTCCACGATCGTGCTCATGGCGTACGTGAGGTACGAGTCCTTGAGCTCGCGGACGATGTCCTGCTCGACGATGCGCTCGGGGGCGACGCTCTCGCCGGGCGAGGCGGCGTCGCCGCCGCCTTCCGCGCCGTCGGGAGACCACAGGGGGGAAAACAGTGGCGTCCGGTGCCGATCGAACTGGGCCATGTCCGTGCAATCTCCTGGCAATCGACGTCAGTCGCGGCACTCGCCCGCAGGGCCTGCGACCCCTTCCCGGGAAGGGGTCCGCACGCGGCCCAAGCGACCGCCGCGACGCCGCCGATTGCTCGAGGCCAATGGTAGGCGCAGGGGGGTTTTTCGTCCGCTTTTTCCGCGAATCCCGGCCCGAATGGCGGCCCCGATCTCGCCTCTGCGGGGGCATGCTCAACGGGTCGTGTCGGGGCCCTTGGCGGGCGACATCGCCGCCAGACTTTCGAGCGAGTTGCAGACCGTCAGGAGCGCCAGCGCGGTGGCCTCCGGCGATTGCCTCATGTCCCACGTGGCGGCCCGCACGCCCATGAGGGCCATCGAGGGGTTGGCCGCGGCGTGACAGGCGGCCTCGTCCATGGCGAGTTGGCGAACAAACCGCAGCGATCGCAGCATGCGAGCCACCTGCATCGGCCGCTCCGAGGCGTCGGTGAGGCGAGCATCGCCCATCATCGTGGCGAGGAAGGCCAGCGGGCGGAGACTCTGGGAGGTGGGGAGCAGCTCGGCGGAACTGGTGAAGACGATGCCACCGACCAGATCGGGGCCTTCGTTGCCCGCGTCCGCGTCGGTCACCTGGAACTTCCAGACCAGGTCTCGCATGTCGCGGAGGGCGGGCGCCGCGGGGACGTCTCCCCCGCCGGCAAGCATCAACTCGGCCCAGCCAAGCCACGGCATGTGCATGACGAGCATCTCGGGGCGGGTCTCTCGGAAGATGGAGCGGACGGCGGCGCGGGCGGCGGCGATGCGATCGTCGCGTCCGGGTTCGCCGGGCACCAGCGTGGCTCGCCGGGCCAGCACGAACGCCGCGAAGGCACGGGCGTTGGGAGGCACCTGCTCGCTCCAGCCCGACGAGGCCGTGTACAGCATGGCCAGCGACGGGTCGTGGGCCACGACCTCGGGCGGGATGATGCCTGCCGCGACGGGCACGTTCTCGTAGGGCGCCATGGCCACCATCGAGCGAAGGCAGCCGAACATCGGGCCGGCATCGATGTTGGTCAGGGGCTGTTGCTCGAGTCGTCGCACGCCGAACCGGAGCGGTGCGGCCGCGGCCGCGCCGGGTCGCACCACGCGCCATGCGTCCGGGCCATCCTGAAACGTGGCCTTGACGGCGATGAAACGATGGATCGCGTAGGTGACGAGGGCGAACTCGGCGAGCGATGCAGCCGCGGGCTCGTAGGCGTCTCGCGCAGGGAGGTAGGCCCCTCTGGGCCAATCGGGGGGCTCCGACCGCCGGGCGGCATCCCATCGCACGAGCCAATCGACGTGGGCGTCGGCCTGACGACGGAGCGAGTCGACGGTGATGTCGCGTTGGGATACGACCTTGCCTCCTCGGAAGAGAAAGGTCGGTTGCCCGTCGGCATCCAGCTGCGCGAGGTGGGTCACCTGGAACTTGTAGAACGTCGCGCCCTTGGCGGCGGCGATGGCCGGGGGCTGGGCCCTGGGATCGGTGCGAACGGCCAGCAGCGGGTCGCCCGACGCGGCGGAGATCGCGGCCACGAGCGCGTCGCCCGGGCTCATGGCGTTGACCAGCATGGTGGCCGGCGAGACGACGCGGAGCGCGTCGCCGAGTCGCACGCCCACGCCCTCGATGCCTCGGAGGGCAAGGAGGTCGGCCTCGGCGTAGGTGGAGGGCGAAACGGGCACGAGGTCGCCGCCAAGTTCAAGACTGATGGTCAATCGCCGCGCCAAGGCCTTTCGTTCGGCCTCCGCGGCGGCGGTGTTGCCGACGGGCAGCCGGTCACGGGCCTCGGCGATGGCGGCGGCGGCGGCGCGACGGAGCGTCGCGCCGTCGTCGGAGGCGTCGCTGCCGCGACCGACGACGCGGCCATCGAGACGGAGCGTGACGGCGGTGGCGACGAGGCGGTCACGGCGATCCACGAGCCCGGCGAGGCCGGCGGCGTCAAGGGCGTGGACGGCTTCACGGAGGGACGCGAACAGGCGGATGGCGTTCTCGGGCTCAGGCGGCTGGGAGGCGGGCGTCGGGGCGGGGATCAAGACCGGAGTCGGGGTGGGCGTCGGCGCGGGCTGCTCCTGAGCGGCGGTGCGAGGGCCGAGCGCGTTGCAGAGAATCAACATCGTGGCAACCAGACCACGAGCGTCGTTGCACCGCCACCACCAAGCGGCGAGCCGGACGCGCGGAAGCGGGCCGCCGGGGGCCTTGCCGGGGCGTTGACGGGCGTGGGCGACCCGAGCCGGTGAATGGCACGGAGGTTGTACCTGTTCCTGTGCAACTGAAGAAAGGACGACCATGAAGCTCCTTCTTGCCCTTGACGACACCCGACGCCGCATCCTGCTGCTTTGCCTTTTCAGCTTCCTGGCGATGTGCTGAGCCTTGCGAACCCGGGGAGGTTCGCCGGACGGCCTTCGCCAGGAGGCTGGAAAAGGCATGCGGCCTCCCGGAACGAGGCCGGTCGCACAGGATAAGCGCGAAACGGGCCGGCTCGCCCGGCCGAGGCGCGTCGAGGCGGGTCTGCGACCGCGAAGCGTCGCAGGTCAGGCGTCGCGGCCCATCTCGAAGGCGCGGATGAGGCAGTGGAGCGTGGCGCTGAGGAGGATGACGGCCACCAGCCCCACCACCGTCAGGATGAGTCCCGTGACGATGCCGGGCAGGGATGCCAAGGGCGTCGCTCCACCCGTGCGCATGACGACCAGTGCGAGGGCCGCTCCGACCGTCAGGGGGGCGGCGGCCGCTGCGCTGCGGACGAGGTAGTGCCGGCTGCGGGGATTGCGACGCAGCACGAGCCAGGCGGCCATGGCGCCGACGACGAGGCCGGCCGCGAGGCGGCCAACGAGCCACGGGGTGATCGAGATCGAGTCGATCTCGCCCCCGACCTGCAACCGGCCCTGGACACTGAGCCACGCGAGGAAGGCGGCGGGCCCGAAGGCCAATGCGATGCCGCCGAGCGCGAGCCCCGGCGCATCGATCAGGCGAGCGCGGGACTGGGCCAGACCGATCACCGCCGCGACGACGGCGACGGCCTCGAACCCGACGACCAGCCACGCGGGCTTGAGGCACGCGAAGGCGGCCAGACCGATCATCGCGAGCGACGAGAGCCCGACACCGACGCAGAGTGCGGCGAGGGTGAGCGAGATCCAACGCGGGGCGGGCGGGAAGGTCATGGTCACCTGATTCTTCGGCCGTCGGAGCGAGGCGGATGGAGCGACCCTCACCGTACGTCGCGAGGGTGCGGTTCGGTTCACCCATTCAAGGGGCGATGCCCCGGCGAGGGGGGCGTGGCGGCACCGGCTCGGGCGAGCGAACCCCCCGAGCGAGCCCACTTCAGGGCGTCGGCGAGGGTCGCGGCTTTCAGCCCCCCACCATTTCGAACCGATGTTCCGGGAGTGGTGGCGTCGCGGCCGACTCGGGCCCGCACGGGCTCGCGTCGCGGGGCCGTCGGGCGGGAGCGGGCGCGGCATCTGGATCGAAAGGAGTTGCTCATGGGTGGCATCTCGAGTTCGGTGGGCATGTTCAGCGGAATCGACTCGGCGGCGCTGATCGACCAGCTGCTCGCGGTGGAGGCCAGGCCCAAGCAGCTGGCCCAGTCGCGGATGGCGCAGATCCAGACGCAGCAGGCGGCGTACCTCGACATCGCGTCGAGGATCACGGCGATCAAGAACTCGGCGGCCGGCTTCCGGATCAACAGCACCTTCCAGTCGAAGTCGGCGACCTCGAGCAACGACAACGTGCTGAAGGCGACGGCTGACAAGACGGCGGTGCCCGGCAACTACACCTTCCTGGTGGATCGACTGGTCTCGACGCAGCAGGCGCTCTCGCGCGGCTTCGCGAACAAGGACGTCTCGGGGCTGGGCGTGACGACGCTCTCGTTCGAGAGCGCGCAGGCGAGACTGGACCGGGACGTGGAGCTGTCGGAACTCAACGACGGCCAGGGCGTGCGTCGCGGGCGGATCATCGTGACGGACTCGGCGAACCGCGCGGCGACGATCGACCTGTCGCGGGCGACGAGCGTGAACGACGTGCTGGAGGCGATCAACGCGAACGGGACGGCGCAGGTGACGGCGTCGGTGAGCGGCGGTCGGTTCGTGCTCAGCGACAATGCGGGCGGCGCGTTGACTGTGGCCGACGGGGCCGGCTCGACGATGGCCACATCGCTGGGGTTGGCGGGCGTGACGGCGGCGAGCGGCAAGGTGACCGGCAACGTGGTGTACCGCCTGAGCGGCGCGACGACGCTCGGCTCGCTCAACGACGGCAACGGCGTGGCGATCCGCGCGTCGACGTCGAACGCCTCGTCGAACTTCAAGATCAGCGTGAACGGCACGCAGGTGGGCGTCAACCTGAGCGACACGTGGGACGAGACCAAGAGTCCGCCGGAGAAGAACGGCGGTCCGGTGTCGGACCTCGCGGGCGTGGTGTCTCGCATCAACAGCGCGTTGACGGGCGCCGGATTCACGGGGATCACGGCCTCGGTGGACGGCGAGAACAACCGCCTGCAGATCATCGACTCGACCAACTCGCGGAACCTCAGCATCATCGAGGGCTCGGACTCGACGGCGGCGGACCTCGGGCTGCCGACGACGGTCAGCGGATCGATGCTCTTCGGCAACCGCGTGCTGGCCGGGATGCAGACGACGATGGTGAAGGGCCTCACGGGCTTCGCGAGCGCGTCGCACGACGGCATGATCAACTTCAGGCTGCGGAACAACGCCGAGTTCTCGGCGGCGGTGGACACGTCGGGCACGGTGCAGGACATGCTGGCGGAGATCGAGGAGGCCAGCAAGGTCGACGGCGTCAGGCAGGTCCGCGCGGAGCTCGACTCCAAGGGCACGGGCATCGTCATCACCGACCTGACGACGGGCGCGAGCAAGCTGCGGATCACGGGCACGTCGGGCCAGGACGCGGCGGCCGCGCTGGGCCTCTCGACGGGGCCGGCCGGACAGGACGGGGCCTCCAAGGCCAGCGGCAACCTGCAGCGGCAGTACATGAGCCGCTCGACGCTCCTGACGAGCCTCAACAACGGCAAGGGCGTGGGCACGGGCGAGTTCCGGATCACCGACGCCACCGGCTCGAGCTCGCTGGTGAGGGTGTCGGACACGACCCGGACGCTGGGCGACCTGATCGACGTGATCAACAGCCGCGGCCTGAAGGTGACCGCGTCGATCAACTCGACGGGGGACGGCGTGACGATCCGCGAGAAGCTCGCAACCGGCGAGACGGCGGGCACGCAGAAGATCAAGGTGGAGGAGGCCGGCTCGGCGATCGCGAAGAGCCTGAACCTGCTGGGGACGGCGTCGGACGTGGGCGCCTCGAACGTGATCGACGGCTCCTTCGAGCGGAAGGTGACGCTGACGGGCGCCGAGACGCTGCAGCAGCTGACCGACAAGATCAACGCGGCCAAGGCCGGCGTGACGGCGAGCATCGTGCGCGACGGCTCGGGGTCCTCGCCGTTCCGACTGAGCCTGACGAGCAACCAGACGGGCAGCGCGGGCCGGTTCATCGTCGACACGGGCTCGGTGGACCTGGGCCTCTCGACGCTCGACAAGGGGCGCGACGCGCGGGTCTTCTTCGGCAGCGCAGACGCGGCCTCGGGCATCGCCGTGACCAGCACGACCAACACGATCGACACGGTCCTGGCGGGCGTGAAGATCGACCTCAAGGGCACGAGCGACACGCCGGTCACGCTCGCGGTGGCCAGCGACGTGTCGGGGATCGAGGCGGCCGTCGGCGCGTTCGTGACGACCTTCAACACGGCCATCGAGCGCATCGAGCTGCAGACCAAGTACGACAAGGACACCAATCGTCGCGCCGCCCTGCTGGGCGACAGCACCGTGCTCGAACTGCGGTCGCAGCTCTATTCCAGCGTGCAGGCGGTCTCCCGAGGCGCGGTCGGGCAGTACACCCGCCTGGCCGAGGTCGGGGTGACCATCGGCGAGGGCGCCCGCCTGAAGCTCGACGCCACCAAGTTGCGCGAGGCGCTCGCGAACGATCCGGCGAGCGTCGAGGCCCTGTTCACCGCCCGCACCGCCGTCGACGACACCCGCATCGACCTGGGTGACGGCGTGAGCGTCCGCAACCCCCAAGCCGGCGTCTCCTTCTCGACCCTGAGCGTCATGGGGCAGATCGAGGAGATGGGCAAGCGGTATGTCGAGGGGACCGGCGCGGTGCTCTTCGCCCGCCAGGATCAGCTCCGCGAGCAGGTCAAGCTCCAGGAAAGCCGCATCGCCGCCTTCGACGCGAGACTCGAGTCGCGCCGGGCGGTGCTCCAGAAGCAGTTCATCAACATGGAGCAGTCGCTGGGCAAGCTCAGGAACCAGCAAGCCGCGCTGGGCAGCCTGCCCATGGCGGGTTGACGCGGCGACGCCCCGGACCGATGCGTCGCCGCCGGGCGCTCGCATCCGTCGAATTCGCCAGGACAGCGCCATGATCCGGCTTCAGCGGCGATCACGGCGAACCGATACTGACAGCATCCATGAGCCAAGCCAGCAGTTCCAAGCCAGCCTCGCCCGCGCCCCAGAACGGGGCCGCCAACGCCTACCTCCGCACCAAGGTGCTCAGCGCCACGCCGCAGGAGTTGCGGCTGATGCTGCTTGACGGCGCGATCAGGTTCGGCAACCAGGGTCGCGAGGCCCTCGAACGCAAGGACTTCGAGGCCAGCTTCAACGGCTTCAGCCAGTGCCGCGAGATCATCATCGAGTTGATGACCTCCATCCGTCCGGACTGCGATCGCGACCTCTCCGAAAAGGTGCGATCGCTGTACGGCTTCATGTACAAGCATCTGGTCGACGGCGTGCACGACAAGGACTTCACGAAGATCGACGAGGTGCTCCGCCTGCTCGCCTACGAGCGCGAGACGTGGGTGCTGGCCATGGAGAAGGCCGCCTCCGAGAAGGGCGTTGCCGCCCCGGCCGCGGCCGACACCGCCGGCAAGGTCGAGCCCAAGCCCGGGCTCTCGAACCTCGCCGCCTGAGCCACGGCACGGCGAGGACTACGGTTCACGCCTCATGCCCTCCGCGACATTGACGATCGCCGGCACGCTGCTGCTCCCTCACGGAGCGAGGGGCGTCCGGCTGGGCGACGCGTGCGGGCACGTGATCACCGAGGGCGACCGCATCCGCGTCGTGGATCCCGCGCGTCGGGCGCCCGCGGCGGACCTGGGCGACGAGTCGTGCCTGATCGTTCCGGCCTTCACCGACTGCCACTTGCACCTGCCGCAGTTCGACGTCATCGGCGTCGACGGGCTGGAGCTGCTCGACTGGCTCGAGCGGGCCGTCTTCCCGGCGGAGATGAAGTGGGCCGACGTCGACTTCGCCCGCGCGATGGCCACGCGCGTCGCCGACGAGCTCCTCTCCTTCGGCACCACGGCCGTCGCCGCGTACGCCACCAGCCACTTCGCCTCGACACAAGCGGCCATCGACGCCTTGGCGGACAAGGGCCTGAGCGGGCACGTGGGCCAGTCGCTGATGGACCGCCACGGGCCGTCCTCGCTGCTCGTTCCCGCGCCCGCCGCCCTTTCGCAGGCCGCCTCGCTGCGTGCCCGCGGCCGCGTGACGCCCGCCGTCACGCCTCGCTTTGCCGTCGCCTGCTCCGACGCGCTTCTCGCCGGGTGCGGCACGCTCGCGAAGCGCAGCGGCTGGCTGGTGCAGACCCATCTGGCCGAGACCGAGCGAGAGATGGAGACGATGCGTCGCCTGCACCCCGAGCGCTCGTACGCCGAGGTCTACGACCGCGCCGGCCTGCTCGGCCCCCGCACCATTCTCGGTCACGGCATTCACCTTGGCGACGAGGATCGCGCCTTGCTCGCGGCCCGCGGCGCGGCCATCGCCCACTGCCCCACCGCCAACAGATTCCTCGACGCGGGCGAGATGGACTTGGCCCGTCACGCGGCCAAGGGTGTCGCGACGTGCCTGGGGAGCGACGTGGGCGCGGGGCCCGATCGGTCCATGGTGCGGGTGGCCCGGGCGATGATCGATGCCGCCAAGCAGGTGGCAAGAGGACGACCCGAACGTCACGGCGACTTCCCGAGGGCGAGCGAGGCGTGGTGGCGGATCACCGAGGGCAACGCGCGGGCCATCGGACTCCCGGATCGCGGGGCGCTGTCGCCGGGACGCGATGCCGACCTGCTGGTGGTGCGGCCGACCAAGCCGTGGCGAGACTCGCCCGACCCGCTCTCGACGCTGCTCTACGCCTGGGATGATCGGTGGATCGAGGCGGTGGTGAGCCAAGGCGTGGTGCGGCACGACGCGCGATGATCGGGGCTGGGCCCCGGCGAAACCCTTGCATGGCGCATGCCGGGCTGGTATCCTCAGGTCGCTCGCGACGCCGCAACCCGGGTCCGCCGCGGGCGCGAGGGCCGAGTCCGGTCCCGCGAGCATCGCCCGACGGCCCGGAACGGAGTCCGGCCGGGGCCTGACATCACCGCACGGAGCCACGCGCATGAGCATGAATGCACCCGCCTCGTCCGAACGCACGCTGCTCGGACACCCGCCGGGCCTGTTCCTCCTCTTCCTCGTCGAGATGTGGGAGCGGTTCAGCTATTACGGCATGCGGGCCCTGCTGGTGCTCTTCCTCACGAGCCCCACGGCGGGCATGCTCAAGCGCCCCGAGAACGCGCCCGAGGGCTTCAACCCGGGCCCCGGCTGGACCGACGAGGCGGCGAGCACCCTCTACGGCTGGTACACGGGCCTGGCCTACTTGATGCCCGTCATCGGCGGCATCATCGCCGACAAGCTCATCGGCACCCACCGCTCGATGGTCGTGGGCGGCACGCTGATCATGCTCGGGCACATCGCCCTCGCCGCGGCGGGCCTGGGCTGGAGCCACACCGACCCGATGGGCATGACCGTCTTCATGTTCGGCCTCGCGCTCATCGTCGTGGGCACCGGCCACTTCAAGCCCAGCGTCAGCGTGATGGTCGGCCAGCTCTACAAGGAGGGCGACCCTCGTCGCGACGGCGCGTTCAGCATCTTCTACATGGGCATCAACCTGGGCGCGTTCCTGTGCGCCTTCGTCTGCGGCACGCTCGGCGAGAAGGTCGGCTGGCACTGGGGCTTCGGCTCCGCCGCCGTGGGCATGTTCCTGGGGCTGGCCCTCTACATGTTCGGTCGCCCCGCCTTCCTCAAGGGCATCGGCGAGGCGCCCGCCGGGGTGCGAAACCTCTCGGTCCCCTTCCTGCTCGGCGGACTCGCCGTGGCGGCGGGATTCGCGGCACTCTTCCACGCGGGCGGCCTGTCCGGCTTCGAGAAACTGCTGGGCCCGGGCACCGTCGCCGTGATCGCGGCGGCCGTGCTGGGCCTTGCGATCTGGTTCGTGGCCATCCAGCGTCCCGAGGATCGCGGCCCGGTGACGTCGATCTTCATCTTCATGATGTTCAACGCCTTCTTCTGGCTGGCCTTCGAGCAGGCCGGCAGCAGCATGACGCTCTTCACCGACCGCTACACCGACGCGAAGATCGGCTCGTGGGAGATGCCCACGACGTGGTTCCAGTCGGTGAACCCCGCGCTCATCTTCGTCTTCGCCCCGATCTTCGCCGGACTGTGGACGTCGCTGGGCAAGCGACGCATGAACCCCAGCCAGCCCGTCAAGATCGCCTTGGGCCTCATCCTGCTGGGCATCGGCTTCGTCGTGCTGGTGATGGGCGCCCGCACCATCCAGGTGGGCCCGGGCGGCCCCGAGGATGTGGTCCGCAAGGCGGCCGTCTGGTTCATCCTGGGCGCGTACTTCTTCCACACCATGGGCGAACTGTGCCTCTCGCCCACCGGCCTCAGCTACGTCACCAAGGTGGCCCCCGTGCGGTTCGTCTCGCTGCTCATGGGCATCTGGTTCATCTCCAGCTTCATCGCCAACCTCGCGGGCGGACTCATCGCCGCCCAGACGGAGAAGCTCGAACGAGGCGAGTTGAAACTGCCATGGAACCTCGGCGAGGGCACCAACAGCGTGCAGGCCGACTTCTTCACCCTCTTCGTGATCACCAGCATCGGCGCCGGCGTGGTCATCCTGATCCTCACCCCCGTCCTCAAGAAGCTCACCGCGGGCCGCGACGCCGGCGCGTGAGTCGCCAAGGCCTTTGAATGATCGAAGGGCCGCGTGGCGAACCACGCGGCCCTTTTTCATGGACAGGGCACGTCGAGCACGACGCTGATGCGCGTCGTCGGCCGTGCGCGAATCAGCACCACGACCCAATCGCGAAGCGATTCCCGTTGACCGCCGGGGGTCGCGGCGTTTCGCCGCGACCCCCGGTCATGCGACCAAACGACCACGACCCCAGAGGGGTCGCCGTGGGAACGGGCACGACGTTCGATGTCGCGACGACGTTCCATGCCGTGGCATCGGGCCGATCCCACGGAAACGCCTTCGGCGTGGTGCACGCGTCGACCCGCGCCACGACCCAATCGCGAAGCGATTCCCGTTGACAGCCGGGGGTCGCGGCGTTTCGCCGCGACCCC
>CAIYWI010000048.1 GCA_903929885.1 uncultured Phycisphaerales bacterium
CCCATGCCGTCGTACGACGACTTGGGGAAGACGGCGATCAGGCCGTTGTTGACGCGGGCGTACATCTCCTCGCGGCGGCCGCCGGGGCGACCGAGCAGCCGCGTGTCGCTGGTGACGCGGTAGACCTTCTCGAAGTCCACCGGCGACCGCAGATCGGTGGCGGGTTCGTGCAGACTCGTCAGCAGGGGGCTCGTGTCGTCGCGGCCCGCTTCCACGGGGGTGAGGCGGATGACCTGGGCGCTCGCGATGCCGGTCATGCCCGAAGCGATGGCGACCACGATGCAGGCGCGGGTGGACACATCGCGCTTCCACGCGCGGCTACGTTCGCAGATCGCGTCGTGATCGGGAGGCGGCGTCGTCACTGGGGAGGTATCGACCATCGCCGTGTCACCGCTGCAGGGGGGTGTCGTCGTTCGAGAGGATGACGCGGAAGGTGAGCGCCACGCCCCGGGGTTCGCCGCCCGGGCCGGGTGATGCCGGGAGTTGGTCGAGTGTCGAGCCGCGGGCGGTCCAGCGGTAGAGCGCGTCCTTGAGGGGGCCGTCGACGTCGGACCACCCGGTGCCTTGTCCTTCAACGAACTCGGCCTTGATGACGCGCCCGTTGCGGCCGAAGGTGACCTTCACGACGGGGTTCTTCGGGCGGGCCATGAGCCGCGTGGTGACGGCCCATTCGGGGCGAACGGTCTGGATGCGCAAGCCCTTGGCTGCAAGAACCTTGCCGGGCTTCACGTCGATGGCTTCCTGGAGGGCGGCGGCGACGGACTCGGCATCCGAGAGCAGGCCCGGGGCCGAGCCGCGGGCTTCGGCGGCGGGCGGGGGCGGAGTGCCGGGTGCGGGCGAGGGCTGGGGCGAGGGTGGCGCGGGTTCAGCGCGTTGGCCTTGGGGTTCGAGCGGCGCGGGGCCGGTTCCGGGTGGCGGCGAGGCCTGCGGGGGGGCAGGAGGCACGGCGCGAGGTTCGATCCCGGCGGGCGAGGTTTCCTCGAGCCCTTCGCGGGGTTGGGACTCGGGCGGCTCGGTGGCGGCGGTGTTAGGCGCGGGTTGTGGCGGGGTGGCGATGGGCTGGGGTGTTGGGTTGTCCGGAGGGGTGGCGGCGGGGGTGGCGATCGGTTCGGGCGCGGGCTTGCGGCCGTCGCCTTGGGCGACGGCCGCCGCGGGGCGGTCGTCGGGCGTCGGGCGCGTGCCGGGTGAGGCGGGCTGGGCAGGTTCGGTTGGCGCGGGCGGCGGCGACGGCGGCGTGATGACGCCGGGTTGCGTGGCTTCGGGCGTTGGTTCGGCGGCGGGCCTGCTGGGGCCCTGCGGTGCGGGAGAGCCGGGTGCGGGGGAGAGGGCGGATTGCTCGATGGTGGAGCGCTCGCCGCTGTGGGGTGTGGCTTGGCTGAACCCCAGCCAGTTGGGCGTGTTGGCGGCTGAGTCGTCGATGCCCGGGCGGACCGTTTGGTCGTCCTCTGGTGGCGGCGGTGGGGGCTCGTTGGCGGGCGGTGGTTCGGGAGGTGGCGGCGGCGGGGGTTGCGTCGTGATGGCGGGCGGCACGACAAGCAGCGCTTCGGTGGCGAGCGTGCTTCTACCGGCGGTCGTTGATGCGTCGAAGAAGTCGGCGCGCGACAGGGCCACGACCGCGCCCGCGTGGAGCGCGAGACTGAGCGTGAAGCTGGCGATGGCCAGCGTCTGGGACGAATCGTGACGTCGGAGATCCACCGGTTCCATTTTATGCGGGTGCGGCGGGGGCTCACCCCGGGGCGATCCCGGTGGGGTGCGGGGCCCCGCCTGCGGGCGAGTGCAGGCAGGGCGGCACTATCCTCTGGCCATGACGACCAAGCAGCTCGGACGCGTGATGGTGCTGGCGACAGCGTGTGCGGCGTGGATGATGGCGGGCGGCTGCGCCGGCTCGCCCAAGGCCGGGTCGGGTTCGGCCGGGTCAGGGCCCGTCGCGATCGCCAACGCGGACTTCATCGAGTCATTCGCGGCGACGAGCCGCTTCACGCTGGGCCGGCCTCGGTCGTTTGCCTTCCTGCCCGATGGATCGAAGCTCTACTTCCTGCGATCGGGGCCGCGGGAGTTCCGGCAGGACCTGTACGAGTACGACGTGGCGACGGGGACGGAAAAGGTCTTCCTCACGGCCGAGTCGCTGTTGGGCGGGGGCGACGAGAAGCTGACGGCCGAGGAGCAGGCCCGTCGCGAGCGAATGCGACTGACCACGCGGGGCATCACGTCGTTCCAGTTCAGCAAGGACGGGAAGAAGATGCTCGTGCCCCTGTCGGGGCGACTGTTCGTCGTGGACATGGCCGACGGCCGGCGCACGGAGTTGGCGTCGAAGGCCGGGGGCTTCCCGATTGATGCGAGGTTTTCGCCCGACGGCTCGCTGGTGGCGTGCGTGCGGGGCGACGAGGTGTATGTCAGCGACGTGACGGGCACGAAGGAGTGGAAGGTCACGAGCGGCGCGGGCGGGACGATCAGCAACGGCACGGCCGAGTTCGTGGCCCAGGAGGAGATGGGGCGGTTCGAGGGGTACTGGTTCAGCCCCGATTCGCGGCTCATCTGCTTCCAGCAGACGGACACGGCGGGCATGGAGATGTTCAGCATCGCCGATCCGGCTGATCCGGCCAAGCCGGTGCAGACGTGGCCCTATCCGCGGGCGGGCGCGAAAAACGCCGACGTGAAGCTCGGGCTGCGGAGCGTGGATGGGTCGGGCGAGACGACATGGGTGCAGTGGGATCGGGCGGCGTATCCGTACGTGGCGAGCGTGAAGTGGAGCCGCAACGCGCCGCTCACCGTGCTGGTGCAGAACCGACTGCAGACCGAGCAGGTGCTGCTGTCGGTCGACGAGCGGACGGGCGTAACGACGGCGATGATGACCGAGCGTGACGCGGCGTGGCTGAACATCGAGAAGGGCACGCCCAAG
>CAIYWI010000049.1 GCA_903929885.1 uncultured Phycisphaerales bacterium
CCGCGCCGTCATCCTCGCAAACGACAGCAACCCCGCCGTCGCCACCGCCTACGCCAGCCTCCAATCCAACAGGGCCGCGGTCGAAGCCGCCTGGATCCAGGCCGTCAATCAGCAATGACGCCAGCAAGTGATGCGTGGGTCCGGGTGGGTGTGGTAGGATGTCCCGTGATGCGACGCCAGTCTTCTTCAACTCTGGCCGCCATTGTTCTGTTGTTCTGGGTGATTCTCTGCGCAGTTCCGCGCGAGTCTTTTGCCCAAACCAATGATGTGGCCCTGCCGGAGACACTGAAGCTGTCGCGATTAGTGGATGTCGCGGCGGAAGTTTCCGGGCAGGGGTATAGCTACAACCCCGCCGACCTTGACGCGACGGTGACAATCCGCGTCCCCGGCGGGTTCACCCGGGAACAGATCCCCGCGCTCCTGAGTCACGTGCTCGCCTCTCGCGGTTACACGACGGTGCGCACGCCGGGAAGTCCACTCCTATCCGTCGTGAAACTCGAGCAGGCCAGTGGCCTGGCCACCAGCGCGGATGTTCCCGGAGTTGGGGAAGCCGCGTTCATCACGCAGGTCTTTGAAGCTCGTCATCTGTCCGCGAAGGCCCTCGCCGACGCGGCGAGGAACCTTCTGAGCAAGCCAGGCGGGACGGCGAACGTCATCGGAGACAGCAACCTTGTCGCCGTTAGCGACCTTGTTGCTCGCGTAGGCGAAGTCCGCACGCTCGTCGCGCGGCTCGACAGACCGGACGGGACGACTATCCGCGAAGTCCCCCTGCGTTACCTCTCGGCTCAACAGGCCGTCGCATCGATTGCGCAGATTGTGGCCAAACGCGAGTCCGCCGGCGGCCGACGGCTCGCTGGCGACGTTGTAGCTGGTTCGGATGGCCAGAGCCTTTTACTTGTATGCACCCCTGAGCATGAGGAGACCTGGCGCGGTCTGATCGCGGCTGTGGATCGGCGCGAGCCGATCGAGACACGAACCTACTCACTTCTGCACTTCCCGGCTCGTGATGTTGCCAAGCTCGCCGAGTCCGCGGCGGTGGCGGGCACAGCGCCCACCGGCGATGATCGCTTCCGAGTGGTGGTCGACGATCTTACCGGGGGCCTGCTCGTCACCGGCACGGCGTCGCAGCACGAACGAGTCGCGGCGCTCGTGGAACGGCTGGACGCAACACCAACGGCAGCGCGCCGGCCCGTGCGGACGTTCGTGATCAAGAATCGCCCCGTCTCGGAGATCAGGGCGATCCTTGACGAGCTCGCGCGGGCGGGCGCGCTCCAGGCGGGCACCGAGCCGTCCTCGGCGGCCGTCCCCGGCTCACCAGCGGGAGCGGGTATGGGCCCAATCCAACTCCCGCCACCCCCTGCGGTGGGAAGCGCACCGCAGACCGGATCACCCCCATCGACATCCCAGCTGACGCGGAGGGTTGCTCCCGTGTTGGCGGGGGGCGAGCCGTCGTTGAGCCTGACGATCGACGAGGGGACCAATACGCTCATCGCGGTTGGCGAGCCAAGACTTCTCTCGCAGATCGAATCGCTGCTGCGGACGCTCGACGTCCGCCAGCCACAGGTCATGCTGGAGGTTCTGATGGTCACGCTGACGGACAGCCAGTCGCGCGACCTTGGAGTGGAGCTCGAGAAGCTCCGGATCAGCGACGATCTGTTCATCCGTCTGTCATCGCTGTTCGGATTGGGGGTTCGCAACGCCGCCGGGGATCGATCCGCCGGTGATGCCTCGGGCTTCACCGGTGTGGTGCTCAGCCCCGGCGACTTTTCAGTCGTGATCCGAGCTTTGGAGTCGCTCAACAAGGGCCGGTCCGCGAGCATGCCCAAGCTGCTGGTGGGGAACAACCAGCAGGCCAGCCTCGACTCGGTCGTGCAGCAACCGTACGCCAGCGTGAACGCAACGAACACAATCTCAACAACGTCGTTTGGCGGGACCCAGGACGCGGGCACGGTTGTGACCATTCGGCCACAGATTGCCGAGGGCGACCATCTGGTGCTGGAGTACTCGGTTTCGCTGAGCGCGTTCTTGGGCGCGGCAACAAGCCCGACGCTCCCTCCAGCCAAGCAACAGAACCGCGTGCAGAGCGCAGCCACTATACCCGATGGTTCGACGGTGGTAGTCGGCGGGATCGACTTGGAGAGTGAGTCAACGACCATCTCGCAGGTGCCTCTGCTCGGCGACATACCTCTGCTTGGCGAAGCGTTCAAGAATCGCAACACCTCGAACAGTCGGTCGCGGTTCTTCGTGTTCATCCGAGCCAACGTTCTTCGGGGACGCGGCTTTGAGGATCTCCGGTACCTTTCGACCCACGACATGGAAGCGGCACGCGTTCCAGACGGCTGGCCGGAGGTCGAGCCGAGGATAATCCGGTGAACACCCCGACGATCATCCCTGACAGCGCGACGGCTTCCGTCGTCCAACCGGAGGCACCGGCTAGCAGTACTGGTACGATCGATCCCGGCGACACTATGTGGACGCCCCCGAGCCCGGAGTTCCTCTCGCGGGTGAGCCATGAGTTTGCACGGCGTCACCTCATCCTCAGCGAAGGGTGCATCGGGGGCGTCGAGCGACTCGTTGCCGCGGAGCGTGCCAACGACTCGGCGATCTTCAACATCGGCGTGCGGTTGAGGCGGCCGGTCCGGCCCCGCCACGCCGCGCCCGAGACTATCGCGGCCGCGATCGACCGGGCCTACGCGGGAGCGGCGGGGGCCGTGGGCATCGCCGCCGACTCCGATGTGCCATCGGTCGTTGTTGAAGGATCGGGTAATGTCGAGACCGACCTCGACGCCGCGGTGCGCGAGGCCGAACGCGACCTGCTCAACACGCAGGGCAAGGCCCCGGCTGTGCGGCTGGTGGACCTGGTGCTCTTCGAGGCGCTCCTGCGCGGCGCCAGCGACGTGCATATGCAACCCATCCGCGAGCGCACGCTGGTGCGCTATCGCCTCGACGGGGCACTCCGCACGGTACGCGAACTCCCCGGTTCGCTGGCGAGCAGCGTCGTCAGCCGCATCAAGGTGATGGCCAGGCTCGACGTCGCCGAGCGCCGCTCGCCTCAGGACGGCCGGGCGACGGTCACCGTCGGCGGCTCGGCGGGCGCGAGCGGGGGCCAGGCCGGGCGGCGGGTCGACCTGCGCATCAGCATCCTCCCGAGCACCTACGGCGAGCGCGTGGTGCTGCGCCTGCTCGATCCCACCCGCTCGCCCCACCTGCTAAACTTCTCGGCCCTCGGCATGCCGCCGGAGGTCGAGCGCCGCTACCTGGCGCAGGTCAGCCGCACGAGCGGCATCGTGCTCTCCACCGGCCCCACGGGCAGCGGCAAAACCACCACCCTGTACACCACGCTCGCGTGGCTGAGCACGACCAACGCCGGCGGGCAGACCCGCGGGTGCGAGCTCAACATGATGACCGTGGAGGATCCGGTTGAGTACGACCTCTCCACGGGCGGCAAGGCGGGGCTCTCCGTCAGCCAGACGCAGGTGGACCCCAAGAAGGGTGTGACGTTTGTCACGGGCCTCAAGCACATCTTGCGGCAGGACCCCGACGTCATCATGGTCGGCGAGGTCCGCGACGAGGAAACGGCCCGCATCGCGGTGCAGGCCTCGCTCACCGGGCACCTGGTCCTCAGCACCCTGCACACCAACGACGCCGCCAGCGCCGTGGCGCGGCTTTTGGACTTGGGCGTCGAGCCCTTCCTAGTGAGTTCCTCGCTCTCGGCCGTGCTCGCGCAGCGCCTGGTCCGGACCCGGCACGCGCCCTGTGCGGGAGCCGGGTGCCCCGAGTGCGTCGGCACGGGGTTCAAGGGCCGCACGGGCGTCTTCGAGCTCCTCGTGCTCGACGGCGCAATCCGCGAGATGGTCTGCCGTCGCGACTCGGCCCTCGACATCAAGGCCGCGGCCCAGCGCGCCGGGATGGTCACTCTGCGCGAGGCCGGCGAGCACCTTGCCTTGAGCGGCGCGACCACGCGCGAGGAAGTCGGCCGAGTCATCGACGCCCTCGACGAGGTGGAGACATGACCCCCACCCCCACGACAACCCCAACAACCCCCACGATCGGGCCTACGCCTGATGTCGAGGCAGCCGGGACCAGCCGGAGCCGCGGGGTTGCTGGACGCGCCCTTGCCGGGATGTGCGTGGCCGTCTGTGGTGTGTGGGCGTTCTCACCCTTGGAATCAGCGCGGGTAGAGGTGCCGGAGCTGACCGTGAACAGCGCGGCGGCCAGCGACGCTGCCCCGCGTGCCCTCGACCTCTCCGCGTTCAACGCGCCGCTTTGGTTCGCGCCGCCCCCGCCGCCGACCAAGGTCGCCGAATCTGCGTCCCCTCCTCCTCCGCCCCCGCCGCTCAAGTGGCAACTCCTCGCGATTGTCCGCGAGGGCCATGCACTCCGGGCCCTGGTCTACGACCCGGATACGGACAAGGTGATCGTGCTCGGCGAGGGCGACCAGTCCGGCCCGCGCCGGATCGCTCGCGTCACGCCCACGAGCCTGGACGTGCGCGACGAGGCCGGCGTGCGCACGCTGGCGCTGCGAGACGCCGCGCAGGGAGGCCGTCCATGACGCGCACGACCTGGCCCGCTGACCGGTTCTACTGGGCGACAATCGACGCGCACGGTGTGAAGCGCACTGGGGAATTGCCGGCGGGCCTCCTTCCGATGCTCGATGAGGACGCGCCCGTCAACACCGCCGACCTGCACGCCGTCTGCGTTCCTCTCGGGGATGGTCGGCTGGCCGTGTGTGCCGCCGAACGGTCAGAACTCGCGGAGATTCAGCCCGACGCCCTGTCGCTCACGCCCGACTCGCTCCCGCACTTTATTGAGTCTCCCGGTGTCTTTCCGGCGCAGTTTAACCTCCTCGTGGGACCATTCGAGCCGCGGCCGATCGGAGCGAGGCGGATCAAGCGACACGCGTTCGCGGCTGCCACAGTGCTCCTTTGCGGCCTGCTGGTCGCCACCGGCCTGCACCGCCGGGCATCGAGGTGGAGCGAGCAGGCCGAGTCCGCCCGCGTCGCGGCGGTGCGCTTGGCGGCCACGGTTTCCGCGGCGGATCGGCCCGAAGATCTGACCGCCGAGGCCGCGCGGCTTCGCGGCACGCGCGACGCACTCGCCAAGGCCGCTCCTCCGCCCGACGCATCGCTCGTGCTCGCGGCGGTCCTGCATGCCTGGCCGGCGAATGTGCCGAGCAAGCCCCAGTCGATCTCGGTTGGGCAATCGGGGGTTTCCTTCTCCGTTGCTGTCGAAGGCGATGCCGCGGCGTTCCTCAAAGCGTTCTCACCGCCCCCCGGCTGGTCTCTGGACGAGCCCCGCCTGAACACCGCCGACAAGGTCACACGCCTGGCACTCCAGCTGCGGCCGGCCGGAGGAACCCCATGACACCCGCAATCCGGCCGGTCTTCTATATATGGATGGGGACAATTGTCATCTTGGCTTCCACCCTGGGACTCACCGCCCCCGGTGCTTTCCGGGCGCATCGCGAGTCGTACATCGCCCAAACGACGCTGCGGAATACCGCACGCGACGCGGGCGTCATCACCACGCTGCGCGCGGCCGTGCCCGAATCTCCCGCTGACGATCAGGCCCGCGGAGGACTGACGCCGCGCGTCACGGCCACGCTCGAACGCGCCGGGCTGCCCGCATCGGCGCTCGCCAGCCTGTCCCCCGAGGCCGAGTCCCAGCTGGCCGGGCAGCCCGGGCTTCGGGTTGCTCGTCGGCGCGCGACGCTGACCCTGACCGGAGTGACGTTGCCACAGGTCGGGAAGTTCCTCGATGCATGGCGCTCCGCGGAGCCCGCGTGGACCCCGGCGAGCATCGACATCTCGCCCGCCGGCGGCAAGGCGCCCGAGGCCGGGGGCGACCTCCCCCTGCGGGTTGTCATCACAATCGAAGCTATTGTGGTACGGCGTCACGGAGAGCAGCGGTGAGCCTACTCGTGCACAGATTTTTAGGAATGCCCGCGGCCCTGGCCGTGCTTGTTCTCGCTTCCGGGTGCGCAACGACCAAGCCGCCCGGGCCGTACTCGCCGATGACCGAGGCGGGGCGCGACCCCGCGGCCTCCCAGCGCCTGACGCAGGAAGCCGTGGCGCTCATGGTGTCTGAGCCGACGCGGGCGGAGTCGCTCCTGCGGGAGGCGCTCAACTCGGACCTCTACAACGGCCCGGCGCACAACAACCTCGGGGCGCTCTACCTCGCGCAGGGCAAGCTCTACGAGGCGGCGGGGGAGTTCGAGTGGGCGCGAAAACTGATGCCCGGCCACCCCGACCCGCGCCTCAATCTCGCGTTGACGCTTGAGAAGGCCGGCCGCACCGATGAAGCGCTGGCGACGTACGCGACGGCCTTGGAGGTGTACCCCGACCACATCCCCACGATGCAGGCGCTCGCACGCCTGCAGCTGCGCGCCGGACGGTCCGACGACCGCACGGCCCGCATGCTCGACGAGGTCTCGCTGCGCGGCGAAACGCCGGCGTGGAGGGACTGGGCGAAGTTCCAACGGGCTCGCCTGGGGCCGTAGCGGTGTCAACTCGAGTAGGTACCATTCCCGACCGATCCAGTGTTCAAGACTAGAACGCATATCGGACGCGCGAGGCAACCGTGACACGGTGGCCGAAGAGAAAGCCGCGACGAGCGTCGCGGCTGGGAGCGAGGCGTGATGAACGCCTCACTCGTCGAGGTTGGGCAGCGGGCCGTCGGTCGCTTCGTCCCATTCAAGGGCGTAGCGCTCGGCGATGTCCTCGAGGTCGTGCTCGGTGAGGTAGTCGGACGTCTTGCGCTCTTGGCAGGCGGCGACGGCCCGCGCCAGGTCCGTCCACTCCTCGATCGTGACCATCCGGTCCTGCCGCGCTCCGAGCAGGCAGAGCGCGGCCTGGAGCACGGCCTCGAGTTGGGCTTGGGTCGGCGTGGGCTGCGGGGCGGGGGTGGCGCTCATGGCTCAGGCTCCCTTCCCCGCGACAAAGACGCCGCGCTCGTGCTTCTTGAAGCGAGCGGCGGTCCCCTTGGCGGCGATCTCGCGGATGATGGCGGCGTAGAGCGTGGCCTCGGGCGTCTTCCCGCCGGGGCTCGTCCACAGGCCCTTCGCCTCCATCGCGGCGATCATCTCCTTGGCCCGCATCGGCACATCGCTCGCGGCCAGCACCTGCGCCGCCGCGTCGAGGGCGCTGACGCGCTTGGGCTTGGGCTCCTTTGCGGGCTTCGGGGCCTTCGGCGTCTTGGGAGCCTTCTCCCCCTTCGCTTTCTTCCGCTTGGCGGCCGCGTCGACGTTCGCGTTGTTGGCCACCTCCTTCTCGCTGGGCACCTCGTGATCCTGCTTCCCGCCCGCCAACCGGTCGTTGATCTCGGCGAGCGCCGCCTTGCGGAGGCGGTCCGTCTTGGCGGCCCCCTCGGCGCGGGCGGCGCTCTTGGACATCTTCGGGGTGCGTGGGGTGCGGGGCTTGGCGGGCTTCTTCGTCTTCGTGTTCATGGTCATCTCCGAACTTGGGGTTGGAACTCCCGCCGCACGTTGCGGCGGGGAATCGTGGTCGTCGCGGTTCCCCGCGACGCCGCGTGGCGTGTGTCAGCAGCCCGCTACGCGCTCGATCTCGTTGAGCACGTCATGGACCATCGAGTTGGTGGCGGCGGCTTGGCCTCGGCGGTCGGTGCCATAGACCACCTTGGCGACCTCTGTCGCCTTCGCGTAGCGACTCTCCCGGTTCTCGTCGCGGGCGATGTGCGCGATGCAGATGTCTTGCTTGCCCGCTCGGCGGGTGTGCTGTTCGATGGTCACCTCCGCGCCGCGCTCAGTGCGGCGGATGCTGATGTCTTGGTCGATGCCTTCGATCACGATCGTCTTGATGGTCATGGCGTTGCTCCTTGCGGTTGGTGGTTCTGGTCACTCGGCGTCGTTCAGAAATGCCTCGACGTGCTCGGGGTCCATGTTGCTGAGGAATCCGACCAGATCGATCAGGTCGCTGCGGACCTTCCCGAGGCTTCCCGCGAAGCCCCAGTTGCGTGGGTCGGCCTTCGCCCCCTCGGCGTGCTTGTCGAGTTCCATCTGCAGCACGTCCATCAGGCGGGCGATGTCGTTGCGGCGTGCGGCGTACGTCTCGGCGGCGGTGGGTTCGGGCTTGGTGGTCTTGGGAGTGCGCTTCGTCATGGTCGTGCTCCTTTGGGTTGGTGGTCTCTGGTAAGCTGCGAAGCCCGCATTTCGCGGGCTTCAGGTCGTCGGGTGGTTGTCGTTCTTGCGGTCCCAACTCGTCGTGTCTTTCGGCTGGCCAACCGCCCGGAGGTAGTCGACCAACTCGTCGGCGGCCCAGGTGTCGCCGTCGATCGCGTCGTGCTCGTTGGGGGTGTCGGTATCCCGGTCAATCTCGAAGAGGCGGAAGCCGCCGAGCGCTCCGGGGCGCGGGCCCCAGTGCCCGTCGAGGTGGCGGCCGCGTCCTGCGGGGACCGTCGCGATGTTCCAGGTGCGTCCGTCGGGCGTGTGGATCTCGATCGCGGGGATGTGGAACCCGCTCTTGGCGAGGGTCTTGGCGAGGTCGAGCGTGGTCTTCGTGGTCGCGTTCATGTTCGTGGTTTCCGTCGCGTGCGGGGGGTGCGTTGTTCCCGCTCGCGTTGGACACACATTGGCCGGCTGAAGGGGAACAGGCAAGGCGTTCGGCCTGCATTTCTCGATGATTCTGCGATATGTGGGCAACTCGGCCAAGCATGTGGGCGGCGCGGGAAAGCGGGCCGCACAGCGCGGCTTCCCCACCCGCCCGTTGGCCACGGGTTGGCCCACGATCGCCCACGTCGCGTCCTCGCGGCGGGGCGTACCAATCCCCGCCACGCAACCGTCGGCGCTCGGACGCGCAAACAAACTCTGTCTCCAAGCGCGGCTGTTCCCGCGGGCGTCGGCTTTCGATTCCGGCGGGGAAGTACCTATTGCCCCCTCCCCTCCCCCGTTCGGACTCCGGCTGTAAGGCTCCGGGTAGGCGCGCGCTGGCACGCCAACTGCATGTTCGAATCGGTGCGACGATGGCGTGCGATCCGCACGTCGCACGCCGGTTGCGCCGAACCTGTTGCGCGCCCGTCGCGCCCGCGCCGGCGCGGGGGGGTGGGCGCAACAGGTAGAAAAGAGGGGGGTGTGTTGTTGTTTGCTCCGTGATTTCTCGATGTTCCCGCGATGAACCTATTGCGCGCAAGAGGTTGCAATAGGCGCAACAGGTTGCTGCGCACCCCCGCTGGCGCTGCAGAATCGAGAGTCCGCACTGGTGCTCGCGCTGCGCCGGAGCGCTTCTTTGCTGTGTTTGAGCGGCAAATGGCGCTGCGCAGACCGGTTTGTGTGGCTTTGGAGCATGCTTTCATGCTTCGGCAACGTCCGCGATGAGCCTGTACAGCCGCTGGGGCGTGCCGCCTGTGGCACGCTCGGCGAACTGGATGCGGCGCTGATCCATCAGCGCCTGCCGGACCTCGTCGTGCTCCCGGGGCGACCAGGCCAAGCGCCGGCTGAGTTGCCAGAAGGGCATCCACGGGTCGGCGGGGTGTTTGATCGCCCATTCCCGGAGCACGCGGGTCATCGCCTTGCACTGGCTCTCGAAGTCGCCGGCGCTGACGTGCTGGCTGGCCTTGAAGAGCATGCGGCGGGTCTGATGTTCGACCAGCGCCCACGCCCAGTTCACCCCCTCGACGGAGATCTCGGGATTGCGGTGCCCAATACTGCACGCATGCACGAGCGCGAGGCGCCGGGCCTTCTCGTTGGCCCGGGCCCACAGCGCCATCCCCGCTTGATCTGCGTTTGCTTCGGCCTCCGCGTACGCGGCATCGGCCATGGCGCGAATCTCGCCGAGGCGTACCCGAGCATCGGGCGTTGGATCGACGAGCTTGGGCTCGGGGTGCGCGGCCTTCAGGTTGCCCTTGCCCGGCTTGAACTCCGCCCACCACCGCGCCCGCTTGAGAATCGCTTTCGGGAGTTCGTGCACATCCACATCCTGCCCGATCCCTCGGCGGCCGGCCTCGAAGATGAGCATGCGAGCGAAGAAGCCGTTGGAGAGCATCTTCGGCGACAGCGCCTCATAGAAGATGTCTGGGATCGCCGTCCCGAAAAGGCACAGGCATGGCTGGTCGATGATGCGTGGCTCCTCGTCGCTGGCCTTGACGCGGAGCGGGTAGATCGTGTTGGCCGAGGTATATAGCTTCAGGAGCGTTTGCATGATCCCCTCGTACCGAGGGTCGCGTTTGGTGCCGTACCCGCTGATCGCCTGCATGAGCGTGTCGATCTCGTCGGTCTGGAAGAGCATGACCGGCGTCAGGTACATCCGGTCCTCGAGCCCCTCGCCGCTGGCGAACCCGTCCGCCACCGCGCCGGCCATGCCCGCGCTCGCGAGGATCCGCTGGTTCACCTTGCGAGGGAAGTCCTTGCCCGTACCTGTATTGGCCAGGCCCAGGAGATAGATCGCGGTGCGGTTGTCTTGCGGGTCGCGGACCTTGCGGCCTGCCAGCGCGGCCTGCAGCGCCACCGCGCCGCAAAACGCCAGGACCGGCTCGGGGTAGGGCGCGTTGGCGAGCGTGTAGTCGATGACTTCATCAATGAACCCAGGGACGCGCAGGAGCGACGGCGGCACGGGGCCGGGATCGATCGGCGCGGCCGGCGGCGGCTCGGCCTGCGGGGTTGTGACCTTGAAGGAGTACAGATCGACATCGCCGGAGGCAGGTTCCGCACCGAATCCCTCGCGCCGCAGCGCTCGGGCGGCCGCCGCGAAGTCACCGTCGTGCTTGAGCAGCGTGTACACGGCGAAGATCGAATACCCGCGGCCGTCCTCGAAGGGCGGGGCGTTGGTCGAGAACACATAGAACACGCCGCCCTTGAGCGTGGCGCTGCAGCCGCGGTCCTTGCCGGGGCGGGCCCAGTGCTCGTTCTCGCCCCCGCTCACGCGTGTCCAGCCATGCTCAACCAGCAGATCACGAACATCACCGCGCTGGTTGAAGTCATCGCCCGGCTTCAGGTCGCTGGGGGATGAGGCCGAGGATGGCTTGGGGCGAGGTCCATCCTCCACAGGATGCTGAGCCTCGTTGAGCTCCCATGCGCAGGCCAGCAAGCACTCTCGCTCCTCGGGCGTGATGACCGGCAATGCGGCAAGATCGCCCGCCTCGAGCACATACCCGTTCGACGGTGCGCACAGGAACATCCCGCCCTCGCCTCGGGTCTCGATCATCGTGGCGACGGCTCGCCAGCGGCCGTCGGGACCTTTTCGCGGCGTGAACCGTTTCCCGGCAACTTCGATCGGATCAGCCCCGGGCGCGTCGAAGGACCGCTGCGCGAGTTTCATGTTGCCGCAGACCGGGTCCGAACACCGGTATGCGACATGGCGACCGCCCGAGGGGGTGGTTTCGACGACCAGGCGATCGTTGAGGCCCGGGCACACTGATTCGACCCGCTCCCTCCACGGATCGAAGGCGGTGCCGGCCAGGTCGAAGTCGATCATCTCGAGGTTACCCGAGACGCGACCGCACACCAGGCACAGATCACGCCGGGCGGGCCCGACGAACCATCGCGTGTGCTCCGCCGGCGTTGGGAGCCGCGTCTGGTACGACTTCCACGTGCGCAGGGCAACGCGCTTGTCGTCGCCCTCGCGGATCGCCGGCAGTACGCAGAGCCCCGCGGCGGCATATTGCCGGACCGCGTCCAGGGTTGAGGGCAGCGGGAGCGTCATTCGAACGGAACCTCCCACGCCAGTGCTCGGTCGAGAGCTTCGGCGGGAGAGGCATGCACGTGCGCGGTCGTCCGCGGGCAGTTGCGGGCGAACCACATCTGCCGCGCCAGGTCCCGCGTCGCGAACGCCAGGTACACCGGCTTGCCGAGCATGTGCGCCCAGCCCAGCTCGAGCAGCGTGGCGTGGCAGTCCGTGGCATTGATCCATGCAAAGAACAGGTCCGACTCCCTGATCCACTCCATGCACAGCCCCGGCACCACCCAGCGGGGGCGACTATTCACGGGCGCGGGCCACGACGGGCTTGAATCGTGCTGCTCGACGCCCGCGTGCCATCCGACCCATTCGTGGCTCTCACCGCCGAAGGGGACAAAGTGCGGACCGGTGAAGATGAAGCGGCCGCAATCGATGGGCTGCCCGAAGGGTGTGACGCCAAGATGCGGCACCAGCGGCAACCGCCAGTTGCCCGATCCGTGCATCTTCCCGGCGAGATACACCCGCCGCTTGGGCCGGGGACTGGGCGCAGCCGCCACAGCGGACCGGGGCGTTGTGCTGGGCGGGGTGGAGGAAAGCGTTCGAGTCGTCATGACATGTGCTCCGAGAATCCGACGGATTCGAAGTGACGGCGCAGCGCGGCTGTCGCCGCAGCGCTGAGCGAGGGGCGACGGCGGCCATCCGTGGCCGCCTCCAGGAAGCTGTCGCAGACTGCGGCAAGGTCGTCGGGCAGGGCGTCGATCGCGGCGCGGACGTCGAGTTCGAGATCCCGTCGCGCGATCGAGGACGCCGCTGCGAACGACGGCTGGCGATCTGCCCCGGCCGCCATCGCCTCATCAAGCGGGAACGTCGTCGACCGACCGCCCCGTTTGGCCGCGTGCTGGGCCCGGAGGATCGACGTCCCGGCCCGAGTCATGGCAATGGCCAGGAACGCCATCGGGCGGCCGCGCGACGGATCGAACTTCGGCCAGCGTTCCAGGGCGGCCAGAATGAGATCGGCGCGAAGATCCGCCGAGTCGTCGACGGGATAGCGGTTGCCGGTCAGACGGTTCGCGATCCCGTGGGCGGTTGCACCAAGCCGATCCAGATCGAGCGACGCGAACCGCTGAGACGTTGACGCCGTGGCGCACTCAACCATGCGTCGCCTCCTCGACGATCAACCTTGCGGGCAATCCGTGGCGAACTTCGATCGCGACGGTGGCAACGCCAACGACGGCCATTTCGGCGAGCAGGTCAACGACCGCTCTCTTGACGGCGAAGTCGGCGTCGCCGACCTGCCGTGGGCTCGCCGACTCGGCCCCGAGCCTGACCTCTCGGATGACACGGGGAGGCGGATCGAACACGGGCCGGCCGTCCGAGACACGGAGCGACTCGATCCGGCCGAACCCGATGCGCTGCATCATCGCTATCAACCGCTGTGAGCCTTCATCGAGGGATGCCTTGCGAACCTGGGCGTTAGTGCTGTTCAAGCCGCACCGCCTTGGCCGAGCGGCGTGCGGCGGCGGTCAATGACGTCAAGTTCTTGGCGAACCTGCTCGATGGCCCGGCGGTCAAACAGTCGGACGCGACCGGCCAGGGCAGACGGTTTGATCCACGGGCGGGTCGCCAGAACTCGCACGACCCGGTGAATGGGTTCGTCCAGTTCGCTGGCGATCACGCCGGCGGTGATTAGCGCGGGCGGTGGTGTCGAATCGATACGGCGGGGTGGGGGCGCGATTCCCATGACGGCGGCTCCGATCCCGGGCGGCGTGCCCGGCTACCAGACCGCAGGTGGTCGCGTGACCGCCTCGGATGTCTCGGAGTTCGCAGGACGACAACCGGTCGCGACTGGTCGCGACCGGTTGCCGTCCAGTGTCTTGTCGCAGCGCTACCGCTCGGTCCGCTTCTTGGCGACCTTGTGCTGGCGGTCCTCGCGCAGCCGCTCAGCTCGCTGCTCAGCGGCGAGCTTCGCGATGATCTCATCACGGTCGCCGGGCGTGTCCTCGTCGCCCGCGTGATAAGCGTCGAGGGGTTCGCCCGCATCAATCCGAGCATCTATCGCTTCCTGAGTCGCCCGTGCCTCGGCGCGAGTCTCGCCATGCTCCTCCGACGAGCCGACTTCCCGGGCCTTCTTTGCCGTCTCGGACTCTTTGCGGCGAGCCTTCAGGTACGCGGACCGCTCGATCGCCTTTGTCATCGTGGACGTCCCGCAACCGACGATTCTGGCAAGTTCGTTCCTGCCGGGGAAGAACCCGCCGTGTTTCTTGACGTGTGCCTCCGCCAGGCTCATGGCCTCTTGCCAAGTCATGGTGTCGGCCTGCGATGCCTTCTCGCTGCCGCCGCTGACCTCGCGAGCCGAACCGCTCACGATGGTCTCGACCATCGGCAGGATCGCGTCGCGGAACGCTGCGGCGATGTCGGCGGCGTTCGTCAGGTTCACCTGTGTCGGACCGGCCGTCTTCGGAGCGCCGCCGGGTTCCGCGGCAACCCCGCTCAGCGCGACGAGCGTCCCCGCGCCGTGGACCGGTGGCCGATCCTCAAGACTTCCGGCCTTCATCACAAAGTCGATGACCCGCTCACGGCTGCCAATGAACGCCGCGTGGTCCCGGGTCAACTTCGGGTCCAGCGACACGCCCAGATCCGCCCTTGCGAGCAGGCCGTGCTCGGTAAGCCGCCATTCGTCGCCACCGACCTTCGTCACTCTGAACGGCCGGACGGCCCCCCCAGACCCGCGACACCATTCGTCGATCGCCGCGGACCACCGGCTCCAGGATTCCGCCAGCAAAGGCTCGATCGCCTGAAGCAGTCCGGCCTCCCCGGTCACCGCAATCGTCGCTTCGATGGCCTCATCCTGACCCGCCATTCCCAGACGGATGGAGCTTCGGCGCTCCACAAGTCCTGCTCCCACAAGCAGCAAGATCGCCCGCTGTTCGGTCACTGAGAGCTGGTCAATGTCCACCGACTGCCACCGATCGGGGATACGCCGGAGGAGGGATTCGATTGCGTTGGTCAGGTCCTGAGTCATGCAGGCATGATCGTAAACCGCCTCGGACCGGGCGTCCCTGCAATTCATGACCGCGGGCGCGGTGAGACATGGCGTTTGCGTATTCAGAGGATGACGGCGGAGGCATCTCCGCCCAGCCAGTCACCTAGCAACGAGCACGAGGAGCTCCGACATGTCGACCGTTCAAGCCGTCCAGGCTCGCCCATCGCCCGCGCAAAGGATCCGCCAGTTCATCGAAAGCAACGGCGGCGAGTATCAGCGATGGTTCATCGGGGTGACCAGCAACCCCCGCGAGCAACTGCTGGGGGAGCACTCGATCACCTCCGCGTCCGATCCGTTCCTGATCGTCGGCTGTGATTCGGGGGAAGAAGCCCGTCGGACCGAGCTTTCTCTGCGGAAGAAGCACGGTGGCTGGGGCAAACGGTTCGACTTTGTAGACCCGGCCGCCATCTTCGTCTACGCATTCCGGCTGAGTGCGACCACGGTCCCCAGTTGGCGCTAACCAGGCCCTCGTAGCTCGCCCGGCGGACCGCACTCGCGCGGTCCGCCGGGCTTTTCCGATCCCGCCGAGCGATCCGCGCAGAGCGGTTACGCTTCGATATGGCTGGCAAGCAGCGAACAATCGGCGAAGCGGCGCAATTCGTGATTGACGAGCTGCGCAATAGGGGCGTTTCCGTAAGCCCAAGCTGCCGCCTGGGCAGATACGCGGCGCAGTTCGGAAAGAACGCGTATGCGAGGCCAATGGGAGCCAACGACCAGTCGAGCCTGCTCGAAGGCCTCATAGCGATGCGCGACGTCGAGGAGATCGCCATGATCCTCGACGAATTCCCGACGGCCACGAAGGAGGACCTGCGTCGCCTAATCGACGACGCGATACTGCCGCGGATCGATCACTCCACACCCGGTCGCGACCGACAGCTCGAACTTTTCATCGGAGCAATCTGTCGCCGCGGCGGGATGGCAGTGCTCATGGACCGCGAACCTGACCTGTGGTGCGAGGCATCGCGAGTCTGGCTCGGACTCGCAGTCAAGCGAGTACGAAGCACGGCGAAGTTCGAGGCGAACCTGACGGATGGAGCGGAACAGATTCAGCGGTCAAAGTTAGCCTATGGGCTCGTCTGCCTCGACATGAGCCTGGGCTGGAACCCAAACATCGAGACGGTGCTGACCAAGCGAACACCATCCGAGGTTGCGTTTGACTACCGCGAGCGGATCTTCCGCCTGCTGGACGAGCGAAACAGCGTGCTCGCGGACGCTTGGGCACGATTCCCGAAGGTGCTCGGGCTGCTATGCATAGATCTCACGTTCACTCATCACGAGCCGATCGGGTGGTTTCGCGACCAGTGCAGTATCTTCAGCATGTCACATCGGAATGACCGTCTTCGTGGTCGGGTGGCGGGCGCGTTTCGATCAGGCTGGATCAGCGGCAGTCCGAACTGTGTGGACATGGACCAGGTGCCCCGGACGGGCCGATTCGTTAGCCCACCAGTAGACAAGATCATGCCGCTTCGTCCGGGCTCATGATCCTCGCCCTCGCGCGATCGACGCCCACCGCCTCCGCTGCTCTCGCCAGTCCGAGACGGCGCACACTGTGCGCAGCTCGTGCTCGCTGACTGCATCCCGCTCACGATCAACGCGGGGCAGGAACAGCAAATCCTCCTGGATGTCCGGAGCCAGGCACAGCAGATCCATGATCTGGCTGATCCGAGCCCGCGTGACCTGCCCCAGCCGGGCGAGGTCGGCGTGGGATTCGACCTCGCCCATCCGAACCAACTCCTCAAACCGGATCGCCAGCGCCATCAGGCGGGCGACACGGGGAACACGGCCCGCTTCAACGGGCGGCGCGGCGGGCTCCACGCCGACGCTGACCTCTTTCCGGCCCGCTGCCCCCCGCGTGAAGTGCACTGGGAACTCGATCGTGATGTCGTGCATGTCTTTCAAGCGACCTCCTCGTGCTCAACGGGTGCTTGGCCGAGCGTGCGCAGACCGGCCGGATGGAACGTGATCGACACGGTCTTCTTCGCCCCGTCGTAGTCCACCCGCTTGACGAGGTTCGCCAGAACGGCCGCCTGTTCCCGCGGGTAGAGCACGTCCCATGTCGCGGCGAACTCGCGAAGCGAGGCCGCGACGTCGCACTGGGTGATCGACTCGCCGTCGACCTGGTCCGCCTCGGCGCGAAGAACTCGCGCCCGCGCGCTGGCCGTCGCCAGGCGTTCGTGAAGGTCGGCCAGCCGGGCGGCGGCGTTGGCGTCCGTGCCCGCCGTCATCGCTGCCTTGCGGATGTCGCCCTCAATCTTCTGGATCTCACGCGTGCTCGCCGTGTGGTCCTTCTCAATCTGGGCGCTCCGAGAACGGATGCCGCTCTGCAACTGACGGAATGTCGCCGCTACCAACGCCGCATCGCCGCCGATGTGCTTGATGCGATCGACTACCAGCCTTTCGATCTGCTCGGCGGGCAGGGAGCCCGACGGGCACGCGTGCCAGCCCTGCTTCTGGGCGACGTAGCAGACGTAGTAGCGGTACGCGGCCTTGCCGTTTTTGACGCTGTAGGTGTGGCCCATCGCGTGCCCGCACGGCCCGCAGTGAATCAGCCCCTTGAGCAGCGCCCCGTGCTGGTTACGGACGTGCATGCCGCCGGTGCGGCCGTTGTGCTTGATCGTCTGGAAGACCTGCTGCCAAAGCCGCTCGTCGACGATGGCCGCGTGTTCGCCGGCGAACAGCTCCTTCTTGTGCTTGACCTTCCCCACATAGGCGGGGTTGGTGAGGAGGTTGATCAGCAGGTGCTTGTCCCACACGCGGCCGCCGACCGCCGTGCCCTTGCGGGTCGTCCAGCGTTTGCTCGTGCTGCCGCGGGCGTTGAGGATCTGGGCCACCTTGGTGAGCGAGCGGTGCTCCAGATACAAGTGGTAAACCTCGCGGACGAGATCCGCCTCCGCCGCGTTGACCACGAGCTTGCTCCCGCCTGCGGGCTGAGGCGCGAGGTCGTACCCCAGGATCGGCTTGCCGCCGAACCACTTGCCTTTGCGCTTGGACGCCGCGATCTTGTCGCGGGTGCGCTCGGAGATGATCTCGCGTTCGAACTGGGCGAACGAGAGCAGGATGTTCAGCGTGAGCCGACCCATCGACTGCGTGGTATTGAACTGCTGCGTCACAGACACGAACGACACGCGGTGCTTCTCGAAGACCGCCATCATGCGGGCAAAGTCCAGGAGCGATCGCGACAGGCGGTCGACCTTGTAGACCACCACGCAGTCGACCTTACCGGCTTCGATGTCGGCCATCAGCCGCTGGCAACCGGGTCGGTCGGTGTTCCCGCCGGTGAAGCCGCCGTCGTTGTACTGGTCCGGCAGCGCTACCCAGCCCTCGTGCTTCATGCTGGCGATGTAGGCCTCAGCGCTCTCCCGCTGGGCGTGCAGCGAGTTGAACTCCTGCTCGAGTCCCTGTTCGCTGGACTTGCGGGTGTAGATGGCGCACCGCACCGTCGGCATGCCGGACTGCTTGGACGGTGCTGTATTGATAGACGATTTCATACGTTGCCCTCCGTGGTGCCGGGCTCATTGAGCCCGAAGAAGCGGAATCCATTCCAGTGCGAGCCGGTCACCTTCGCCGCGATGGCGCTCAGCGACCGGTAAACCTCACCCTCAAACTCGAAGCCTTTGGGCAGCACGCGGACGAACACGGCGCGGCCCTTGTACTCGCGGCGGAGGACCGTCCCAGGTAGCGGAAGCCGCCCGTCCTCTCGCGCGCGGATGGGCACGCTCACGACGCTCTCACCGTTGGCCCGGGGCTTGGGCGCGTCCGGCGATTGCGCACGTGGCGGGCTTCGCCGCAGGTCGGCGTCGTTGGCCAGTTCGCGTGCCCGCTGGCGTGCCCGCTCCGAGAGGTCCCCCTCCCGAAGCGCCTGCATCCGCCAGAGAATCCGTTTGATCAGCAACACCTTGTGGTGGGTGCGTGTCTCTTCGCCGTAGACCTTGGCGTACCGCTGCTTCAGTTGCGGCACCGTCATCTGTTCCAAGGCACGTTCGGCAGCATTCACATCGATCGCCATCATGAACTCCGTTCTCGTGGTCTCTCGGTTCGTTAACCACGCGACGGATCAGGGCGAGCATGCTCGGAGAGTTCAAGTCGAGCCGGGCAGACTTCTTGATGCTCCATGTGCGGCCCCGAAATGGCGACGTGACGTCGCCGGCGGCGGATGCCTTCGGCGAAGATGGCGGCGATGGCATTCAGTCGCGCCACGGGCGTCATCGGGGCATCGGGATAAACCGTGGCGGTTGCGGGAGTGGGGGCGAGCGCTTCGTCCATGAGCGCGATGTCGTGCACGGGCACATCCTCCGAGAAGGGGGACATGCATCCGTGCGGGCGTGCGCTTGGCGCTCAGCTTCGCACCTGATGCTGGAATGGGGCTCGCGTCCGGTGCGGGCCGTCTGCACTCTGAATACGCGAAACGGTCAGGGAGCGGCTGAAAGTCCGAACCGCACCCCTCGTTCACCGGGAGAGTGCGTTAACCACGCCGCCCGGAGGATTTGAGAGCGCGGAGAGACTTCTGGCCCTCAACCCCGGCGTGGGGACCGTTCCGTCGATACGATGCTTCGGATTCGAGAGCGCCCGGGAAATCGTGGACTTTCAGGAAGTGCCACGATTCCCGAGAGATACGCGCGGCGGGCGAAAATCCCGGACCGTTAACGAGAAAAGGCCTCTCTACGAGGCCTTTCTCAGAACGCCCCGACTAGGGCTCGAACCTAGAACCTACCGGTTAACAGCCGGTCGCTCTACCATTGAGCTATCAGGGCATGAAGCCAAGTTGTGGGCCGGATGGATCGGGTCTCCCCGAGGCCGGCGGGTGATTCCGGGCCTCTTCAGGACCGGTCCCAAGTGTTGCACCCTCCCCTCCGATCGTCAAGCCCCCGTCAGGGCTCGGAGCGGGCGGCGGGAGGTGCCGCCGATGACGACAGCTCTTTCGTCGGTCCGAACGGGACGGGGTCTGCAGCGTCGGAGGTCCGAAGAACACGGCCCCCCCACGTCCCGATGGGAGGCGGACGGGGTTGGCTGGAGGGCGGCACGGGGCCTTTGACCGCCAGCCGCCACGCTGCTATCATGGAGGCCCTTCACGAAGAGGATCTGGTCATGAAAGACGGCATTCACCCCAAGTATTACCCGAACTGCAAGGTCTACCACAACGGCCAGGTCGTCATGACCGTTGGCGCCACCGTTCCCGAGATGTACGTGGAAGTGTGGTCGGGGTCGCACCCGTTCTTCACGGGCAAGCAGACCTTCGTCGACGCCGCGGGCCGCGTCGAGAAGTTCCAGCGCAAGTACTCGGGCAACTACTTCGCGAAGAAGTGAGCCCGCCGCCAACTCGGCTTTGTCCATGGGAACCCGCGTCGTCACGCGGGTTCCTTCGCTTTTGCCCGGCGGGCCTGCGAAGCGGCGCGGGCCGTCGTGCCGATCTCTTGGGTTCACTTCTCGGCCCCGGGCGGCCGGCGCCGCTCGTCGCGGCCGAGCCGCCTCCCACGGCTTTATGCTTTCATGCGGATGAACGGCTAAACTGACGGACTCGCCATGCCAAGCAGATTCGCCACCGAACTCGAGCGACGCGTCCTGATCTTCGACGGCGCGATGGGCACGTCGATCCACCAGAAGGATCTCGACCTTCACGCCGACTACTGCGGCTGCGAGAATTGCACCGACATCCTGGTGGCCACGCGCCCGGACGTGATCCAGGAGATTCACGAGTCGTTCCTCGCGGCGGGGTGCGACGTGGTCGAGACCGATTCGTTCGGCTCGAACAAGCTCGTCCTGGCGGAGTTCGACCTGACGCCCCGGACGTACGAGCTCAACGTCAAGGCGGCGGAGGTGGCCCGTGCCGCGTGCGCGAAGCACTCGACCAAGGACAAGCCGCGGTTCGTGGCGGGCTCGATGGGGCCGGGCACCAAGCTGATCACGCTGGGCAACACCACGTGGGCGGCGATGCACGAGAGCTACGTCGAGCAGGCCCGCGGGCTGATCGACGGCGGGGTCGACGTCTTCATCATCGAGACATGCCAGGACCTGCTCCAGGTGAAGTGCGCCGTCAACGCCGTGCTCGCCGCCCTGGCCGAGAAGGGCAAGACCACCGACGACATCCCCATCATGGTCAGCGTGACCATCGAGACCACCGGCACGATGCTGCTGGGCACCGAGATCGCGGCGGCGGCCCACGCCCTCTCCCGCTACCCCATCATCTCGCTGGGCATGAACTGCGCCACCGGCCCCACCGAGATGGCCGAGCACGTCCACTGGCTGGGTCGCCATTGGGGCGCGGCGTCGCCGGGACGGCGCGTGTCGGTCATTCCCAACGCCGGGCTGCCCGTGCTGGTCGAGGGTCGCACGGAGTATCCGCTGGCGCCCGACCCCTTTGCCGCGGCGATCGAGAAGTACATCGAGCAGGACGGCGTGGGGATCGTCGGCGGGTGCTGCGGCACGATGCCCGCCCACATCGCCAAGCTCGCCGAGGTCGCGGAGTCGCTCGCCCGACGCGGCGTGCGGGGCCCCGCCACGTCGCGTCGCACGGTGAGCATGCCCGCGCCGTCGGTGACGTCGCTCTATTCGCCCCAGGAATACCGGCAGGACAACTCGATCCTGATCGTGGGCGAGCGGATGAACGCCTCGGGCAGCCGCGCGTTCAAGCGACTGCTGGAGGCCGAGGACTGGGACGGCATCGTCTCGCTGGCCCGCGAGCAGGTTCGTCACGACGGCGCGCACGTGCTCGACGTCAACGTCGACTACGCGGGCCGCGACAACGCCCGCGACATGGCCGAGGTCGTGCGTCGCGTGGTGCGGCAGGTGAACATCCCGCTGATGCTCGACTCGACGCAGACGGCGACGCTCGAGGCGGGGCTGATGCACGCGCCGGGCAAGTGCATCATCAACTCCGCGAACTTCGAGGAGGGCGACCACAAGTTCGACCAGATCATGGCCCTGGCTCGCACCTACGGCGCGGGCGTGGTCATCGGCAGCATCGACGAGGACAAGGAAGCGAGCATGGCCCGCACGGCGGACCGCAAGCTCGCCATCGCGCAGCGGGCCTTCGACCGCGCGGTGAAGGTGCACGGCATGGCGCCCGCCGACCTGCTCTTCGACCCCCTCGTGCTGCCCATCTCCACGGGCATGGAGTCGGACCGCCGCTCGGCCCTCGAGACCATCGAGGGCGTGCGGGCCATCGCCAAGGCCATGCCCGAGTGCCAGACCACCGTCGGGCTCTCCAACGTCTCCTTCGGCCTGAACCCCGCGGCACGCATCGTGCTCAACTCCGCCTTCCTGCACGAGCTTCGCGAGGCCGGGCTGACCGGCGCGATCCTGCACTTCAGCAAGATCCTCCCCCGCACGCGAATTCCCGACGACCAGTGGAACGCCGCCCTCGACCTGATCTACGACCGCCGCCGCGAGGGCTTCGACCCGCTGCAGGCGTTCATCGAGCTTTTCAAGGACGTCGCCGCGGCCGGCCCCAAGCGCGAGGCCAAGACCCTCACGCTCGAGGAGCGTCTGCGGGCGCACATCATCGACGGCGAAAAGGAGGGCCTGGCCGCGACGATCGACGAGGCGCTGGCGAAGTACAAGCCGCTGGAGATCATCAACGACCACCTGCTCGACGGCATGAAGACGGTGGGCGAACTCTTCGGCTCGGGCCAGATGCAGCTGCCCTTCGTGCTCCAGAGCGCGGAGGTGATGAAGATGGCCGTGGCGAAGCTCGAGCCGCACATGGACAAGGTCGCCGGGTCGAGCAAGGGGAGCATCGTCCTGGCGACGGTGAAGGGCGACGTCCACGACATCGGCAAGAACCTCGTCGACATCATCCTGAGCAACAACGGCTTTACCGTCCACAACATCGGCATCAAGCAGACGCTGCCCGAGATCGTCAAGGCATGGCGGGAGACCAAGGCCGACGCGATCGGCCTGTCGGGGCTCCTGGTCAAGAGCGTCAACGTGATGGAGGAGAACCTCAAGGAGCTCAACGACCTGGGCATCACGGTGCCGGTGCTGCTGGGCGGCGCGGCGCTCACGCGTCACTACTGCGAGAGCCACTTGCGCAACACCTACAAGGGCCGCACCTATTACGGACGCGACGCCTTCGAGGGGCTGCGGACGATGGACCTCATCGTCACCGGGCAGGCCGCGACGCTCGACGGCGAGATCGAGGAGCGGCTGGGCAAGCGGAGCCAGGCCGAGGAGGCGATCAATCAGAGCCGCATCGCCAAGCTCGCGGCGGCCAACGCGCCGAGTGCGACGGCAACCGCCGCGACCAGCGGCGGCGCGAAGGTTCGTAGCGACGTGTCGCTCGACGTGGCGACGCCCCGGGCGCCCTTCATCGGCAGCCGCGTGGTGACGGACATCGCGCTCGACCAGATCTACCCCTTCATCAATCCCGTCGCACTCTTCCGCGGCCAGTGGCAGGTGAAGAAGGGTGCGCTCAGCGACGAGGCGTACGAGGCCCTGCTCGAGGACAAGATCACGCCGATCTTCGAGCAACTCAAGGCCCGCTGTCGCGACGAGCGCATCCTGCGACCGGCGGTGGCGTACGGCTACTTCCTGTGCAACAGCGACGGTGACGACCTGATCATCTGGGAGGCCTCGAGCCCCGACGAGAAGCCGACGCGAGAGCGCCTGCGGTTCACCTTCCCGCGACAGGCGGACAAGCGTCGCCTGTGCATCAGCGACTTCTTCCGCCCCGTGGGCGACGCCCCGGACGTGATCGGCATGCACTGCGTGACGATGGGCCGCCACGCCAGCGAGGAGGCGCAGAAGCTCTTCCAGGCCAACGACTACACGAACTACCTGTACCTGCACGGACTGGGCGTCGAGACGGCCGAGGCGCTGGCCGAGTTCTGGCACAAGCGGATGAGGCAGGAACTGGGCATCGCCGGCGACGATTCGCCCAAGATCAAGGAACTCTTCACGCAGCGCTACAGGGGCAGCCGCTATTCCTTCGGCTATCCGGCGTGCCCCAACATGGCCGACCAGGAGAAGCTCTTCGCCCTGCTCGATCCCTCGCGGATCGGCTGCGTGCTGACGGAGAATCACCAGATCGACCCGGAGCAGTCCACCAGCGCGATCGTGGTGCACCACCCGCAGGCCAAGTACTTCAACGTCTGAGCCGCGACAGTTCCTCGGGAACGCCGTAACTATGGGACCTTGCCATGTCGCCAATCCGGCGACTTCGCTGGTTTTTGGAGAAGTTTCCGGCAACCGCCAAGGCCGAGCCCTTACACTCCTCCTGATGGTCGCCTGTCCGCGGCCAGTCAGGCGCTTGCACGCAGGAGAACAGATCATGAGTAGGTTCCAAGGTCGTAGTTCCAAGGCACTTCTGGTCGCCATCGCAACCCTTGCGGGCGGGGTCTTCTGTGCCGAGGCGCAGCCCACCCTCACCACGCTCGGCGGCGGCTTGCCTCTTCGCGTGACCAGCAACATCGGCGGCACCTATTACATCGGCGGCACCGGCAACAGCGGCGGGGCGGCCCGCTGGGCCCTGACCGGCTCCTCGCTTTCGATCATCGACGCGGGCGGCAGCGGCAGCGGCTATCTCTCCGCCGACGGCTCGACCATCACGGGTCTTGGCACCAACGACTCGCCCCGCATCTTCGGCAACACCGCGTCGGCCGTGTCTCCGACGTATCGCCCTGATCCGACGCTGGTTCCCTCCACCACCCAGCCCGCCGCCACCGAACTGCTCGGCCGCGTCTGGAACTTCTCGACCAGCTCGTGGCGGAGCATGGGCGGCTTGCCCGTCGTCGGTTCGCTCCACGTCTTCGGCTCGGGCTCGAGCGGCAGCAGTTCGAGCTCCTTCGTGACTCCCAACGGCATCTCCGCCGACGGCCGCTACGTCGTGGGCCTGGCCTACATCTCGACGTACAACAACGCCGGCACCACGGTGAGCGCCAACTCCTTCCGCTGGCGTGCCTTCGTGTGGGACGCCCAGGGCAACGGCGGCACGGGCAGCATGACCGTGCTCCCCACGCCCAACAAGACCACCTCGGGCCAGACCTCCCTCTTCCGCACCGGCAATGCCTATGCCGTGAGCGCGGACGGCGGCGTCATCGTCGGCGCCACCGAGCACAACAACAGCGTCGCCCCCTCGGCCAACGCCGATGGTGGACGCCTGGCGGTCTGGATGCGCGACGGCTCGGGCGCGTACGTGATGTCGTACCTTGACACCGGCCTTGATGCCAGCGGCTTCCCGAAGTACATCACGTCGACGCCCAGCGGCATGACCGTGAATGCCGCGGGAACCATCATCGCCGCCCGCGGCCCCGACGGCATCACCAAGTGGGTGTGGAACGGCACCTCGTGGGGCGGCCCCATCGTGCTGGGCAACAACCTCACGACGCCGGCTTCTTGGCTGCCGGGAACGGTCACGAACTGCGGCGTTCCCCCGACCCTCGGCAGTTCCCTCTCGATGAGCGAAGACGGCAACACGATCGTCGGCTCGGCCACCTACAGCACCTGCGGCAGCTTCATGTCCGGCGGCTTCATCTGGACGAGCGCCGACGGCATCCTGACCGACTGGTACGACTACAACGTGTCGCTGGGCACCCCCGGCGTCGCGCCGGGCGGCCTGTACGGGCCCATCGGCGACAACGGCGACCCCACCAAGGGCCTGCCCGCCTTGGGCTACCCCACCGCCATCTCGGCGGACGGCACGGCCATGGTGGGCGCCCAGCTCGGCACGCAGCGCATTCCCGGCGCGCCGACGTGGGTCTGGGTCGGCAGTGGCGGCCCGACGTGCGTGGCACCGACCATCACCAGCCAGCCCGCCTCGTCCGTGCTGGTCACGGCCTGCACCTCGTCGGCGATCCTGAACGTCGCGGCGTCGGGAACCGGCCCCTTCACCTACCTGTGGCACAAGGATGGCCAGCCCCTCGTCGACGGCATCACCCCGACGGGTTCCACGATCGCCGGCGCCACGTCGTCACAACTCCGCGTCTCCCCGCCCTACTCGGCGGCTGACCTGGGCTCCTACTACGTCGTCGTCACCGGCCAGTGCGGTGCGCCGGTCACCTCGACCAGCAGCTCGGCGGTCATCGATCCGGCCGTCACGCCGGCCATGAACGACATCTGCGTCAATGCCCAGACCGTCGGCATGGGCGCCAACGTGCTGGGCGCCAGCGGCCAGAGTGCGTGCGCTGCGTTCGTCAACGATCCCAACAACTTCTCCTCCTGCGCCTCCACCGCGATGAAGGCCGATCGCTGGTACTCCTTCACGCCCTCGACGGGCGGCAACTACCGCCTCGAGACCTGCGGCAGCAACTACGACACCATCCTCTCCGTCTTCGACAGTTGCGGCGGCTCCGAGCTGGCCTGCAACGACAACTACATCACCGGCCCCTCCACCGGCTGCTCCTCCAACCGCAGCCGCATCGGCTCCCTGCCGATGAACGCGGGCCAGACCTATCTCATCCGCATCTCGACGGCCGCGAGCTCTTTCCTCTCCTCGACCTCGGCGATGAACCTCTCCATCTCGGTGGCGCCGCCCTCGGCCCCCAACAACGCCTGCGAGACCGCCACCGCCGCCATCGTCGGCTCCAACCCCTTCGACACCACCGAGGCCTCCAACGACACGATCGTCACGTGCGCCACCGCGGCCTCTCGCGACGTGTGGTTCAGCTTCACCGCACCGGGCCGCGGCGCCTCGCGCTTTGCCACCTGCCCGGGCACGACGCTCAACACCGTCGTGTCGATCCATGACGGCTGCTTCGGCAACGAACTGGCGTGCAACGACAACGCCAACATCACGGGCTGCTCGACGCAGAGCATCATCTCCGATGTGCAGATGACCGAGGGTCAGACGGTGCTCGTCCGCGTCGCCACCAACAGCGCCACCACCTTCGGGGCGGGCGTCCTGACGGTCGACTTCGGCTGCATCGCCGACTTCAATGTCGACGGCGGCGTCGACGGCGGCGACATCGCGAGCTTCTTCGCCGCGTGGGAGTCGGGCAACGCCACGGCCGACGCCAACCTCGACGGCGGCGTCGACGGCAGCGACGTGGGCACCTTCTTCGAGTACTGGGAGGCCGGCGGCTGCTGAGCCCCGCATCCTCGCCAACCGCATCCTGGACCGGGGCCGCGACTCGTCGCGGCCCCGGTCGTTTTTGCTGCCGACGAAGGTCATCAGGGCCCGCTCACGGATCAAGCGGCCGATGCACCTCGCCCGTGAGCCCCCGCCACAGTCCGGGCTTGCGTTCAAACCCGCGTTCGCCGGGGGCGATGCCATCCACCTCGGGCGTGCGCCAGACAAGCATGACGATGCCCACCGCCGCCATCGCCACGCCGAAGAGCCCCAGCGAGATGCGGATCGCCCCCGCGTCGCCCGCAGCCGGCGTCAGCAGGTGGTGAACTCCGTCCGCAAGCAACGGCGAAAAGGCCATCACCCCGTAGACCGCCGTGTTGCACACCGCCATCGCTCGGCCTCGCATCTCGTCGCTCACGAGCATCTGCATCGCTGCGAACGTGGCGTTGAAGGTCGCCAGCCAACCAGCCCCCGCCACCGCCAGCAAGGGCACGCCCACCCACGGCGACCACGCGAAGCCGAACCCCGCCACCGACACGCCCGTCAGGAGAATCGACACCGGAATCAAGTGGTGCTTGGGGTACCACCGCGGAATGGCCCGCATCACGAACGCGCCGACCACGGCCCCCGCGCCCATCACGGCCAAAAGTCCGCCGTAGCCGTACTCCTGCCAGCCACGCTCCCACTCGCTCGACGGATACACCTTGCTGATGTACAGCGGCAGCATCCGCTGCAGCGGCGAAGCGAGGAAGCCGAACACCACCATCGCGATGAATGCGGCCCGCGGACCGACGCCCGCCAGCGTGAAGCGCAGGCCGTCGCGAGTCTCCTTCCACACCGAATCGTGCGGGTTGCGGGCCGGAGGGGGCGCGTCGGGCGTCGTTCGCACCGCCAGCATCACGCCGACGAAACTCAGCGTGTTGATGAAGAAGAGCCAGGCAGGCCCGCCCGCCGCGAGCAGAACGCCCCCCAGCGCGGGCCCGATCACCCGGGCGATGTTGAACTGCAGCCCGTTGAGGACCATCGCGTCGGTGAGTTCCTCGCGGGGCACCAGCCGCGGCGTGAGCACCTGCCACGCGGGCACGTTGAAGGCCATCACGATGCCCATCGCCGCACTCAGGACCATCAGCGCGGGCATGTTCATCAGGTCGGTCGCCGCCAGGATCGTCAGCGCGAGGGCGATCACCATCATCGCCCCCTGAGTCACCAGCAGGAGCGTGCGACGATTCACGCGATCGGCGACCACGCCCCCCGCCACGCCCAGCAGCATCATCGGCGCCAGCTGCGCCACCGCGTGCACGCTCAGGTAGAAGCCCGCTTGATCGCCTCCCAACTCGTTGATCGTCCACGAGACGCCGACGAACTCCATCCACGCGCCCACGCTGCTGCCGAACGCGCCGATCCACACGTTGCGAAAGTGCCGGTGGCGGAAGACGCTCGGACGACGGCCCGCGGGCGCAGGCGACGACGTCGACCCGCTCGCGGCCCCCGCTCGCTCGACTGGTGTTGGATCCTCGACGCCGCCTTCCATGGACATGCCGCTGGGCTTCGTGCCCCTCCCGCCGGAGCGTACGCGTTCACCGACGCGCCGCGGGCCGTGTCATGCCGGGAAACGCACCAGCACCGCCACATGGTTCACGTTCGTGCCCGTCGGGCCGGTCACCAGGAGGTCGCCCGCGGCGTCCAAGGCCCGTGTGCTGTCGTGGGCCGCCAAGGCCCGCTGCGGATCAACCCCTGCCGCCCGAGATCGGCCGGCGGTGCCGCCGTCGACGACCGCGCCGGCGGCGTGCGTGGGCCCGTCGATGCCGTCGGTCGAGTACGAAACGAAGACCCACCCATCGAGACCCTCGAGCCCTGTTGCGATCGTCAAGGCCAACTCCTGGCTCGGGCCGCCCGTGCCGCACGCGTGGCCGACATTCACCACGGGCTCCCCTCCCACCACCCATGCCTCCGGAGTTTGCACCGGCTCCCGCGCGGCCTCAAGGAGCACGACACCCCACGAAGCCACGGAACCCTCGAGGCGACGATGGGCCGCCCGCACCCGTACACCTCGGCGCTGGAGACCTGCAACGGCCGCATCGACGGCACGGTCGTTGTTGCCGATCACGCGGTGCTCGATGCGAGGAGCGGCATCGGTCCGGGCTGCCACGTCGAGGCCGGGCAGTTCGAGCAATCGCCTCGCGTGCAGATGCTCCCCGCTAGGAACATACCGATCGAACGCGGCAAGGGCTGCGCCGGGTGTCTGGGCGACCGGCATGAACGGCCCACTGCCGATGACTTCCAGCGAGTCACCGATCACGTCGGAAAGCACCAGCACGAGCGTTCGCCCCGCCGCCCGAAGCCGGGCCAGCCCGCCTCCCTTGAGCGACTCGAGTCCCGTGCGGCAAGCATTGAGTTCGCGGATGGAGGCCCCCGCCTTCATCATCGTCCGCGACACGGCGACCAGTTCGTCGAGCGAGAGCCCCTCGCGAGGCAGCGTCAGGTGCGCCGAAGCGCCGCCCGAGAGCAGCACCAGCAACAGGTCGTCCGGGGGCGTCGAGGCGACAAAGGCAGCCACCTCGCGAGCCGCTTGCACGTTGCGCTCGGTGGCCAAGGGATGGTCGCAGGCCATCAGGCGGGCGGGCACGCCCGGCGGCGGTCGCCAGCGGTCGACGTGAGATGGAGGCAGCGTGGCGCACACTCGCCGGAGCGAGATCTCGCGATGATCGAGGCCCGCAAGCATGCCGCCGCCGGCCTTGCCCACGGCGAGCACGTGAACGCCCGTACTCCGATCGCCGTGAAGTTCGCTCTTCAGGGCGGCTGCGACGAGCGGCGCTGGTTCCACGGCCGCTCGAACCGCTGCGACCTGGTCGATCACCATCGAACGCCACGGGCCGGCCTGTTTGGACGCACTGGTCACGGCCGGGTTC
>CAIYWI010000050.1 GCA_903929885.1 uncultured Phycisphaerales bacterium
CGCGACTGCATCAGTCTCACGCTGTGCGAATCGATCGAGCCGCGGGGCGCGGGCCTTGCCGGGCTGCGACTCGAGGAGTCTCCCGACTACCTCGAGACGCTGGAACTGACGTGCGGCACACTGGGCATCAACCCCGCCGACCTCGAGACCTTCCGCGTCCGCATCAAGCACCCACCCGTTCCCTGCTCCGCGATGGTGCAGCGTCGAATGCTCTGGTGAGGCCCGCCCGCCGATCAACCCGAGGTCGCCGTGCCGGCCCCTACTGCGGAATCGCGTCCAGCCACGCAAGCAGCTCGGCGGCGGCTCGCTGCCCTCGAAGTGTCGCGATGATCGTGCCGTCACGCAGCGCGTACGTCATCGGGATCGACCGTGTGCCCAGGATGGCATCGGCCAGTGCTGGCGAGCGGTCGACTTCGACATGCGTCGGCAGGAAGGGGGCCTCCGACAGCCGCGCGATCACCCGGGAGTCGTTGAGCGCATCGCGCTTGAACTGCTGGCACGGCGCACAGCGGTCCGCCGTCGCGAACGCCACGACGATGCGATCCGAACCTGCCCGCGCGATCGCCTCGTCCAGTGCCGGCGATGCGGCGATCACCGGCGGCAATGCCACCGTCTCGCGGGCGACGATGAACCCCGTCGCCGGGTCGTACTCGTGCGCCACCGTGAGCCGGTCCATCCACGCGCGAATCGCGGGTGGTGGGGGAGTGTCGGGCTTCGCGGCCGCCAGCTTCGATGGAGAGCAGCCGCCGCACGCGACGACGGCGGCAAACGCGAACACGACCGAGATCGATCGGACGGACATCATCGATGCCAGCGTACGCATTGGTCTTGCGTCCCTCTCGCCTCGCTCGCGACGCCCCGGGAAGGCCCGGGGACCACGCGCCGTCCTCACGCGCCGCGTCGCACCAGGTCCAGCAGCTTCCCTGTGTCGAGCCCTCGGCTCTGCTGCTCGATCGCCCCGCGGTGCTGCGCGTACAGGCCCTTGGCCTTCTCGGCCTGCGCCGTGAAGAGGCCTTTGAGATCGATGGCGCGAAGGGATCGCCCGCCCGCGTAATACGCCTTCGCCGCGTGGCCCAGCGCGTACGTCGAGGCGAACGAGAAGGCCGAACTCGTGGCCTGATCCACCACCGCCCCGCCCATCTTCCCAAGCACCTTGCGCCCAAGGCCCCCCAGGAACTTGCGGGCGTAGTTCTCCAGCACCTGCGAGGTCATGCCCACGCCCACCGTGGCCAGGAAGTCCTTGATGTGCCCGGTGCTCAGCGTGTAGCCGTACTTCGCGCCGATGCGATAGACCATCTTCATCTGCAAGGGCACGATCGCGGCCGTCGCGAGCCCCTGCGGCAGCAGCTCGATCGCCGCGTTGAGGATCGAGTACCTCGTGATCGACGCGTCGATCTCGGCCTCGTCCGCTCGCGACTTGTCCGTCGCCCCGCTCGTCCCGGCCGCCAACGCCCCGCCGCCCGCCGCCGCCGCGGCGACTCCAGGCGATGGCTCCGCGTCGAGCCCCAGATCCATCAGTTCATCGGCCTTCGCGGCGGTCGTCGTCGCCTCGGCGTCATCGAGCGACAACGCGACCCGCAGCCGATCGAGGAAGCCCTTCTCCTCCGCCGACGCCTTCCCGTCCGCGTCGCACACCGTCACCGCCATCTCGTACGCGAGCGTCTTGTGCTGAGGCGAGGTCAACGGCGCAACAGCCCGCTCCAGCGTCACGCGCCCGAGCAGCACGTCCTGATACAACGCCGACAACCCGCGCGACGTCCCCTCGCCCCCGTCGCC
>CAIYWI010000051.1 GCA_903929885.1 uncultured Phycisphaerales bacterium
CGGGCCGGACGTTCGACAACGCGGGGACGGTGAACTACACGGGCGACGGCTTGAGGTTCGGATTCTTCATTAACCCCCCCCCCACGACGATGAACAACCTGGCGGGGGGCGTCTTCAACGTGACCGGCGAGGGCGACTTCCTTCAGGACTACTCGGCAACTCACACCTTCAACAACGCGGGCACGTTCAACAAGAGCGGGGCGGGAACCGTCACGACGTTCAGCGGCGTGACGCTCAACAACACCGGGACGATCAATGCGACCGGTGGAACGCTCGCCCTGGGTTCCATTTCGCAGGTCGTGTCCGGCATGTTGACCGGCGGCGTGTGGACGGTGTCGGGCACGGGGACCATCATCGGGCCCGGCATCACGGGCAACGCCGCGACCGTGACGATTGACGGGCCCGCGGCCGGTTTCCTCGACCTTCAATCGCTGAGCAGCAACCAGGGCATCCTGACGCTCCGCGGCGGTCGCTCGCTCACGCTGACCGCGACCTCGTTCACAAACTCGGGCGTGCTCCATCTCGAGGCGGGTTCGACGCTGCAAGCGGCCGGATCATGGTCGCAGTCCTCGAGCGGGCGTCTGTGGCTCGGAGTGGCGAGCGCGGCCTCGGGGACCGGGTTCGGGCGAGTGACGGGTCCGGGTTCGGCCTCCCTCGACGGAACGCTCCTGATCGAGCAGGCGCCGGGCGCCATGCTGGGGATCGGAGATGCCATCGACATCGTGTCGTTCGCAGACATCGGCGGCGACTTTGCCACCTATCAGGGGCTGAGCGTCGGCACCGGGGCTTCGTTCGAGCCGACATTCGTCGGGAATGGTCCCCGCCACCTGCGACTCACCGTCGGCACATCGGCCGACACCACGCCGCCCATCGTGCTGCGGATCGACGTGGGTCGCGCCAGTCTCGAGGTGAACTTCCGCGACACGGGCGGCATGAACGCCGCGAGCGTGACGAACTTGGCTCGCTACTCGCTCGTGGGGAGCGGCGGAGACGGCGTTTTCGACAACGGCAACGACATCGACGTGTCGTCGCGCATTACGGGGGTGAGTTTCGATCCGCTCACGCTCGTGGCGAGGCTGACCGTCGGAGCGCTCTCGCCCGAGGGGGATTCGTATCGCCTCGTCGTGGACGGGGTGCAGGATGCCGCGGGCAATGCGATGACAGCCCCTGCGACGCGAGCGTTCGTCGGATACGAACTGCGGGCCAACGTTGCGGTCTGGTCGGGGGCGGTCGCCGGAGACTGGCACAACCCCGCGAACTGGCGGAGCGGACGCGTGCCGCTCGCGACCGACGAGGTCATCATCGAGGCCCTTGGCGCGACGGTGACGATCGGGGCGGGGTCGACGGCGGTCGCCGCGTCGGTGGTCTCGAATGCGTCGATCGTCGTCGCGGGCGGGTTGCGGGTGACCGGATCAGTGCGAATGACTGCCGGCTCGCTCGGGTTGACCGGCGGAACGATCGTGGGCGGCCGGATCACTGGCATAGGCGGATCGCGGCTGGTGTTCACGCAGTCTGGGGGGACGCTGGACGGGGTGACGGTCGACGCGGACCTCGACCTCACGGGCGACAGAGCGTGGGCGACAGTGGTGAACGGGCTGACGCTCAACGGGACGGCGACGATCGGAGGATCTGGCTCTTACAACCGGCTGGAGTTC
>CAIYWI010000052.1 GCA_903929885.1 uncultured Phycisphaerales bacterium
CGCGAACCGCTCGAGCACGTGCTGCTCCACGGCCCGCCGGGCCTGGGCAAGACGACCTTGGCGTCGGTGCTGTCGCAGGAGATGGGCACCAAGCTCGTGTCGACCTCGGGCCCCGCTCTCGCACGCGGGACGGATCTGGTCTCCGCGCTCACCCGTCTGCAGCAGGGCGACATTCTCTTCATCGACGAGATCCATCGACTGCCCATCGCCGTCGAGGAGTTCGTCTATCCGGCGATGGAGGACTTCCGCATCGACGTGACGCTCGACAGCGGCATGGCGGCGAGAACGGTGCAGGTGCGATGCAAGCCCTTCACGATGATCGGCGCCACCACCCGCGCCGGGCTGCTGTCGTCCCCGCTGCGGTCGCGGTTCGGCATCGTCCACCACCTGCGGTACTACACCCGCGAGGAACTGCTCACCATCCTTGAACGCAGCGCGAGGCTGCTGGGCGTGCCCCGCGTGCAACCCGGCTCGCTCGACACGCTGGCGGCGTGCTCCCGGGGCACGCCCCGGATCGCCAACCGCCTGCTCCGGCGAGTCCGCGATTACGCAACGGTGAAGGGCGACGGGGCCATCACGCGCGAGATGGTGGACCGGGCGCTGTCCCTCGAGGGAGTTGACTCGCTCGGGCTCGACGATCTCGACCGCGCGTACCTCAGGACCATCGGCACGACCTACCGCTGCGGACCCGTGGGGCTCGAGGCCATCGCCGCGACGATGAACGAGGATCCCGGCACGCTGGAGGACGTGGTCGAGCCATTCCTCCTGCAGATGGGGTTCTTGGCGCGAACCCGCCGCGGACGGGCGCTGACCTCGCAAGGCGCGGCCCACATGAAACTGACCTATATCGCCCCCGATCAGCCGGAATCACCCCTCTTCGAGCCGGGCTGAGTGGAGCGTCGGTCGACCGGGGCCCGCGAAGGGGAACCGGCGACCGTTCGGGTTCCAACCGGCGTCGGCGATGAACGCCCGGATCTGGCAATCCGCGGCATCGGCCCCTACGCTTGCCTCCCTCCCGTCCGATCCCCGGGCGAGGGGTCCATGACACAGCAGCAGGACCAATCCGATCGCTTCTCGCCCGTCCCGATGGTGGCGGCGATGCTGGCCGCGCCCGCGGCGGCGGCGGGCTTGGCCTTGGCGCTGGCGGGCGCCCTGAACTGGACGACCGGCGAGCACTCGTGGTCGGCCTTTCAGACGGCGGGCGCCGCGGCGGCGTGCTGGATGGTCGGCGGGCTTCTTGGCGTGGTGGTGATGGCCGCCACGACGAGTCTTCGGTCCCGCCGCTTGGCGGCGGGGATGATCGCCTCGTCGCTGACTCGCGCGGGCATCGCCCTTGTCGACGCGTTGGCGTTGACGCTGCTGGTGCGTCCCGAGATGAAGATCTTCTGGTCGGCGTTTCTCGCGGCCGGCCTTCTGTGTCTGGTGATCGAGACGTTGTGGTCGATGTCGGCGCTCAAGCGCGTGTCGGGGCCCTTGGCGGCGCCGGCGCCCGCGACCTGAGCGTCGTGAGCCCTTGCTGAGTTTCTGTCGGCGCACGCCGAATGTCGGAGACGCTTCGAATGACGACGAACCTGCAGACATCGCTGCTGACGCTGGCCGCCGAGGGCGGACCCAACCCGGTGCAGCACGTGGTGAATCATTACTTCTGGGGCCAGGATGTCGACGGCCAGCACGTCTGGCTGTGGTCAGCGCACACCGGGACGCTGGCGCTGGCGGGCCTGCTGACGGTGGTGACGCTCCTGTGGGCTTCGTCGCACATCGCGACGGGTCCGGAGTCGCAGGGGGCCAAGCGGTTCGTGACCAGCAATCCGCTGGCGCACATGATCGAGGTGATCTGCTCGTACCTGCGCGACAACACGGTCAAGCCGCTGCTGCACGGGCGGACCGACGGGTTCATGCCCTTCCTGTGGACGATCTTCTTCTTCATCCTGTTCAACAACCTGCTGGGCCTGGTGCCGCTGATCGATCTGGTCGCCCTGGTGGGCCCCCACGAGTGGCACGCGGCGCACGCCTCGCCCATCGGCGGCACGGCGACGCAGAACATCTGGGTGACGGGCGCGTTGGCGGTGGTGTCGGCCCTTGTGGTGAACCTGGCCGGCGTGCGGGCGCTCGGCATCGGCGGCTACGTGCACCACCTGACGGCGGGAACGCCGTGGTATCTCTGGCCGTTGATGATCCCCATCGAGATCATGGGCACGGTGATCAAGCCGGTGGCCTTGGCGATTCGTCTCTTCGCGAACATGAGCGCCGGTCACATCCTGATGGCCGTGCTCTTCGGATTCGCCGGCGCGGGCCTGACCACGATCGAGAACGCCCTGCTGGGCTACGGCGTGACGGCGGTTTCGGCGGTGGCCACCTTCGCCATCTACTTCCTCGAGCTCTTCGTCGCGTTCCTCCAGGCCTTCGTCTTCATGTTCCTGACGACGGTCTTCATCAGCCAACTCAGCCATCACCATGATGAACACGAGCATGGTGATGCTCACGGTCACGAGCACGCTCACGCGTGAATGACGGACCCGGTCCTGGCCCCTCGGGCACGGACCACCTGCAGACGCTCGTGTGAACTCCAACGTCGGCCGCCGGGGAGACCCGGCGTCCAAGAAAGGGATTGAAGTCCAATGAAGAACCTGTTCCGCAACGCTCTCGTCTCCTCCGCCGCCCTCGCGTCCATGGCGCAGTTCGCCTCGGCCGCCGAGGCCGGCGCCGACCTGACGGGCAAGGGCCTGGCCGCCATCGGCGCGGGTCTGGCCGTCATCGGCGGCGCCCTGGGCATCGGCATGATCGGCAAGGGCGCTCTCGAGAGCATCGCCCGTCAGCCCGAAGCCGCCGGCCCCATCGGCACCAACATGATCCTCACCGCCGCCCTCGTCGAAGGCGCCACGCTGTTCGCCGTCGTCGTCGGCCTGCTGGTCGCCATCGCCTGATGGCCTTCGCGGCGCGTCCTCGGGCGTGTCGCGTGCAGCGCATGAACTCCGTCCGATCCGGGAGACCTGATCGGACGCATTTTCGGGGGCGGCTCCCGCCGCCCGTGAATGACTCCTTGGTCCGTCACGCACTCCAGAAAGGGACGACGCTCGTGTCCAACCTCATGAACAAGATCCTGCTCGCCATCGTCGCCAACGGCATGACCCTCACCGCCATGGCCGGGGAACAGGGCGCTGCTCACGAAACGCAGGAACTGATCGCCAAGCCCAACCAGGGCGCGGCGACGGCCATCACCACCTTGGTGGTCTTCGGCCTGGTCTTCGCCGTGCTGGCGACGGCCGTGTGGCCCAAGATCTTGAAGGGCCTCAAGGACCGCGAGGAGAAGATCCGCGAGGAGATCGAGTCGGCGGAGATGGCCCGTCAGCAGGCCAAGGACGCCCTCGAGCAATACCAGCAGAGCCTGGCCCAGGCTCGCACCGAGGCGGCCAAGATGCTCGAGACGACCCGCGCCCAGCAGGCCCAGCTCGCCGCCGAGCTCAAGGCCAAGGCCGACACCGAGCTCGCCCAGCTCCGCGAGCGGGCGATGAAGGACATCGAGGCCGCCAAGCGAGCGGCCGTCTCCGAGATCTACAACGAGTCGGGTCGACTGGCCGCGACGATGGCGGCGAAGATCCTGCGTCGCGCCGTGAACGCCGACGACACCCAGAAGCTCATCGATGAATCGATCAGCGAGCTTCAGGCCTCGCGCAACTGAGCCCCTTCTCCCCGAGACAGACGCCGCCCACGGAGCGCAGCCACATGCCCCTGATCGACACCGCACCCGACGCCGTCGCCCGCATCTACGCCCACAGCCTGCTCGAGATGGTCAAGCCCGCCGGCCGCGAGGCCGTCGAGTCGACGCTCGCCGAACTCGAGGACATCCTCGAGTTCGCCCGCTCCAACGCCCGGTTCGCCGAGTTCCTCTCGTCGCGGATCGTGCCCGCCGGCCCGCGCGGCGAGACGCTCGAGCGGATCTTCAAGGGCCGCGCCAGCGACACCGTCCGCAAGTTCCTGCTCGTGCTCAACATGAAGGACCGGCTGGCCCACCTGCCGGCCATCGTCGCCGCGTACGAGTCGCTCGTGCAGGAGTCCTTCGGCCGCATCGAGGTCGATGTCTACACCGCCCACACCCTCGGCCAGGACGCTGTGCAGTCGCTGCGGGGCCGCCTCGCCGACGCCCTCAAGCGCGACGTGATCGTCTATCCCTACGTCGACGAGCGGATGATCGGCGGCGTGAAGTTCCGCATCGGCGACCAGTTCATCGACGCCTCGGTCGCCACCCGTCTTCGCGACATGCAGGACAAGATCCACCGCGACGGAGCGGCTCGCATTCGCTCGTCGCTCGATCGCATCGTCGACGGGCAGTGAAACCCCCGGGCCCTCGCGGTCCGTCCATGCCGTTTGCGTTCGTTCCGGCCGCGGCTCGCCCCGCGGCCTTTTCCTTGGATTGCACCCCGGCAGCGAACGTGCCGCTTCCGTACACTCCGCCTCCCCGCGGACGGTGTCCCCGGGCTTTCAGGAAGGATTGCATCATGGCCAAGAAGACCATCGCCCAGCTCGAAGTGTCCGGCAAGCGGGTGCTCATCCGCGTCGACTTCAACGTCCCCATCGAGAACGGTGCGATCTCCGACGATCGCCGCATCGCCTCGGCGGTTCCGACGATCAAGAGCGTCATCAGCCGCGGCGGCAAGGCCGTGCTCCTGTCGCACATGGGCCGCCCCGAGGGAACCGGCTACGTCGCCGAGGATTCGCTCAAGCCCTGCGCCGATCGACTGTCCAAGCTCCTTGGCATCCCGGTGGGCTTCCCGAGCCACGACTGCGCCGATGCCGACGCAGCCGCGGCCGTCAACGCCATGAAGAACGGCGACGTCGTGCTGCTCGAGAACCTCCGCTTCCACAAGGCCGAGAAGAAGGGCGATGCGACGTTCGCCGCCAAGCTCGCGGCGTACGGCGACATCTACGTCAACGACGCCTTCGGCACCAGCCACCGGCCCGACGCCTCCATGGTCGCCGTGCCCAAGGCGATGGCGGTCAAGCCCCGCGTGAGCGGACTGCTCGTCGAGAAGGAGATCAAGTTCCTCTCCGAGGCCCTCGCCAAGCCCGCCAAGCCCTTCGTCGTGGTGCTCGGCGGCGCGAAGGTGAGCGACAAGATGGCGTGCATCGAGAACCTGCTGCCCAAGGCCGACGCCGTGCTCGTGGGCGGCGCGATGGCGTACACGTTCCTCAAGGCGCAGGGGCATGGCGTTGGCACCAGCCGCGTCGAGGAGGATCGCCTCAAGGACGCCAAGCGGATGCTTGATCTTGCCGCCAAGCTCAAGTGCGACCTGCACCTGCCCACCGACCACGTCTGCGGCAACTCGTTCAGCGAGGCCCCCTCCGACATCGAGGTCTTCGACGGCGCGATCAAGGACGGCTTCATGGGCCTGGACATCGGCCCCAAGACGCAGACCCGATACGCCATGACGCTCCGCAAGGCCAAGACGATCGTGTGGAACGGCCCGATGGGCGTCTTCGAGTGGAAGGCCTTCGCCACCGGCACCCAGCAGGTGGCCAAGGCCATCGCGCATGCCACCAAGGAGGGCGCGGCGAGCATCGTCGGCGGCGGCGACTCCGCGGCGGCGGTCGAGCAGTTCGGCCTCGCCGACCAGATGACGCACGTCTCGACCGGGGGCGGCGCGAGTCTCGAGATGCTCGAGGGCAAGCGGTTCGAGAGCGTGGACCTGCTCGACGAGGCGTGATCCGGGCGCCGCGCAGGCCCGCCCGAAGCGGTGCGAACCCCTGGCGTTCGCACCCCGTTCGGAGCGACCTCGCACGTCCGATCACTGCAACGGTTCTCCGCACGGGGCGACAATAATGCCTCCCGAGGCAGGCGCGCGCGACGCGTGCTTCTGGTTGCGACCCCAAGAGGAGAGAGCACGTGTCGACCCTGATGTCCCGCTGCGTTGGATGGCTGCGTCACGCCGCGATCGCGGCGAGCGTGGCGATGGGCGGTTCGGCCTGGGCGCAGCCATGCTGCGAAACCTTTCCGGTCGCGATCGACTGCCTCGGCTGGGGGCAGGAGTGCGGGTTTCGCGAGTCCTTCACCCTGATGCCACGCTCGAACCCCGCGACGTTCTCCATCACGACCTCGCCGGCGATGTGCTCGAACGTGGATCTCAACATCTACATCAACGGATCGCTCGCCATCACCCTTCCCTGCGTCGCCCCGGGCACGTCTCCCAGCCCCGTCAGCATCACGACCGATTTGCCCTCGCCCCCGATTCTGATCGAGATCGAAGCCGTTGGATGCGAGGGCGGGTGCAATACGGGCATCCTGACGGGGTGGTCCGGAACCATCGAGGCCTGCGCGGATCAGGCGCCGATCGTTCAGGATCTCGCCCCCCAGACCCTGTGCGGACTGCCGTCCTCCTTCTTCGCCTCCGCCGAGGCGCCTTGGCCGCTGACCTACCGCTGGTACCTCAACAACACCGAGATTCCCGACGACGGCATCGTCGCCCACGGAGCCACCACCAACTTCCTCACGCTGCTGCCCGGTGCGGTCCCGCCGGGACACTTCACCCTGTCGTACGCGGCCATCTCGCCCTGCGGGGAGATCGTCTATTCCAACCCCACCCTGATGATGCTCGAGGCGGGCCAGCCGCCGATCATCACGCTCCATCCGGAGTCCCAGACGGGGTGCGTCGGCGGTGAAGCTGCGTTCCGCTGCGAGGCCACCAGCAACAGCCTGCAGGTGTGGTTCACCGGCCCTCGCTCCTCGCCCACCGTCGTGCTCGACGTGCCGGGCTACATCGAGGGCAGCAACTCCGACACGCTGCGGTTCACCAACCTCACCGAGTTCGAGGACAACCTCGAACTCTTCTCCGTCATCTTCAACGAGTGCGGCACTACCGTGGTCTCCACCAGCGCGTTCCTCACCGTGCTGCCCGAGGGGGCGTGCGGCGTCCCGTGTCCGGCCGACTTCAACCAGGACGGCGGCGTCGACGGGGCCGACATCGATTCGTTCTTTGGCGCCTGGGAAACCGGCGATTCTGGCGCGGACGTCAACTTCGACGGCGGCGTCGACGGCGGCGACATCGACACGTTCTTCGCGGCGTGGGAGGCCGGCGGCTGCTGATCGTTCAACCCAAGGCGGCCGACGGGGCCCCATGCCCGCAAGTCAGGTCGTTTGCCGCCTCAACTCGTGTGGTCACGCCCGCGGCTCGCGTCGAGTGCGCCGGGGCCGTTTCTGGAGGAGAGATCCCATGCTTGCATCGATGTGTCCCCGTTTCCGCTCGCTGCGTCGCGTCGTTCTGGCGGCGGCGGTCGCCCTTGTCGGCGCGTCCGCCCAGGCCCAACCCTGCTGCGCGACGACGCCTGTGTTCATGGACTGCATGGCGGATGGCCAGCATTGCGGCAATCGGACCGGCTTCAGCATCAACTCCCGTTCCGACGAGATTCAAGTCACGATCGAAACCTCGCCGACGATGTGCTCGGAGATGGCATTTGAGATCCGCGTCGACGGCTTTCTGACGTACCTCACCGACTTCCTCGGGCCGTCGCAGAGCACCGGGGCCATCACCATCGCGGGGATGACCGGCGCTCACTACGTCGAGGTCGAGGCGGTGGGACGGGTGGGCGGATGCAACACCGGCGTCCTTCAGGGATGGTCGGGCGCCATCACGATGTGCGTCGATCAGTCCCCGATCGTCTACGACCTGTGGGCGCAGACGCTGTGCGATCTCCCCGGGCACTTTTTCGCCATCACCGACGCGCCGTGGCCGCTGATCTACAACTGGTATCTCAACGGCACCGCGCTCGTCGACGACGGCGTGACCGTCGTGGGCGCGAGCACCAGCTTTCTCACGCTGCTCCCCGGTGCGGTCATGCCCGGCGACTTCATCCTCGAGTTCGAGGCCATCACCAACTGCGGCGAAGTCGTCCGCTCCAATCAGACCACGATGACCCTGCTGGAGCCCCAACCCCCGATCATCACGCTGGAACCCGAGTCGCAGACCGGGTGCGTCGGCGGCGAGGCCGTCTTCCGCTGCGAGGCCACCAACAACAGCCTCCAGGTGTGGTTCTACGGTCCCGCTTCCTCGCCCACCGTCGTGCTCGACGTGCCGGGCTACATCGAAGGCAGCAACTCCGACACCCTGCGATTCACCAACCTCAGCGAGTTCGACGACAACCTCGAACTCTTCTCCGTCATCTTCAACGACTGCGGCACCGCCGTCACGTCCACCAGCGCGTTCCTCACCGTGCTGCCCGAAGGGGCCTGCGGAGTGCCCTGCCCCGCCGACTTCAACCAGGATGGGGGCGTCGACGGCGGCGACGTCGACGCCTTCTTCTCGGCGTGGGAGACCGGAGACGGCGCGGCTGACGTGAACCAGGACGGCGGCGTCGACGGCAGCGACATCGACACGTTCTTCACGGCGTGGGAGGCGGGCGGCTGCTGAGCGCGGGGCCGACGGCGGCGGGCCCGACCGATCACAACTGCGACAGGAATCGCAGGTCGTTCTCGAAGAGCAGGCGAATGTCGGGGATGCCGTACTTGCCCATGGCGAGGCGTTCGATGCCGAAGCCGAAGGCGAATCCGGTCCATTCCTCGGGATCGACGCCGCACGCCTCGAAGACGGCGGGATCGACCATGCCGCAGCCGCCGAGTTCCATCCAACGGACGGGCTGATCGGGGCGGAGGCGGATGCGCATGTCGAACTCCGCGCTGGGCTCGGTGAAGGGGAAGAAACTCGGCCGCAGTCGCACCTGCGCCTCGGGGCCGAAGTAGGCGCGGGCGAAGTTCAGCAACGTCGACTTGAGGTCGACCATCGACACGTTGCGATCGACGCACAAGCCCTCGATCTGGTGGAACATGAACGAGTGCGTGGCGTCGACGGTGTCGGGGCGATAGACGCGGCCGGGCGCGACGATGCGGATGGGCGTCTGGAGCTTCCCGCCGCCCGAGGCGACGGCCTGCTCGAGCATGCGGATCTGCACGGTGCTGGTCTGGGACCGCATCATGCGGGGCACGCGGGTGGTCGCCGGGTCGTCGACGTAGAAGTTGTCGATCGGGTCTCGCGCCGGATGCTCGGGCGGGATGTTGAGCTTGATGAAGTTGTGGGCGTCGTCCTCGAGCTCGGGGCCTTCGGCGACCTCGAAGCCCATGCGGGCGAAGACGTCGACCAGTTCATCTCGCACGCGAGTGATCACGTGCCGACGCCCGATGGTCCGCGACTCGATCAGGCCCGGCTCGGTCACGTCGATCCGCTCGGACGACACCGGGGCTGCGCCGACGTGGTCCTTCTTCGCGGCGTACGCCGCCTCGACCGACCCGCGCACGGCGTTGAGCTTGGCGCCCACCGCGGGCTTGAGCTCCTTGGGGACGTCCTTGAACCCGGCGAGCATCGCCTTCAGCTTGCCGCTGTTGCCCAGGTAGGCCAAGCGCCACGCCTCGAGGGCCTCGGCGTCATTGGCGGCGGCGAGCCCGGCGAGGGCTTCGGTTTCGAGGGTGGCGAGCGCGTCGAGCATGCGGGCAGAGCGTAGGAAGGACGCGGGCGGGGCGGACTTCGCGGGGCGTGGGCATGGGCCGTCCCTATGCTCTGCGGCCCGCATGAACCATGCCCATCCGACAGCCCGTGCCCCCAGCCCCGCCGCGTGGGCCGCGTATCTGGGCGCGTCGTGGACTTGGTGCATCGGGATGTGGCTGCCGGTGATGCTGCTCCGCGACCTGGGCCCGTGGTCGTTCGCGGTCTTCGCCCTGCCCAACGTGATCGGGGCGGCGGCGATGGGGTGGATCATCCCGACCGCCGACGCCGCCGAACGGTTGGCGCGTGAGCACGCCGGCGCGTGCCGGCTCTTTTCGGTCGTCACGTACCTCTTCCAGTGCTTCTTCCTCGGGGCCATCGCCTTCGGAGGGCCGTGGGCGCCCGAACTGGCACTGCCCGCGGCGTTGGCCATTCTCGTGCCGACGCTGGCGGGGCCTTGGCTTGCGGGACGACTGGGGGCCCAACGCCTGCTCGGCGGCGCGTGTCTTGGTGCCTCGATCATCGCGGCGGCATGGTGGTGGCTGATGGCCAAGCCGGGCATGGCCTCGGCTGTGACGGCTCTGCCCGGGGCCGACCCGTGGCACTTGGCGGGCCTCGCGTCCGCGTGCCTCTTGGGCTTTGCGTTGTGCCCGTACCTTGACCTGACATTCCTCCGCGCGCGACGAGCGTGCGCCTCGCCCGGCGAAGCTCGCGTGGCCTTCGGCATGGGCTTTGGCGTGCTCTTCGCCTCGATGATCGTGCTGACCTTCGGCTACGGGGCGTGGCTGGTGCATGCTGGGCCGGAGGCAACGCTCGGGCCGTGGCTGCTGCCCCTGCCGCTGGTGGTGCACGTGTGCGTGCAGGTGAGCTTCAAGCTGCTCGTGCACCGCAATGAGGCGGCGTGCGCGGAGCCGCGGTGCTCGCTGGCGGGCACCGTGCGACTGCCGCTGCTGGGCGCTGGCATGGCGGCGGCATTCCTGCTGCTCAAGGACGCGCCGTCGGTGCACGGCTTGTCGCCCTTCGAGTTGGGCTATCGGCTCTTCATGACCTTCTACGGGCTCATCTTCCCGGCGTACGTGTGGTTGTGCGTGGGGTCGCCCCGGTGGTGCAGGCCCGCGCCCGATGCGAGGGCGCTCGTGCGGCTGGTCGTGACGATGGCTGCGGCGTCGCCCTTCTTCTGGCTGGGGTTCATCGAGCGACGCCACGAATGGACGGCGGCGGGCGTGGCGATCGTGCTCGGGGCGAGGTGGGTGCCCGTGGGAGGACGCGTCGTTCATCCCCAATCGCGAAGCGATTCATGAACGTAGCCGGGGGCGGAAGCGTTTCGCCGACATCCCCGGATGTATCGCCACACGCGCAGCGAACCCGAAGGGGCTTCCGATGGACCGACCCATCGCGATCGCGTGTGACGTTGTCGCGTCATCCACCTTCTCGCACGGTTCGACGACGATGTCGATATCGTGCCCGCGTCGCGGCCCATGACATTCGATCACGCGGCCGCATTGCATCCGACGTCATGGGTTGATCCGTCGGAAATCCCTTCGGGGTTGTCGCACATTTCACGCCGCAGCCGCGGGTCGCGGCGAAGCGCCGCAACTCCCGGCTGCGTTCATGAATCGCTTCGCGATTGGCGTGTGGTTGATCGTGACGTCACGCCTCGCCCAGCGCGTGTCGCACGGCCTCACGGACCATCGCCGAATCGTCGTCGCGGTATCGTTCGAGGGCCGCGCGAACGGCGGAGTCGTTGGTTTCTCGCAGCACGTTGCCCAACGCGATCGCCGCGTTGCGGCGCATCATGTCGAGGTTGGCCCGCTTCATCGGCGAGGCCTTGAAGGCCAGTTGCCTCGCCGCGGCGTTCCATGCCAGCACGTCGATCAGGTCGAGCCACGGAATGTTCGCCTCGTACGCGACATGGCGAGGCGTCTCGAAGGTTCGCCCCGAGTTGTGCGGACACACCTCCTGGCATACGTCGCACCCGTAGACCCAGTCGCCGATGGCCTCGTGAAAGCCCGCATCGATCGCCTCGCGATGTTCGATGGTGAGGTAGGAGATGCACCGGGACGCATCGACGCTGTAGGGCGTGATGGCCCTCGTGGGACAGGCATCGATGCATCGCGTGCAGGTGCCGCAGTGATCGGTGACCATCCGCTGGTCGTCGAGCGGGGGCAACTCCAGCGTCGTCGCCACCACGCCCAGCAGCAGGTAACTCCCCAGCGTCGGGTGGATGAGCAGCGTGTTGCGCCCCTGCCACCCCAACCCCGCGGCGACGGCGATCTCGCGTTCGAGGATCGGCACCGTGTCGATGCACGTGCGAAACCCGCTGCCGGGCACCTCCTCGCGCAGGCGATCCGCCAACGCGTGCAGCCGCTTCTTCATCTCCTCGTGGTAGTTGCGTCCCTGCGCGTACCTCGCGACGCGTCCCAACGGTCGCTCCTCGCGGCTGCGGTCGGGAAGTTCACTCCCGCGCGGGGCGTATTGATCCGCCACGACGATGAACGACTTCGTGCCCGAAAGGACCCGGGCGGGTTCCTCGCGCAGGTCGTTGTCGCGGGCGAGATAGTCCATGGTGCCGTGGCGGCCCGCCTCGAGCCAGCCCCGGAGGAACGGCCCCCACTTCGACCTCGCGGCGGGCGCGAACCCCGCGGCCACGAAGCCAGCGTCGCGGCACAACGACGCCACATGCCTCGACAGCTCCACGCCACCGAGCGGAGGCGTCAGCGGCGGGTACGTCGGCTTGGGATTGTTCGGAGCACGGCCCATCGATGAAGGCCGACGGATGATCGCCCAGACTCAGACCTTGGCGGCGGGCCGGCGCGTGGCCGAAGCCCTCGAACCCAACCAGTCGTACATCGTGCGGGCCGAACGGGCCAAGGCGTCCTCGACGCCCGAGGATTCGGCGCCCAGCCAGGCGCGGTCGAACTCGTGCACCAGCCAGCCGTCGAAACCGGCCTTGGCGGCGGCCTCGATGGCGGCACGGGGGTTGAGGTCGCCCTCGCCCAGGGCGACCGGACGGCCGCTCTTGAGGTCCTTCACCTTCACCACCTTGAGGCGATCGCCAAGGAGGGCGACCCCCTGCTCGATGACCTCGCCCGCGGCGGCGGCCACCGGGAGGGAGTACGACGCGCCCAACAGCGGCGAGCCGACACGATCGATGACTTCGGAGACCTGAACGGCGGTCGAGAAGGAGCCACCGTTCTCGAGCAGCAGTTGCACGCCGCTGTTGCGGCAATAGTCGGCGCACTTGATCAGGCGGTCGGCGATGCGGGCCAAGGCGTTCTTGCGCGGCTCGTTGCCGACGATCTCGAAGGCAAAGACGCGAACGAACGGGGCCTCGAGCTGGACGGCGAGATCGACGCACGCCTTGGTCTCGCGGATCATCTGCTCCTGATCGAGGTACAGGCCCAGGATCGGCGGCGTGATGGGGTCGTCGTAGCGGATGCCGGTGGCGAGCGAGCAGATGGAGAGGCCGGCCCGCTCGAGCATGCCTCGAACCTTGGCCGGGGACGTGAGCGAGGGTTCGCAGGCCAGGTCGCGGGAGCCGTAGCCGTGGGTGCGAAGTTCGACGCCGACGTACCCCCACTGCTCGGCGCGTTCGGCCAAGCGGGCGAGGGTCCAGTCGGGGCAGGCAACCGTGCTGAATGCGGGCTTCATGACGGGTCGAGTATAGGAGACGTTCGGGCCGAGTCGGCCCGGGGAAGGCCTCAGGCCGTGAGAGCGATGATCTCGAAGAGGACGTGGGCGGCCAGCAGGGAGGTGATGCCCGCCGGGTCGCGGTCGGGCAGGACCTCGACGACATCGGCCCCCACGAGGTTGACGCCCCGCAGGCGGCGGAGCAGGGCGAGCGCCTCGGCGGAGGTGAAGCCCCCGACGCTGGGGGTGCCGGTGCCCGGGGCGTAGGCCGGGTCGACGACATCGATGTCGAAGGTGAGATAGCTCGGCCGCTTCTCCTCCACCTGGTGCTTGAGGAACTGGGCGAGGGTCTGCTGACCGTCGCGGAACATCTGCTCGTAGGTGATGACGGTGGCGCCGACGGAGCGGGCGTAGTCGAGGTCGGCGCCGGTGTTGAGCGGGCCCTTGACGCCGATGCTGATCATGCGGCGCGGATCGACCAGTCCGTCCTCGATGGCGCGGCGAAAGACCGAACCGTGGCTCCACTTCTCGCCCCAGATGACGTCGACGGTATCGAGGTGGCTGTCGAGATGGATGAGCGACAGGCCGCCCGAGGGTCGCCCCTGACGTTCCCACGTGGCCTTGATGTTGGCGTAGGCGATGGAGTGGTCGCCGCCGACGGCGAGCAGTCGCGACGTGGGATCGCCAAGACCCGCGGCGAAGGACGCGACGGCCTCGGCGGTGTCGCGAACGTCGAAGGGCTTCACGGGCGCGTCGCCGCCGTCGGCGAGACTGAGCCGCTCGGCGACGTTGACGCCGAACTCGAGATGGAAGGGCTTGACGTACTGCGATGCCTCGCGAATGGCCCGGGGGCCGAAGCGTGCGCCCGGGCGATACGTGACGCCGCCGTCGAAGGGGACGCCGTAGGCGACCCAGTCGACGGGTCGGTGCTCGGCGACGACGTCGGCCAGACGGGGCCAGCGGCAGAAGGTGCAGAGGCCGGCGAACCGCGGATTCACCCGGCTGTCGACGAGCGTGGTGGGCATGGCGGGAGCGTAGGAGCGTGCCGGGGAAGGGTGTCGTTCGGGAGGCGAGTGGCGCGCCGTCGGCGACGAACCGAGCGGTGGCCATAGAGTCGCCTCGCGTGGCCCGCACGAACGACACAGCTCCCGCCGCGGGCGTCCTCGAGCTCCGGGGCGTTCGCAAGCGATTCGACACGATCGCGGCGCTCGACGGCATCGACCTGTCGATCCCGCGGGGCGAGTTCGTCGCCCTGCTGGGCCCTTCGGGCTGCGGGAAGACGACGCTGCTGCGAATCGTCGCCGGGCTCGAGAGCCCGGACGAGGGGCGTGTGCTGCTCGACGGTCGCGACATCACCTTCGACGACGCGGCTTCGCGACCGGTCAACACGGTCTTCCAGTCCTATGCCCTCTTTCCGCACCTGAGCGTGCGGGAGAACATCGCCTTCGGACTCCGATCGCGGCGCATCGCCGGCGAGGAGATCGATCGGCGTCTCTCGAGGGCGATGGCGATGGCGAGGATCGAGGATCTTGGCGATCGGCGACCCGAGACGCTCTCGGGCGGCCAGCGTCAACGGGTCGCGCTCGCGAGGGCCGTGATCAACGAGCCGGCCGTGCTGCTTCTCGACGAGCCCATGTCGGCGCTCGACGCGAGGCTTCGCGCGACGCTGCAGCGGGAACTCCGCGACCTGCACCGGCGGCTCGGCACGACGTTCATTCTCGTGACGCACGATCAGGAGGAGGCGATGAGCGTCGCCGATCGCGTGGTGGTGATGAATCGGGGCCTCATCGAGCGTCAGGGCTCGCCTCGCGAGGTGTACGACCAGCCGGGCACCCGCTTTGTCGCGGACTTCGTCGGCGGGGCGAGCGTGCTCGAGATTCTCGAGCGGACGCCGCGGGGCATCCGCACGCACGCCGGGACGCTGTGGTGCGACGCGCTCGACGCCTCGTGCACGCACGTGTGCCTGAGGCCGGAAGACGTGCGGCTCGCGCCGTGCGGCGAGGGCGAAGGGCTGGAGGTCCTTGAGGTCGTCTTCCGGGGCGAGTGCGCGGAGGTGACGCTGGGCCCCGCGATCGTGCGGGCGAAGGTGAGACCGGGAAGCGAGCCCGCGGCGGGCGCCCGCGTGCGCATCGAGGTGGACGGCGACCGCGTGCGGGGCTTGCATGGCTGATCGCACCGCGTGGATGGGGCGGATGGTCGATCGGCGGCGCCTGTCGCTGCGGGCGGCGTTGCTCGCCTCGCCCGCGTTGGCGTGGATGGCCGTGCTGGTGGTGCTGCCGACGCTCGGATTCGGCGTCTTGGCATTGATGACCCGCGGACCCCAAGGGCAGGTGGAGGCCACGCCGACCTTGGAGCACCTGCGCCGGGCCATCGGTCTCACGGACGCGGGCTTCGCATCCGACACGCTGCGAATCGTCGCTCGCACGATCGCGGTCGCGACGTTCACGAGCGCGGCGTGCATCGCCCTGGCCTTCCCGACGGCGATCTGGATCGCCTCTCGCCCCGCGGCCCGCCGGCCGATGCTGCTGGCGCTGGCCGCCATTCCGCTGGGCACCAACATCGTCATCCGCTCCTACGCCTGGATGCTGCTCCTGGGGCCCGACTCGCCCGCGGCGCGACTGGGCGCGGCGATCGGCCTGATCGAGCCCGGTGCATCGCTGCATCCGTCGTGGCTTGCCGTGTCGCTGGGCATGGTGGCCGCTTCGCTGCCCCTGGCCGTCATCGCGCTCTACGCCAGCGTGGAACGACTCGACTGGAGGCTGTTCGACGCGGCCCGCGACCTTCACGCCTCGCGGATGCGTGCCGCGGTTCACGGGATCGTGATTCCGGCGTGGCCGGGACTGGCGGCGGCGTTCACGCTCACCTTCGTGCCGGCGCTGGGGAGTTTCGTCATTCCCGACCTGCTGGGGGGCGCGAAGCACTGGATGATCGGCCATCTCGTGCAACAGCAGTTCGGCACGAGCCGCAACTGGCCGTACGGGGCTGCGCTGGGACTGCTGCTGGTGGCGGGCACGATTCCCGCGGCCGTGATGCTCTCGAGGCGGCGCGTCGGGGCGGCGGAGGCGGGCGGCGGCACGCCTCGGGCATCGACGGGGGCGGGTTGCTGTGCGGCGGCCTCGCTCCTGCTGCTCTACCTGCCGATCGTCGCCGTGGCGATCGCCTCGTTCGCGTCGACCCGCACGGGCCTCTCGCTCGGCGCGCCGACGCTCGAGTGGTATCGGGGCGTCTTCCGCGACGCCCGGTTGCTCGAGTTGGCGACCAACACGCTGACCCTCGCGATCGTCTCGACGGCGATCGCCACGACGCTGGGCACGATGCTGGCCCTGTCGCTCGAGCGGTTCCCGTGGCGACCGGGCCTCCGGTCGACGATCGACGGCGTGTTGACGCTCCCGGTGGTGATGCCCGACGTGCTGCTCGCCGCGGGCGTGGTGGTCGCGTTGGGCGCGCTGCGACAGGTCGGCGACCTCTTCGAGCCCGGCATGGCGGCGATGGTGGCCGGGCACGTGAGTTTCCAGATCGCCTTCGTGACGATGGTGGTCCGGGCGAGGCTGGCGAGCGTCGGGACCGGCTGCGAGGAGGCGGCGGCCGATCTCCACGCGTCGGGCCTCACGCGGCTTGTTCGCGTCACGCTTCCGCTGCTTGCGCCCGGCATCGCGGGCGGGGCCATGCTGGCCTTCACGCTCTCGCTCGACGACTTCGTCATCAGCTTCATGACCGCGTCGCCCTCCTCGACGACACTGCCCGTCCACATCTATGCCTCGGTGCGACGGGGTCTTCGGCCGGAACTCCACGCCCTGTCGACGATCCTGTTCCTCGTCACGCTGGTGATCGTGCCGCTGACCCATCGACTGGCCCGACGGCCAACAATCGGGCCATGAACTCCCTCACATCACGCCCGCTCGCGGCCCTGCTCGTCGCCTCGTGTCTGGCCGCGATCGTCGGCTGCGGCGAGCAATCGACCTCGCCCGACGCCGCCGGAGCGGGCCCCGCGGCGAAGGAACTGAACGTCTACATGTGGTCCGAGTACATCGACCCGGCGATCGTCGCGGACTTCGAGAAGTCCAGCGGCATCAAGGTTCGCATCGACGTCTACGAGGACACCGAGACGATGCTCGCCAAGATGCAACTGCAGGAGGGCGACCGGCTGTACGACGTGGTGATCGCCTCCGACCACGCGGTGCCGGTGCTGTCGTCGCTGGGACTCGTGCGGCCGCTCGATCGAGCCCTGATCCCCAACGCGTCGAACGTCGATGCTCGCTTTGCCGCGCCGGCCTACGACCCGCGAGGCGAGTTCTCCCTGCCCTACCAGTGGGGCACGGTCGGACTGATCTACAGCAAGGCCAAGATCGGCGATCGACCACTGTCGTGGAATCTGGTGCTGGGCGAGAACCCGGCTCCCGCCTTCGTGCTGATCGATTCGATGCGCGACATGATGGGCGTGGCGCTCAAGCATCTGGGCCACTCGGTCAACGCCACCGAATCGTCGCACCTCGAGGCGGCGGGCACCCTGATCGCGTCGGCCAAGGCCCGCGGCCAGTGCGTGGGCTTCGAGGGGGGCGTGGGCGGCAAGAGCAAGGTGGCCGCGGGCCTGGCGTCGTGCGCGGTGGCCTACTCCGGCGATGCCCTCAAGGCGGTGGCGGAGGACCCCTCGCTCGCCTACGGCGTGCCGAGCGAGGGATCGATCATCTGGGTCGACGCGATGACGGTGACCAAGCGAGCTCGCAATGCCGATGGCGCCCACGCCTTCATCAACGCCATCCTCGATCCCGCCACGGGTGCGAGGCTGAGCGCCTTCACGCTCTACGCGACGCCCAACGCAAAGGCCAGGACGTTGCTTCCCGAGGCGACCACGTCCGACCGGGCCATCTATCCCGACGAGGCGACGATGTCCCGCCTCGAGTACATCGCCGACGTCGGCGAGGCCACCACGCGATACGACACGACGTGGACGAGCATCAAGGCGAGGTGAAGCCCCCTCCGATCGCAACCGTTTCGCGCCCTCCGAGTACAATCGCGCGACATGACGTCGCTCCCGCCTGCTTCCTCACGACCGTTGCGTCCGTTCGTTGCCGCCACGCTGACAGGCCTCGCGGCGCTGACCGCCTGCTCGTCGCCATCGGACGCGCCGTCACGCGACGCGGCGCAGGCGCCGCCGCCGGATGCGACCTCGCCCCGGGAGTACCCGGGTCTTCACCAGGTCGTGACGTTCCACGACGGCGTGATCTCCGGCGGCGCGCCCGAGGGCGAGGGCTTCGCGACGCTGGCGGCCATGGGCGTCAAGACGATCATCAGCGTCGACGGCGGGCCCCCCGATGTCGCGGCGGCGAAGGCCGCGGGCATCCGCTACATCCACCTGCCCATGGGCTACGACGGCTGCGAGGAGTCTCGCGTGCTGGAGTTGACCCGCGCCACCCGCGACGGCCTGGCCAAGGGGAGCGTCTACCTTCACTGCCACCACGGCAAGCATCGCAGCCCCGCGGCGGCGGCCGCCGTGGCCGTGTCGATGGGATGGATGACCCCCGAGCAGGCCGTGGAACGCATGCGGTTCTCGGGCACCGCCACGAACTACACGGGCCTCTTCGACGCAGTCGCGGCGTGCGGCGTGCTGCCCGCCTCGGCGATCGACGCCGTGAATCCCGAGTTCCCCGAGGTGTGCATGCCCAAAGGCATGGTCAAGGGGATGGTCGACATCGACATGGTCTTCGACCACATCAAGGAGATTCAGAAGGCCGGTTGGAAGACGCCCGCGACACACCCCGACCTCGTGCCGGCGGCCGAGGCGGGTCGGCTTGCCGATCTCTTCCGAACGCTCGCGGCCGGCGAGGAGTCGACGCGTCATGGCCCCGAGTTCGTCGCGATGATGAAGTCGAGCCACGCGCACGCGCAGCAACTCGAGGACATGATCGTGGCGGGGAACGGATCCGCCGACACGATGAGTTCGCTCGTGAAGTCGCTGTCGGCGGACTGCAAGTCCTGCCACGGCAAGTATCGCGATTGAGGCGGAGTCGCGACGCGGACTCGCTCAGGCCGCGCGACGGCCCTCGAAGGGCTCCTCGCGGGTGCCGGCGATGCCATCGCGGGTGACGAGGAAGAAGTCGGGGGCGATGGGGTAGGGCAGGCGACGGAAGTCCTGGAGCACCCGATCCTGGATGCGGCTGACGAAGGTCTGCGGACCGGTGGAGAGGGCGACGAACATGTCGCGGGCGGGCGTGGCGACGTAGAAGTCGCCTCCGAGTTGGGCGGCGAGGCGCTGGTGCAGGCCGCCGAGGAGAAGTCGGGCGGCGTCGTAGCCGTCGTGCTGGCTGATGATGGCGGCCTTGCCCCCCTCCTTGCTCTCCACCAACTGCACCTCGAGGTCGGGCGCGTAGGCGTTGAGGTTGGTGCGGGCGATCTCCTCCATCTCGTCGAGGGAGAGGTTCCAGCGGAGCTGCTGCTCGGTGGTGATGCTCACCGTCATGTGGGGCATGTCGGTGACAAAGACGATGACCGTGCCGTTGACGAAGGGGATATGGGCCACCTGCTCGCGGGAGAGGTGCGTGAAGATGCTCTCGGGCTGGATGCGGGGCATGATGCGCGAGCGGGCGAAGTCGAGCGTCATCGTCATCATCTGGACGGTGTCGCCGGTGAAGAGCTGCTCGAGGTAGTGCTCGACGATCTCGGTGCCGCGGCTGGGCTCGTGACTCACCATCCTGAAGAGGTTCTCGAGGTCGAGCCGTCGCCCGTTGACCAAGAGCTCCTTGGGGCTCACGAGGTCGATCGAGTAGTCGGGCTGCATCCGCCTGAGGAGGTTGGCCACCGACTCGGCGAAGGCTTCGGGTTCTCTTGGCATCACGCCCATCGGCGACCCCTTCCATGGGACACGTTCTTCGACGCCTCGGAGCGGGGCGCCTCATGCACCCCGCGACGGGAACCGCCCGTCGTTCCGAAACCGCGTCACGGTCGGCCATCTCCATCGGAATCCACGGGCCGACAGTCCCGTCCGTCATCGCCACATGGCTCGACAAGCCGCGGCACGATCCGCAGGACCCACACCGGCATCCCAGCCAACCGCCCTAGAACTCGTCTCCCCCCCGGAACGCGGCGACCGAGAACGGCGAGCCGGAGGGGGCGTCGGGACGATCGACGAATCGCCCGTGGCCGTCGATGCCGCGTGGGGCCCCCTTCGCCATCCCGCGATGAAAGGCGTATACTCCGCGCACGGCCCGGAAACCTCGCACGCCCCGTTGCGTGCGGGTTCTGTTCAGTGCGGCCGAATATCCACGAAGCCACCACACGGAGACAGCGCGTGACCGACCAAGAGATTGAAGCGAAGGTGATCGAGATCATCGCCCAGCAGATGGGTCACGACAAGGACAAGATCAAGCCGGAGATGAGCTTCGGCGAGGATCTCAACGCCGACAGCCTCGATCAGGTCGAGCTGATGATGGAACTCGAAGAGGCCTTCGAGACGGACATTCCCGACGGCGACGCCGAGAAGATCAAGACCGTCGCCGACGCGATTTCGTTCATCAAGAAGGCCCAGGCCGGCGCCTGAGGCCCTCGAGCGGGGCGGCCACGGCCGCTCCGCCGGCCAATCGGCAACCAGACTGAAGGCGGTGCGGCCGGAGGTTCCCCCTTCGGCCGCCTTGCTTCGCGGCCCGCGTTCGCCCCGCCGTTCGACACCGAACGCCATCGTCGGAGAAATGCTCGTGAGCTCGCAGACCCATCCCTCAGGCCGTCGCCGCGTCGTGATCACGGGCTTCGGCGCGTTGACCAACCTGGGCACCTCAGCAGCCGCCACCTGGGCGGGGATGCGGGAGGGCCGCAGCGGCATCAGCACGATCGAGGGCGACGAGTTCAAGGCCTATTCGGGCACTTGGGACGTCACCATCGCCGGCCAGATCAAGGGATGGGACCCCACGTCGGTGATCGAGTTCCGGGAAGCCAAGCGGCTCGATCGCTTCTGCCACCTGGCCCTTGCCGCGGCGGTTGAGGCCGTGAACCACTCGGGCATCGACTTCTCGAAGGAGAACACCGAACGGTGCGGCGTGGTGGTGGGTTCGGGCATCGGCGGCATTCGGACGATCGAGGAAGGCGTGAACGTGATGCGGGACAAGTCGCCCGGTCGCATCAATCCCTTCACCGTGCCCCGGCTGATGGTCAATGCGGGCACCGGCAACATCTCGATCAAGTACGGCCTTCGAGGCCCGGCGGCAGCCCACGCCACGGCGTGCGCGAGTTCCGGGCACGCGCTCGCGGACGCGATGCACATCATCCAACGAGGCGACTGCGACGTGATGGTGTCCGGCGGCGCGGAGGCGGCCTGCACGCCCCTGTGCATCGGCGCCTTCATGGTGATGAAGGCCCTTTCGACCCGCAACGACGCTCCCACCAAGGCCAGCCGCCCGTTCGACACCGGTCGCGACGGCTTCGTGCTCTCGGAAGGCGCGGCGATGTACGTCCTCGAGTCGGAGGAGCACGCCAAGGCCCGCGGCGCGACGATCTACGCCGAACTGGTCGGCACCGGCAACTCGTGCGACGCCTCGCACATCACCGCTCCAGACGCCAACGGCGACGGCGCCATGCGTTCGATGAAGGCCGCGCTCGCCGAAGCCCGTCTCTCGACCACCGACATCGGCTACATCAACTCGCATGGCACCAGCACGCCCTTGGGTGACAAGGCCGAGCTCGCCGCCGTGACGCGACTCTTCGGCGATCACGCCCGCAAGTCGGCGGGCGGCCCGCTCCTCATGAGCAGCACCAAGAGCGTCCACGGCCACTGCCTTGGCGCCAGCGGCGCAGTCGAACTCATCGCCTGCATCCACGCCGTCCGCGACGGCATCATCGCCCCCACCATCAACCTCGACAACCCCGAGCCGGGTTTCGACATCGACCTTGTGCCCCACGCGGCCCGCGAGAAGAAGATCCGCTACGCGATGAACAACACCTTCGGCTTCGGCGGCCACAACGTGACGCTGATCGTCGGGGCGTACTGACCGCGTCGAGGCGACGGGCGGAGCGGCTCACGAAGCGGGCTGCCATTCCTCCCGCAGGAGGCCGACGGCCACGAGGTCGTGCGCCACGCCCCACTTGAAGGCCTGGCCTCGCAACAACCCCTCCCGACGAAAGCCCGCCCTTTCCAGCACGCGAGCGGAAGCGGGATTGTGCGTCATGTAGTGGGCCGTCAGTTTCCGCAACCCGATGCCTTCGAAGCACCACCCGCACAAGGCCCTGACCGCCTGGGTCGCGTAGCCCTTGCCTCGGTGCTCGGGCGCCATGTTGTAGCCGATTTCGCCGCGAACGTCGATGGCGTCGATCATCACGCCCACGCTGCCGATGGGGTCGGATTCGACGCCGCCGGCCCACCGCTCGCAGATGGCGAAGGCAGCGCCCGTGCCCGCCTCCCAGCCGCTCGTCACTCGTTGGATGAAGACCTCGGCATCGGCGAGGGAATAGGGGTGCGGAATCGTTCGCGTGAAGGCGGCGACGGTTCGATCGGAGCAGACCCGAACCACCGCGAGCGCATCGCCCGGGACGTAGGGCCGCAGCAGCAAATCAGGCGTCTCGAGTCGGGGTTGGGCCGGTCGGTTGGTCACGGCAGACACGCCTCCACCCGCGAGGCGCCGGCCGGGCACTCGCCCACCACGCGACGGGTGTCGATCCTTGCGGCCTCGTCGATGTCGGCCCCGAGACCCAGCGCTTCAAGTCCTCGTCCGCCCCGCGTGGCTCGCAGCGCCGCGGGCAGCCCGCTGCGCTGCGCCTCTCGCCAGGGCGTCAGGCAGAGGGCGACCAGATCGGCATCCGCGGGCTTCAAGCCCGCCGCGAGCAGTCGCTCGGCCATCGCGCCGGCGAACAGCACGTCATCGAGGCTCAGGCGTCCGTCGGTGCCGGCGCACAACAAGTGCACGGGCAGGGCCTCGGCCAACGCCCAACGCTCCGTCGCGGAGAGATTGGCGAAGCACCCGAAGCAGCGACGCGAGGCCCCGCCCGCATGCATCGCGGCGACGGTGCCGTTGGTGGTGGTGAAGAGCACCGCCCGTCCGGCGACGCGCGTGGCGTCGTAACTCGAGGGGGAGTTGCCGAGATCGAATCCCGGCGGCGGCACGCCTCCCCGTTCGCCCCCCACCACCCGCAACGCCGCGGGCATCGATCGGGCGGTCCCGAGGGCCTCCTCGGGGGTGCGGCAGAGATCCACGCAGGTGGCGCCCGCCGCGAGCGCATGCGTGATGGTCGTCGAGGCGCGGAGGATGTCGATGATCACGACCGACCCGCCGTCGAGGGTGGCCGCCGTCACATGGGCGGGGAGCAGGTGCACATGAAAGGTCGACGGGGACACGCGGGCAAGCATACGGGGGCGACGTCGTCGCCGGGCATCGACTACCGTGCGACGGTGCACGAAGCGACGCCCGCGTCAACTCCGCCGCTGTGCGGCATCCTGCTGATCGACAAGCCGCTGCGCCGGACGTCGATGGATGTCTGCGCGGCGATCCGCGCAAGGTTCCGACGCGCCGGGGCGCCCAAGCGATTGAAGGTCGGTCATGCCGGCACGCTCGACCCGCTGGCCACCGGCCTGCTCGTGGTGATGGTGGGCCGAGCGACCTCCCTGTGCGATCGCTTCATGGCCGACCGCAAGGAATACGTCACGACGATCGATCTGTCGTGCTTCTCCTCGACGGACGACGCCGAGGGCGAACGGACCGTCGTGGAAGCGGCCGCGCCCCCGACGCGTTCCGCGATCGATGCGGCGCTGGCCGGGTTCATTGGCGTGATCCAGCAGCGACCGCCCGCCTTTTCGGCCATCAAGCTCGATGGGCGTCGCGCCTACGACCTGGCCCGCAAGGGAGAGCGGGTCGACATCCCCGCCAGACCGGTCACCATCCACTCGCTCGAGGTGATCGCCTATGCGTGGCCGCTGCTCACGCTGCGCGTGGCGTGCGGCAAGGGGACGTACATCCGCAGTCTGGCCCGCGATCTGGGCGTGTCGCTGGGAGTCGGAGGCATGCTGACCTCGCTGCGACGCACGGCCTCGGGCGACATGCACGTCGATCAGGCGGTGGCGCTTGATCAACTGCCGGCGGCGATGACGCAAGCGGACCTCAAGCCGATTCCCGAGTGATCGAATCGAGCGTCACTCGGTAGCGAAGGCCGCAATCGGCCTCGGGGTCGTCCGGCTCGACGACGCACGGACCGGCCGCCGCCAGGGCAGCGGGCAGGTCGGTGACGCGTGCTCGCAGTCGCTCGACTTGCTCGCCCCGGCGAATGACCAGCGACTGAACGCCTCGCTCGGCGAGCAATCCGGCCAACCCGACGGCACGGTCGGCGGCGGAACCTCCTTCGATGCGAGCCGGCCACGGGACGGGAGCAGATCGCGACACTCGAAGACTCCGCCAAGGGTCAAAGCGATTCATCGTCCCGGCCGGCGGACGGTTCGGGCGGCCGCACGGCAGTTCCGGCCCCCGGCACCCAGATCTCGCCCATGTCCTGACCATCGACCACGCGACGCATGCCGAGGTAGACCAGCGAGGACGCGGTGAAGAAGAGACTGAACGCGTAGGCCTGAGCGAGCAGGACTGGCAGGCCGTGCCAGAACTCGAGGATGGCCCGAGTGGCGAGGATCGACCAGGGGTGATCCGACGACGGAGACCGCAGGGCCGCGGCGGTCTCTTCGCCGAGAAAGGCGCGGCTCGCATCGGCGAAGACCGACGACGCGGCGGCGCCGATCGCGAAGACGAGCCAGCAGGCGAGGAGACCGACGGCGACGGACAGGGCCACGTAGAAAGTCAGGCGGACGAACGCTCCTCGGGCGTACGCGAGCACGCGCTGGATGGCGTCGAGCGCGTCGGTCCCTTCGGCGGCGACGCACGGAATCATCAACGCGGTGCCGAGGAGGGCGGCGAAGCCCAGGAAGACGGCGACGAAGGCGAGGGGCACGGCGAGCCCCATCAACGCCGCCCCGAGGACCTGCACATAGGGAATGGAGAGCAGGACCCACCCCGCGAGGGCGACCACGAGCAGGAGGGCGAGCAGGAGCAGCGTGGGCAGCACGACGGCGATGACCGAGGAATGAAGGCGTCCGACGGCCTCGAGCAGGATGCCCAGCGGCGAAAGGACACGGTGGCCGCCTCCATGAAGGGCTGCCTGCCGGGCGATGGCTCCGCCGAAGGCCGAGGCGATGGCGAGCACCACGACCAGAACGGAGCCGGCGAGCCAAGGCCGACCCTCGAGTTCGGCGAGCGGAAGTCGCAACAGGATGTCAGCCGAGGCGGCGTGAATGCCCGCGCCGTCGAGTTGCGCGGCCGACTTGGCCAGGTACCGGAACGAGGCGGCGATCGCGTCGAGGGTGGACTCGACGACAGGACGTTCGCCCGAGAGCAGGTCGACGAGTCGAACGGCCCCCACCGCCAGCAGGCCCATGAGGACGGGGGTGAAGCGGGCGGCGAGCAACGGGGCCTGAAGGAGCCGGGGCCAGATCAAGCCGCTGACGAGATCGGCCAGCGCCACCCCGGGGGGGGCGGCATGGGGAAGGGGGCGTCGAGGGGGCTGAGAGGTGGCCATGGCGTCGGTGCTGCGATGGGGACCCGGAACAGGTCAGATTAGCCCGCAAGTCGGGGGCGGGTCGGTGACCGGCGGGGTGGGTCTGTGCGGGTCGTGAGGAAATTGACGCCTTTTTGGTCTGTGCGGTTGGCACCGGGCCGAATCGGTGGCATGTTGCAGTTGTTCCCTTGCTGCGCGCGAAAGGCGCGTCGAGAGGCAAGCGACTCCCCTGCTCAATCTGGCCACCCTCACGCCGGCTCCGTATGGCCGGCGGGTTGCGTTGCCTTGCTCGGCTCGGCGTTTGCATTCGCGCCCGGCCAGGAGGTCGATATGTCGACTGTTCGTTGCATGGCCGCAGCCGCGGCCCTGGCGTTCGCCTCGATGACGGCGAGCGCCGGCATCATCACGTTCAATTTCCCCGCGCCAGTGGGCGGCGGGTCGCTGCTGAACATCCGTTCGGCGGGCGGCTTGCCCGACTCGGGCCTGATGATCGCCGACCAGTCGGTGCCGCTCACCTTCACGGTGGACGCGACCGCCGAGGGTCTGGGCGTCACGACGTTCAACAACGCGCGAATGTTCATGACCATCACGCTGCCCCGCGCGACTCAGACCGGCGTGGATGTGTTCACCTCGAACATCTCGGGCACGTTCACGATCTACGACTACACGGGCGACACTCGCGTCGACATCCTCACGGCGACGCTCAGCGGCGGCCAGTTCGTCAAGGCCCGCGGCTCGCACGTGATGGGATCCGACTCGGCCTCTGGCCTCACGTTCACCCCCGGCCCTCGCCTGTCGGCCATCCTGGGCGCCGACCGACAGCTCGTGGCCCCGCAGTTGGCCACCTTCGCGCTGTCCAACGTGCTGACCTTCGGCGGGAGTCCGGAGATCCTTCGCCCCGATCTCACGTTCGAGTCCTTCACGGCCACGCCCACCTTCAGCGGCAGTTCCGAGGTGCTGGTGATTCCGGCCCCCGGCGCGGCGGCCCTGGCCGGCATCGGCGGGCTGACGATCATGCGTCGCCGCCGCCGACGCTGATCTCGGCGTCGACCAAGTCCGAACGAATGCAACCGACGCCCGTCCCGCGCACGCGGGGCGGGCGTCGTCGTTTCCGAGCGAGTGCTATGCTCTGTCCTCATGCACTTTGACGCTCATCAGCCCATCATCGACGACCTCGAGGCGCGGATCGTGACCATCCGCGACTCTCTTTAACTACGATCAGAAGGTCACCCAACTCCGCGAACTCGAGGCCGAGATGTCGTCCGACTCCTTCTGGAACGCGCCCGACCGGGCCCAGAAGGTGGTGTCGAACGTCCGCACGCTCAAGGCGCAGGTCGACGCGCTGACGGCCGTCATCAAGGACTTCTCCGACGCCAAGGTCGCCTACGACATGGCCAAGGAGACCGGCGACAAGGACTTCCTCGCGGAGGCGGACGAACAGCTCTTCGGCCTCCAGGGCCGGATGGAGCAGGTCGAGCTTCGCTCGCTGCTGAGCGGCCCCCACGACGGCAAGAACTGCTTCCTGTCCATCTCCGCCGGCGTCGGCGGGACCGAGGCCAACGACTGGGCCGACATGCTGCTGCGCATGTACATCTTCTACTGCGAGAAGATGGGCTGGCAAGTCGAGGAGGTCGACCGCGGATTCGGCGCGGAGGTGGGCATCGATTCGGTGACGCTGCACGTCAAGGGAGACTTTGCCTTCGGCTATCTCAAGTGCGAGCGAGGCACGCACCGTCTCGCCCGGGTGTCGCCCTTCAACGCGCAGGGGAAGCGTCAGACGTCCTTCGCCACGGTCGACGTCACGCCGGAGTTCGACGAGGTCGAGGTGAAGATCCCCGACACGGAGATCGAGGTCACACCCTTCGTGCGGGCCAGCGGACCGGGCGGCCAGAACGTCAACAAGGTGGCCAGCGCGATCCGCATCGTCCACAAGCCCACGGGCATCCAGGTGGTGGCCAGCACCTACCGCGACCAGCCGCAGAACAAGAAGCAGGCCTTGGCGGTCTTGTCGGCCAAGCTGATGGCGCTCGCGGAGGAGAAGCGAGAGAAGGAGATCGCGGCCGCCACCGGGGGATCGCTCGAGCAGGGTTGGGGAACGCAGATCCGCAGTTACGTCTTCTATGACAACCGGGTCAAGGATCACCGAACCGGCTGCGAGGAAAGCGACTACGAAGCAGTGCTTCGGGGCGAACTGGCCCCGTTCATCGACGCCGAACTCAAGCGACGTCGAGCCGAGAAGGAACGTCCGCGTCAGTGATGCGTCGGATGATGGTCCCCGCGAGGGGCTTGTTCATGGGCGGAAGCGAGCGGCGACCCCGCTTTCCGCCCGGCAACGGAGGATCCCCCGTGCCCGGGCACGCCAAGGGCAGACTGCACGCCACCGCGCTCGCGATCATGCTCGCGTCGTCGGCGTTGTCTGCGCAGGGAACGGCCGACCGGCAGCCCGACGAGGCAGTTGCGTTGGCGACGACGCTCGAAAATCCCGAGGTCGATGGCGCCGCGAAGCGTGAGGCGGCGATCCGCCTGCTGGACCATGCCTCGACCAATCTGCTCGCGTTTGACTTGCTCGACCGGATGCTCGCGGGGCCGATCTCACCCGGCTCGGCCGCCGGCGCGATCGTCGCCGCCATCGCCTGGGCGGACGATCCAGCGCCGGCGCTGTTGCGATTGCTCGAGACCCGCGCCGACGGCACGACGTCCGTCGAGGAGACCGTGGCCTTGCTCCGCGCAGTCGCCGCATTCCGTTCTCGTCATGCAGCTCGCGTGCTGGTGCGATTCGCGTCGCCCGACCGCCCCCGGGAGGTCGTGGAGGCCGCGAGACGGTCGCTCGAGGTGATGACGGGCCGAGACGACCTGCCCGCCGATCAGGGCGCCCTCGAGGCGTGGGTACGGTCGTTCGACGGCATGGGCGAGCTTGCCTGGCAACGCATGCTCTCGCTGCACTTGGCTCGCCGTACCGAACACGCACGGGCCGACGCGGCGATCCTCACCGGTCGACTGATCGACACGACGCGGCGGCTTCACCTGCTGACCCCCGCCGACAAGCGCGCCGCCCTGGTCGTGGAGTTGATGAAGGAGTCGCACCCTGCGCTCCGCGACGTGGGGTTCGAGTTGGCAGCCCGCGAGTTGGCAAACAACGGCAGCATCGACGCGTCGGTGGGCCGGGCGGCCGTCGACTTGCTCGCGAGCCCCGACGCCTTTGCTCGCGGCCAAGCCGCACTGCTGGTGCGACAGATCGCGCCCCCCAATGCCGCCGACGCGGTCTCGCAGGCCCTCGCGAGGGAAACCGACCCGAACGTGGCATCGGACCTGCTGCTCGCGGCGACCCGATGGCCGACGCCCGCGTCGGTTGATGCGGTGCTGGCATGGCTGATCCGCGGCGGCCAGACCAGGCAGGCAGCCATCGAGGCCTGCCTGCAGATCACGCGGAGCGTGACCATCGCCAACGAGGATCGCGATCAGATGCTCGCGGCGGTCCGCAGCATTCCGCTCGAGGAGTTCACGCCCGCCGCCGCGACGCTCCTGGCGGATCAGGGCGACGCCCAGGACCGCCTTCGCGTCGCGTCGTTGCTGCAGCACGCGAGCGTCTCGGTGCGTCTTGCCGCGGCCGAGTCGCTGCTCTGGCACCCCGAACACGAGCAGGCGATCGTGGAGGCGGCCGAAGCGACGCCGGAACTTGTTCCCGTGGCCGCCAAGGCGTTGATGGTGCACGGCGCAAGGCGGGAGGATGTCATTCGGGTGATGAAGGCGCGGGCCGTCACGCCCGAGACGAGTCGGGCTGCCCTCGCGATGCTCGCCTCGACGACGCCCGCTCCCGATGTGCTCGCCGCGATCGAGGCCTGCTCCGACCGAGCGGTGCGATCGATCCTGTTGGCATCCTTGACCAACCCGACTCGGGCCCTCTCGGAGCGTGCCGATCCGGAGGCCTTGGATGCCATCGTCAAGGGCGTGATCATGGCGGCCGAAGAGGACCTCTCGCTGGGCGACGCCGCCGCCGCGTTGGCGGTGCTCGATGCAGCCTCGTTCATCGACGCCTCCCCGCTGGCCGTGCGGGCGGCCTCGCTTCGGGTGACAGCCCTGCTCGCCACCGGCAAGGTCGAGCAGACTCGCTCGCTCGACGCCCCCCTTGCCGCGTGGCTGCGCGGCTTCGAGCTCGCCCGAGGCACTTCCAGCGCCGCCTCGGTCGCCGCGGCCCTGCTCGAGCGCTTCGAGGGCGGACTGTCCGACGCCGACCGAGACCGACTTCGCGCCGTCGTCGCGGCGGAGGCCTTCACGGGGCCCCCAAGACCCGAGTGAGCCGCCGCTGGGCACCAGACGGCGGGCGACAACGCTCGGTCACTCAAGATCGTACAGCAACGCCTGCAACTCGCCTCTCGCATGGGCGTCGCCGACGTCCCTCGCCTTGGCCATGCCCGCCTCGATGACCGCCCTGGCCTCGGCGACGCGTCCGGCGGTTGCCAACGCCTTGGCCTTGTGGTAGTAGGCGTAGCAATAGCCGGGATCAGCCGCCAGACAGCGATCGAAGTGCTCGACGGCGCGGGCGGTGTCACCCACCTTGGCGTACTCCTGCGCCAAGCCGTAGAGCAGGAACGCGTCGTGCGGCTCGGCTTCCAGCAACTTGGTCAACTGCGCGATGGATGGCATCGAACACAACCTCGCCTTCACTCAGCGACGAATCTTCGCCGCACGCGCCAGCATGTCACGCTCGCCGCGATGAACCAATCGTCTGGCGGCGGCGGTCGGCTTCAGCCACGCCACCTCGTCCACCTCACCGCAGGACTCGAACGGGAGCACCGTGTCCGCATTCATTCGCCAATAGAAGACCCACTTGGGTCGCCCCTTGACCTCGTAGCAGAGGGACCCGAGGAAGGCCTGCGGCGTGGCGAGGCAGCAGGCCTCCTCCCACACTTCCCGAACAGCCGCCACCAGGGCGTCCTCGCCTCGATCGAGCTTTCCCTTGGGAAGGCACCAATCGTCGTAACGGGGCCTGTGGACGATCGCCACCCGACCTTTGGAATCAAAGACGACGCCGCCCGCTGCATACACCGCGCGGAGGGCCCGTGCCCGATGGGTCGACTGCTTTTTCATGGTTGTAAGACCTGCCCGAAGCCCTCCCCTTGCGAGGACGCGACGGCCGCGAGGGGCCGATCGGGGATGCACGGGAGCGAACTGCAACGTCCTTGGCGGGAGTCGAACCTGCAACCTTTGGCTTCGGAGGCCAACGCTCTATCCAATTGAGCTACAAGGACAAGATTGGGCAATCCTAGGATCGCCACCGCTTCAAGGCGATTCGACTGCATCCCTCCCGTGAGTCATCCTTCCACCGAAGCACGAAGCCCGCTGAACGCCCCCGCCACCGGCGACGGGGCGATTTTCGTCACGACGTTCATCAACAGTCTGGGCACGGGGGTGGTGACCAACGGCATCTTTTTCCTGACCTCGGGGGCCTATGGGTTCAGCCGGACCCAGAACTACCTGCTGGGCATCGTGCTGGGGTTGACGTACATCGCAGGGGCATTGGCCACCGGGCCCTGCGTCGCCCGCCTTCGTCGCCGTGGGGTGTCGAGCCGCACGCTGCTGGTGGGCGTGTGCATCGCGTTGGCCGCGTTGTGCGTCATTCCGTGGGCCGCGCGTCAAGGGGGCATCGAGGGGTCGTGGCCGATTTGGACGCTGGTGGTGCTCTACAGCCCGCTGACGGGGGTCCTGTGGCCGATCGTCGAGGGGTACTTGAGCGGGGGCAAGAGCGGGGAGCGGCTCCGGGCCGTGATGGGTCGCTGGAACGTGGTGTGGTCGGGCGCGGTGGTGCTCTCGTATTGGTTCATGTCACCCCTGATCGAGGGACACGCCGCCGAGACGATCGTGGCGTTGGGACTGCTGCACCTCGCGAGCGCGTGGGTGATCGCCGCGACATTCGCTCGCGAACCCGGCGAGCATCCGCTCGAGGCCCATGAGCCGCACCCGCCGGTGTATGGCCACCTGCTCATCACGCTTCGCATCATGCTGCCGGTGGCGTATGTGGTGTCGAGCACGCTGGGACCGTACCTGCCCGATGCGTTGACGGGACTGGGGGTCACGGCGTGGGCGCAGACGCTGGTGGCGAGTCTGTGGCTTGCGCCTCGCGTCATCACGTTCCTGGTGATGGAACGCTGGCATGGCTGGCACGGGCGATGGTGGGTCGTGGTCGTCGCGACCGGGTTGCTGGTCGGCGGCTTTTCGCTGGCGGTGCTGGCGCCGCTGGGGGGTCGCCTGGGCCTGTCGAATGGAGCGTGCCTTGCCGTCCTGATGGCGGGCCTCGTCTGCTTCGGCACGGGCATGGCGTCGATCTACACGGGGGCGTTGTACTACGCGATGGAGGTGGGCGACGCCGAGATCGATTCGGGCGGCCACCACGAGGCCCTGATCGGACTGGGGTATGCCGTGGGCCCGCTCTGTGGGATTCTGCCCTCGCTGGCCGCGGAGCGTGGCATGATGCCGCACGACGCCTTCCAGCCCGTCGTGCTCGGCGCGGTCTTCCTGATCCTGCTGGCGGCGACGAGCACCGTGCTGCGTCGCATCCATGCGATGGCCCGCTCGGCCGCCACGCCATGAATGATGTAGCCGATCGAACCTCCCCGCTCCTCGAGATCCGCGACGTGGTCGTGGAGTTCGGCCACGGCCGGAACACTCGCCGCGTGGTCGACGGGGTGTCGCTGCGGCTTGAGGCCGGCCGCACGCTGGGGCTGGTGGGCGAATCGGGCAGCGGGAAGTCGACGCTGTCTCGGGTGGTCATGGGGCTGCTGTCACCGGCGTCGGGGCGGGTGCTGATCGACGGACTGAGCGTGCACGAGTCGCGGGGCGCGTCGCTCAAGGACATACGCCGCCGCGTGCAGATGATCTTCCAGGATCCGGCGGGCTCGCTCAATCCTCGCCTTCGGGTGCGCGACATCGTGGCCGAACCGCTGATCGTCCACGGCCTGCCCTTGAAGGACCGCGTGGGCGAGTTGCTGGAGGAGTGCGGCATGCCGGCCTCGAGCATGGATCGCTTCCCGCACGAGTTCAGTGGCGGGCAGCGTCAGCGGATCGCCATCGCCCGGGCCCTGGCCCTGCGTCCCGCGCTGGTGATCTGCGACGAACCCACGAGTGCGCTGGATGTCTCGGTGCAGGCGCAGATCCTGAACCTGTTGCAAGATCTTCAGCGATCGAGGGGCATGGCCTACCTCTTCATCACGCACGACCTGGGCGTGGTGGCGCACATGGCCGACCGCATCGCCGTGATGCGGGCGGGCCGCATCGTCGAGGAAGGAGACGCGTTAAGCGTGCTGACATCCCCCACTGACGGGTACACCAAGACGCTGCTTGGTTCGTGACCTCGGTCCGCAACCCGCCTGGGTTCAGCCCTTGGCGCCTGCATCGCGAACAAAGCGTGCGTGGGCGTCGGCGGGCTTGACGACCTGAGCCCGCGGGTCGCCCGCCCTGCTCAGCGTCGCGGTGGTGCTGCGGCCGGGCATCATCGGGATGCGAACCACCTCGCCGCCGCGGCTCCGCACGAACGCCGCCCCGGGAATGTTGTCCTCGGAGTACTCCTCGCCCTTGGCCAGCACGTCGGGGACGATTTCCTCGATGAGTTCGGCGGGCGTGTCCTCCTCGAACACGACGACCACATCGACACTCGCGAGCCCGCTGAGCACGCGGACTCGGTCCTCGAGCGAGTTCACGGGGCGGCTGGGCCCCTTGAAGGCGCGGACCTTCTCGTCCGTGTTGGTGGCGACGATGAGGAAGTCGCCCTGCGCCTTGGCCTGATCAAGCAGCCACACGTGCCCGGCGTGCAACACGTCAAAGCAGCCGTTGGTCAGGACGATGCGGCGGCCTTCCTTGCGGCGTGCCGCCACCTCGAGCCGCAACTGCTGACGGGTGCGGAACTTGCCGTCGGCGCCGGTCTGCGAGACGAGCACCTGGTGGTGGATGCGTTCGAAGGGGATGGGCTGGACGCCGAAGACCTCGACCTCAAGGCCCGCGGCGGCGTTGGCGAACTGCACGGCATCGAGCCACGAAAGGCCGTTCGCACGCCCCGCAGCGAGGGCGGCCAAGAACATGTCGCCCGCGCCGGTGACGTCGTAGACCTGCCTGGCCTGCGTGGGGACGCTCACGGCCGCGCGGTCGCGTTCGAGCAGCAGCGCTCCGTGGCGGTCGAGCGTCAGCACGCACGCATCGAGATCGAGCTGGTCGCGGAGCGTGCGGGCCAGCGCGCTGTTGTGGGAGAGCGAGTTCTCGGCGCAGGTGGGCATGCCCGCGGCGGTCTCGGCTTCGGTGCGATTGGGCGTGATGGCCGAGGCCCCGGCGTACCGCGTGTAGTCGGAGAGCCGCGCCGGATCGACGAAGACCGGCTTGCCCGCTTCGCGAGCGGCCTTGATCACGCCTTGGCAGAGTTCAGGGGTGCAGACGCCCTTGGCGTAATCCTCGATGCAGACCACGTCGGCGTGGGTCAGGGCGGCGGCGATGCGGCCGAGAAGTTCACGAACGACGTGGGCGGGCAGCGGTTCTCGCGACTCGTGGTCGAGCCGGAACATCTTCTGCGGGTGGCGGGCCTGGGCCAGGCCGATGAGGTTCTGCTTCACCGTCGTGGGGCGTGCGGCGTCGACAACCAGGCCCGAGGCGTCGATGCCCCCTGCGGCGAGTTCCTTGCGGAGCAGTTCGCCGTGGGAGTCGTGGCCGACGACGCCGAAGGCGAGCACGCGTCCACCGAGGGCGGCCAGGTCGAGGCAGACGTTGGCCGAGCCGCCGGGGCGGTTTTCGGTGCGGCGGACAAGCATGACGGGCACGGGCGCGTCGGCGCTGAGGCGCTCGGCGTCGCCGTAGATCATCTGGTCGAGCATGAAGTCGCCGACGACCAGGGCGGTGAAGGACTTCCAGCGACCGAGCGATTCGAGCAGGGAACTCACGGAAGAATCCTATCCGCCCCGTCCGTGAAGGCGCCGCCGCGGGGGCGTACGATGGCCCCAAAGGAGTGGATCCATGATGAACATCATCGCTCGTGGCCTCATCGCCCTCTCGCTCGCCGCCGGCGTCGTCTGCACGACGGCCTGCTCCACGGCTCCCCAGAGCCAGACCGGCAAGGACCAACTCGAGGACCGTGCAGCCCAGACGCTCGAATCCGCGAAGAAGAACGACCCGTCGCTGAAGAAGCTGCTCGACGAGGCCAAGGGCTATGCCGTCTTCCCGACGGTGGGCAAGGGCGCCATCGGCATCGGCGGTGCGTACGGCAAGGGCGTGCTGTTCGAGGGCGGCAAGGTGATCGCCTATTGCGACCTCACCCAGGCGTCGATCGGCCTGCAGCTGGGCGGCCAGGCCTACAGCGAGATCATCGCCTTCGAGAACGAGGCGTCGCTGGGCCGGTTCAAGTCGGGCAACTTCGCCTTCAGCGCGCAGGCGACGGCGGTGGCGCTCAAGTCGGGCGCAGGCGCGAACGCCAAGTACGCCGACGGCGTGGCGGTCTTCACGATGGGCGAGTCGGGCCTGATGTACGAGGCGTCGATCGGCGGCCAGAAGTTCAGTTGCCAGCCCAAGTGAGCGGCCGTTGCCCGCATGCCGTCTGTGCCCCGGGCATCGACCACGGCGATGTGCCAATCGCGAAGCGATTCCCGTTGACAGCCGGGGGTTGCGGCGTTTCGTCGCAACCCCCGGTCGTGTAGCCCAACGCCCCCGACCCCGAAGGGGTCGCCGTTGCGATGTGCACGGCGTTCGACGCCGCGACCGCGTTGCATGCGACGGCGACCGGTTGATCTCACGGAAACGCCTTCGGCGTTGGGCCGCCGTGGTCGTTTCGTCCGGGGGTATCGGCGAAACGCCGACACCCCCGGCTTTCGACGAACACGCCTTCGGCGTGACGCCCGCGTCGACGGACGCCGGGCTCCAATCGCGAAGCGATTCCCGTTGACAGCCGGGGGTTGCGGCGTTTCGCCGCAACCCCCGGTCGTGTAGCCCAACGCCCCCGACCCCGAAGGGGTCGCCGTTGCGATGTGCACGGCGTTCGACGCCGCGACCGCGTTGCATGCGACGGCGTCGGGTTGATCTCGCGGAAACGCCTTCGGCGTTGGGCGCGTTGGTCGTTTCGTCCGGGGGTGTCATGAACATGTCGATCGACGCAAACGCCCCCGATTCCGAAGGAGTCGTCTCAAGCTACGAAATGATGTTCGGCAGCGGCACCCATATCGCCCGATCCGTTCGGGTCGATCTAATGTGCCTCATGGCGTCCACGCTGACGAATGTCCTGATTCACTTCGTCTTCTCGACAAAGCGGCGAGACGACCTGATTCGGCTTGAATGCGAGACGGATCTGAAGGCCTACGTGGGCGGGCTCTGCCGAACACGAGCCTCGCCGCTGCTCGCGATGGGAGGAACCGCCAACCACGTTCACATGGTCGTAGCGTTGCACAAGACGATTTCGGTCTCGGACCTCATGCGAGACGTGAAGCGCGAGAGTTGTCTGTGGTTGAAGGAACGAAGCGATCCTCGATTTCAGTGGCAGGATGGCTACTTCGCGCATTCGGCATCGCCCGGCGACATCGAGGTCCTCTTTCGCTACATCGCCATTCAGAAAGAGCACCATCGTCGACGGGACTTCAAGGATGAAGTGCGAGCCATGTGCCGGAAGTACGGTTTAGACCTCAACGAGAAGTTTGCGTGGGATTAGTGGGCGTGGAAATCGACGATCGCCATCGCGAAGCGATGCTCGTCGAAAGCCGGGGGTGTCGGCGTTTCGCCGACACCCCCGGACAAGACGACCGACGCGCCCAACGCCGAAGGCGTTCCCGTGAGATCAACCCGCCGCCATCGCATGCAACGCGGTCGCGGTGTCGAACGTCGTGCACGTTCCCACGGAGACCCCTTCGGGGTCGTGGTTGTTGGTCGCGGCGACCGGGGGTTGCGGCGAAACGCCGCAACCCCCGGCTGTCAACGGGAATCGCTTCGCGATTGGAGCCC
>CAIYWI010000053.1 GCA_903929885.1 uncultured Phycisphaerales bacterium
CCGTGCGAGAGGATCCACCAGCTGATTTCATCGAAGCCCGCGACGCGGCAGCGGAAGAGGGCCGAGCCGTCCTCGCGGTATTCGAGCGATTGCGTGCGATGCCAGAGGGTGTCGCCGACGGTTTGGGCAAAAGAGGGCGTGAACTCGAGCACGACGTCGGTCTCGGGGGTGCCGCGGATCATGCGCCAGGCGTTGCCGAGGAAGCCGTCGAGGGAGTAATCGGCGGGGATGTCGTAGGGGCGTTGGGTGGGGCTGACCTTGGTGAAGCGGTTGAGCTTGAGGCAGCGGACGGCCTGGCGGCCGCTGTGGAAGCCGATGGCGTACCACGCGCGGACGCAGAAGAAGAGGGAGTAGGGCTCGAAGTCGAAGAGGTCTTGCGAGGAGGTGGGGTCGAGCGATTCGTAGCGGCAGACGAGGGCCTTGCGGTTGACGGTCGCCGCGAGCATGCGTTGGTAGACGTCGGCATCGTCGTCGGAGCTGATGGCTTGCGAGGTGCGGACGGCGATGTTTCGCGAGCGTTCCGAGGCCTCCTCGCGGATGGACTGGGGCAAGGTTGATTGGATCTTGGCGAGGGCCTTCCAGGCGGGCAGGGTGAAGGGGATCTGTTGGGGCTTGGCGATCTCCTCGCACAGCAGGGTGAGGGCGAGGGTTTCCTCGACGGAGAGGTGGATGGCGGGGAGGAAGAAGTCGGCGTTGATGCGATAGCCGCCGGCCTGGTCGTCGAAGGTGATGGGGATGCCGGACTCAGCGAGGTCGTTGAGGTCGCGGTAGATGGTGCGTTCGTCGACGCCACACTCCGCGGCGAGGGTCTTGGCGGTCCAGGTGCTCCGGGCCTGCACGAGCGTGACGATGGCGAGGAGGCGGTGGAGGCGGGTGGTGGGCATTGGTTCGGGCCTTCGGGAGGGGGAAGACCGAAAGGTACGGGCCGGTAGGGGTGGGGTGAATGGGCGGCGAGACATCAACCCACGGGCCGCCCAACCAACCCAAGGGCCGGCATGCGTCAATGCCCCGTGGCGGAAAACGCGACCGTAGCCCGGGGTGCTGCGAGGCTTTGCGAGCGAACCCCGGGCGACATGCCATCCGCGCCGGGAAGGTGTGGCCGAATTGGGATCTTGGGTGCCGTGGCCCCGCAACCCGGGGCTTGTTCGCAAAGCCTCACGCGCCCCCGGGCTACGTTCGCGTGGCCGGGGTTGGTGTCGCCGGCCACATCGATGGGCGCCGGGTCCAACACGTCCCCCGCGGACCCAGGGGCTTGTTCGCAGAGCCTCACGCGCCCCGGGCTACGTTCGCCTCCCCTCCCCACGCCCTATCCACACCTTCCGCCCAACCTGTGGACAACCCCGCCACGCGCGATTTGTTCGCATGATGGTAGGTGGATCACCCCACCGGCGGGTGAACTCCGAACGCGGATCTGCCGTATCGTTGAGGCCCCGCCTCGCGGCTGTTCTGGCCTGTGTTTGGGCGGTCCATCTTTGGCTCTTTGGCGACAACCTCGGGTACCCACACGATGGCGCACTCCCACGAACACGCTCATTCCCACGACCACGGCTCCGACGGGGCGGTGTGCTGCTCGCACCACGAGGTGGAGATCGACCGCTGGATCACGCTCGCGTTGGTCGGCGGCGTGCTGGTGCTCGCCACCACCATCTGCAACATCGCCGGCATGGCCTCGTCGGGCGTGACGCAGGTGCCCGCCATCATCGGCGCGGTGCTGCTGGCGTTGCCCTTGTTCATCGCCGCGGTTCGCGAGATTCGGACGGCGGAGATCTCCTCCTCGTCGCTGGCGGCGTTGGCCATTCTCGCCGCCATCGCCACGGGCGAATACACCACGGCTGGCTGGCTGGCCTTCATTCTGGTGGTCTTCGGCCAGCTGGTGCGTCGCTCGGCGAGCGGTGCGCAGCGGGCCATCGAGCAGCTCGTGAAGCTGACGCCCGATGTGGCGCGTCGCGTCACGGCGGGGGGCGAGGCGGAAGTGTCGCTGCGCGACATCAAGGTGGGCGACATCGTCCGCGTGCGTGCGGGCGAGAACCTGCCGGTCGACGGCAAGGTGGTGACGGGCCGCACGACGATCAACCAGGCCTCGCTGACAGGCGAGTCGGTGCCCGCGGAAGCGAGCGTGGGCGACCTGGTGTACGCCGGCACGAGCAACCTGACGGGCGGCATTGACATTCAGGTGACGCAGATCGGCGGCGACACGACGATCGGTCGCGTGACGCAGCTGATTCGCCAGGCGGAGCGCAGCCGCACGCCCAGGCAGATGCTGATCGAACAGGTGGCGAGGTTCTTCGTGCCGGTGGTGCTGTCGGCAGCGGCCATCGCGTGGTTCGTGATGAGTCGTTCGGATGATCCCTTCATCCGCGACCGTGCGGCGGCGACGGCGGTGACGGTGCTGGTGGTGGCGTGTCCGTCGGCGTTGCTCCTGGCGAGCCCCAGCGCGATGCTGGCGGCCTTTGCCGCGGCGGCGCGGCTGGGCATCCTCATCAAGCAGCCCAACTACCTCGAGGCGGCGGGCGACGTGAACGCCGTGGTGCTCGACAAGACGGGCACGATGACGACGGGCAAGTTCCAGGTGACGCGTCTGGCGCCCGCGACGGGCGTGGAAGGCGCGGACCTGCTGGTGGCGGCGGCCAACGGCGAGCAGCACAGCAACCACCCGCTGGCGCAGTCGATCGTGGCGACGGCCAAGTCGGCGCGGATCACCGTCGACGGCAGCAACGACCACGAGGAGATCCACGGCCGCGGCGTGCGGGCTCGCACGTCGATGGGCGAGGTGTGCGTGGGCCGGGCGTCGTGGCTGATGGAACTGTCGCCGGGCATCAAGGCCGAGGTGGAGCAGGTCGAATCGCGGATCGAGGGCATGACGGGCGTGCACGTGATGCGCAACGGTCAGTACCTGGGCGCGGTGGGCCTCGAGGACACGATCCGCTCGAACACCAAGACGGTGGTCTCGCGTCTTCGCGAGCTTGGCGTCAAGTACATCGCCATCTTCACCGGCGACCGCCTGAGCGTGGCCAAGCGGGTGGGCGTGGCGGTGGGGGTCGATGCCATCGAGGCCGAGTGCCACCCCGAAGAGAAGCACGAGCAGATGCAGCAGATGGTCAAGCAGGGCTACCGCACCATGATGGTGGGCGACGGCATCAACGACGGCCCGTCGCTGGCGGCGGCCGACGTGGGCGTGGCGATGGGCTTGTCGGGCTCCGACATTGCGGCCAACTCGGCGGGCGTGGCGCTGATGAATGATGATCTGTCGCGGGTGCCGTTCCTGATTGAGTTGTCACGCCGCACGCGGGCGATCACGACGCAGAACATCATCGTGAGCGTGGTGATCGCGCTGGTGGGCCTGGTGTTGGCGGCCACCGGCACGCTGACGAAGATCGGCGACCTGGCGTTGCCCTTGGCGGCGTTCTACCACTTCGCGGGCGACGTGTTCGTCATCGGCAACTCGTTCCGGCTCTTCAGGTTCGGCGAGGAGTTTGCGGAAGGGGACAAGACCGACGAGCAGACGGTGGTCCGCCGCGCGGCGAGCGTCCGCGGGCTGAGCGCGGCCGGGGCGGCGTGAGCGGGAGAGGGTGAGCGCAAGGGGTGAGCGGGCAGGTCCCGCGCCAGCCCGGAGGGCGTCCCTTCGATGAGCCGCGGTGCGGGGCGAGGCCGCGCGGCGGCATGGTTCGTCCTGATCGGCAGCGCGAAGCTGCACGAGGTCGAGCCGTGGGCGTAGCTGACGAATGTGCCCGCACGTCTGGCGCCAATGGGCGACTCGCCCTCTGACGAGGAACTCGTGCCGCTGCGGCCGGGTCGGTGGATCGCGGCGAA
>CAIYWI010000054.1 GCA_903929885.1 uncultured Phycisphaerales bacterium
CTCCGTCGCTGGTCCCCATGTTCGGCGACACCAAGGCCGAGCTGCTCGACGCCAACAACTCGCTTGTGATCGAGGGCGAGCGTGTGGTGGGCTGCAAGGCCGTCAGCGACGGGCCGGGCGTCGCCCTCACCCCGCAGGGTCGCGACGTCCTGGGCCGGCAGGACTACGTCGACTTCGGCCCCGCCCACGGTCGCTCCAGCAAGGTGACCGTCGGACAGATCCGCCACGACCGCATCTACGCCAACATGTCATTCGCCGACGGCAGCGTCCGCGTCCTGTCCGACCGTCTCAAGCGCGACGGGCTCTTCAGCGGCGAGTTCCGGATGCTCGAAGGCGGCTGGGGCGCCATGGTCTACGACGACATCGAAGGTCAGGTCTTCGGCGGGTGGCTGACCCGCGACGGACTCAACTGGTGAGACGCCGCGGCGATTGACGCCCGCGGCCCGATGGTGCACGCGAGAAGAGAGGAGAGAATCATGCGTTCGTTCCTGCGGGTGCTCCCCGTCGTCGTCGGCACGGCCGTCTCGGCCGCCCACGCCCAATCCACCATCACGCTCTTCGGCACCGAGTACTCGGTCGTCCGCATCAACTACTCGGACGCCATCCGCGTGCCGCGGATCATCCCCTCGCTCCCGCTCGTGCCCTTCATCGAGTCCGAAGGCCTCCAGTGGATCGGCGACAACAAGCTGCTGCTCTCCGCCGACGACGTCAACGACGCGGGCGGCCCCACCAACGAGAACTGGATCATCGAGGCCACCCTCGCCGAGGAGAACTGCGTCATCACCGGCATCGCCTCCTTCCGCGTCGTGCTCACCCAACTCGTCGCCTCGACCGGATACGACCTCAACCCCACCGGCGTCACCTTCAACCCCTCGACCCGCGGCCTTGGTGCGGGCGGCAACGTCGTGGTCGCGTGGGGGGACGGCCGCCTGCTCGGGTTCTCCGCCGACCCTGCGCAGCAAGGCGTGCAGCTCGACTTCCCCGTCGGCAGCGGCTGCGGCACGGTCGGCGGCATCGAGTGCTCCCTCGACCTCACCTCCCGCAACAACAACCTCGAGGACGTCGTCTTCGCGCCCGTGGGCGACAACGGCGCGTTCTTCACCATCAATCAGGATCAACCCACGATCGAACGCTGGGACGCCGTGACCGGCGCGTTCGTCGGCGAGTTCCCCGTCGGCTTTGCCCTCCCCGGCGGCACGCCCCTCTTCGACGCCAAGGGCATCACCTACTCGACCAACTCCACTCGCCTCCCCGCCGCCTTGCAACGCTCCGACGGCGTGCTCATCGTCGCCTTCGACGACGGCTTCCCGGGCCTGCAGGCCTTCGCACTCGACGGCACCCTCTTGGGCACCGAAGTCCTCACCGTCGACGGCACGGCCGGGGGTATCGCCCGACTCGATGTCGACGGATGCCCCGAGCAACTCCACCTCGAGTCGCTCAGCGTCGACCCCGCCACCGGTCGGCTGTTCCTCTCCAATCAGGGCAGCCTCACGCTGTGCAACTACCTGTGGGTGTTGACGCCGGTGACGCACTCGTGCGGCACGTGTGCGCCGTGTGCCGCGGACTTCAACCAGGACGGCGGCGTCGATGGCGCGGACGTGGCCTCGTTCTTCCCCGAATGGGAGAATTCGGGCGGCTGCGCCGACGTCAATCAGGACGGTGGCGTCGACGGCGCGGACATCGAGGCCTTCTTCCTCACGTGGGAAGCCGGCGGCTGCTAAGGGGCGGGGCTGAGCGTTCCAATCGCTCGAGCCCTGCACGGCCGGAACCTCGCGACCATGACATGGCCGGGCCGCCGACCGACGGTCGGTCTGTCCGCCGCCTCGCCCGCATCGGGGCGGTGCGGCCGGCTGCTGTCGCCCGCGAATCTCAGAGCGTCGCGGGCTGCGTCGGGTCCTTGGCCTCGCCGGACTCTCCATCGTGCTTGGGCGACCAGATGACCGGCGCGGCGATGGCCACCGAGGAGTAGGTGCCGAAGATCAGGCCCGTCGCCAGGCAGAAGGCGAAGGCCCGCATGCCCTCGCCGCCCACCACGTACAGGATGATGCACGAGACGAACGTCGTGCCGCCGGTGATGAGCGTGCGGCTGAAGGTCTGGTTGATCGAGTCGTTGATGATGGCGGCCGTGGCATGGGTGAGCCGTCCGCGATTCTCGCGGATGCGGTCCATGATGACCACGGTGTCGTTGAGCGAGTAGCCCGCGATGGTGAGCAACGCGGCGACGATGTTGAGGTCGATCTTGAAGGGCAGGATGCCGAACTTGCGGACCGCGTCGCCCATGCCCGCGTCGTAGAACCAGCCGCACAGGGCCAGCAGGCCCGTCACCACCACCACGTCGTGCACAAGCGCGATGACGGCGGCCAACGAGTAGGAGACGGTCTTGAACCGCACCCAGATGTAGATGCCGATGAAGAAGAACGACAGCAGGGCCGCGGCGAGCGCCTGCTGCTGGAAGGTGTCGGCCACGGCCGCGGAGAAGTTCTGGACACCCGCCAGCGACGTGCTCTTCGTGAGCGCTTCGCGGACCAGCGCCCACTCGCGGTTCTTGACCCCGTCGGTCCACGCCGCCTCGTCCTCGATCACCGACACCGATTCGTCTCGAACCAGCAGGATCGCCGCCGTGACGGCGTCGGGCGTGCCGCCGACGACCAGCACGTCCCGCGTGCGATTGAGCGTCGAGGAGAAGTCCGAGGACTTGCGGACGGTGTCCAGCCGCTCCCGGAGCGACTCGACCGTGACGGGCGGCGAGATGCCTTCGAGCACGATCGCCGCGCCGCCCAGGTACGCCTGCACGGGTTCGCGGACGGTCGGCCGGTCGATGTTGTCGCCCAGCACGGGCCGCTCGATCGGATACACCGGCGCACGCAGGGGCTCGACCAGGTCCGAACCGGCGAAGGCCAGCGCCGGCTTGACGTCCATCACGTCGGCGAAGGCCGTCTTGATCGCCTCGGGAATCGCGGCGGGGTCCGGGATGCTGCCCGCGGGCGGCGGTCCCACCTTGATGTCGAACTTCTCCGCCGTCACGCCGTCGACCTTGGGGTTGAGCGGGATGATCTCGGCATTGCGCAGCGGCTGCAGGGTGGCGGGCACCTTGTCGGCCGCCACGATCGCCTTCACCCGGTCCTCGACCTCGCGACGGGTCATCTCCAGCGGCTTGCCCGACTCGCCGGCCCGGAGCTGCACCGTCAGCTTGGTGCCGCCCAGGAACTGGTTGTCGAGCATGCGAGTGCCCTGCACGCCGAAGATCATGATCAGGGCGATTCCCACGTAGATCGCCGAACCCGCGAGGAAGGGCGTGCGGAACCGCAGCCACTGGATCTTGGGCGTCAGCGAGGCCTGAAGCCCCGGAATCGCCATCGGCAGCATCGAGGTGCTCTTCCACCCCGCGTTCACGAGCAGGTCGAAGATCAGGCGGCTGACCAACAGGGCGGTGAAGAGGGTCGAGACGACGCCGATGCCCATGGTGATCGCGAATCCGCGAATCTCGGGCGTGCCCATGTAGTAGAGCACCACGCAGACGATGAGGTTGGTGACGTTGCCGTCGACGATCGAGGAGAAGGCCTTGTCGAAGCCCAGTCGCACCGAGGTCTTGAGGTCGCACCCGCGGATGAGCTCCTCGCGCATGCGCTCGTAGATGAGCACGTTGCTGTCGACGGCCATGCCGAAGGTCAGGATGACGCCGGCGATGCCGGGCATCGTGAAGGCGGCCTTGCTCAGGGACATGGCGCCCAGGATGAGGATGGCGTTGACGATCAGCGCGGTGACGGCGATGGCGCCGCAGGCAAAGTAGTAGAAGATCATGAACACCGCCACCACGATGGCGGAGTAGACGCCGGCCCACAGGCCCATGCGGAGGTTGTCGGCGCCCAGTTGCGGGGCGATGGTGTCCTCGCTGATGGGGTCGGGCGAGAGGCCCGCCTGCAGCGATCCGCCGGTCAGCGTGCGAACGACGTACTCGACCTCGGCGGCGGTGAAGTCGCCGGTGATCCGCCCGCTCGCCGAGATGGCGCTCTGCAGGTTGGGGGCGGTGTAGACCTCCTCGTCGAGGAGCACCGCCATTTTCTTCCCCACGTTGCGGCCGGTCAGTTCGCCCAGAAACCGCGCGCCGACAGGGTCCATCGAGAAGCGGATCTCGAGCTTGCCCTGCTCGTCGCGACCGGCCGACGCGCTCGACACCGCCCACGGGTTGTCGCGGTGGTCCTCGAGCGTCAGTCGCGTGCCGGGCGTGTCCCACGCCAGCATGTAGTAATCGCCCGAGCGGGCCTCCATCACGTAGCCCTGGCCCGCGAAGTGATCGGCCGCCTTCGAGTCGTCGGCCGCCAGCATCTCGGCGACCTCCTTGCTGTACAGCCAGCCGTCGATGCGGTTGATCCGCACCCATCTCGCATCGTCGGCGCCCGCGTTCCGCGGGCCCAGTTCGCGGAACTTGCGCCGCAACTCCGCCTCGGACGGGTGCGCTCCGGGCGCCACCGCGATGCGGAACGACAGGACGCCCGCGCCGCGGAGCATCCGCTTGAGATCCTCCGTGTCGTCAAATCCCTTCCGCTCGGCCGCGTAGGCGTTGTACTTGGCGACGACCGCGTCGATCTCCGCCAGCGACTCGGGGTGCGACTCCCGCAGCTTTTTCTCCGCCTCCTCCCGCGGGCTGAGCATCGTCACGGGCTTGCCCGTGCGGTCGAGGAACGTCCGGGGTCGGGGCGACAGGGTCACCACCCGCCGCAGTTCCTCGGCGCTCAACGCCGTCGCCAAGACCTTCTGCACCGCATCCTCGAAGGCGATCTCCGCCGTCGCCACCTCGCCCGCCAACGCGTCCTTGGCCGATGCTTCGGTCGCCGCGTCGTACGCGGTCCTCGCCGCCGTCGAGGCGTCGAAGGCCGCGCCGGCCGCGTCGAGCAGTTCCTTTCGCCTCGCGTTGCCGTGCGCCAAGGCGTCGATGGCCGCTGCACGCTCGCCGCCCTGCTGACGCACCGCCGCCTCGACCCTCGCCTTGCTCAGCGAGGCGCGGGCCAAGCCCTGCAGTTCCTCCTCGAAGGCCCGCTTGAGTTCACGCACCTCCGGGCTGGGCAGGGGCATCTGAACCTCGATGCGGTCCGTGCCCTGCGCGACCATCGAGATCTCGAACAGGCCGTTGGGGTCGACACGGTTCTTGAGCACCTCGATCGTGCGGTTGATGATGTCCTTGGCGCCCTCGACGCCTGTCTCGCGGTTCTGCACCGAGTAGACCAGGCTGACCCCGCCCCGCAGGTCCTTGCCCAGGCGGAGGTTCTCCTCCGGAGGAATGACGGCCCAGATGGCCAGCAGGAGTGCCGCCGCCACCAACATTGCGCTTCGGATGATGCTTCGCATGTGAAAACCGCTTCGGGATGGGCGAATCGTGAAGGGACCACCGCCCTCTCGCCCTCGGGCGAGAGACGCGGCTCGGGTCGATGCCGACCGCTCAGGCGTTGACCGACACGCCCTCGGGCTTGGGCTCGATGATCGTCGACTCGGGCTTGGTCGTCGACGAACGCAGCACCCCGCTCACCGCCGCCTTGGCGAAGCGGATGCGACCTTCCTCCACCTTGAGCACCACGTCGTCCTGCCCCATCTCCGCGATCGTGCCGATGATGCCGCCCGTGGTTTGCACCTTGTCGCCCTTGCGCAGCGATGCCATCAACTCGGCCCGCTTCTTCTGCTCGCGACGACCGCTCAGGATCATCGGGATGAACATGATCGCGAACGCCAGAATCATCAGCAGCGGCAGCCCCAGGCCGCCGCCGCCCTGCCCCTGCGCCGGCTGTGCCGTGCCCGGCGCGGCCGTCGTCGCGGCGGGGCCCGCGGCTTGCCCCGGCATGCCCACCGCCTTCACCGGTGCGGCCGCCGCCGCATCCTGACCCAGCGTGACCAACGTGAACGACGCCATGTCCGACTGATTCATGTTCGATTCCTGCACAAGCACCCCCCCGCACGCTCCCCGACACGCTGCCCGCCGGGCCTTCCCGACGGACGTCCGGACCCTCCGAAGGGGTCTCGGGAGGAGGGCACGGTGATTCAGGACAGAAACCCCTCCGCTGCCACAGGCCACCGCCGCAGGAGATCTTCCCACGCCTCGGTCCTGACGGTCTCGCGGACGTCCGCCATGAATCGCTGAAAGTGGCGAAGGTTATGCAGGGTGACGAGGATCGGGCCCAACATCTCCCCCACCATGAACAGATGCCGAATGTACCCTCGGGTGAAGGGCAGCCCCTCGGGCGTTCGCCATCCGTACGCCGCCGGCAGGCACGCCGGACAGTCGCACCCCGGCTCGATGGGCGCCCGGTCGCGGGCGAACTTGGCGTTCCGCAGCCGCACCTGCCCCGTGGCGGTGAAGGCATTGGCGTTGCGGCCGTTTCGGGTGGGCAGCACGCAGTCGAACATGTCCACCCCGGCCCGGACCGCCGCGAGCAGGTCTCGCTCGTACCCCACGCCCATGAGGTATCGCGGCCGGTCGGCCGGCAGCAACGGAGCGGTGTGACGCACCACCGACGCGATCTGCTCGAACCGCTCCCCCACGGCCACCCCGCCGATGGCGTACCCCGGCAGGTCGATGGCGGTCACTCGCTCCGCGCACCAGGTCCGCTTGCCGAGATCGGTCCCGCCCTGCACGATGCCGAAGAGGGCCTGCTCGTGCGGCCGGGCGTGCGCTGCCTTGCATCGTTCGAGCCAGCGGATCGTCCGTTCGTTGGCGATGTCGAGCCGCTGGGCGTGCGTCAGCGTCTCGCGACGACGCGACCGCAACGAGGCCGCCGCCACCTCGTCGCGCCGCTGTGCGTTGCCCAGTCGTCGCCGCTGAGCCTCGTCCACCTCGGCGGCCTCCGCGCCCACCGACGGAGGACAGTCGTCGAGCGCCATCATGATGTCGGGGCCCAGGTCGTTCTGAACCCTCATCGCCAGTTCGGGCGTGAGTTGAATCGTCGCCCCGTCGACGATCGACTTGAACGTGACGCCCTGGTCGTCGACCGTATTGGTGTCGGCCAGGCTGTAGGCCTGATAGCCGCCCGAATCCGTGAGGATCGGGCCGTCCCAGTTCATGAAGCGGTGCACGCCTCCCATGTCGCGGACGAGTTCCGACCCCGGCCGCAGCATCAGGTGGTACGTGTTGTTGAGGACGATCTGCGCCCCGCACTTGGCGACCAGGTCCGGCAGGATGCCCTTGATGCTCGCCCGCGTGCCCACCGGCATGAACGCCGGCGTGTCAAAGTCGCCGTGAGGCGTCGACACGCGACCCACCCTCGCCCCGCACGAGGGCGACCTGGCCGACACCGTGAATCGCAGCGGTGCCGCCGTCACCGGCCACCGGGCCCTTGCCGGGCCTGCGTCGCCCGGCGAAGCGTCTCGACTTCCGCCGGCGTCAGACTCTCGCGGCCGAACTGCTTGTGCTTGGCCAGGATCCGATCGACCTCCTCGTCGGTGGGGCCTTCCCCCTCCGGTCGCACCAGCCGCAGCGGCGGCGCGGCTTCGGCCTTGCTCGACTTTCCGGCCTTCCGCGTCGACGGCCTCGAATCGCCGAAGATGTCGAAGAAATCTCGCAGCAGGTGCGAGTTGCGGATGAAGAAGTACCCCGCGATCGCGCCCCCCACGTGAGCCGCGTCGCCTCCCTGATTGGCCCCCGCGAACAGCAGGTTGAGCAGCGCGAACCCCACGTAGCAATAGGCCATCACCTTGAGCCGCAGCGACACCGGCGGGAACAGCAGGCTCACCATCGAGTTGGGCGCGATGTACGCCGACGCCATGATCACGCCGAAGACCCCCGCCGACGCGCCCACCAAGGGCGATCTCGGATCGGTCACCAGCAGGAACGGCATCGGATTCGACTTGCCCGCCAGCAGCCCGAAGGCGTTGAGCAGCAGGAACAGAAGCGCCCCGAAAATGCCCGTCGTCAGGTAGAAGGCCAGGTACTTCTTGCGGCCAAGGTGCTGCTCCACCATGCCCCCGAACACGTACAGCCCCAGCATGTTGAAGGCCAGGTGAAGCAGGTCGCCGTGCAGGAACTGGAACGTCACAAACCGCCAGAACTCGAGCCCGCCCCCCCAGCTCACCTCATGCGTCGAGAAAAACCCGTAGCGATACAGCGGATCGCCCGCCGGGCCGCCCCGCGGCGTTGAGAAGAAGACCAACCGGATCGCGTGCACCGCGATGTTCACCGCGATGATCCAGCCGTTGGCCGACCATCCCGCAAGCCCGCCGCCTCCCCCCATGCGAGACCCCGGGCGGCCGAACAGCCCCCCGCCTTCACCCTGCCGATATGCGTAGTCGCGGTCGTAGAGTCCCATGTCGAATCGGCTTCCTGCCTCGAGGAACGGGGCGAACACGTGGGCGGGCCGATCCGGACAGGAACACCCCGCCCGTCACCCCGCCTGTCAGCTGGCACCCTCCTCCCCAAGACCCGACCGCAGGAGGATATGGAGCACCAACAGCGTCTTGGCATCGGTGACCCGCCCGGATTCGAGCAGGCCCCCGATGTCGCCCAAGCAGACGGGAACCACCTCGATCCGCTCGTCCTCCTCCAGCCGCGGAGCCGATGCCGCCAGATCCCGGGCCACGAAGGCGTGCATGTACTCGTCCGTCAGCCCCGGCGCGGTGTGGAAGGCGCACAACGGATCAAGCCGCCCCGGACGGTACCCGGTCTCCTCCTCGAGCTCGCGAGCGGCGCACGCGGCAGGATCCTCCCCCCGAACCATCGTGCCCGCAGGCAGTTCCAGCATCCACCGCTCGGTGGCCAGTCGCCAGCAACGGATCATGACCACCGTGGTCTTGCCCGCGTCGACCAGCACGGGGGCGATGATCACCGACCCCGGATGCCGGATGCACTCCCTCGAGATGGTCGCTCCCGAGCGTCCCTGAAACGTCAGGCGTTCAAAGTCGAACTTGACTCCACGGTGCAGGAGTTCGCGAACGACCACCGGATTCGAGGTGAAGTTAGTACCCACACACATAGAATACGCCCCGCCCGTTCCGCCCAACCGTCAAGTTCCACGTGTCCGTCTCCGCGATCCATCCCGACCCGACGGCCCCGGCCGGCCCGATCATCCGCCTCGAGGGCGTCAACAAGACCTTCGGCGACCAGCGGGTGCTGCGCGACTTCAACCTCGATGTCGCGCCCGCGCAGACGCTGGTGATCATGGGCCCCAGCGGCTGCGGCAAGTCGGTCACCCTCAAGCACATCGTCGGCCTGCTCAAGCCCGATTCGGGCACGATCTGCTTCGACGGCCGCCGCATCGATCAGTTGAGCGAGGCCGAACTCATCCCCGTTCGTCTCCAGATCGGCCTGCTCTTCCAGATGTCGGCCCTGTTCGACTCGATGACCGTCTTCGAGAACGTGGAGTACCCGCTCCTCGAGCACACGCGACTCTCGAAACAGGAACGCGCCGAGCGGATTCGCCGGGCCCTGGCCACCGTCGACATCGTCAGCGCCGAGGAGAAGCTCCCCTCGCAACTCTCCGGGGGCCAGAAGAAGCGCGTGGCGCTCGCCCGCGCCATCGTGCTCGGCCCTCGCGTGGTCCTCTACGACGAACCCACCACGGGGCTCGACCCCGTGCGTTCCGACGGCATCAACGAGCTCATCATCAAGCTCAAGCGGGAGATGGGCGTCACCAACGTCGTCGTGACCCACGACCTGGTCTCGGCCCGCAAGGTCGCCGATCGCGTCGTGATGATGCTCGAGGGCAAGATCATGGCCACCGGCACCTTCGACGAGGTCGCCGCCAGCCCCGACGAACGCGTGCAGCACTTCCTCGCGGGCAAGTACCGCCGCGACGACGATGCCGACGAACTCCGCCTCGAACGCGAGGCGCTCAGGCGAAAGGGAAGACTCGCGTACCCTCGACGCGAGGATGAGGAAGGGACCGTGTCATGAAGCCGATCGTCCGTGATTTCCTGGTGGGCGCCACCGTGCTCGGCGGGCTCGTCGCCCTGCTCCTGGGCCTCATGTTCTTCGGCGAACTCACGCTCGAGCGCCGCTACGAGGTGAAGGTCCGCCTGGTCAACGCCTCGGGCCTGGCCAAGGCCTCCCGCGTCACCATGAACGGCGTCTCCATCGGCGAGGTGCACAAGGCGTCGATCGTCCCGCCGCCCCAGGGAGGCGTCGAACTCACCCTTCGCATCAACGACTCCATCCGCATCCCCCGCGCCTCGATCGTCGGCATCGAAAAAGGCCTCATCGGCGACGCCTCGCTCGACTTCGGCATCCCCCGCGACATGACCGCCGAGCAACTCGCCGACGCCATCAAGGAAGGCGAGACCTTCGACGGCGGCAACCCCAGCTCGATGTTCGACAAGATCACCCAGGCCCTCGACAAGCCCCTCGCCCGCTTCTCCCAGACCGCCGAGCGCATCGAGCAGCTCGCCGAGACCTACATCCGCGTGGGCGTGCGCATCGAAGAGGCCCTCGAGCCGCGTTCGCTCGACGAGGTCGCCGCCGGCAAGTCGCCCAACCTGCGCTCCCTCATCGCCCGCATCGACCGCACCCTCGAAGGGGCCGACCAGGTCATCCGCGACGACGACCTCGTCGGCGGCATCAAGCGCGTCGTCGCCAAGGCCGAGACCACCATGTCCAACGCAGAGGCCATGGTTGCCGATCTCCGCAAGGCCGCCGGCAAGGTCGATGGCTTCATGGATGCCGCCGACCGCACCGTCAAGAGCGTCGAGTCCGCCGCCGGCACGGCCGAGCGGACCATGGCCACCATCGCGGAATCCGCCACCGCCACCCTCCGCCGGGCCGAGGACGCCGCAGGCAAGCTCGCTGGCGTGCTCGACGCCGCCGCCAGCGGCGATGGCACCCTGGGCCGGCTGCTCACCAACCCCGACCTGTACGACTCGCTCAAGGACGCCACCGATCGCCTCGACAAGGCCCTCGCCGAGTTCCAACTGCTGGCCGAGAAGTTCCGCACCGAGGGCGTCCGCCTGCGGCTCTGACCGCCGCCTCGCCCGCCCCGGTCTCCTCCGCGAATGTTCCGATAACAACGGCCCGTGACAACCACATTCTCGGGCCATTGTCGCGCCCCGCCATGGTGCAATGGCGGGGGCCGAGATACGATAACCGTTGGAATGAACCGATTCGTCGCGTGCGGTCGTCTTTTCCGGGACGCCCGCCCGCGGCGAGATCGACGCCCTGATCGCGTTGATCGAGGCGGGAGATGAGACTGAAAGGTCGATGCATCGCGGTTTCCGGACGGTCGTGGGTTTCCGCCCCGAGCCCGTCTCGCGATGAAGCGACCAAGTGCAGAGGAGAAGACATGAAGATGCGCGTTCTTTCCGCGGCTGTCGTCGCCGGCATGGCGGGCCTCGCCCACGCCCAGCCCGGCGCGTACACCGTCGTGTACACCGATCAGATCAGCGACACCATCGGCGCGGTGACCCACACCGGCGCGACGAGCACGCTCGTCGACTTCCGCTCATTCCAGAGCGATGCCGCCACCCGCCTCGCCTGGATCACCCCCGGACCCGACGGCGCGTTCTATGTCGCCAACGGCCCCTCGCCCGTCGGCAACCCCTCGACCGCGGGCATCTACCGCGTCGCCAACCTTTGGGGCACGCCCTCGGTGAGCACTTTCGCGTCGGGCGATCCGCTGCAGAATCCGGTCGGCATCACCTATGACGCCGCCCGCTCGCAGTTCCTCGCCGTCAACAACGCCCAGGGCCCGGTCGCGCAGGGCGCCTTCGACGGCATCGTCGGCATCGGCGCCGGCGGCACCAAGACCACGCTCTTCACCGAAGGCCCCAACACCGGCCCCCGCCCTCGCTACGAGGCCGGTCACCACATCATCCCCGACTCCACCACCGGCAACTTCATCATCTCGTGCGTGAACGGCGGCTCCTTCGCCCCCGTCAACACCGATCCCGACGGCTCCACCCTCTGGTACTTCAACGCCGCGTCGAACACGGTGTCGCTGCTGGCCGACCTGAGCAACACGCTCCCCGGCGGCGGCAGCATCACCTTCGCGACGGGTCTGGCCATGGCCGACGGCGACAACGACCTCTTCGTCTCCGACACGCGGCTCAACCCCGGCGAAGGCGGCGTCTACCGCGTCGTCCGTGACGACATCACCGGCGCGGTCACCGGAGTCAACCTCGTGCTCGGCGGGCTCACCCAGCCCGAGCAGCTCCTCTTCAACCCCTACAACGGCAAGCTCATCGTCAACGAGCGCGCCAACTACACCGGCGAGTTCGGTGCGCCGGGCGTCGCCCGTCTCTTCGAGATGAACCTCGACGGCACCAACGTCACCACGCTCGCCACCGGCATCCACGCCCGCGGCCTCTACGTCGTCCCCGCCCCCGGCGCGCTCGCGCTGCTGGGCTTGGGCGGCCTGGTCGCCCTCCGCCGTCGCCGCTGAACGACGTCGGCCCTCAAAGCCTCTTCCAACGCTTCATCACAACCCCGGCCCTTCGCGGCCGGGGTTTTTTCATGCCCGCGCGGCCGGCGCCTTCACGACATAGCGACGCCGCCTCGCGTCGCTCCGCAGGTAGAGCGGATGCCTGGGCGAGCCCTGCTTGGTCACACCCAGGCACCACGGCTCGTCGAGCAGTTCCATCACGCGCCGCTCGCGATCGCCCAGCGAGCCCCACACGCCCCACGCCGCGACCACCACGCCGGACCGTCGCTGCAGCCGCCGCAGCCACGCGTCGTTGCGGGGCCCCACCGGGTCGTCGAGTTCGACGAGCGCGTTGGGATCGGTCGACCGGAACGCGAAGATGTTCGTCATGATCAGCCCGCCGAACCCCCACCGCTTCGCGTATCCGATGCACCGCCGCACGGTGGGGTCGTCCTTCACCTCGTCCGCCGTCGACGGGTTGAGTCCGACGAACATCGCCGGCGGCGTCGAGCGGTCCCAGATCCGCCGCAGCACGTAGCGGTAGCGACGACACGTCGAGAAGACCGCGGACGATTCGAGCAGCATCCGCCAGCGTAGGGGCGGGGGGAACATGGGCGTGCCCCGCGCCCGGCGGGCTTCACGCGTGAACTGCGGCCGGCATCCGCGGTGCGGAGCCTTCGAGGGTGTCGTGCTTGCGTTGCTCGCCCCGAGGCCTGCGGTCGACCACGGGAGGGACTGTGCATCGCAACTCGCGATTCACGGACACGCCGCCTTGGACTATCATTTCCGATCTTGGTGGACGTCGATGCGTGCCCGCCGTTCGCCTGCCAGGGGAGGAGATTCACATGATCGCGTCGCCGTCCGTTGTCGTTCGCGTCTGGCGTCTTGCAGCGGTCGCGTCGTGCGTCATGACGGGCGCGACCCCGAGCGTCGCCGAGGTGTCGTACCTGACACAGTCGCGGTCGGTCCAAGCCCGCGCGGTCTTCAGCTACAGCGACGTCGCGGCACGCGACTTTGGCCCCTTCGACCAGCGCGTCGAGGCCGGGGGGATTCCCGAAGTCCACCGGGGCAGCCGCGGCACCGCGTGGCAACTGTCAACCCTTTCGCCCGACCGGATCGACGTCATGGGGTCGACGAGCGCCAACGGGGGCTGGCAGGCGGCCAGCGGGGAGGCCGTCAGCGAGTTCGATGTGACGTTCGCACTCGACGTCCCGACCCGCTACTCGCTCCTTGGGTTCTGGAATGCCTCCCCCTCCGGATCGTCGCTCAGCGACATCGACGTGGAGTTCTCGGGCCCCTCCGGCGTCATTTTCGCTGATGGACCGCTGAGCGATCGTTTCGACCCTCGACCGATCGCCGACTACGCCCTCGAAGGCACGCTGGCGCCCGGCACCTATCGCCTTCGCTCACGCTCGCGAAGCTCCGGCGTGGGGTTCGACGGCAACAGCGGCGAGTTCGGTCTCAGCCTCCTGATGCCCCCGGAGGATGCTCCGTGCGCCGGCTCGTGGGACTGGGGTGCCTCGCCGCAGCAACCCGACGGCATCGTGCGTTGTCTGGCCGAATGGGATGACGACGGCCCCGGGGGCCGCCCGCCTCTCCTCGTTGCGGGCGGCGACTTCTCGTCCGCCGGCCCCGTCGAAGCGAGCCGCATCGCGGCGTGGAGCCACGAGACCCAGACGTGGACGCCCTTGGGCGCCGGCCTGAACGGCGAAGTCCGCTGCCTGCTCGCCATGCGAGACGGAAGCCTCGTCGCGGGCGGCGCGTTCTCGGTCGCCGGCGATGTCCCCGCCGGCCACGTCGCCCGGTGGAACGGAACGTCTTGGGCGGCGCTCGGTGGCGGAAGCACGGCACCGGTGGACGCGCTGGTGCAACTCCCGGATGGCTCGCTCGTGGCTTCGGGCGGCTTTCCCACCTCGGTCCCTGGCGTCGTGGCCCGAGTCGGCCGCTGGGACGGCGCCGGGTGGAGCCCGCTGGGATTCGACGAACTCACCAACGGCAGCGTCATGGCGCTCGCGGTTCATCGCGACGGCAGGATCGTCGCTGGCGGCGACTTCTACTTCCTTGACCCGGAGGGAAACCTCCTGAGCTTCGGCGTCGCGGCATGGAACGGCACTCGGTGGGATCCCATCGGGGATGAAGCGTCGACTGTCACGTTCTCGCTCGCCACCACTCCCGAGGGCGACGTCGTCGGCGGCGACCTCAACGGCGCGGTGCGGCGGTGGAACGGCACTTCGTGGTCGACGGTGCCGCGGACGTCGGGCATGAGCTACTCCATCGTCTACTCGGTGGCGGTGGCTCGCACCGGCGAGATCTACGCCGCCGGCGACTTCGACTTCACGCAACCCTGCTGCGACGATCCCTTGCGGTTCCCGGTGCTCAGGTGGGACGGGGCGTCTTGGACCAAGCTCGGCGAGGGCCTCAACCAGACCGTCCGAGCCCTGATGGTCGACTCGTCAGGCCACCTCAGCGCCGGCGGCAGCTTCACCTCCTCCTCCGCCGAGCCCTCCGAGCACCTCGCTCGCTGGAACGGCCTTGCGTGGAGGCCCGTCATGGCCGATTCCGGATTCGACGGTTCGGTGCTGGCCATCGCGCACGACTCGTCGGGCACCGATGAGAGCGTCATCGTCGGGGGCGAGTTCTCTCTCGCCTCGGGGCCCCCGATCGCGAACATCGCCCGGCGTCATGCCGGGCGCATCGAGCCGCTGGGCGGAACCATCAACGGCACGGTGCGCGCCTTGATCCGCATGCCGGGCGGAGACCTGGTCGCGGCGGGACTCTTCACCGTCGCGGGCGACGTGGAGGCACGCTCGATCGCCCGGTGGGACGGCGTCAGCTGGCGCCCGCTGGGGCCCGGACTCGACGGGGACGTGTTTGCCTTGGCGGTGCTGCCCGATGGCCGACTCATCGCGGGAGGAGCCTTCACCGGTTCCGGAGGCGTTCCGCTCGGCCGCGGTCTGGCCGCGTGGGATGGAGTCGCATGGTCTTCCGTCGACGGCGGCGTCAACAGCAATGGATGGGTCAACTCCCTCGCCGTCACCCCGCAAGGCCACCTCGTCGTCGGCGGTCACTTCCACTCGATCGGCGGCGTCTCCATCGGTTCAGGCATCGCCCGACGGGACGGCGCGACCTGGCACCCGCTGGGGCTCGGCGTCCAAGGCGACGTCCACGCCTTGCTCGCCGTCGAGGGCGATTCGATCATCGCCGGCGGCGATTTCACCATCGCAGGCTCGGCCGCGGCGTCTCTGGCACGCTGGGACGGATCGGCATGGTCCGATGTCGGCGGCGGCATCGGCATCGGCTCAAGCCGGCTCGTTCGATCGCTCGCGCTCACGCCCGACGGCACACTCGTGGCGGGCGGTCACTTCCGCACGGCAGGCGATCGCATCACGCCATTTCTCGCCCAGTGGGACGGGGTGGGTTGGTCGACGCCCGCCCCCGCCCTCAACGGCCCGGTGCTCGCCATGACGACGCTGCCGGACGGTGCAGTGGCCGTGGGAGGGTCGTTCTCCGGCGCGGGACGGCTCAGCCTCGAACATCTCGCCCGCCTGCGGCGGGCCGAACTCCCCAGCATTCTCGAGCAGCCGCAAGACGCGTACGCCTGTCGATCAGAGCACGCTCGCCTCGAGGCGACGGTCTCGGACGGCATGCTTCACTGGGAGGTCGAGCTGGCCCCTCGGTTCAGCAACCAGTGGATCCGCTTGACCGATGGCCCGCTGCCGTCATCCGCCTTGAGCGGCGCGATCGTTTCCGGCACCGACACGCGGGCGATCTCGTTGTCGCGCCTCGATCCGGCCGCCGCGTTGCGCTACCGCGTGGTGGCGTCCAATGCATGCGGCACGTCGACCTCGATCGCCGCGACCTTGGGGTTCTGTCCGGGCGATCACAACTGCGATGGCGGAGTCGACGGTTCTGACGTGAACTCGTTCTTCGATGCCTGGGAGCGAGGGCTGTCCGACGGAGACATCGATCAGGACGGCGCGGTCGACGGGCGAGATGTCGAGCAGTTCTTCGAGCACTGGGATGCCGGGTGCTGAGCGGAGCACCCCGACGTCGTCGCGATCTGTCGCTCAGTCCTCGCCTCGCAAGCAGCCGCGCCTGACCGCCTCCTCGAGCCCCGCGATTTCCGCGTCGGTGAGCCGCGAAAAGTGCGACTCGCGCTTGCGAGCCGAGAGCGTGCCCCCGTTCTGCACGCACAGGCGGATGAACAGATCGAGCAGCGGGCCGGGGAGGTCGACCACCTCCTGCATCAACCCTCGCGTGCGGTCGTACCCCTGAAGGAAGGCCAGTTCCTCGGGCAACTCTCGCTCGATGGCGAGCGACACGAACTGGAAAAGGGCCTCGGCCTGGCGGGTCAGGTCGGGGAATCGGTACCAATCCGACCAATCGCCCCGCACGGTCATGCGCGCCTGTTCGTCGAGCTCGTACTCGACGATGCCCATGATGCCCTTGGAATGGGCCTCGAGCGACTCGTCATAGGCCTTGGGTTCCTTGAGCATCGCCGCCGAGACGGGGAACATCACGCCCTCGGGCGTGAAGCGACGTCTGGCGAGGATGTTGTGGATCAGGAATCGGTGAATGCGACCGTTGCCGTCATTGAACGGGTGAACGAAGACAAAGCCGTAGCCGACGACCGCCGCGTGAACGATCGGGTGCACGCCCCCTCGCTCCATCAGGCGATGGGCGTCGATCAGGCCCTGCATCATCGACGGCACGTCGGCCGGCGCAGGGCACACGTAGTGGATGCGCTCTCGCGTGGCGTGAACCGTTTCGCCGACGTAGTTCTGCTCCTGTCGCCAGTCGTGGTCGCGAAACCGCGGATCGACGATCTCGTGCTGCAGTTCGATGAGCCGCGCCTTGTCGCAGTACTCCTCCGCGTGCGCGCGGGCGAGCATCGCGACGAACCGCTCGGTCCGCGTCGCGGTCGGCCGCTCCCGCTCGATCTCGAAGGAACTCCGCGTCTCCTTCGTGTAGAGGTACGACAACGCCCGCTTGAGCACGTCCGCCGGATACGTGGCGATCAACGCGGCGCACCGGCCCGCCAGGTCCGCCGCCTCGAAGGCCCGCATCGCCTCCGTCCGCCGCACCAGCGGACAGAACCCGGGAACACCCGGCAGGTTGTCGTTCACCCGCTGGCGTCGCACCTGACGCGCAGGCGAGATCGCCGCGTACTCCTCGGGCTCGAGCACGTCGATGTAGTTGCCCAGCGTCAGGTCGGGAATGTCGAGCCGCAGGCCCGTGATCCACTCGTACAGGAACCACAGGCGTCTCGCGTACTTGCCCGTCGGACGCTCGCGAACGAACGCCGCAAGCTCCCTCGCATCCATCGCCTTGAAGACCTGGGCGAGGATCGCCAGATTGGTGCCGTCGTACTTGAGCGCGAACTCCAGATGATCGCCGTCGGTGTCGCCCGGCCAATACGCCGGCCCATAGGTCTCCCGAACCATCCCCCCCGCCATCGTCTCCACCCGCCGCGTCGCCGTCGTCGCGATCACCGACTGATGCCAGTTGGGCACCGCCCGGATCCCGTGGCGATCGACCAACGCGGCATACCCCGCCGCCCGCACCCCGCCGCCCGTCGCCCGCTCCGCCATCGGCCCACCTCCAAAATCAATATCGAGTCGATAAAAGCACTACCAGAAGCCATGGTATCGACAATTTCATTACGGAAGGCCGACAAATGCTGTATCGGATCGTCTTTTCACGTTCAGTGGGCACCCATAGCACCAAAACAGGTACGCAGAGACCGCAAGCCGCATGGCGTTCGATGTGTGAGAGGGGGCGTGCAGACGGGCATCACGCCGCGTTCACGGGCATCGCCACCACCCCGTACATCAACGCCGCGAGGTTCCCCGCCCGCTCGTCGGCCTCGATCGCCTCGTCGCGACGGCACGTTCCGTCCCCGGGTCGCCTGAGTGATCCACTCACGATGCACGGCGGCGCACGCCACGCCGCCGTAGCGGATGACCTCCGCGCCGGGAACGAGTCGCAACAGGCACCGCGGGCTGTACTGCCTGAATCCGTGCGGCCCGTAGAGGGGCAAGGCCGCCTCGGCCGGCACGAAGTGCGCCTGCATCGCGCGAGGCGTCAGTCGCGACGACAACGCGCGAATCGCCCCCTCGTCGTCTCGGATGTGCTCGAGCGCGGTGTTGGAGATCAGCACATCGACCGCAGGCAGCGACGCGGGATCGATGGCGTTCACGTCGGCGACGATCAACTCTCGCGTGAAGCCGTCGCGAGGGCCGTCCTTCCACGCGGGGTGGCGAGCCACGTCGATGGCGACGTACCGCCCTTGAAGGCCCAGCCCGATGAAGGCGTCGAGTTGTCCGCCCGCGCCCGCGCCGATGTCGACGATGGTGATCGGCTCGGCGCCGAAACGCCGCGACGCGCACGCCGCCGCGTGGAGGAAGAACTCGATGGCGGCCACCCGTCCGGGCGAGCACGCGTCACTGACAGGCACCCCCGCGAGTCGCGAGGGCCGCGGACCGGGACGCGAAGCGACGCCCGACGCACGGGCGGCCAGGGACGCGTTCCGTCGGGCGTGATGATCGAGATAGGCGTGGCGCTCCTCCCGCGAGAGGGGGAGATCGCCGTTGATGCGTTCCGGTGCCGTCGCGAGAGACATTCCCGGCATCATCGGGAGGATCCGCCGAACGACGTGACGCTCCGACCCCACGCAGGGGGAGCCGCTCAGGCCTTGCGGAGCCAGATGCTGCAGCCGTACGCGGGCTGAACGCCCTTGTAGAGCTTCTCGACGTCGGGCCGCCGCAGGTGGCCGAGCATCGCGTTGCAGATCTCGATGCGGTAGTTGGAGCCGCCGGCGAGCATCGCGTGCAGGAGGTACTGCTCGTTCCAGGTCTGGCCGCGGTTCATGATCCAGTCTTCCGGGTAGTCGTTGGGGAAGAAGATGTCGTGGACGTGGATGATGACGCCCGACGCCACCCGGGGCAGCACCTCGAAGAAGAACCAGTTGACGTCGCTGGCGGCCTTCGAGACGTGCGAGCCGTCGTAGAAGAGCACGTCGCCGGCGCGGAGCGTCTCGAAGAGTTCGAGCGGGGCCCGCTGCAGGATCGACTCGTGCAGCTTCCAGTGCGAGGGCAGGGCCTTGAGCACGTTCTTCCGCGGGTAGGGCTCGACCTGCGTGACCTCCGTGCGCCGGCCCGTCTGGGCGTCGTTGGCGAGCACGGCCTTGGCCAGGAGCAGACTCGACCACCCGCAGCCGATCTCGATGACTCGCGCCGGCTTGCGGGCGCGGATCATGCCGTAATACGCCAGCGCGTCGGCGTTGTTGAAGAAGGGGTTCTTCCAGCTGTAAATGCTCGGGTCGTCCGACTCCTGCGGGATGTCTCGCAGCTCGTCGACGTGCGAGCCGATCTCGGCCGCCACCGCCATCTGCCCCTCGATGTTCCAGTTGACCCCCGCGGGGAGTCCTCGCCTCAGCCACAGGTCGCGGTTGGCGCCGAGGAACTCGACGTCATTGCACGCGCTGTAGAAGTTGTTGACCTGAAAGTGCCAGCCCGCCTTCTGCACGCGACGGAAGTTCACCCGCTTGAGCGTGTCGATCGCGGCCTTCACCTCGATGTCCGACGGCTCGCCGGAGACCGACCCCGTCGCGGCGACAGGCGCGGCGACCTTCACCGGCACGGGAATCGGCGCAGCCGCACCGCCCTCGACCGGACGCTTCAACACCACCACGTCTTCGGGCGCGCAGCCCTTGGAAATGATCTCGCTCACCTCGAAGAACCTCCCCCATGTCTCGCGGATGTACCGCTGGCTGCGAAAGACGCACGGCGCGCGCCCGACCCCGGCCGAGAAGGCCAGCCGCTCGCGAGGCATCGCCGCCGAACGCATGGCCTGTGGCGACAAGTCGAGTTCCGGGTGCTCGCCGCTCGCCGCCTGCACGACCCCGAAGGCCGGCATCGTCTCGTCGAGTCGTGCCCACGTCGCGTCCGTCTGCACGCTGACGTAGGCGACGCCCCCGGGCACCAGGCACCGGCGCAGCTCGAGGAGGTACGCGAGCTCAAGGTCGTCGATGTGACTGAAGACCGCGAGGGCGAAGACGACCTTGAACGACGCGTCCGGCAGCGGCAGGTGCGGGAAGGTCGTGCCTCGAAACACCTTGGCCGAGGGCGACAGGTGACGTGCGATCCACTCGACGTGCGCGGGGTTGGCGTCGACGCCCCACGACTCGAGGTCGGGCCGCTGGGCCAGAAAGTGCCGCAGCACGCGACCCGAGCCGCAGACGAAGTCCAGCACGCGGTCGCCCGAGGCCAACGTCACGCCCGCCCGAGCCGCCGCATCGACGATGCGAAGGTGATCGGCCAGTCCGGAGAGCCAGAAGTCGAAGTGGCGTTGCCCGTGACACCCGCCGCGATCCTCCAGCGTCGGAATCGGAGCGGCATCACGCCCGACGCAGTCATCGAGCGACCGCTCAAGCCGCAGCCCCGTGAGCGACGTGTAGACGGGCTCTCGCGGATGCGACGATGCGGGCCCCAGCACGGGGCGTTCGACGCGAACCGGGGCGGGGAGGGGAGCGGATTGGGTGGTGGTCACGCGTTGCGCACGAGCCGCAGGCCCGTGCTCCCGAGCAGAAGGGGCCGACCGGGCCGCATGGCCGCCGACCTGCAACGCAGAGGGTACAACCCGCCTCCGCGGCCGTCAAAGAAAGCCCCGGGATTGCGAACCCCCGCCGCCGAGGTTCGGCATTCGACAGGATGACCCGCGCGTGAGCGTTCCATCGCCCCTCGTCGACGCGACCGGCGGGTCTCACCCGCGACTACCACCGGCAAGCCTCCACCCGGAAATGAACAGCGGCACGCCTGATGGCGTGCCGCTCAAGTGACCCCGATGGGATTCGAACCCATGTCGCATCCGTGAAAGGGATGTGTCCTGGACCAGGCTAGACGACGGGGCCGTCGTGGTCGTCATTCTAGGGGGTCTCTCGGCCGCCGCCAACGCCGCGGTAGAATCCGACGTGTCACCCCCGCCCGCCCGCCCCCTCGATGCCGACCGCGTCGTCGCCCTCTTGGGGCTCTCTCCCCTGCCGTGGGAAGGTGGCTTCTTCCGCGAAACCTACCGCGCCGACGCCACCATCGCCGGGCACGCCCTCCCCCCCCGCTACCTCGCACGCGACACCCCGCGTGCCGCCTGCACGCATATCTACTTCCTGCTCCGCACCGGCGTCGTCTCGGCCATGCACCTTGTCCGCAGCGACGAGGTCTTCCACCACTACCTGGGCGACCCCGTCGAACAACTCTGGCTCCTTCCCGACGCCGCCTCCCGCCTTGTCCTCATCGGCTCCGACCTCGAGGCCGGCCACGTGCCCCAGACAATCGTCCCCGCCGGCACGTGGCAGGGCGCCCGCGTTCAACCCGGCGGGCCCCACGGCTTCGCCCTGCTGGGCTGCTCGGTCTCCCCCGGCTTCGACTGGGCCGACTTCGAGCTCGGTGAGCGCCGCACCCTCGCCCAAGGGTGGCCCGATCGCGTCGACCTGATCGACGCACTCTGCCCTCCCACGAACGCTCCCGCGGAGGGTTCATGACGCCCCTCGAACCCGCCCCGCCGCCCGATGCCGCCCCCCTCATCCTCTTCGGCGGCACCTTCGACCCTCCGCACGCGGGCCACGCCCACATCGCCCGCCATGCCCTCGCGGCGGCGAGCCCTCAAGCGTGGCTGCTCTTCATCCCGGCCGCCCGCTCGCCCTTCAAGTCCGCAGGCCCCGCGGTATCCGACGACGCCCGCGTCGCGATGCTCCGCCTGATGCTGGCGGATCAGCCGCGATGCTCGCTGTGGCGAGATGAACTGGTCCGCACGCCCGCCGGTCAGGCCAGCTACACCATCGACACCGTGCGACGTCTGCGTGACCTCGCGCCGGGCCGCCCCCTGCGTCTGCTCATCGGCGCGGATCAAGCCCTCTCCTTCCACCGCTGGAAGGACGCGCCAACGCTCCTCGACCTCGCGCCGCCGCTGATTGCCTGTCGCGACGATGCCGCCGCGACCCGCGACGCGTTGGCAATCTCGCTTCGCGACCTCGCCTCGTGGACGCCCAGGCAACTGGAGCGTCTCCAAGAGGGGTGCTTTGCCTGCCCGCTCGTCGACGCTTCCTCGACGCGCATCCGCGCCGACGTCGAGAACGCCCGCGCGATGCTCCACCCCGCCGTGCACGCGTACATCCGCGAGCATGGCCTCTACGGCGCGTGAGGTCAGGCCAACAGGTCCGCCACCACCTGCATCGGATGCACCGCCTCGCGTGCGGCGGCATCGTGCACCTGGTGCCGGCACGACGTGCCCGGCGCCACCACCGTGGCCTTGGGCCTTGCCTCGAGCGCGGGCAGCAGCGTGAGATTCGCGATCTTCATCGACAGGTCGTAGCGGTCGCACGTGAAGCCGAACGCGCCGGCCATGCCGCAGCAGCCGGTGTCGAGCACGGCGAGCTGGTCGCCGGCGAGTCGCTTGAGCAGCGCACTGGACGTCTGCACGCCCCAGAGGGCCTTCTGGTGGCAGTGGCCGTGCAACGCGAGCGGCCGCGTCGGACGCCGAAACGCGGGCGTCAACGGGTGGCTCCCCCACCGCTTCTCGAGGAAGTCTTCCGGCAGGAACGCCTTGGCCGCCAAGCGTCGGCGAAGCTCGACGGGCGTTTGGAGCTTGAGCGCCAGCCAGTCGTCCTTCATGGCCGACAGGCACGAGGGCTCGGCGACGAGGATCGCCTCGACCGTGTCGTCCTCGATCAGCGGGCGCAATCGCTCGAGCGTGGCGTCGATCTCCTCGACGGCGTGGGGCAGCAGCCCCAGCGAGATCTTGGCCCTGCCGCAGCAGCCCGCGTCGGCGAGGTCGACGCGATAGCCGAAGGCCTCGTAGACGCGCCTGGTGGCCAAGCCGATGCCCGGCTCGTTGTACATCGTGAAGCAGTCGCCGAAGAGCGCGACCCGAGGCGTGCCCGGCGCGCCCCGCGGCCGGTCCCATCGGCTCGCCAGGCTCTTCGCGAAGGGCGGCAGCGAGCGGCGTGGATCGATGTTGAGCGCCTTGGCCGCGATCCACTTCGAGAGCGGGAGGGAGCCCACGGCGTTGGCGAGCGTCGGCACGAGCGAGCCCGCGCGGTTGATGAGGCGAATGGCCCCGAAGAGCGTGGCCTGGAGCGATGCGCCCCCGCGGGCGGCGTTGCCCTGCGCCGCGTACTCGGCCTTGAGGCGCGAGATGTCGACGTTGCTCGGGCACTCGGTCTTGCAGGCCTTGCACGAGAGGCAGAGGTTGAGCGTCCGCTTGGTCTCGGGGTCGTTCCAAGGGTCGCCACCGCCGGAGGAAAGTTGGCCGGTGATGGCCAGCCGCAGGGCGTTGCCCCGGCCGCGGGTGCTGTGGCGTTCGTCGAGCGTGGCCTGATACGAGGGGCACATGGTGCCGCCCTGACGCTTGCGACAGACGCCCGCGCCGTTGCACATCTCGACCGCGCCGTCGAGTCCGTGGGTGTCGGCGTAGTCGAAGAAGGTGCTGACGCCCTCGGGGATGTGCACCGGCCGCGAGGCGGGCTGCACCCGCAGTCGCTGCGTGATGCTCTCGACGGGCCCGGGTTGCACGATGTTGCCGGGGTTGAGCAGGTGGTGCGGGTCGAAGAGGGCCTTGACCTCGCGGAAGGCGTTCATGAGTTCCGGGCCGTAGAAGCGCTCGAGCAGCGGGCCGCGGATGCGCCCGTCGCCGTGCTCGCCCGACATCACGCCCCCGAGCGACTTGGCCAGGTCCGCCGTCTCGACGGCGATGGCCCGCATGCGTTCGCGGTCGGCGGGATCATGAATGTCGATCAGCGGCCGCACGTGGAGCACGCCGACGGAGGCATGGGCGTAGAAGGCCGCCCACGTGCCGTGCCTGGCCACGATGTCGCGCAGTCGCTTCACGAACGTCGCGAGGTGCTCGACGGGAATGGCGTTGTCCTCGACGAAGGTGATGGGCTTGCGCGCCCCCGGCACGCCGTGCAGCAGCGGCTCGCCGGCCTTGCGAAGCTTCCACGCATTGAGCATGGCCTGCGCGTCGACGTGGAACTGGCCGCTGACGCCGGGCGTCTTCGCCCGCAGGGCCTCGAAACTCGACGCGATCCGCGAGGCATCGTCCGCGAAGTACTCGACGTAGAGCACGGCCTTGAGCGTGAGCCCCTCGGGGGCGGGCATCAGGTCGACATACCGCCGATACTCGGCGTTGGCGCGGGCCAGGTCGATCACCGTGTCGTCGAGCAGTTCCACCGCCGTGGGGTCGGTCTCGAGAATCGCGGGCACCGCCGCGATCGCCTCGTCGAGCGACGCGAAGCCGAGCACCGCCAGCCCCTTGGCCGCGGGCTTGCGGTGCAGCTTGGCGTGCACGCCCAGCGTCACGGCCAGCGTGCCTTCGCTCCCGCACAGCAGGTGCGCGAGATTCACCTCGTCGACCGCGCGCTCGGTGACGGGTTCGCCGTCGCGCCAGCCCGCCCGCTCCATCGCGAACAGGATCATGTCGAGCCCGTAGCCCGCGTTGCGACGCACCGTCTTGGGGAACCGTTCGCGGATCAGCGAGGCGTGACGGGCCACGATGTCGCACACGCCGCGGGCCAGACGCCGCGCCGCAGGATCGGTCGCCCCGCGCTCGAGCCGCACGCGACGGCCCTCGAACCCCGGCGCCACCAGCGCGACATCCAGGCCCAGCACGTTCTCGCTGGTGCGCCCGTAGCGGATCGACCGTGCCCCCGCGGCGTTGTTGCCCACGCAACCCCCGAAGGCCGCGTGCCGCGCCGTGGCCGGGTCGGCCGCGAAGAACCAGCCGCTGGAGGCGATTTCGTCATTGAAGTCGTCGATGGTGCAGCCCGGTTCGACGAGCGCCTCGCCACGGACCGCATCGAGCCGCCGGATGTCGCGGCACCCCGGCGTGAAGTCGACGACGATGGCGTGGTTCGTGCATTGCCCCGCCAGACTCGTGCCCCCGCCCCGGGGCAGCACCGCCACCCGGCGCCGAGCCGCCCACTCGATCACGGCCGCCGCGTCCTCGACATCGGCGGGAATCACCACGCCCACCGGCTCCACCTGATAGAGCGAGGCGTCGGTGGCGTAGAGCATGCGATCGTGCTCGCCGAAACGAACCTCTCCGCGGACCAGGGCGGCAAGTTCCCCGGCCAACTCGCGGCGGGCGTCTTCGGCGACGGGTTCGGGCGGGGAAAAGATGGGCAGATGGATGGAGGTCATCGGCTGGCTCAAAGGTACGGGGAACGGCGCGGGCGGGCAGGGCGGGAATACGAACGAAACCGGAACGTGCCACCGACTCCCTCGGCGGGGCGTGCGGCCTTCCGCGACTACGCGGGCGGCGGGGCGGGGGTGAAACCGCGACCCGCCGTGCGGGCTGAATCCTCGGGGCCTTCCGCGGTCGAAGGGGGTTGACGGGGTCGCGACGCGGTGATTGGATCGGCCCGCCGGGCCACTACAATGCACCGCACATCCACCGACACTCCCCGGGCCCTCCCGGGGCATCCCTGACGGAGTCCTACGCATGGCCGACCTGAAGAATCTCAAGGGCATCTCCGAAGCCGACCGCAAGCTCATCGCCGAGGCCGAGGAATGGCTCGGCGCCGAGCCCACGAAGATGGGCCCCGTCAAGAACCTCTTCTGGGGCAAGGTGAAGGAAGACTTCTACTTCCCCTATCCGGCGGTGGTGGACGCTCGCGAGCAGGCCGAGTGCGACCAGTTGCTGGCGCGGCTCGACGACTACCTGCGGAACGAGCACCCCTGCGTCAAGATCGACCAGGAGCAGGAGATCCCCCGCTGGGCGATCGACAAGCTCTTCGCGCTGGGAGCCCTGGGCATGACCATCCCCAAGGAGTACGGCGGCCTGGGCATGGGCATCACCTCGTACAACCGCGTCCTCGAGCGCATCGGCATGTACTGCGGCTCGACGGCGGTGATGGTCTCGGCCCACCAGTCGATCGGCTGCAAGGCCGTCATGATCTACGGCAGCGAGCAGCAGAAGAAGCAGTGGCTCCCGCGTCTTGCGAAGGACTGGCTCAGCGCGTTCTGCCTGTCCGAGCCCAACGTGGGCTGCGATGCCGGCGGCGCGGAGACCCACTTCGTCAAGGACGGCGACTACTACGTCGTCTACGGCGAGAAGAAGTGGGCCACCAGCGGCGCGCTCTCGGGTCTCTTCACCGTCATGGCCCGCGAGAAGCGGGATGACGGCAAGGGCAAGATCAGCGCCCTCGTGATGCACCCCGAGATGGAAGGGGTCGACATCTTCCAGAAGAACCGCAGCAAGTGCGGCATCCGCGGCACCTGGCAGGCCCGCATCCGCTTCAACGGCGTCCGCGTCCACAAGGACCACCTCCTCGGCCAGGAGGGCCGCGGCCTGCAGATCGCCCTCTCGTGCCTCAACTACGGCCGCTGCACCCTCTCGGCGGGCATGCTCGGCGGCGCCCGCCGCGCCATGGACCAGTCGATCAAGTGGTCGCAGACCCGCTTCCAGTTCCAGGCCCCCTTGGCCAAGCAGGAGCTGGTCCGCAAGCGCGTCGCCCACATGGCCGCCCTCACCTACGCCATGGACGCCGTGCTCTACATGACCACCGGCATGCTCGACCGCAAGGACGACGACATCCAGGTCGAGACGGCCATGTGCAAGGTCTTCTGCTCCGAGATGGGCTGGCAGGCCGTCAACGACGCCATCCAGATCATGGGCGGCGAGAGCTACATGAGCGAGAACGAGGTCGAGCGGATCTTCCGCGACTCTCGCATCAACCTCATCGTCGAGGGCGCCAACGAGGTCATGCAGTCGTACATGTTCGGCTACGGCGGCAAGCAGCTCGCCGAGATGATGCTGGGCGTCAAGAACGCCCTGCTCAAGGACCCCGACGAGTCCTTCGGCGCCTTTGTCGTCAAGGCCCTGCGCAACACCTTCCGCTTCGACATCATGAAGCGGGCGATTCCGCTGGGCATCGAGGTCTTCCTGGGCATCCGCCCGGCCCTCGCGAGGATCGCTCGCGTCAAGTCGGCCGAGTTGGCCCCGCACGCCGAGCGGCTGTCCATGCTCGTCCGCGAGCACAGCCACCAGTTCAAGGTCCTCAGCAAGCGGTACGACGTCAAGATGCTCGACCGTCAGGCCGTGCAGGCCCGCGTCGCCGACGTGGCGATGTACCTCCACGCCTACGCCTGCACGCTCAGCAAGCTCGACCGCGACCTTGTGGCGCACGCCGGCAACGGCACCTCGGACCTCGAGTTCCAGCGCGACAAGGCCGCCGCCCTCCACTTCCTCGACATCGCCGAGGTGGAGATCCACGCCCGCTTCCGCGAGATGTACGAGAACGCCGACGAGTCCATGCTCAAGGCCGCCGACGTCGCGTTGGCCCACAACGCAACGTTGCCCAACGCCGACTTCATCATCCCCGAACGCAGCCCCGTGGCCAAGGGCACCGGCCGCACCCCGTCGCAGGACGGCATCAAGCAGTTCCCCGGCGACCGCGTCGCGGCCGCCACGCACTGAGTTTGCCTTGCCATTCGACCCGCACCGACCGCGTCCTCGCGGTCGGTGCTGTTTCATGGACGTGCCGCCCCGTCACGCGCCGGCCTTCACCCGCGGATCGACCCACCGGTACATCAGGTCGACCGCCAGGTTGAGCAGCACGAGCATCGTCGCGAAGACCAGCACGATGCCCAGCAGCAGGAAGAGGTCCTTGTTCTGCACGGCGTTCACGAAGTGCTGGCCCATGCCGGGAATCGAGAAGATCCGCTCGACCACGAACGAACCCGTCATCGCCATCGCCGCGGCGGGGCCCAGGTAGCTGAGCACCGGCAGGAAGGCGTTGCGAAGGGCGTGCACCAGCAGCACGCGGGCCTCGCCCGCGCCCTTCGCCCGGGCCGTGCGCACATAGTCCGACTGCAACGCCTCGATCATGCCCATCCGCGTCAGTCTCGCGATGTACGCGGCGAAGGGAAGACTCAGCGTGAGCGACGGCAGCACAAGGCTGCCCGGTAGCCGGAACGTGCCCACGTCGGCGACGGGAATCGCCACCGCGAACACGAACTGCAAGGCGGTGGCCACCACGAAGGTCGGCACGCTGATGCCCACCAAGGCCACCAGCAGCGTGGAGGCGTCGAGCCACGACCCCGGCCGCCACGCGCCCAGCACGCCCGCGCCAAGGCCGATGACCAGCGAGATCAGGATCGCCGTCGCCCCCACGAGCATCGACACCGGCAGCGAGGCCCCGATGATCTCGTTGACCGTGCGGTCGCGGTACTGCAGCGAGGGGCCAAGGTCGAAGACCGGGCCCTCGGGCGTGTCGCCGCTCGCGGCTGCCGCCAGCCACCTCGCGCCGCTCACGCGGCCCAGGTACGACCAGTAGAACGACCAGAAGTCGTCGAGGTTGTAGCGGGCCTCCATGGCCGCGATGACCTCCGGGGGCGGCCGCCGCCCCTCGGGCCTGTCGACGGGGTTGCCCGGCACGGCCCACGCCAACGCGAGGGTGATGGTGTAGACCGCCGCCAGGATCAGGGGCAGTTGCACCAACCGTCGCAGGAGTGTGGAGCGTGTCACGGCGTCAACCTCGCAAGGCGGCGATGACCGACGCCCGCTCGTCGCGGGTGCGGCCGAAGAGGGCGGAAGCCGAGACGATGCAGTCGCACCCGGCCTCGCGCACCATCGACGCGTTGCCCGGCCCCACGCCCCCGTCCATCTGGATCCGCTGGTCCTTGCGCACGAGATTCGCCAGCGTCTGCGTCTTCTCCAGCGTCGAGGCGATGAACGACTGCCCCGAGAACCCCGGGTTGACGGACATCACCAGCAGCATGTCGGGCAGGCCGACAAAGGGCAGGATTCGCTCGACGGGCGTGGGCGGGTTGATCGCCAGCCCCGCCTCGAGCCCCAGCCCCCGAATGCGGTCGATCAGCGGAGCGACCTGCTCGGGAGCAACGGCCTCCACATGGAAGGTGAGATTCGACGCCCCGGCCCTCGCGAACGGCTCGACGAACTTCGCCGGATCATTCACCATCAGGTGCACGTCGAGATACACCGAGGGCATCGCCGCGTGCAGCGAGGCGCACAGCGCCGGCCCCATCGTCAGGTTGGGCACGAAGTGCCCGTCCATCACGTCCAGGTGCAGCAGGTCCGCCCCGCACGAGAGCGCGTGTCGACAGTCGTCGCCCAGGTGCGCAAAGTCCGCCGAAAGGATGGACGGAGCGATCAGGGGCAGGCGGGGCGGCATTCGCAGCAGCGGCGTGGGCATGCGGCGGGAGTGTACCAACCACGCCCCGCCCTTGGGTCCCGCACCCGCCTGCCTTCGCTACGATTCGCCCGCATGACCCAGACGACCCGCGGCACCACCCCCACGCTCGACGCCACTCGCGCCCGCCTCGCGGCCGTCGGCCAGACCCATCTGCTCAACTTCTTCCCCACGCTCACGCCCGACGGCCAGCGTGCGCTCCTCGCTCAGATCGCCGACCTCGATGTCGAGGCCCTCCCCGCGCTCATCGACGCCTATGTCAAGCGCAAGCCCGAGTTCTCCCTGCCCCCGAACATCGGCCCCGCGCCGTACTACCCGCGCCACGAGAAGTCCACGACGCGCCCGTGGGACCGTGCCGCCGCCGAACGCAAAGGCGAAGAACTCATCCGCGCCGGCCGCATCGCGGCCTTCGTCGTCGCCGGCGGCCAGGGCTCGCGCCTTGGCTTCGAAGGCCCCAAGGGTTGCTTCCCCGCCGGCGCAGTGACCGACAAGAGCCTCTTCGCGATCTTCGCCGAGCATCTCGTCGGCGCCAAGCGCCGCTACGGCGTCGACGTGCCCTGGTACATCATGACCAGCCCGCTCAATCACGAAGCCACCACCAGCTTCTTCGAGCAACACCGCTTCTTCGGGCTCAGCCCCGAGCATGTTCGCTTCTTCCCGCAGGGCGTGCTGCCCTCGCTCGACATCGTCACCGGACAGGTGCTGCTGGCCTCCAAGGGCGAGGTGGCCACCAACCCCGACGGCCACGGCGGCAGCATCCGCGCGTTGGCCCACTCGGGCGCCCTGGCCGAGATGAAGCGCAAGGGTGTGCAGCACCTCAGCTACTTCCAGGTGGACAACCCCCTCGTGCGGCCCCTCGACCCGGCCTTCATCGGGCTCCACGCCGCCGCGAGCGATTCGTCGGCGGAGATGTCGAGCAAGATGGTGACCAAGGCCTACCCCGAGGAGAAGATGGGCGTCTTCTGCTCGTCGGCGGGCAAGGTGGAGGTGATCGAGTACTCCGACCTGCCGATGGACCTGCAACGCGAACGCCTGCCCGACGGCTCGCTCCGCTTCGTCGCCGGATCGATCGCCATCCACATGATCGGCATCGACTTCATCGACCGACTCGCCAATGACCCCTCCTTCGCCCTCCCCTACCACCGCGCCGAGAAGAAGATCCCGTGCGTCGATCCGACCACCGGCGCGGCGATCACGCCGACCTCGAACAACGGCGTCAAGCTCGAGCAGTTCGTCTTCGACGCCATCTCGACCTGCAAGTCATCGATCGTCTACGAGACCGACCGCGCCGAGGAGTTCGGCCCCATCAAGAACGCCACCGGCGTCGACAGCGTCGAGTCGAGCAAGGCCCTGCAGACCGCCCGTGCCGCGTCGTGGCTCGAGGCCTGCGGCGTCTCGGTGCCCCGCAAGCCCGACGGCTCGCCCGACTGCACGCTGGAGATCTCGCCCGCCACGGCCACCTGTGCCGCGGAACTCGCCAAGACGCCGTTGCCCAAGGCCATCGAACGCGGAGCGAGGCTTGCGCTCTGAGCAGACCAACGCCCGCGGCGGCTTCACGCTCATCGAGCTCCTGGTGGTGATCGCCGTGATCGCACTGCTGGTGGGCCTCATGCTGCCCGCTCTGGGCGCCACGCGGCTCAACGCCCGCAGCACCGTCTGCCTGTCGCGCGTCCAGCAACTGGGCGTGGGCGTCGCCGCCTATCTCAACGACTTTGACCGCATGCTCCCGCAGCGCACGTGGGACGTGGGCGGACAACAGGCCGTGATCGGCTCGCTCTTCGGAGGCAAGAAGGGCCAGTTGCCCTTCTACGGCATCAATCAGGTGGGCGCGGAGGGCCGGCCGCTCAACCGCTACATGTTCGCCGGCCCCGTCTCGCCCGACGACGGCCCCGACAACTTCCCCATGCCCCCCTTCGCCTCGCCGGTCGATCGCGGCGCGACGACCACGGGCCTGCCCATCCCGGGCCTCGACCGCACCGACTCCTTCTACGACTTCATCGGCAGCAGCTACACCCTCAACGACCACGACCTGCGGGGCGACGAGTACGCGACGCTCGTGCCCCAGGGCGGCGGTCGCATGCCCTATGTGACGCAGCCCAGCCGCACGTGGGTGATCGGCACGCACACGATCTACAACTTCCAGCAAGGCGGCGACCGAGGCAGCCGCTGGTTCGGCAAGTCGAAGGTCGAGGCGAACCTCTCGTTCCTCGACGGCCACGCGAAGATGCGCGTGACGGTGCCGCCGGGCATCGTCAACGAGACGAGCGACTACGTGTTCGGGCCGTGAGCGACCTCGAACACCGGCGCTTGAAGGTCAATACCCGCGCTTCTTGCGATCGTCCTTGTCGTCCTTCGACGAGGGCTGCTCGCGACCCGGCGTCGCGGCGGGCTCGCCGCCTCGCGTGCTGGCGGCACCGATCGAGAAACTGATCGCCTGCCCCGCCGCCTTGGGCGCCTGCGGGGTCACGAACCACCCCCAGAAACCGGGCGCGCCGTACGAAACCACGTCCGTGGGCGGGAAGAAGTGGAACGCGAAGGGCACCACGCCGTTGAGTTCGTCGTGCGAGCCAAAGAACCTCCACGGCTTCTCCACCGGCATCGGCCGACTGCTCGACTTGTGCAACTTGGCGATGTCGACGGGAATCCAGTTGATCGTGTGGGCGGCTTCGTCGTACAGCGCGAACTCGACCCAGCACCGCAAGCCGCGACCGTCGCGCCGCGACTTGGAACTCAGGTCGTTCTTCATGGAGCTGTTGCTCGACCCGCCCCGGTCATAGCCGATGACCGGGCGTGCAGGCAGCCCGGCCTGACGCATCATCGCCACCAGCAGGGCCGCCGCGTCGTACTCCGTGCCTCGCCCCGTCTCGAGCGTGAACTGCGGGGGCTGCACCACGATGCCGCCCAAGTCGTTCGACGTGAAGACCGTGTCCTTGGCGAGCCGCATGGGGGGCATCTCGCCGCTCCGCGAATCGCGGCTGGCGACATTGGTGACGATCTGCACGCGGCCCCACACGTGCGAGGTGATGATCTTGGCCGCCGCCACCGGCGTCACCCGCTTCCAATCGCCGACGCCCGCCCGCTTGGCCGCCTCGTCGAGCGCGGCCTTCACGGCGTCGGGCTTGTACGGCTGAATGCGGTTGTTCTCGTCGAAGCCCGACTCGATGAAGAGTTGGGGCTGCAGCCACGCCGCCGCCGCGGTCGGCCACGTCGCCGGCCAACGCACTGCCAGCGCCGCCTTCTCGTCAAACGCCGTGCGACTCGCCGTGGCGGGCAAGTGCACTTCGAGTTCGACCTTCCACGGCGTCAGATCCTGCGCTTCCGACACCGCGTCGAACCTGGCGTACTGCACCCCGCCCTGATAGTCCTTCATCGCCTTGAAACTGGTCGTGGCGACTCGGTCGTTGAGCAGCAGCTTGCCGCTCACGGCGTCAAGGTGCATGACGCTCGACGACGTGGGGGGCAGCACCGGCCAGATCATGGCGATCGACCGCATCGGATCAAAGGGCTTGGTCGTGACCACCGTCACCGACTGCCCGGTGAACGGATCGTTGATCTGCTGCTCCTCGTTGCCACGCAGCACGCGAACCCGCGCCGTCAGGATCAACTCCTTGGCCTGCGAGAGCGTCAGGTACGGCCCCACCGCGGGCTCGCCCTTCTTCGCTGTTCCCGAGGCGGGCGCCGCCGGGGCCGTCGCCGGCGGGGGGGCCGTGGCGGGCTTCGCGGGCTTCACCGGTGTCACGGGTGCCGGGGCGGGGGCCGGTACCGGGTCCGGAGCCGCGGGCGCGGCTGGTGCCGCCGGCTGGGCGGGCTGAGGCGGCGGCGGCGTGCCCGTGCCCGGCGGCCGGGGCTGCCATCCCATCGTCAGCGGCGTCACCGCCATTGATGCAGCAAGGGCCAGGGAAGTCCGACGGATCGCGTGTGTCATGGGCATTCCAAGGTGAGAGGACCGCCGCCATCGAGGGGAACCCGGCCGTCACATCAAGGGTATGTACTGGCGTGGGCGGCCCGATGTTGCCCTCCCGCCCGCGACGATCCAAACGGCTCCCGCATGGCGACCGGGCCGCGGGCCGATGCCCACCCCCGACGGGCCCCGTCGGGGATACGCTTGCCTCCCCGCGCCATGGTGCGGCCGGCTCCGGCAACCCTGCCGGTTCCGCCTCCCGCGGCCGGGGCGCACGTCGGTGCCGCCCGGAAGACGCAACCTCCCGAGGGCCTCGCCGTGTCGTCGGATCGCATCGGAAGCATCGACGGCCGCCGCCGGCGTCCCGTCGTCGGGACCACTTGACAAGGAACGCGGGTTTGAACGCACGCAACCACTCCAGGCTCTCTTCGGCGATCCGTTCGGGTCTTGCGACGCTCGCGGCGGCCTCCGCCCTGCTGCTCGCGGCACCCGCCAACGCCCAAGGCGACGGCCTCCCCACCGACATCCGGCGTGCACCGCAGCTCACCTCGGCCCAGGAACAGGCCGTGCAGGCCTTCGTGAACGAGCACGCCAAGAACCTCGCCTCCGACAATCCGCAGTTCATCAAGCGCGATCGCAACGCCCTCTTGGAGCCCCTTGCCGATCTCGAGGCCTCCCCCAAGTTCCGCTTCACCTACGCCGAAGCCCTCCTGCCCACGCTCGACAATCTCTACGGCAACGCCAACGAACTCGTCGTCATCAACGCCATGGTGCTCGCGGGCGATCTCGCCACCGCTCAGGGCGTCGGCTACCTCACCAAGGGACTGGCCGCCTCGAAGCCCGCCGTTCGCTACCAAGCCGCGTTCGGCCTGCGTCGGACCTTCGAGGCCCTCGCCGCCATGCCCTCGCCCACCATCAACGACGAGCAGCGCACCTCGGCCATCGAGTCGATCGCCGGTCGCATCAAGGACGAGGCCGATCCGGTCGTCCTCGATGGCTTGGTCTTTGCCGCCCTCGAGGCCACCAAGTCTCCGGCCACCCGCTCGGCCGCCCTGACCCAACTCGGACGCGCCATGGCCGCCAAGACTCGTTCGCTGGGCTCCAAGGCCGCACCCGACTCGCTCGCGCAGGTCCTCCTGCGTGCCGGCGCGGGCCTCCGCGACTCGCTCGCTTCGGCACAGGCGGGCCAGGTCGCCGACGACGCCCTGATGGCCTCGGCTGATGCCGCCGGCGCGATGGTCGCCTATTGCGCCCGCGCGGTCGAGTCCAACTCGTTGCCAGCCGCCCAGAACGCTCCCGCCCGCGAGATCCACGCCCAACTCGCCACCACCTGCGAGAACGTGCTGCTGCTGGTCGCCACGCTCAAGCCCGGCGGTTCGGCCCCCGAGTCCCGCAAGATCGGCGACAAGATTCGCGCCGGCACCGCCGAGTCGGATCAGGCCTTCGTGAAGGATGCGGTCGCCTTGGTGGGTCGCCAAGGCCTGCTCGCCAAGCCGCCCTTCGGCTTCGCCCCCGATTCCTTCCTCGACAAGTGATCGCGCACCCTCGCGTCGCGCCCGATCGACGCCGCGTCCCCATCCGCCATGTGGAAAGTCGCCGCCACGCTCGGGTTGATCCTCGCCCTGATCGTCGCGGTCGTCGCCATTGATCGCACGCCCCCTCGCGCCGATCTCGTCGTCGTCAACAGCGGCGAAGTGAGCACCCTCGACCCCGCCCAGATGTCGTGGGTGCAGGACTTCCGCGCCGCACGCCTCGTCTACGAAGGCCTCACCCGCAGCGACGTCTTCTCCAAGGACCACCAGCCCATCCCCGCCGCCGCCGTTTCCTGGACCGTCAGCGACGACGGCCGCACCTACGAGTTCCGCCTTCGGCCCCAGGCCCGCTGGAGCAACGGCGATCCGGTCACCTCGCGAGACTTCCGCCACGCCTGGTTCCGCATGCTCCTGCCCGACCACGGCGCAGACTACGCCAAACTCCTCCGCCTCATCGACGGCGCAGATGGGTTCTGTGAGCGACGAGCGGCCTCCCTCAAGGCCTTCGCCTCCTCCGCCGCCGCCGATCGGAACGCCGCGGCTCACGCCCGCTACGACGAGGCACGCCGCGACTTCGACGCCTCCGTGGCCATCGAGACCCCCGACGACTTCACGCTCCGCGTGCGACTCGTCAAGCCCGTGCCCTACTTCCTCAGTCTCACCTCCTTCCCACCCTTCTTCCCCGTCCACGCCCCCACTGTCGAGCGATTCACCACCATCGACCCCCGCACCGGCCAAGCCGGCGCCAGCAGCGACTGGTGCAAGCCCCCCGCCATCGTCACCAACGGGCCCTTCCGCCTCGTCCGGTGGCAGTTCAAGCGCGAGATGCGCTTCGAACGTCACGCGGGCTACTGGAACGCCGCCGATGTCACCATCGACTCGGTGTCGATGCCCACCATCGAGGACGGCAACACCGCCGTGCTCGCCTTCCGCACCGGCGCGGTCGACTGGGTCAGCGATGTCGTGCCCTCGTACCGCGCCGACATGCTCTTCGCCAAGCGGGCCTTCCTGCTCGAGCACGGCATCGACCCCGCCGCCCCGCCCCCCCTCGACCCCGTGGCCCGCGACCGCGGCCTGCCCGACGACCCCCGCAACCGCATCCACGCCTTCCCGGCCTTCGGCACC
>CAIYWI010000055.1 GCA_903929885.1 uncultured Phycisphaerales bacterium
AATCGCACCCCGGGGCGGCACGCGTGCTCGCGCCCGTGCACCCAGGGCTCGCCCGCAAAGCCGGGCAGCGGCCTGGGCTACCGGCTGGTTCGCCGCAAAGCGGGCGAGAAAAGGGACGCGGGGTCGGCTCTTGCCTGTCAGCCCGCTCGGCGGGCGTCCCGTGGCGTGCCCCTGTGCGTGGCCCGGCTTGGCGGGCAAGCCCACGGCATGGGGGCCGATTCGCGCGGCGGTGCGAGCCGGATCGATGTGGCGCGCCCAGCGCGTTGGGGGGACGGAACAGAGGCCCCGAATCGGGCATCCGTCGCGCCGCTCTCCCCGCCCCCGCCGCCCGCGGCCGCATCCAGTCGCCCGTTCCGACGAACCCCTTGCAGCCATGCGCGAACATGAACTGGTCACCACCCTGTGGCTCCCCCGCACGCCCGAGCAGATCTTCCCCTTTTTCGCGGACGCGGGCAATCTCGACGCCATCACGCCGCCGTGGCTCAACTTTCGCATCCGCACCCCCCTGCCCGTCGAGATGAAGGCCGGGGCCCGGCTCGAGTATTCGATCCGGCTGCACGGCATCCCCATCCGCTGGCGGACCAACATCGCCGCGTGGAACCCGCCCTTCATGTTCGTCGACGAGCAGGTCAGCGGGCCCTACCGGCTCTGGCACCACACCCACCTCTTCGAACCCTCCAACGGCGGCACCCTGTGCACCGACCGCGTCCGTTACGCGCACTGGGGCGGCCCGCTCGTCGAACGCTGGTTCGTCAGGCCCGATGTCGAACGCATCTTCGACTACCGTCGCCAACGCCTCGTCGAACTCTTCGGCGACGCGAACGTCACAGCGCCGGCTCCCCTCGCGGCAGCATCGACGTGAACTCCTCGCAGGCGCGGTCCACCACCGTCGCCCTCGCGTTGACCGCCTCGAGCACCGCCGCATACCTGTCCCGCGGCGGCGGCGTCAACGACGGCGACAAGGCCGATCGCCGGTGCTTGAGCGCCAAGACGTCGTCGTCGAGTTTCGTGAACAAGGGCTCGATCGGGTCGGCGCACTCCCGCAGCACCAGCCGCAGCGGTTCCCACCGCGACTTGAAGTCCGCCAGGTCGGCACGCGACTTGGCCTTGAGTTCATCGTCGGCGTAGGCGCGAGTCTCCTTCGCCCACTCCTCCAGCAGCATCGCCGCCGACGCCTCCACCTGCCGCAGCCGGTTGCGCAGTTGCGACATGCGTCCCCTGCAACGGATGGTCGCACGCCGGGCCCGCACGAAGGCCTCGTCGCGGTCCGGCTCGTCGAAAAGTTCGAGCATCTCCGCCGCCGCCTGGTTCAGGTCGGCCACGGCCGTGGCATACGCCTCGCGCGTGGTCTCGACGTTCACGCCCAGCAGCCGCACGCGGTCGCGCGCGAAGGCGTCGGCGATCTCGTTGCGGCCCGTGCGACAGCCCGCCAGCCCCAACGCGGCGGATGCCAGGCACAGGGCGATGACCGACCGACGCGTGAACATGCCGTCAGACCCCGCTCTTGAGCAGTCGCTCGAGGTAGTGGATG
>CAIYWI010000056.1 GCA_903929885.1 uncultured Phycisphaerales bacterium
ATCGTACAGCGCCGCGATGGCCGCCTGATCGTTCGCGGCCACGCGAGCCATGAGGGCCGCGTCGGCCCGCTCGGGCCCGGCGGCCTGCGGCCCGCTTCGCTCAGGTCCGGCTCCTTCGGATCCGGCCTGCGATTCTCCGGGATGTCGCGGTCCGCCGACCCCCATCGTCAGCTTTCCTTCCAAGGAGTGTGCCCTGACGGGCGGGCGAGCCCCGCGACCGATCGCGACGCCGCCGCCCGTGACAAGCCATACGCCCCCGCTCCGCCCGCGGTTGCCGCCGATGCTCGCATGCCTCCAACATACGCCCGAACGGGGGACCGGAAACCCCGGCCCCCTGCCCGACGATGCGAACAAAATGCGATCGAGGGCGAGAATCGCCTGATTCCCGGCCCAAAGCCGCGAAGAATTCCTTGAACGAATCGCACAGGCCCGGTATCGTGGTTTGGCAAGGAATGGTCGCAGCAGTCGCCGCCGCAGGTGTTTCATGATCCACCGCGCCTCGCCAACCCTCTCCACGCGTTCGACTCGGGCGGATCGCCGCCTTGGCCGTTGCGGTGTGGCTTGGGCCTCGGGCTTCACGCTCGTTGACGTGCTGGCGACCATCTCGGTGATCGCGGTGCTCATCGGGCTTCTGGTTCCCGGGCTCGCGGGCGTCAGCGAGTCGGCCCGGCGCGTGGCCTGCCAATCGAACGTTCGTCAGATCGGCCTGGCGCTGGTGATGTACACCAACGACTACAACGGCCAACTTCCCCGCAGTCGCTACGTTCAACAGGCGGGTCCCGGCGCCGGCCACCGCCCCGTTGCCGCCGAGAAGATGGTGGCGCTGCGAGTGCCGGCCGCCGAGGTCGATCCTGCCGACCGCGCCGGCGCGTGGGACGGCCTGGGCCTGCTCTTCCACACCGAGTACCTCAACGCCTCGAAGATCTTCTACTGCCCGTCGCACCGGGGCGAGAGCCCCTACGGCGCGTACGCGCGAGCCTGGGGCGGCGGCGACGGCGAGATCATCAGCAACTTCCACTTCCGAGGCCAAGGCCCGACCACCCGCGTCGATTCGGCCACCGGGCGTCCCTCGTGCACGACCGTGCTGTGGAACATCGACCCCGCCCAGTCGTCGCTCATCGCCGACTCGATGCGGTCGCAGCGCGACTACAACCACCCCTCGGGCGTGAACTTCTTCCGCGCCGACCTCTCCGTGCACTGGTTCGACGACCCCACCGGCGCGATCCGCGAGTCGCTCCCAGAGTCCAAGGACCAGCCCGGCGGCGGCAACGCGGTGTCCGAGGCGTGGAACGCCCTCGACATCGCCGCCAACAGCGACAACCGCTGATCCCGCTCCGCATACGGTTCCGCATGACGCGCGACCATGGACGCGGTGCGGCCTTTCTCGTGGCGACCCTGCTCGTCACCCTCCCTTCCCTCGCCCAACTCACGCCCGACCGCACGTATTACGGCATCAATCGACCGATGCCCATGACCGTCGCCGCCCCGCCTCGCGATCGGCCGACGCCGCTCCCCGACGGGATCCCCGGCCCACCCGCGCCCGAACCCGCCCCCCCCATCCTCACGATCGAACTCCTCGCCTTCGGCGACGCCTCGCCAGTGGCCTCGTCGCACGTGCTTGAGGGTCGCATCGACATGGCCTCGCTCTTCCCCGAACTGTGGACGTCGCGGCCGCCGCGACTGCTCTACGCGCAACTCCGCGTCGACGGGCAGGAGACGGGCAGCCCCGTGGTGCTCGAGCCGATGGTCACGCCCGCCTCGGCCACCATCATCGATCCGCAGACCCGCCAGGCCTGGTTCATCGATCCGGCCACCAACACGCCCAACTTCGATGCCCGCGCCAAGGGCGAACTGCTCTTCAACTCGCCCCCGCTCAACCACACCGGCATCCGCGCGTGGAGCGAGGACTACCTGGCCGTCGACACCGACCAGGGCCGAATCACCTTCCGGTTCAGGCCCGATCAGGCGCCCGCGACCGTCGCCAACATCCGCGAACTGGTCGCCGGCGGCTTCTACGCCGACACGATCATCCATCGGATCGTCAATCGACTCCCGACGACCGGCCACCCCTTCGTCATTCAGTTCGGCGATCCGAGCGGGACCGGCGAGGGCGGGCACGGGCGTCACGTCGACCTCGAGCGCAGCAACCTGCCGCACGACTTCGGCGTGCTCAGCATGGCCCGCGACGATCATCCCGACACCAACGGATCGCAGGTGTTCATCTGCCTCAGTCGCGAGGGAACAGCGAGGCTCGACGGCAGGTACACCGCGTTCGCGCAGGCCGTCGACGGCGCTGACGTCATCCTCCGTCTCGCCTCCGTGCGGACCGACGCCGCCACGCAGCGGCCGGTGACGCCGCCACGAATCATCAACGCATCGCTGCTCCCCGCCCCGCCGATGGGTCGGGCCCCTCGCCCCGTGGCCAGGCCCCCTTCGAGCGGTCGCTGACACGCTCCCGCCGCCCGTTCAGGCCGCCATCAGGCCGCCGCCGCCACCGAACTGCTCCTTGGGCTTGTGCCGGTGATGCGTGCGCACGACGCGGGCGAGTTGACGCCCGAAGGTGTCGGCGATGAGGGAGATCGTCGGCAGCAGTTCCTTGCCGAATGGGTGCTTGGGATCGCGGAAGAAGGCGATCACGGCGATGCACTCGTTGTCCTGCCAGCAGGCCTGCACGGCCAGGGCGTGGTCGCCCATCCAGTGGTCCGCGTCGACCGAGGCCACGCCCAGCTCGCAGGCCTGCGGGACGGCGACGACCTGACGGTGTCCCTCGCAGGCCGGCGCGAGCGAGTCGGCGAGTTGAGCAATCAGCGTCTCGGCGGTGTCGCGGGGCAGATCGAAGTTGACATAGGCGCCGAGCGTGAAGTCGCCGCAGGAGTTGGGCAGGAAAATCGCGCCGTTGGTGGAGCCGATCTTCTTGAGGGCGTATTCGAGCGTGGTGCGGAGCACCGACTCGAGGTCGAGGTCCTGGCGCAGGATCGTCTCGAACTGGGCGGCCATCGAGTTGAGCTTCATTCCCCGCGCAATCGACTCGTAGGCCGAAGCCACCCCGCCCGCCAGACCATCGACCTGACGCAGGAGTTCGCGACGCGACGCCTCGAGGCGGCTGCATCGCCGGCGGAGGCGGCTCAGGCGACGGGCCTGCTCGCGATGCTCGCGAACCCGACGACGCAGTCGCGAGGCGATGATCCGCAGCTCGATCAGGTCGCCCGTCACGACCACGTCAGCCAACCGTTCGTGCATCGCCACCCGCAGCAGGGAGGCATCGGGTTCGGAGCGGACGACCAGCACGCCCACGGCGTCGCCGCCGGCGGCCCTGGCGGCACGCCACGCCCGCAGCCAGCGGTCGCCGTCGGTGTGCTCGACGAAGACGACCTCGGGCACGAACCCCGACTCGAGCAACTCGTGAATGCCCGCAGTCTCGCGGACGCGGAACCCCGCATCCTCCAGCACCGCGATGCTCGGGCCGACCTCGGCCCCGTCTCCCACCCACAGGGCTTGCACCGCCCGACGCTTGGGTTCGAGCGGAGGAACCTGCTCGCCCCGATTCGCGTCGTGACCAAACGATTCGGCGGCTTCGGACTCGCGGTGCGCTTCGTGGTTGCTCATGCCTGCTCCAGATTCGATGCCTCCGACGCGTCGGGTGATTCACACCCCCAACGCGGCGGGACGTTCCATCCATCGGCCGCCCCGTCCGGGGACTGGATTTCCGACCCCCTCCCCCGCACTCGCGGGATGCCGCTCCCCCATCGCGGGGGAACACGACCGCTCAGGCGGGGGATCCCAGCAACTGCTCGACGCGGCTCATGAGCGTCGGGATGTCGAAGGGCTTGGGAAGAAAGTCGTTGGCGCCGGCGCCTCGCAACGCCGCCACCGCCGCGTCGTCGGCGACGCCGCTGACGCACAGGATCCGCACCGCGTCGAGATGCGAGACCGACCTGACGCGACGGCAGACGGCCACGCCGTCGATGTCGGGGAGTTGATAGTCGAGGATCAGGATGTCCGGACGCAGCCGCTCGGTGAGCATGCCGGCGTCATACCCGTTTTCGGCGGTCTCGAGCTCGTACCGGTCGCCCTCTTGCTTGAACGCATGCCGGTAGATGGCGAGCATCGCGGGGTCGTCGTCGACCGCGAGCACCCGGCGCGTGGGATCCATCAACAGGTCGCTCGGCAGGCCGTTGGCCTTCATGAACCGCACGAGTTCCTCGCGCGGAATCCGACGGAACTTGCTCCCGGGGACCTTGAACCCCGTCAAGCGACCCGCGTCGAAGCAGCGGATGATCGTCTGCTGCGAAAGCCCGCAGATCGCGGCGGCCTCGCCCGTGGTGAAGACCTTCTTGGAGCGGATCTCCGCTCGCGTCAGCGGCGAGCCCTGTTCGGACGCGGACTGCTCGTCGGGTTGGCCTGGCGTGTCGGGCATCGGCGTGCGAGAAGGAGACCGTCCGGCCGTCCGCCGGCGCATTCGTGCGCGGCGGTTCGACGGCGAACTATCGGCCCCTGGTCCGACCGCCTTCACCCGGCGCGTGAACCTGTGCGGTTTATTCCTGCCCAAGCACCTCTCGATCGGGGAGTCGAAGCGTCTGCCCCGTCGTTCAGGATCGCGGGCGGCCGCGACGCCAAGCCTCGATCGCCGCGTCGTCGGCCTCGCGATCGGCGACCTGACGCCCCTGAGCCCGGAACTCGCGGAGCCGGCTTTCCCGCACCTGCTCGAGCAGTCGCTGGGAGTCGGCGGCTTGCGCCAACCGAGCTCGCAGCGAAGCGAGCACCCCGACCATCGCCCGCTCCCGCTCCCGAGCGTCGCGGAGCAGCGATTGGTCCCGCATGGCGGCCGCCCGCAGCAGGGCGATCCGGCCGCGGGAGTCGCGGGGGTCGACCTCCGCCCCGCCCGCGGCGGCACGTCGACGCTCGTCTCGCAGCGCCAGCATCGACGCGGCGGCGACCCGTTCGGCGCGTTCGAGGTCGAGACGATGGGAGGCAAGATCCCTCGCGGCGGCGGCCACCTCGCGTTCACGCCGCTCCCGGTCGCGAACGGCCCGATCGAGGGCATCCTGGGCCGAGAATACAAAGCCGCCTGGCGCCTCGCGCATGCAGGATTATTGCCCCCGCCGAACAGGCGACCGGCGTGCCCCCCGGCGGCACATCCTGCCCAAAGCACGTCATTTCGGGCGCCTCGCTGGGTACGGGCTCCGCGCGTGCCGACAAGTAAGGACCGATGCAAGCGGGCCGTCAGGCCAGGCGAGCACGAGACCCACCGATGAAGGTCCGCAGCAAAATCTCCGCCGCCGAACTCGCCGAACTCCACCAGTTCATCGGGCGTCGTCTGGACGCATTGGGCATCGACAGCCAGCCCGAGGTGGCGATCAAGCTCCTCGAGTTGACGAAGGATCCCAAGGCGCAGCTCCGCGACTACGCCTCGATCATCAAGGCCGACCAGGCGATCTCGGGCCGCGTCCTCAAGCTGGCCAACTCCGCGATGTTCGCTCAGCGGACGGCCGTGACCACGCTGGACCGGGCCTGCACGCTGCTGGGCATCGAACGACTCAAGGCCGTCGCCATGGGATTCCATCTCAGCCGGGCGGCGAGCACGAAAGACACCTCCATCCGCGACCTGTCCCGCGAGGTGTGGGGCCAGTCCGTCTTCCGCGCCTGCATGGCCTCGCAGGCCGCCAAGATCATCGCGCCCAACCTGGTCGCCGAGGCCTTCATCATCGGTCTCATGCTCGATGCCGGCGTGCCGCTGGCCGCCAAGCTCGCCGGCCCGACTTACGTGCACGCCCACCGGACGCTCACGAACCCGCCGAAGTTCCACCGTCACGAGATGGAGGCGATGGAGTTCACGCACATCGACATCATGTCGGTGCTCGGCGTCAAGTGGCGTCTGCCGGAAGTGCTGACCAGGCCCATCGAACTCCACCACACCCGCCCGGCCGAGAACGGTCGCGACGACGGCCCCGGCCGTCTCCATCGCATCGCCTTCATCGTCGGCCAGCTCGAACTCGACGTCGCGGAGCTCAAGAAGTCCGGCTCGCTCATGAGCGCCGACGGCGGCACCTTCGGCGCCATCCGCCGCCTGCTGGGCCTCACCGAGCAACAGATGTCCAATCTCGTCGCCTCCTCCGTCAAGGAGTACAAGGTGATGCTCGACATCTTCACCGACGTGGCCGCCGCCATCGTCAACATCGACGACCTCACCGCGATGGCGCACAACTGCCTGGTCGGGCACCTCGACAACGAGATCGCCCAGACCCTCGCCCGCGAGCACGGCCCCGGCCACGACAAGGTCACCCTCGCCGTTCATGGCTCGACCGTCGAACTTGTCCGCGAACCCGACGGCTGCATTGTCGCCTTCGTCATCGACACCGAGGGCAACCGCGTCGTGTCCCACCGCCTGACGCCCGACGCCGAGTCGCCCAAGGCCATCTGCGAACACCTGGGCCTCGAAGCCCCCGGCGATGCCGACGCCCTCGCCCTGTCCAAGGGCGTCAGGTCCCTGGCGGCCTGAACCCGATCGCCACACCCAGCCCTCCGCCCCCTTCGGCCCCTTCCCGGGCCTACATTCTCGGTCGGCGCAGGCTCCGCTGGTTCCGAACGGAAACCTACCCTTTCGTCCCTTACCATCGGGCCGACGCGCTGTCGCAATACCCGCCCGCTCCAGGACCGTTCCCCCTCGAAAGGAACCCAAGCGCATGTCATTCGAAGCCGCCGTTCACGCTCAGGCCATCAAGATCTGCCGCATGTCTCTCGAGATGACCGCCAATGCAGGCAGCGGTCACCCGACCACGTCGGCGAGCATCAGCCACCTCGTGACGGTGCTGCTCTTCCACTCCATGCGGTGGTCGCCCGATTACCCTGACTATCCCACCAGCGACCGTCTCGTGCTCAGCGAAGGGCACGCCGTGCCCGCCGTGTACGCCGCGTGCGCCGAACTGGGCGTGGTGTACGGCAAGGAAGGCCACCGTCGCAAGCTCACGAGCGCGGACCTCCGCAACCTTCGCGCCGCCGAGAGCGAACTCGACGGCCACCCCAACCCGATGGAGGGCTTCCCCTTCTTCGACGCCGCCACCGGCTCCCTGGGTCAGGGCCTCTCCGTCGCCGCCGGCCTGGGCGAGGCCGCCCGGCTCGACGAGATCGACAAGCGCATCTACTGCATCTGCGGCGACGGCGAAAGCCGCGAAGGCCAGATCGCCGAGGCCCTCGACTACATCGTCGATCGCAAGCTCCGCAACGTGCTGCCGATCTTCAACTGCAACGAGTACGGCCAGGCCGACCGCGTCAGCGGCCAGCAGAGCGCCGACACCATCACGGCCAAGCTCACCGCCGCGGGCTACGACGTCAAGGTCATCGATGGTCACAACCCCGCGCAGATCAAGGCCGCCTTCGACGAGTTCCGCGGCCAGGACAAGAACTCGCCCAAGCCCATCGCGGTGGTCGCCAAGACCGTCAAGGGCTGGGGCAGCCCCTGCCTGCACGGCGGCGGCTGGCACGGCAAGCCCCCCACCGGCGACCAGCTCAAGCGGGCCCTCACCGAACTCGAGCAGAAGCGGATCGAGCTCACCAGCTCGCTCGTGAGCTCCGACTCCTTCACCATCGACGCGCCGCCCGAGTACGTCGCCCCCGACCAGACGCTGGGCGACGTGCCCACGCTCAGCGAGTACATGAAGGCCAACGACATGGAGTCGATGCTCCACGCCGGCTCCCTGGCCACCCGCCGCGCCTACGGCCTGGCCCTTCGCGCCATCGGCAAGGCCAACCCTCGCGTGGTCGTCCTCGACGCCGACGTGAGCAACAGCACCTACGCCGACAACTTCAAGAAGGACGCGGCCCTGGCGCCCCGCTTCATGGAGTGCAAGATCGCCGAACAGAACATGATCTCCGTCGCCGCGGGCCTCGCCGCCGCGGGCAAGTCGCCCTTCGTCTCGACCTTCGCCAAGTTCGTCACCCGCGCCTACGACCAGATCGAGATGGCCATCTACAGCGGCGCGCCGGTCAAGATCGTCGGCAGCCACGCCGGCATCACCCTCGCCGCCGACGGCCCCAGCCAGATGTCCCTCCCCGACGTCGCCTGGTTCGGCTCCTTCGCCACCATGCGGGACCACCGGGGCAACCCCGGCTGCTACGTCCTCCAGCCCTCCGACGCCTACGCCGCCTACTCCCTCACGCAGGTGATGGCCGAGTACGACGGCTGCTGCTACATGCGGACCCTGCGGGCCGACACCGAGTTCCTCTACAACGACGACACCGTCTTCAACCTCGGCGGCTTCGAGGTCCTCAACCAGGGCCGCGACATCGTCCTCGCCGCCGCGGGGTACATGGTCCACGAGGCCAACAAGGCCCTCGAGCTGCTCGACAAGGCCGGCGTCTCCGCCAGCGTCGTCGACCTCTACTCCCTCCCCTTCGACACCGACCGCTTCCTCGACCTCGTCCAGCAGTCCGGCGGGAACGTCCTCACCATCGAGGACAACTTCGGCGGCGGCATCGGCGCGGCCGTCGCGGGCGCCCTGCTTGAATCCGGCGACGGCTTCCGCCTCCGCCAGATGCACGTCACCCGCATCCCCAAGAGCGCCCGCACCCCCGAAGAGGTGCTCAAGATGTGCGGCCTCACCGCCGACGACATCAAGAAGGCCGCCATGGAGATGCTCGGGGTCTGAACCTCCATCCAATCGCCTGAAGCCGACAGCCTCCCGCACGCCGCGGGAGGCTGTTGTCGTTTTCAGGCCATCCATGCGTCGCCCCCCGGGTTGGGCCGCCGCCGTGGACGATGGCCTCTTCGCGCTCCGTCATAAAACGCACACACCGCCTCTTCCGACCCCTCCGCCGCGTCGATGACCCGTGCGCATGCGCATGGTCGCGTTCGTCCAACCCGGCACCGTCTCGCGACGCATCTTCGTCGACCTGCTCGAGGGGTGTGTCGCCGCGGGGCACGACGTGCAGGTGCTCGATCTCGCTCCGGTCTGGACGCATCTGTCGGAACCCGCGCCCGACCGCGCCGATCGCCTGGCCGCCTTCACTCGCCACGTTC
>CAIYWI010000057.1 GCA_903929885.1 uncultured Phycisphaerales bacterium
CACCGGTCCGCGTGAATACCGTCGCCGGAGTCCTTGCTCCCCGCCCGTCCATCCATCGCCCGTGTGGCATGAACGCTCTCGACCTTCTGTACATTCCCTTGGCTCTCGTGACGGCGCCCTGGTGGGTGGGCAAGCGTCGCGCGGGCTGGCGGGAGCGGTTCGGGCATGTCGAGGCGACGGCGCCGGCGGCGGGGCGGCGGCGGGTGCTGCTGCATGCGGTGTCGGTGGGCGAGGTGGCGGCGTTGCGTCATCTGGTGCCATTGCTCACGCCCGAGGTCGACGTGGTGGTGTCGACGACCACCGACACGGGGCTCGCGAGGGCGACGCAGCTCTTTGGCGCCATGTCGGGCGTGCGCGTGGTGCGGTATCCGCTGGACTTTTCGTGGGCGGTGGAGCGGTTCCTCGATGCGGTTCGTCCGGACGCGGTGGGGCTGGTCGAACTCGAGGTGTGGCCCAACTTCGTGCGGGCGTGTCGGCGCCGGGGCGTGCCCGTGTGCATCGTGAACGGGCGGCTGAGCGAGCGGTCGGCGCGGGGGTATTCGCGCATTCGAGGGTTCTTCGGCCGCGTGCTCGGGCAACTCGAGTGCGTGGCGGTGCAGGACGAGTCGTATCAGGCGAGGTTCATCGCGTTGGGGCTTGCGCCCGAGCGGTGCCACATCACGGGCTCGATGAAGTGGGACGCGGCATCGATCGAGGATCGGGTGGAGGGGGCGGAGGCGTTGGCGGCTGAACTGGGCGTTGATCCGAACAAGCCGCTGGTGGTGGCGGGGAGCACGGGGCCCGGCGAGGAGGCGTTGTTGCACCGCGCGTGTCCGGCCGGAGTTCAGTTGCTGTGCGCGCCGCGGAAGCCCGAGCGGTTCGACGAGGCGACGGCGGCCATGGGCACGGGTGCGGTGCGACGGACGGCGCTCAAGGCCGCGGGGCGACCGGCGGCCAAGGGGACCGAGCGATTCGTGCTCGACACCATCGGCGAGTTGCGGCGTGCCTATTCGCTGGCGACGGTGGTGGTGGTGGGGCGGAGTTTCGGGTCGCAGTACGGATCGGACCCCATCGAGCCGGTGGCGTTGGGCAAGCCGGTGGTGATCGGGCCGGCGGTGTCGGACTTCGCGGCCATCGTCGCATCGCTCCGGGATGGGGGCGGGTTGGTGCAGGTGGAGGGCGAGCGACTGGGAGCAACGCTGGCGGGTCTGGTGTCGGACGATGGGGCGCGAGAGGCGTTGGCGACACGGGGGCGGGAGGTCATTCGCGGGATGCAGGGCGCCAGCGCGAGGCATGCGGCGATCCTGTCGCGTCTGGCCCGAGCCGACCGGGCGACCTCGCGGGCGTGATGCGTCGAAGTGTCACGTGGACTTTTGTTCGGGAGATTGGCGGGTCGGCGTGCCGCAACGCGCCGAGTCGCGATTGGTTAGGTATAGTTGACCCCCTCGGGTTCGGGGACGGCGTCAAGGGGCGTCGTTTTCGGATTTCGGGAGCAACGTTCGGTCATAGGGTTCCGTAATGCAGAGTGATCCGCGCGCACGGGATGTTGGTGCGCGTGGGGCTGGGCTCATGGACTGTGGTTGGAGCGGGGACGGTTGGAGGGAGAGCGGCGCGGGCTGTGGCCGCGTGGACGCATGGTTTGGTCACCAACTCCCGGCGAGCGGTCGTCGGCAGGCAGGAGTTCGTCGCATGTCGAAGCGGAAGGATCGTCTGAGCGGTTCCCCTCGTTCCGAGCAGGGCGCGGGGTCTGAGCAGCGCGCGGGGTCTGAGCAGGGCGCGGGACGCGAGCCTCGCGGCGGGTTCTGGACCTCGCTGCGGTCGGCCTTGGGCGTGCTTCGTGGCGAGAAGACGGCGATGGAGACGCTGGAGGGGCGTCAGCTGCTGTCGGGCATCACGCAGTCCTCGGACTTCGCGATGATGGAGTGGGGCGGGGGGACGATCGAGGCCCGCCGCGGCTCGTACCTGGTGGAGTTCGACGGCTACGTGGGCAAGCAGCAGGCGGAGATGCTGGCTCGCGAGGTGGCCACGCGTCTTGGCGTCGAGGTGGTTGACACCCGCGCGTACGGCCTGGGCCGGTTCGCGTCGCTGCAGGTTGGCGGCGCGATCAATGCGTTCGACGCCTTGGCGTTGGTGGGGCAGGTGCCTCACTTCAAGCGGGTGGAGCCCGATCGCCTGTACTACTCGGCGCGGCTTCCCAACGACACGCGGTTCTCGGAGCAGTACGCGAACCGCAACGTCGGCCAGCCGATCCCGGCCATCGGCGGCGTGCTGGGCACGTCGGGCGCCGACATCCGCGTGCAGAACGTGTGGGACATCTCCATCGGCACGCGCAGCAACGTGGTGGCGATCATCGACACGGGCATCGACCTGCAGCACCCGGACCTGGTGAACAACCTCTGGGTGAACCCCGGCGAGGTCGCGGGCAACGGCATCGACGACGACGGCAACGGCTACGTCGACGACGTGAACGGGTACGACTTCGCCGAACTGGACGCGAACCCGGACGACGAGCCCTCGGGCGGCCACGGCACGCCGGTGGCGGGATGCGTGGGGGCGCAGGGCAACAACGCGTTGGGCGTGGCGGGCGTGAACTGGAACGTCGGCCTGATGGCGCTCAAGATCGCCGACCGCTCGGGTCGCCTGTCGACCAACGCGATCGTGGCGGCTCACGATTACGCCACCATGATGCTCCAGCGGGGCGTCAACATCGTCGCGAGCAACAACAGCTACGGCGGGTTCGCGCCGGCCTTCTACGAGGACGTCGAGGAGGGCTTCAGCGCCGAGCGAGACGCCATCCAGCGCTTCGTCGACGCGGGCGGCACGTTCGTGGCCTCCGCGGGCAACAGTTCGTTCGACAACGACAACCCGGACTTCAAGGCCTATCCGGCCTCGTACAACATTCCGCAGATCATCGCGGTGGCGGCCAGCGACAACAACGACGCCCTCGCCGGGTTCTCGAACTACGGCGTTCGGACGGTCGACGTCGCGGCCCCCGGCGTGCAGATCATGACGACGTTCGACGGCGGCGGCTACGGCTACATCAGCGGCACGAGCTTCTCGGGCCCGATCGTGGCCGGCATCGTCGCCCTGCTCAAGAGCATCAAGCCCAACGCCTCGGCGGTCGAGATCAAGCAGGCGTTGATCGACGGCAGCGATCCGCTGCCTTCGATGCAGGGCAAGATCCGTTCGGGCGGTCGCGTGAACGTGGAGCGTTCGCTGCAGGTGCTGCAGACCTCCGGTCCGGTCGTCCGCTCGGTCAATCCCGGTCCGGTGGTCGGCCAGGTCAACCCCTCGACGGGCCAGCCGTACAACACGATCACGATCGACGTCAGCAAGGACATCGATCCGGCGTTCCTCTCCGCCTCGGCGGTGACGCTCGCGGGCTCGGGACCCGACGACGTCTTCGGCAACGGGAACGACGTGACGGTGCCCGTGACGGCGGTGTCGCTCGTGGCGGGCAATCCGCGCCGGGTGCTGGTGTCGTTGAACGTGTCGGGCTTCGCCAACGCTCGGCTGCCGGTCGACACCTACCGCATGACGATGGTGGCCACGGCCTTCAAGGACACCAACGGCAACTTCCTGAACGGCTCGAACGTCTCGGGCACGAACTACGTGCACGACTTCCGCGTCGTCTCGACCTCGGGCGACAACGAGCCCAACGACACGCTCGCGACCGCCACGCCCGTGGCCTTCAACGCCAGCGGCCAGGCCTCCTACGCGGGCATGACCATCGGCAACGGGCTGGCGGGCAACCTCGACGTCGACATCTTCCGCATCGACATCCCCCGCGGCGGCCAGATCTCGGCCGAGATCACGGCGCGGCGCCTGGTCAACCCATCGACGCTCGATTCCGTGGTCCGGCTGTTCAATGCGCTGGGCCAGCAGATCGACATCAACGACAACTTCTACGCCCAGGACTCGTACGTCGACTTCTTCGTCGCCACGGGCGGCACGTACTACGTCGGCGTCTCGGGTTTCGGCAACGCGGCGTACAACCCCACGCAGAGCGCGAGCGGCTCGTCGCAGACGCTGGGCACGTACAACATCGGCTTCCGCATCCAGCTCTCGAGCGACGACTCGGTGCTGCTGCCGGCCACCGACGCGAACCTGCCCCGGCGGGTCCCGGTCGACGCCCCGCAGACGCAGGGCATCACCACGTCGTCGTACACCGTGCTCGATTCGCGGCTCATTCTCGACATCAACGTCAAGCTCGACGTCACGCACACCTTCACGGGCGACCTGGTCATCTCGCTGATCGGGCCCAACAACCTTGAAGTGACGCTCGTCGACCGTCGCGGCGGCAACGGCGACAACTTCACCCAGACGGTCTTCGACGACGAGGCCTCGCTGTCGATCACGTCGGGCGTCGCTCCATACAACGGCACGTTCCGTCCCGAGCAGTCGCTGGGCGGGTTCGACGGGCTGGCCGCCGCGGGTCTCTGGACGCTCAAGGTCAACGACACGACGGGCCAGAACTTCGGCTTCCTCAACAGCTGGTCGCTGCAGTTCACCTTCCAGAACAACATCTTCGGCCCCTTCGAGTCCAACGACACGTTCGTGACGGCCAAGGACCTCGCGGGCGTCAACGGCACGGGCGCGGGCGAGGTGGCGGCCTTCCTGGGCGACGGCGGCTTCGGCTTCCTCGATCGCGACATCTTCCGCTTCCGCGCCGACGGCGGCGCGAGTCTGACGGCGTCGGTCACGCCGACGGCCGCGACGGGCGCCACGCCGCTGTTCAACTCGGCGCTTCGTCTCTTCGACGAGGCGGGCAACCAGATCAAGCTCAGCAACCCCGCGGGCACGCTGACCAGCGGCATCGACAACTTCGTCTTCCCCAGCTCGGGCATCTACTACCTCGCCGTCTCGGAGTCGAGCAACGTCGCGTACAACCCCGTGGCCGTCAACGACGGCACCGGCGTTCCCGCGGCGACGACCGGCAGCTACACGCTCGCCGTCACGCTCGCCCCCGGCGTCAGCGATCCGGCGCTCATCCTCAGCGGCAATCAGGTGTCGGTGGGCGTCAACACCGGCGCCAACTACGGCGCCGCCGCCGGCGGCGTCACGCGAGGCCTCGTGTACAACGGCGTGGAGTTCCTCCCCGTCGGGGGCGTGGGCTCCCAGGTCTTCACGGGCCTGGTCGCCTCGGGGTACAACTGGAGCAACACCGGGCTTCTGGCCAACGCCAGCACGCAACTTCCGTTCGCGTTGACGAACGTGAGCGACGCGTTCAACAACCGCGTCACGGCCAAGGGCATCTACCGCGGCCTGCAGATGGAGCGGGCGATCTCCTTCGGCACCAACGACTCGTTCTTCGCCATCGACATGACCTTCACCAACACCACCACCACGCTGGTCACGGCGCTGGCGTGGATGGAAGGGTTCAACCCCGATCCGGGCCGCTCGCTGGGCGAGGGCACCGGCAGCACGTCCAACAACATCGACGCGGCGGGCGATCTCGCCACGGCGTCGTTCGTCAACAACCAGTTCCCGCAGGGCCTGACCGTGGGCCTGGCGACGCCGGCCTCGGATGCGAGGGCCAAGCTCACGTTCATCGACGTGAACTCGACCATCCGCGATCCGCAGGTCCTGATCGACGCGGCGGCCAACGACCCCAACGGCGCGAGCGCCGACCGCGTGATGGCGGTGAGCTACAACCTTGGCGGCCTGGCGGCCGGCGCCTCGGTGACCTTCCGCTACTTCGTGATGTTCGGCACGACCACCGCCGCGGTCGAGTCGATGGCCGCGAGCATGAACGCCGGCACCGGCGCGGGACACCTGACGCCCACGCCCGCGACGCCCGCCACCGAGGCGCTGCAGGCGGCCACGCCGGGCGTGACGGCTCCGACGCTCCCGTACCGGGTCTACTACCCCGAGGGCTTCTACGGCGACAACATCTTCACCTTCCTGCCCATCAGCAATCCCAACGACCGCTCGAACCGCGTGGTGGTGATCGCCCGCTACGAGCAGGGCGTCCGCGACCAGCTCGTGGGCGAGATCACGCTGGCCCCCAACAGCCGCAGCGGTCTCACGCTCGTCACGCCGGACCTCTTCGCCTCCGGCGGCGCGCTCGCGGGCCGGCCCGGGTCGGGCGGCGGCGTGCAGTCGTACGCCCTTGAAATCCGGTCGCAACTGCCCGTGGCGGCCACGTTCAGCCACTACGACCTCAACCAGGCGGGCGGCGCCCGCGTGTCGATCGGCGAGTCGTTCACGACCCGCGTCGACACCCAGTGGTCGTTCGGCAGCGTGAAGAAGGGCGCCGGCAACAGCGACTTCCTGCTCTTCTACAACACCACCGCGCAGACCGAGAAGGTCATCGTGAAGTTCTACCCCGTCGGCGGCGGCACCGTCTACACCGAGGAGTTCCGCACTCGTCGCGACGACAGCTCCCTGGCCGACGGCCTCGAGGGCTTCCGTCGCGGCGGGTTGTCCGTCAACGACATCGGCTTCCTCCCCGACGGCGAGTACGGCGTGACGGTCACGTGCGTCGTGCCGATCGTCGCGGCGTTGTCGCGGTTCGATTCCACCAGCCGCACGGCTGATGGTCAGGTCGGCAACGTGGGGCTGGGCGCCCGCACGGCGGTCATCCCCGAGGGCCAGTTCTCCCTCAACGCCACCACCGAGAAGATCGGCGTGCTCAACGCCAATGCCGCGGCGGCCGCGGTGACCTTCACCTTCACGTTCTCCAACGGCAGCGCGTACCGCACCTTGCTGAGCGTGCCCGCCAACTCCAGCAAGGAACTGCGAGTGCAGGATCTTGTCAACTTCCCGACGGGCAAGCCCTACAGCGTCAGCTACGAGAGCGACCAGCCCGTCACCCTCAGCTCCAACAGCCCGGCCTTCAACGACGGCGTGGCCAGCGCGTTCGCCGACAAGTCGTACACGGTGTGGGGCTTTGGCGAAGGGTTCCGTCCCGGCTCGCAAGACGTTCACCCGGGCGTGACCGAGTACCTCCGCTTGTACAACCCGCAGGTCACCGACACGGTGGTCGAGATCACGATCGCCTACGACGGACAGCCTGGGTCGGAGACCTTCCGCCGCACGCTTCCGGCCCGGCGCATGACCGAGTTCGACATGGACCAGTTCATCACCGGCAACCGGCGGCTCACCTCGGCGTGGTTCGCGACCACCGTCAAGGCCGCGTCGCCGATCGTGGCGTACATGGGCCACTTCGACCGCTCCTTCCCGGGCGGGTTCGGCACCCTCGGCACGCCGCTGGGCATCGCCGAAACGGCCTCCTGAGTCGCGCCTCCTTTCTCTGTGCACCCTCCCTCGGGGGACGGCCCACGCCGTCCCCCGTTTGCGTTGAATCCGGACACGCGGCGACCGTCGGCGGCGGGGGCCAGCGTACCATCAAGGCCCTCGCCGTCGCGATTCGTGGGTGCACCGCGACCTGAGGATCGATGTCGGCGAGGGCGCACTCAAGGTGCGAGGGCGTAGCTCAGTTGGTAGAGCAGCGGCCTTTTAAGCCGTAGGTCCAGGGTTCGAGTCCCTGCGCCCTCATTTTCCGTCCCATCCGGTTCACGTCGCGACACCGTCGCGGCTCGCTCCGTGCTCAACGCTTCACCCCACCAGAACGGCGGATCCACTCAGTGAACGATGTCCTTCATGCCAACTGGTCCGGCGGTTCGCTCCACCTGTGGATGGAGTCGCAGCGGCGATTCGCCGAGGCGGACCTCGCCGGCAAGCCGGCGAATGGCATTCTGCCGGGGGGGCCGCACCCGTTCGCGACCGCCCCCGTCTCGCTGGCCTCGTGGCTGCCCAAGGAGCACGCCGACGCCCTGACCAGCCGCGCCACCGAGGGAACCCTGAAGCTTCGTCTGCCGTGCGTGGATGGTCGCCCGCTGCCCAGCAGCACGCTGGCGAGGGCCACGGGGCGGACCACGCTGGCCGCTGCGCCCGACGATGAGACGGAGACTCCGCTGACGCCCACCGTCGAGACCCTCTCGGTCCCGACGTTGTCGCTGCCCCCTTCCGTGGCCTCGGGCGTGGTGATCGCCTTGGCGGAGGCGCTTGAGCAACGCGCGACCTTCGGCGGCGAAGGAGGGATCGAGGGCGAGGCGGCGCCATTGCCGGGCGGTTCGCTCCTGTACTTTGCGCAGGCCGCTCGTCTGGCCCGCTACCTGCTGGTGCAGCAGCGGTTCGTCCCGAGCGTCGTCCAGGCGGCGTCGGGCGAGATTCGCGGGACGTGGCAGGGGTGGATGAGCGACGAAGCGACCGCGGCCCGCATGCGAACGCTGGTGGCGTCGTGCCCGGGCAGCGCGAGGTGCTGTCTCGACTCCTTCAAGCACGATGCGGGCGCGGTGACGATCGACTGCGTGCACGCGTTCATCGACGCGGAGTGTCGCGAGGCGCTCGAGCGGGAGCGGTTCGTCGAGTCGATCGAGGAGCGGGACCCGGCGCAGGATCTTCACGTGGCGTGGCTGGGCGGGTTGCTCGGGTCGCCCGCGGAGGTCGCCGCGGGCGCCGGCGCAAGGCAGGAGATCATCAAGCGGGTGCGGGGGTGGATCGGCCTGCTCGAGGAGCGGGGCGCGAGTTCCGCGTGGCGACTGCTCTTTCGCCTCAGCGAGCCCGACGTGACGGGATTGGCGCCGGGCGCATCGCCGGATCCGTCCAAGCCCGTCTGGTCGGTCACGTTCCACCTGCAATCGGTGGAGAACCCCGGCATCGTGCTCGACGCCACCGACGTGTGGATGATCTCCGGCGATTCCGCGACGATCATGGGGCGGCGCGTCGACCGGCCGCAGGAACTGCTGCTGGGCGAGTTGGGGCGGGCCTCCCGCGTCTATCGACGGCTCGAGAAGGCCTTGGAGGAGTCCGAGCCGTCGGAACTTTCGCTGACGACGCCTCAGGCCTATGAGTTCCTGCGCGAGGTGCGGACGGTGCTGACCGAGCAGGGGTTTGGCGTTGTCGCGCCCGACTGGTGGGATTCTCCCGCGGCACGCGTGGGCGCGAAACTTCGGCTCGAGTCGGACACGGAGAATCCATTCGACATCACGCGGGCGGGGCTCACCAATGCCGCCCGCACGCAGATCGGGCTGACCTCGCTGGTGGGCTATCAGTGGGAGATCGCCGTGGGCGACACGACGCTCTCGCTGCACGAGTTCGAGCAGCTCGCGGCCAAGCGCACGCCGCTGGTCCGGGTCAACGGTCGCTGGGTCGAGATCCGTCCCGAGGACGTGCAGGCCGCGGTGCGGTTCATGCGGGAGCACCCCGGGGGCAAGGTCAAGCTCTCCGAGGCCCTGCGAATGGCCTATTCGGTCGACGTGGAGGAGAGCGGCGTGCCGGTGGTGGGGATGGCGGCCACGGGCTGGCTCAACGCCTTCCTCAACAGCGAATCGTCAAGCCGCCAGTTGCAGGTGATTCCCACGCCCAAGAGCTTCCACGGCACGCTGCGTCCGTATCAGAGCCGGGGCGTGTCGTGGATGGCCTTCCAGGAGCAACTGGGCTTTGGCATCTGTCTGGCCGACGACATGGGGCTGGGCAAGACGGTGCAACTCCTTGCCCTGTTGGCGTGGGAGCGAGAGGTGTCGGTCCCGGCGGCGCCCGCGTCCGGCGAGCCGGCGGCGGCGACCGAGACGCCTTCGCCCCACACGCCCTCGAGCGAGTCGCCTTCGACCGATCACGGCGTGCCCCCGACGCTGCTGCTGGTCCCGATGTCGGTGGTGGGCAACTGGATCCACGAGACACGGCGATTCTGTCCGCACCTGCGCGTGCTGGTGCACCACGGGGCGGAGCGTCCGCAAGGGCAGACTTTCCTCGACAAGGTGGCCCAGAGCGACCTGGTGGTGACGACGTACGCCCTGGCCAACCGCGACAAGGAGACGATCTCGAAGGTGAAGTGGGGGCGGATCGTCCTCGACGAGGCGCAGTACATCAAGAACCCCGTGGCCAAGCAGAGCCAGGCGGTGCGGAGTTTCGACGCCATCCAGCGCGTCGCCCTCACCGGCACGCCGGTCGAGAATCGCCTGACCGAACTCTGGTCGATCATGGACTTCCTCAACCCGGGGTATCTCGGATCGGCCAACGGGTTCCGGTCGAGGTTCGGGCTCCCGATCGAGCGCTACCACGACAAGGTTCGCGGCGAGCAGTTGCGAGGGCTCATTCGCCCCTTCGTGCTCCGTCGCCTCAAGACCGATCCCACCGTGGTCGCCGACCTTCCGCAGAAGATCGAGAACAAGGAGTTCAGCCACCTCACCACCGAGCAGGCGTCGCTGTACGAGTCGTGCGTCAAGCGCATGCTCAGCGAGGTGGAGGAGGCCGACGGGATGCAGCGTCGCGGGCTTGTGCTCGCCATGCTCATCAAGCTCAAGCAGATCTGCAATCACCCGCTGCAGGCGCTCAAGGGCGCGGACGATTCCGGCTCGGTCATCGTCGACCCCACCCGTTCGGGCAAGTGCATCCGCCTGCTCGAGATGCTCGAGGAAGTCGTCGCCGAGGGCGACCAGGCGCTGGTCTTCACCCAGTTCCGCGAGATGGGCAAGTTGCTCGAGTCCATGATCGCCAATCGTCTGGGCCGCGACGTGCTCTTCATCCACGGCGGCACCACCCAGCCCCAGCGTCAGGCCATCATCGAACGCTTCCAGAAGGCCGACGGCACGGCGCCCGTCCTGCTGCTGAGCCTGCGGGCCGGCGGCGTGGGACTCAACCTGACGGCCGCCACGCACGTCTTCCACTTCGATCGCTGGTGGAACCCGGCCGTCGAGAATCAGGCCACCGACCGCGCCTATCGCATCGGCCAGACCCGCACCGTGCAGGTGCACAAGTTCGTCGTCCGCGGCACGCTCGAGGAGCGGATCGACCAGATGATCGAGTCCAAGATCGAGCTCGCCGAGAACATCATCGGAAGCGGCGAGCAGTGGATCAGCGAGATGAGCACCGATCAACTCCGCGACGTGCTGGCCCTCCGCAACGATGCCATCGACGACGAGTCGTGACCGGGCGGGCGGCTGCGTAGACTTGGCCCATGAGCAGCGACCAGCCCGCCGGCTCGCAGCCCGCCACGCCTTCGGCGCAGCCGCCCGCCGAACCGGCCACCTACGACGTCGTCCCCGTCGAGCCGCCGCAGACGCTCCCCAAGGGACGCATCGTCGAACGCGCTTCGAAGGTGGGTGACGCCGGACTGCTCGACGACTTCGACGAGGACGCGGACTTCTCGACCGACCCCGAGGTCGAACGGGCCACGGGCAAGGCGCCGGCCTCCAAGCCCGCGGCGGCCGCGACCCAGGAGTCGGGGCCGACGTTCGTCAGGCCGCCTGGACGGATCGACACCCAGTCGATCGCCATCGCGGCAGGGGTGCTGACGCTGTCGGCCGTCATCGCTGCGGCGCTGACGGCCCCGGCGCGGGTTCGGCAGGGATTTCCCGATGCCGTCCTGACGCTCTACCTGACGCTGTTGCACACGGCGACGGGCGTGGGGGCTTTGCTGCTTGCAGCCGCGTTGCGAGGCGAGCGTCTGGGCGACGTGGTGCTCGCCACGGCGCGCATGGGCGTGGCGGTGGCGGCGTTCCAACTGATCTTCCACCTCGACATCCCCGTGGCGGGCCGCACCGACGAGACGTTGTTGGCGATGCTCGCGTACGCGGGGCTGCTGATGATCCAGTTCCGCTTCGACCGCGAGCGGCTGGTGCTGGTGGCTGGCGTGCACGCCGCTCAGTGGCTGGCCATCTATCTGGTGACGGTCTTGTGGGGCTGGGCGCAGGCCGCCCCGCCCAAGTGAGGGCCGTCGCGGTGCCCGCGTTCACCATCAAGGCGCCAGCCGATTTCGACCTGCCCCGCGACGCCTGCTCGTACGGGTACTTCCTGCTGGCGCCCAACCATTGGGATCCGGCGTCGTCGACGCTCTGGCGGGTCATGGCGACGGGAGGCGGCCGTGCCGCGTTGCTCGCGGTGCGACAGCGAGGGCCTGGCGCACCGCTTCGCGTGACCACCGGCGCGACGCTGCGGCCGCAAGACCGGGCTCGGGTCGAAGCTGGTCTTGTCCGCATGTTGCGGCTTGACGAGTCGGCCGAGCGCATCGCGGCCTTCCATGCGGCGGATCCGCGTTTCAAGGCGTCGGGGCGGGGTCGGCTCTTTCGATCGCCCTCGCTCCACGAGGACATCGTCAAGACAGTGACCAGTTGCAACGTCACGTGGCCCAGCACCGTCACGATGAACGAGCGGCTGTGCGAGGTCTTTGGCGTTCGCTGCGCCGTCGGCGAGTCGTGGGCGGCGCATGCCTTTCCCGAGGCCGCCCGGCTGGCGAAGGCCTCGCCGGCCGCCCTCCGGGCCCGGTGTCGCGTCGGCTATCGCGACACGCGGCTGGTCGAACTCTCGAAGCTCATGTGCACGTCTGCTCGCCACGGCGGCATCGATGGCGCGTGGCTCGAGGATCCGGGCACGCCCGACCAGGCGGTCTTCGATCGTCTGATCGAACTCCCGGGCATCGGGCCGTATGCCGCGGCGAACATCATGCAGTTGCTGGGCCGCTACGGGCGGCTGCCGCTGGATACCGAGAGTGTCCGCCACGGTCGAGCGGTGCTTGGCATGAAGGGGACGGCGGCGTCGATCATGAAACGGGTGCATCGGCACTTTGCCCCCTTTGGCGAGCATGCATTCCGGAGCTACTGGTTCGAGCTGTGGGAGTGGTACGAATCAAGGCATGGGGCGGCTTCGACGTGGGAGCGATCGAAGGTGGCTCGCCTGTTCACGGCCGCCGCCTTGAACAAGAGCGGGGCTTCGCACGGGTGAGGGCTGGTCGGCGGGCCAACAATGGCCCATGACGATCGCCCCTTTCATGCTCTTCGCGTTGGCCGCCTTGCAGCCCCCGGCAGGCGTCCCTGCCCAGCCCCCGCTCGATTGGCGGGTGCTCGAGGCGGGCGTGCTGAAGGATCCCGTGCAGATCACGTCGCGAGATCGCTTCGTGAAGGCGGGCGAGGCCTACTTCAGCCCCGACGATCGGTGGGTGATCTTCCAGGCGGTCGAGACGCCGACCGCGGGCGCGGAGGCGGATCCCTTCTACGCCATGTTCGTCGCGCCGGTGAAACGGGACGAATCGGGCGAGCGGATCATCGGCCTGGGCGAGCCCATCCGCGTCAGCGAGCCGGGCACGGCCAACACCTGCGGCTGGTTCGATCCGGTCCGCACCGGCATGGTGCTCTTCGGCTCGACGATCACTCGTCCCGCCGACGAGCAGCGATCGGGCTTCCAGGTGGGCACGCGTCGTTACGTCTGGATGTTCCCCGCCGAGATGGAGGTGGTGGAGCGAGCGGTGCTTCCCATGCTCGAGATCCCGACGACCGATGGAGGCATCGCGTCGACGGCGGCCCAGGCGATGGCATCGCTGCGGATGGAGCTCGAGCAGCTCAAGACCGGTGCCGCACCGACGCCCGCGGGGGCGGCGACCGGCCTCGCCAAGCCGGCGGGCATGAAGCGGGCGATCACCGCGGAGATGATCGAGCTCGATCTTCGCCGGGTCGAGGAGCTTGCGCCGTTCGACGGGCCGGCCAAGCCCGTCTTCACCAAGCCCAACTACGACGCCGAGTGCAGCCATTCGAGCGATGGTCGCTTCATTCTCTACGCGCACGTGGAGACGCCGAAGCAGGAGGGTGAGAAGGCCAACGCCGACATCTTCATCTACGACACGCTGACCGGGACGCATCATGCCATCGTCGTCGGGCCCGGCTATGACGGCGGTCCCTTCTTCTCGCCCGACGGCAAGCGGATCTGCTATCGCTCGGACCGCAAGGGTGACGACCTGCTGCAGTTGTTCGTCGCGGATCTGAAGTGGGTGGACGGCGTGCCGGTGGGGATGGAGCGGGAGTACCAGATCACGGACAACGGCGCGGTCAACTGGGCGCCGTACTTCAGCCGCGACGGCGAGATGTTGATCTACGGATCGAGCGAGGTGGGACACCACAACTACGAGTTGTTCGCGGTCAAGCTCGACAGCTCGATGATGGCCGAGGCCGCGTCGGGCGCGGGCCAAGCGACGACCGTGCGGGTGGCCGGGCTGCCCCGCGTCCGCCTGACTCACGCGGACGGGGCCGACGTGCTTCCGGTCTTCAGCAACGACGGCAAGACGGTGATGTGGACGAGTCAGCGCGGCCCCAAGGCGCAAGGCGAGGCCCGTCCCAGCAGTCAACTGTGGGTGGCCACGTGGGGCGGCCTGCCCACGCGATGACGCGAACGCGGTCGCAGGAGGAAGGCATGGGAACGCTCTTTGGAACCGACGCCGAGACGCCGCGGGAGGACGCCAGGGACGAGACGCTCGTGCGAGCGTATGTCGCGGCGGGCCGCACGCTCGATGCGTTGCCGTACAGCGAGGAGTTCGATCGCCTCTACGTCGAGGCGGGCGGGGACGACGCCTGGGGCGGCCGGGGGGTGGCGTTTCGTCGCCTCCACAACCTTCGAAAGGCCGGCAAGCTGCCGCGGCTGGGGCGGGCCAAGGTGCGTCCCATTCGCGTCAGCAGCCAGGAGGAACGCATTCTCGGGGAGTTGATCGCGGCGGCGGTGGGGTCGCTCGGGCAGCGAGATCAACTCCCCTTCGCGCCCGCGTTCGACGTGGTGCACGCGGCATTCCGGCGGCGGAGCGGGCGGGAGCTCTCGCGTCACGACTTCTGGCGACTGGTGGCCAAGATCGCGAAGTAGGCGACGGGCGTACCCTCCCGCGCCATGAATCGAACGATCGAGACGCTGCTGACGGACCTCATCGACTACGCCGGGCTGTTCCCGCCCGCCAAGCTCGACATGGCCAAGAGCGTCGAGGCGTACAACCGGGCCAAGGTGAGCGAGCATGAGTGGGCGTTGGGGCGATTCGTGTGTCCGGCGTCGAGACTGGCGGAGTTCACCAAGGCGGCGTCGCCGCTGTTGCCGGGCACCTTCGCCACCAGCGGCTACCGCGAGCAGGCCCGCGGCTCGGAACCGTGGCGTCTCAGCGTGCTCATCGACGGCGAACTCGGGCATGATCTCGACGTCATCGAGGCGTTCAATCAGCACCACGACGCCGAGGAGCACGGCCAGGCCGTGGTCGATTCGGTCGAGATGAAGGTCGCCGACGTGAACGAGATCGACGAGGCCCTCGACGAGATTCCCGAGGACCTCTTTCCGTACTTCGAGTTTCCGGTGAACGAGGATTGTCGCGGGTTCGTCGCCGCGTTGGCGGGGAATCAGGCCGCCGCGAAGATCCGCACGGGCGGAGTTTCGTCGGGCGCGTTCCCCACGCCCATCGAGGTGGCGCAGTTCCTCTGCGCGTGTGCGGCCAGCGACGTGCCCTTCAAGGCCACGGCGGGCCTGCATCATCCCGTCCGCGGGCGGTTCAGGCTCACCTACGAGCGAGACAGTGCGGCGTGCACCATGCACGGATTCATCAACGTCTTCCTGTGTGCCGCGTTGGTGCGAGTCAAGGGACTCGACGTCGAACGCGCCGAGGCGGTGCTGCAGGAGGAGGATCCCGCGGCCTTCAAGTTCAGCAACGAACTGGTGAGCTGGCGGGGCCACGGCCTGGGGCTGATGGAACTGGCCAAGCTGCGAGAGACCTTCGCGCTCAGCTTCGGAAGCTGCTCGTTCGACGAGCCGCTGTCGGACCTGCGGTCGATCGGATGGCTCTCGGACACGAGGCCGTGACGCCCAAGGCCCGCCGAGAGCGAGGTTATCGGAACGTGCGGGCGTTCCAAGTCGAATGGTGGCGGTCCGCGGCGGGTTCGCGGGCCTCCGTCGCCGCGCCCGTGATGTAAAATCAAACGCGGAGGCGATTCATGGAGCGTCGGCGGCGCGGGCACACTCTGGCGGCGGCATCGGTGCTGGCGGCATCGAGCGGCATGGCATCGGCCCAGGTGCTGGCGACCGAAGTGGTGGCGTCTGGCTTTGCATTGCCGGTCTTCTGTACCGCGCCGCGAGGGGACGACAATCGTCTGTTCGTGGTGCAGCAGCGTCGATTCGGTAGAGGCCTCGTGCGGCTGGTCGATCTGCGAACGGGCCGGTTGCAGATCGAGCCCTATCTCGATGTGGGCGCCGTGGGGACGGGCGCGGAGCAGGGCTTCTTCTGCATGGCCTTTCATCCGCGGTTCATGCAGAACGGCTACTTCTACGTGAAGTTCGCGGCGCCCGCGGTGGCGGGGGTGTCGGCCGGCGATGTCTTCATCGTGCGGTACCGGGCGATGGGCGGCGATCCGATGGCGGCGGCGGCGGATCCGGCGTCGGCCCGCGTCATCCTGAAGATCGCCCAGCCCGAGTCGACGCACAACGGGGGGTGGCTGGGCTTCGGGCCCGACGGCAGGCTGTACCTCGCCACGGGCGACGGAGGCAATGCGAACGACACGACGGGGGGCGTGTCGTTTCCGCCCTATCACACGCCGGGCATCGGCAATGCGCAGGATCTCACGGACAACATCCTGGGCAAGGTGCTGCGCATCGACGTCGACGGTCCCGACGGGGAGCCGGGCACCGACGACGATGACGGTTTTCCCGCCGACGCGGATCGTCACTACGTCGTGCCGCCGGACAATCCCTACGTCAGCACGGTGAACACGCCGGAGGTGTGGGCCAACGGCCTGCGCAATCCGTGGCGGTGCAGTTTCGATCGCGAGACCGGGGACTTCTGGGTGGGCGATGTCGGACAGGCCGAACGCGAGGAGATCAGCCGCAATCTCGGCAATGTTCCCTCGCGCAACTACGGGTGGCGGTGCATGGAGGGGACGCGGTGCACCGGCCTGGCGGGATGCACTTGCAACGCGCCCGAGTTGACGATGCCGCTGTACGAGTACGACCACACGGTGGGCTGCGCGGTGGTGGGCGGGTACGTGTATCGCGGGGCGGCGATTCCGTGGCTGCGGGGCACGTACTTCTTCTCCGACTTTTGCACCAGCGCGATCACGACCTTCCGTCCGGGCGCCGTTGGCGTCGGCGAGGTGGTCGATCGGTCGGTCGAGCTCGACCCGCCGGGGGCCATCAGCAACGTGACGATCATCTCGTTCGGGGAAGACAGCCGCGGCGACCTGTATCTGGTCGATCAGAACGCCGGTCGCGTCCTTCGCGTGGTCAAGCCCGGGCCGAAGGTCGATTGCAACGCCAACGGGCGTCACGACGAGGGCGACATCGCGGCGGGGATCTCGGCCGACGTGAACGGCGACGGCATTCCCGACGAATGTCAGTCGCCGTGTCCGGCCGACTTCAACGTCGACGGGGGCGTGGACGGGGCGGACGTCGAGGCCTTTTTCGGCGCGTTCGCCACCGGCGAGTCGACGGCGGACGTCAACGCCGACGGCGGCGTGGACGGGACGGACGTGGAGCGATTCTTCATCGCGTGGGAGGCCGGCGGCTGCTGACGCGGGCTCACTCGTGGGTGACGCGGACGTTCGGGGGCAGGGCGGCGAGGAAGAGTCGTCCGTAGCGTGCGGTGAGGACTCGAGGGTCGAGCACGACGACGCGACCGGTATCGCTCTTGCTGCGGATGAGGCGGCCGAATCCCTGCTTGAACTTGATGATGGCGCGGGGGAGTGAATCCTCCATGAAGGCGTTCCCCCCGCGTTGCTCGATGAGTTCGAGCCGGGCCTGGGTGAGAGGACGGTCGGGCGGATCGAAGGGGAGCTTGGTGATGATGACGTTGCGGAGGTTGCGTCCGCGAACGTCGACGCCCTGCCAGAACGACGCGGCGCCGAGCAGCACGGAGCGTTCGTCCTCGCGGAACCGCTGAAGCATGTGGGTGCGAGAGCCGTCTCGGCCCTGGGCGAGCATGGGCAGCCCGAGTTCGGAGAGGGGCATGGCCAGTTCGCCGGCGACGGCGTTGAGGGTCGCGAAGCTCGTGAACAGGACGAACGCTCCGCCTTGGGTGGCCCGGACGTGGCGGAGGATGTGCGAGGCGAGCGCCTGCGTTTGGGTTCGGCCCCCTTCGGCCCCGAGCGTGCGGGGGATGTAGACCTCCATCTGCCGCGCGTAGTCGAAGGGGCTTCCCGTCTGGAAGGTGCGGGCCCCTTCGCATCCGACACGCGACATGAAGTGGGCGAAGGCGGTTTCCGCGCTTTCGGTCGACTCCTCCTCGCGTGCGGTGCGGGTGGCCAGCGTCGCGCTGGCGAGGGTGACCGAGAAGGGCTGGCGGAAGAGTCGCTCGCGGAGAATCGGGGCCACCTCCACCGGGGCGCAGGCGATCTCGACGCGGAGCGTCGCCTGGCCCACGCGGTCGTCGTCGTCGATGCCCCCGCCCAGTTCGATCCAATAGGCGTATCCGGGCAGCGATTGCGAGAGGAGCGTCTCGCAGTCGGCGGCGATCATCTCGGCCCTGAGCATGGTCGCGTTGAGTTCGAAGGCGTCGGCTTCGTTCTTGCACAGCGCCTTGAGGCCCTTGAGCGAGTTGGCCAGTTCTCGCATGGCCGTCGTCAGCACGTTGGGGACGGCGGCGGGCTCGCGGACGCGACAGGTGTTGTCCGAACCGGGCACGGGACGTTCGCCGGCCATCTCGCGTTCGGCGGCTCGTCGCGAGCGGGCGTAGTCGACCAGCGAGTCGAAGAAGGCCCGCGAGACCTCCTGCGCCTTGCGGACCAGCAGGACGGCCCGATCGATGGGGGCCTTGTCGCCGACGGAGAGTTCGATGGCCGAGAGTTGGCCGCGTCCGGTGCGAGGGTGGTGCAGGGAAGCCAGAAGGAAGTCGACGCGTCGTTCGGCGAGCTTGACGCCGAAGTGCTCGCTCGCCACGTCCTCGACGTTGTGGGCCTCGTCGAGCACGACGTGCTGGTACTCCGGGAGGATCGAGACCTCCTGGGCCCGCAGGGCGAGGTCGGCGAAGAAGAGGGCGTGGTTGCAGACCAGGAGGTTGGAGGCCTCGAGGCGTCGCCGCGCCTTCTGGTAGAAGCAGATCTTGTAGGTGGGGCAGCGGCGGCCCATGCAGTTGCCGCTGTCGGACTGCACCTTGTCCCACACGCCGGGGCGTTCGAGTTGGGGGAGCGTGGAGAGGGTGCCGTCGGAGGTTTCGTAGGCCCAGTCCTCGATGGCGTGGAGGGAGCGGCGGGCGGCGGGGTCGGCGAAGAGGCGTTCCTGTCGCTGCGAAGCGAGCCGCAGGCGACGCAGACTCATGTAGTTGCCCCGGCCCTTCACGAGGATCGGGCGAACGGGGTGGGGGTTGGGCGGGCGTGGCGTCGAGGCGTGTTCGTCCGCCGCGGCGCCGACGTCTTCATACGGGTCGGGGATGTCGGCTGTGTCGGCCTCGGCGACATCTTCGGGCTCGAGATCGAGGGGCGGGGCTTCGAGACCCATGGCCTTCATGAGCAGCGGGATGTCCTTGGTGACCAGTTGCTCCTGCAGCGCGATGGTGTGGGTGGCGATCACCACCGTGTCGCCCTCGAGGCAGCGCAAGATGGCGGGCACGAGGTACGCGAAGCTCTTGCCCACGCCCGTGCCCGCCTCGGCCACGAGGTGCGTGCGACTGGCCATCGCGGAGGCCACGGCCTCGGCCATGCGAAGCTGTTCCGGCCGCGTCTCGTGCGAGGATCCGAGGAGCGAACCCACGGGGCCGCCAGGGCCAAGGATGTCGCTCGTGGTGGGGGGCACGCGGGAGGGTAGTGGGGCCGAACGGCATCCGGCACGCGCTACCATCGGGCATGACGACGCATCACGATCCGGAAGCGGCTCTCGCGGCCCTTGGCCTTGCACTCCCCACGCCCGCCAAGCCCGTGGCGGCGTACATCCCCGTCAAGCAGGTGGGCAACCTGCTGTACGTGTCGGGTCAGATCCCGATGCGGGAGGGGCAGATGATCGCCAAGGGGTCGCTGCCATCGCAGGTGTCGGAGCAGGTCGCGCTCGACTGCGCCGTGCAGTGCACGCTCAACGGCCTGGCGGCGGTGAAGGCCGCCGCGGGTTCGCTCTCGAAGGTCAAGCAGGTCGTTCGCGTCGGATGCTTCGTGTGCAGCGAGCCGGGCTTCGATCAGCAGCCGAAGATCGCCAACGGGTGCAGCGAACTGCTCGTCAAGGTCTTCGGCGAGGCCGGACGCCACTGCCGCGCCGCGGTCGGCTCGGTCGCGTTGCCCCTGGGGGCGCCGGTCGAGATCGAGTTCCTCTTCGAGTTGCACGGCTGATCGAGGGAGGCACCGCCCGTGGTCGAGTTGACGGCGAATGAATGTCGCGTGCTGGGCACGCTCGTCGAGAAGGCGCAGACGGTGCCGGGGTCGTACCCCATGACGCTCAACGCGCTCACCAACGGGTGCAACCAGAAAAACGCCCGTGACCCGGTGACCGAACTGGGCGAGGACGTCGTCTACGAGGCCGTCGATTCATTGCGGCTCAAGGGACTGGTGCGAGAGGTGATGCTCTCGGGAAGCCGCGTGGCCAAGTTCCGTCACATGGCCCGCGAGGTGTATGCGGTGAGCACCGAGGAACTGGTCATCCTCGCCGAACTCTGGCTTCGCGGCCCGCAGTCGGCGGCCGAGCTGCGATCGAACGCGTCGCGGATGTCGCCGCTCGAGTCGGTGGATGCCGTGCAGGCGACGCTCGAGGCCATGGCGGCCCGGCCCGAGCCCTTGGTGCGAGAGTTGGCCCGCCGTCCCGGCGAGCGCACGACCCGCTTCGAGCAGCTCGTCTGCCCGGGCCTGCACGCCGCCGCGGCTCCCGTCCTGGCGGCATCTCGCGCGGTCGCGGATCTTCCCGGGGCGGCGACGCCCCTGGCCGATCGCGTGGCCGACCTCGAGCGGCAGCTCGTCGAACTCAAGGCCACGGTCGACACGCTCGCCAAGGCCGTCGCCGACCTCGGCGGCTCGTGAACCCGCCTCGGAGGACTCCGTTGCAACTGCAGGACCAACCACGCGTTCGATTCTCCTGGCGGCTCCTGCGGGCGGGCTCGTTCCGTCTCGACGGGGGCTCGATGTTCGGGCTGATTCCACGCACCGTGTGGTCGCGTTCGGTGCCCGTCGACGAGAAGGGACGCATCACCGTCGAGCACAACTGCCTCCTGCTCGAGGGCGGCGGGCGGCTGGTGGTGATCGAGGCCGGCACGGGCGACAAGCTCGATCCCAAGAGCCGCGACCTCTTCGGCATGGGCGACCGTGACATCCGCGCGGCCCTGCACGAGGCGGGGTGTCGATGCGAGGACATTCACGCGGCGGTGACCACGCACCTGCACTTTGACCACAGCGGCGGCCTGACGCGGACGTGCCCTGCGGGCGAGAAGCCCGACTGGTTCGGACCCGCCTCGGGAATGGCGGGTTCGCGGCCCGATCACGGAGTGAAGTTGACGTTTCCCAACGCGATGCTCTACACGCAGCGCCGGGAATGGGATGATGCGCTCGCGAACCGGAGCGTGATGACGCGGACGTACTTCCGAGACCATCTCGAGCCGCTGCGTGATCGCGTGGTGCTCGTCGATTCGCCCCGGCCCTTCGCCACGGGCGTGGTGCCCGATCGCGACGAGTTGCCGACGCTCACGGTGGAGATGCGGGAGTCGCCGTTGCCGGGCCTGCCGGGCGTGAGCGTGCTGCTCGCGCCGGGCCACACGTGGGGGCAGCAGGCGATCAAGTTCGAGGACACGACGGGACGCACGGTCGTCTTCGTGCCCGACGTGATGCCCACGGCCGCGCACGTGGGGCAGGCGTACAGCCTGGCATACGACGTCGAGCCGTACACGAGCTGCGTCACCAGGCACTGGCTGCTGCACGAGGCGACCGAGCGGGGGTGGCTGCTGGTGCTCGATCACGAGCCGGGGCACCCGTGCTTCACGGTGAAACGCAACGACAAGGGCTGGTTCGACCTCATGCCCGCGTGAGACGACTCACTCGCGAGGGGAGAACTGCGGCAGCGGGAACTCCTCGGGGCGGAGGCCGAAGCCGGGGGCGGGTTGCTCGCCCATGGCGATCAGCTGCTGCACGACCGTCTCGTTGGAGGGGTCGATGAAATACGCCATCCGGAGGCGGCGGGTCTGGGTCTTTCGATCGCCCACCGAGCCGTAGAAGTCGGCGAGGGCGAGTTGGGGCTTGACGGTCTTGCCGCCGTCGATCTTCGCCGCCGTGAGCAGGGCCTCCTTGGCCTCGTCGGCGTTGCCGAGCTTGGCCGAGTATTCGCCAAGGCGGAGGAAGTCGCTGACGCGGCCTCGCTCGGAGGCGTTGCGGCGGAGGAGCGTGGTGAGGGCGTCGCGTTCGCCGGCATCGAACATCGCCCTTGCCTGAAGATCAAGGTAATCGTCGTTGAGGGGCGAGACGTCGAGGGCGATGGTCAGTTCCTCGATGGCGCTGCGGGCGCGGCCATCGGCGACATAGGCACGGGCGAGGTCGTAGCGGAGTTGATGGGCTTCGGGCTTTCGGGTGACGTATTCGCCGTAATCGGACTGGGCCTTGGCGAAGTCGCCGGCCTTGTAGGCCGCATCGCCGTCGCGCTTCACGATGTGGAGCGGCCGCTGGGACCCGCAGCCGCCCGAGAGGGCGATGGAGGCCAAGATGATCGAGCAGGCGATGGCGCGGGGCAGTGAGATCGTCATGACTGAGAGGACTCCCATGAAACGGGGCGGCATGATAGTGCCTCACCGGGCCCGAACGGGACCTGCGGCCGACTCCGTGCGCAAGTCGTTGTCAAATATGTGGTTGCAAGGCGGTGGCGGCCGAGGGGTGTGGGGGTCGGTGCGACCGTGACGTCGGCGGCGGGGAAAGGTGGGGCGGGAACCGGCTTCGTTACGATAAGTATCACATGGGGCGGGCCTTGTCGCGTGGTCGCGACGTGGTTGTTCCCGCCTTCATCCATTTGGAGTGAGCATGAAAAGCATCCTTGGTTCGATCTCCCTGGCGGCCCTGACGTTGTGTGCCGGTCTCTCGCTGGCGGTCGTCCCGGCCGCGGCGCAGGAAGGCGCGGCTGCCCCGGCGAAGGAGGCCCCCAAGGGTCCGTCGCTGGTGGTGGGCTCTCAGGCTCCTGCGATCAAGGTGGGCAAGTGGGTGAAGGGTCAGGAGGTGAAGGAGTTCCAGAGCGGGATGACGTACGTGGTGGAGTTCTGGGCCACGTGGTGCGGGCCGTGCCGCAAGGTGATTCCGCACATGACCGAACTGGCCAAGCAGCACGCCGGCAAGGTGACGTTCGTGGGCGTGAGCGTGTGGGAGAACGACGAGGAGTACGTGAGCGAGGTGGAGAAGTTCGTCGCCAAGATGGGCGAGAAGATGGACTACAACGTGGCCGTGGACGACAAGTTCGGCCAGGGCGGCACGATGGCCAAGACGTGGATGGAGGCGGCGGGGCAGGAAGGCATTCCGGCGGCCTTCATCGTGAACGCCGCGGGGCAGATCGCGTGGATCGGTCACCCCGGCCAGATCGATCAGCCGCTCGAGCAGATCGTGGCGGGCAAGTGGGACATGGTGGCGGCCGTGAACGAGTCGAAGAAGCAGGCGGCGCGTGCCGCGGAGGATCGCGCGAACCAGGAGATCCTGCAGACCGAGGGCAAGGCGCTGCAGGAGGCGTTCATGACGGGCAACTACGGCAAGGCGGCGTCGGAGATCGAGACGCTGCTGGGCAAGCACCCGTCGATGTCGCGGATGCTGCGTCCGGTGCAGTTCATGGCGTTGCTGCGATCCGACGAGACCAAGGCGTACGGCGTGGCCCGCGCCATGATCGCCGAGTTCAAGGACGATCCGATGGTGATGAACCAGATCTCCTGGACGATCCTCGACACCAAGGAGCTCAAGAGTCCCGACTTTGCCGTGGCCTACGACGCGGCGATGGCGGCGGCCGAGGCCACCAAGCAGGAGGATGGCATGATTCTCGACACGCTCGCGCTCGCGACGTTCAAGAAGGGCGACGCGGCCAAGGCCGTCGAGATCGCCACCAAGGCCATCGAGCTCTCGCGCAAGTCGCTCGATGCGGACACCATCGCCGAGATGGAAGCCCGCCTCGCGGAGTTCAAGAAGGCCGTGAAGTGACCGGCATCGCGCCCGCGTGGCGCGACGGCCGCCGAGCATGACGTTGATGCAAGCCGCCCCGGGCATGTCGCCCGGGGCGTTCTTGTTCACAGGGTGTCGTCTTCGCGCGACTCAGCGGGCGTGGGCGTGCGATTCGTGGCGGCAGGTCGTGCACCACATGGAGGCCGGGGGCAGTCCGGCCATCGCCTCGCCATCGTCGGTGAGCGGCGCGGGGCGGCCCAAGGCCAGGCGGGCGCGGCATCGGCGGGCGAACTCCTCGGCTCGCAGCTGATAGGCCGGGTCCTTCGTCACGCCCGCGTACTCGGTGGCCAGCAGGCGATCGATCTGCTCGATGCGGGTCTTGGGGTAGGGGTGCGTCGAGAACCACTCGGAGCCCGCGGTGGTGCCCATGGACTGCTCGAGGATCTCCATGACTTGGCGCTGGGCCGCGGGGTTGTATCGCACGCGGGTCATGTAACGCATGCCCAGGGCGTCGGCCTCGAGTTCCTGACTGCGGCCGTAGCGGAGGATGATGGTCTGGCCGCCGAGTTCGAGGGCCTTGGGGGCGATGTCGCCCACCGCGCCGCCGACGCCCTCGGTGAGGATCGCGCCCGCGACCTGCACGCCGATGCCCGCCACGGCGGTGTTGACCATGCGGTCGTTGATGTGGCGGGCCGTCACGTGGCCGATCTCGTGGCCCAGGACGCCCGCGAGTTGCGCCTCGTTGGTCATGCGACGGAGCAGCCCGCGGCTGATGAAGACGCGGCCGCCCGGCAGCGCGAACGCGTTGATGACGTCCGAATCGAGCACGGTGAACGACCAGGGCAGCGTGGGGTTGTCCGCCTCGGTGACGGCCGCCAGCCGGGCGCCCACCTCGGTCACGTAGATCCGCACCTGCGGGTCGTTGAGCTCGCCCCCGAACTCGTTGACGAGTTGCGGCGAGGCCTGATCGCCCATGGCGATCTCCTGATCGCGGCTGTTGAGCAGGAACTGAGACCTGCCCGTCGCAGGGTTGGTCTCGCACCCCGGGAGCGGGACCGACATGGCGGCGGCAAGGGCGACGAGGGCGGCGGGACGCAACATCGAGGTGGCATTTGGCATCGGGTGGCTCCGGCGTGACGCGGTCGAGGATGGTAGGGAATCCGTGCGGCGTCGGGAGTCGAACGTACCATCCATCATGCAGCAGACGCCGCAGGCATCCTCCGGTTCCAACGTTCCCGCGTGGGTCGACGCCGAGTTGGCCGATCCGCACGCCTCGGCGGAGAAGGCGGTGAAGGTGCGGAGCATGTTCAGCGCCATCGCCGGCAGCTACGACCTCAACAACCGGGTGCACTCGCTGTGGCTCGACCAGGCGTGGCGTCGTCGCGCGGTGAAGGCCGCCCGCGTGCGGCCGGGCGACGCGGTGCTCGATGTGGCGTGCGGCACGGGCGATCTTTCGCAGGCGTTCTCGGCGACGGGGGCGTCGAAGGTGGTGGGGCTGGACTTCACGCCTGCGATGCTGGACCACGCGCGCCGGAAGCAGCGAGCGTTGGCCGCCGCCCAGTGCGAGAAGCTGACGTATCTGGAGGGCGATGCGCAGGCGTTGCCCTTCGCCGACGGCTCGTTCGACGTGGTGTCGATCGCCTTCGGCATCCGCAACGTGCAGTCGCCCGCGCGAGCGCTGTCGGAGTTTCATCGCGTGCTGCGGCCGGGCGGGCGGCTGGTGGTGCTCGAGTTCGACAGGCCGAGCCTCGCGCCGGTGCGGTGGCTCAACGACCTGTACTGCGGCTGGGTGATGCCCCGCACGGCGACGCTGATCAGCGGCGATCGCTCGGGCGCGTATCGCTACCTGCCGGCGTCGGTGGGGACATTCATGTCGCGAGCGGCCATGCGCGAGGCCGTCGCGAAGGCCGGCTTCACGGAGGTGCGCGACGCGGGGCTGACGCTGGGCATCTGCGTGTGCTACTCGGGCGTGAAGGGCTGAGGCGGGGCTTCATCCATCGAGGACGCGGCCCCGCGACGGGGTGATGCCCCGCTGTTATCGGCGGGCCGCCTTCTCGGGCGTGTCATTTGCGCGACCCGCGCACAAATGTGGCGCAAGCGACGACGCGGCTCCGATGAACGGGTCACGCCCCGCCGGCCCGACAAGGACCGAGCGGGGCGGATGCAGCGGCTCCGGGAGCGGGGCCGACTCACAACCCAAGCGTGTGGGCATGGTGGAACCGTGACCCGATACCGGAACGGATTCTGGAGCCACCTCACACATGTCCCATGCAGACCACCTCGAGCGTTTTTTCGAAGTCCTCGTGAACGGCGATCGGCCCGCGGCCCGCGCCCTGATCGAGGGATCGCTCCGCGACGGGGCGACGCCCGGCGCCTTGCTCAACGACCTGTGCTTCCCCGTGTACGAGAAGATCGAGCAGCTTTTCCGCGCCGATCAGCTCACCACGGTGGGATATCACCTGTCCACGCGACTGCTCCGCACCCTGGTGGATCAGGTCGGCGCGAAGTTGCCCGCCACGCCCGCCAACGGCAAGCGGGTCTTCGCCTTCTGCGGCCCCAGCCAGAGCGAGGAACTCGCGGCGCAGATGGCCGTCGACCTGCTCGAGGCGGCCGGGTGCCACGTGACGTTCTGCGGCGGCGGGGTTCCGGGTGACGAGGTGCTGGCCCAGGTGCACGCCCGCCGGCCCGACTTCCTCGTGATTTTCGCGGCCGCCGCGAGCGACCTGCCCTCGGTGCGGGAGATCATCGATCAGATCCGCGAGATCGGGGCGGCCGACCGCACCCGGATCGTGGTGGCCGCGGGGGTGTTCAACCGGGCCGAGGGGCTGGCCGAGGAGATCCACTGCGACCTGTGGGCCACGACGCCGCTGGAAACCGTCAAGGTGGTGCTGACGGGCCGATTGGCGCAGGAGCCCGCGGGCGAGGCGATCACGGCGGGCCGCATCGGGCCCAGGGCCAAGGCGAGCCGCCGCGCCGCCGCGTGAGCGATCGGAGCCGGAGTCATTGCCGGCGAGGGGCCCGCGCAGGACGCGGGCCCCTCGTCCGGGGATGCTCGCACGGGCCGGCGCAGGGGAGGCGCGGGGGGCCTGAAGTGGGGCCCCCGCCTGACCGATGTTTGAGGCGCAGGGCCCCTCCGCGGGGATGCAAAGGAGCGACATGGCCACCCAGAACTTCGACTTGACCCTCAGGCGGCACGACCGGTATGTGGCCGAGCATCCGGCGGAGGTGCGGGTGGGCGCCTCGTGCACCAACCTGGTGCGCATCACGCGCTCGATGCTCAGCAACGCCAACTGCCTCGAGGTGCGTGCCATCGACTTCAGCATGGGCGGGCTGGGGCTGCGGACGCCGGTGTTCCTGCCTCGCGGGTGCTCGCTGACGGTGAAGGTGCACTTCGCCGGGCCGACGCCGTTCGAGTTCGAGATGCCCGCGACGGTGCAGCGGGTGGGCATGCTCGACTGCAAGCCCACGTACTACGTCGGCTGCAGTTTCGACACGACGGACCCCGCCGGCCGCGAGCGGGTGCGGGCCATGGTGGAACACGTGAAGGCGTCGGGCGCCGTGCTCGACACGGAGGTGCGTCGTGCGTCCTGAACGAGACTTCGTCATCGCCCAACTCGTGGAGGACGGCTCGCTTTCGGCGGAGAACGCCGACAAGGCCGTCAGGCAGGCGGCCGAGCAGCGGATCCCGCCCGCGCAGGCGGCCGTGGACATGGGGCTGGTGACGCCCGAGCAGGCGGCCATCGCCCGCGCGGCCGTCAGCGAGTGCACCTTCGTCGACCTGCGTCACTTCGACATCGACTTTCGAAACTCGCAACTGCTGACCAAGTCGGCGGCCGAGAAGCGGCTCGCATTCCCGCTCTTCAACTTCGGGCGGAGCGTCGTGGTCGGCATGGCCGACCCGACGGACCTTGCGGCGGTGGATCGTCTGCGAACGCTGCTGCGGACGGAGATCGAGCCGGTCCTGTGCGAGACCACCGCCCTGCGGAATCTCATCGAGCGGGCCTATTCGATGGGCGGCGGCTCCTCGGCGTCGACGGACTCGGTGGCGGCCGGCACGCAGGGCAACTCGACCGACGACGAGCCCATCGTGGTGGCGGTCAATCAGATCCTGGCGCACGCCATCGAGCGGAACGCCTCGGACGTGCACCTCGGGCCCGACGAGAAGGACCTGCACCTTCGCTACCGCATCGACGGCGTGCTGCACCAGGTGCAGGGGCCGCCCCTCTCGGCGCACGCCGCGCTGGTGCAGCGGCTCAAGGTGATGTCGAACCTCGACCTGACGCAGACGCGTCGTCCGCAGGACGGCAAGTTCCGCTACCCGCACGCGGGGCGGATGGTGGACATGCGCGTCTCGATCATTCCCACCGTGTCGGGCGAGAACGTGGTGATCCGCGTGCTGTCGGGACACGCGGCGATCGGCAACTTCAAGGAGCTGGGCTTCAACGCGTCGATGACGGCCGCCGCGGAGTCCATGCTCGCGCACCCGCACGGGATGATTCTGGTGACCGGACCGACGGGTTCGGGCAAGACGACCACGCTCTACAGCTTCCTGTCGAAGCTCAACAGCCCCGATCGCAACGTCATCACGATCGAGGATCCCGTCGAGATTCGCATGCCGCTGGTTCGCCAGGTGCAGGTCAACGCCGAAATCGGCATGACCTTCGCGGGCGCGTTGCGGTCGATCCTGCGTCAGGACCCCGACATCGTCCTCCTGGGCGAGATTCGCGACGAGGAATCGGCCCGCATCGCCATCCAGGCGTCGCTGACCGGTCACTTGGTGCTTTCGACCCTGCACACCAACGACGCGGCGGGCGCCGTGGCGCGCTTGCGCGACTTCGGCTGCCCCTCCTTCGCCATCGCGGGCGCGGTGCTGGGCGTGATCGCCCAGCGGCTTGTGCGACGCGTGTGCTCCTCGTGCGCCGCTCCCTACTCGCCGGACAACGTGCTCCTGCAGCGGTTCGGCCAGGGGGGCGACGGGCAGTTCCGCAAGGGCGCCGGCTGCCCGGCGTGCCTGAGCAGCGGATACCGCGGGCGGCTGGGCGTCTACGAGGTGTTCCCGATGTCGCCCCAGATCCAGCTGGCGGTCGAGCGGGCGGCATCGACGCCCGCGCTGCGCCGCGCGGCCCGCGACGTGGGCATGCGGCCGATGTGGGAGGACGGGCTCGAGAAGGCGCGGCTTGGCGTCACCACCCTCGAGGAGGTCATCGCGGTGGCGGCGGGCACGCTGGAGTCCGACACCGCCGAGAACCTCGACCTGCACGAGGGCGGCGACGGCGACGCCATGAGGCTCAGCGCATGATCGCGAGCACCGCCTTCGAGTACGTGGCGATGGACAAGACCGGGCGGCGGCAGCGCGGGGTCGCTCGCGCGGCCACCGAGGTCGACGCCTATCGCCAGATCACCGCGATGGGGCTCACGCCCATCAAGGTGGCGGCGGCTCGCGAGCGGCACGGCGGGTCGCGTCGCGTGCGGCAGAAGGACATCGCCAACTTCACGTACCAGCTCGGCGTCATGATCGGCGCCAGGGTGCCGGTGGCGCAGGGCATCCGCAACATCGCCGAGCAGGAGCCCCCGGGGCAGCTCCGCGAGGCCCTGATGCTCGTCGCCGCCCGAATCGAGGCCGGCGGCCGCATCGCCGACGCGCTCCAGGAGCATCCGGCGATCTTCACCACGCTGTATGTCGAGACGATTCGGGCCGCCGAGCACAGCGGCAACCTCGTCAACGTGCTCGAGTACCTCAGCGAGATGCTCGAGCGCGACGTCGAGTTGCGATCGACCGTGCGCTCGGCCCTGATGTACCCGATCTGCACGATGTGCGTGCTGGTCGTCGCGGTCTTCTTCCTCGTGGGCTTCGTCGTGCCGCGATTCACGAGGATGTACGCCTCGAAGAAGATGGAACTGCCGTACATCACCCAGGTGCTCATCTGGCTGGGCGACTCGGTGCAGAACTACTGGTTCCTGTGGATCCTCGGCGCCGGGGCCGCCATCGTCGGCATCCGGGCGATCTGGCGCTCGAGGGGCGGCCGGGAGCGAATCGAGCACCTGCTCCACAAGGTGCCGGTGCTCTCCTCCCTGCTCGTGGGGGTGGCCGTCGCCCGCTTCGCCCGCGTCTTCGGACTGTGCCTGAGCTCGGGCCTCAGTCTCATCGATTCGCTCTCGATGGCGGGCGCGGCCTCTGGACGCACGGCCCTCCAGAAGGACGTGATCATGATCGTCGATCAGGTCCGCAACGGCGGTCGCCTGGCGGGCATCCTTCCCGGCTGCTCCTACCTCCCCGGCTTCGCGCGGCGCATGCTCACCTCCGGCGAGGAGACCGCCGAGCTCGCCCGCATGTGCGGGGTCGTCGCCAAGCACTACGAGCGAGACACCTCCATCGTCTCGAAGAACATGGCCACCCTGATCGAGCCCCTCCTGATCGTGGTGATCGCGGGGGTCGTGCTGACGGTGGCGATGGGAATCTTCCTGCCCATGTGGGACATGCTCAAGTTGATGGGATGAACGGACGAAGGCAAGACAGGCGAATGCAGCGCGTCCGCCATCCCGGGAAAGCCCCCGGCATTCACAGAGGAGTCATTTCATGCACCACGCATCGCTTTCCGTCGCTCGCCGCGGCCGCCAGTCGCGAGCCTTCACCCTGATCGAGCTCGTGGCCGTGATCGTCGTGCTCGCCATCCTGGCGGGCGTGGCCATCCCCAAGTACATCGATTACGCCGCGAACGCCAAGGCCTCGGCGTGCAAGGGCATCCTGGGCGGCGTTCGC